>JAIMKV010000026.1 GCA_020692205.1 Myxosarcina sp. GA_180221_E-2-1-MAG-40_15
AGGCTTTGCACAACAAGACTTAAAGAGATTCGCTAAAAGTCAAAATTATTACTGTTGGATATTTTTAAATTGTTCTTTGGCAGAGGCGAAAGATTCTTTCATGACGGACTGTATTTTATTGGGGTCAGGTTTTTTGCCTCCCATCAAATCGCCAAAATAGACGCAAGCTCCTTCTCCAAGTGACCAAGTATAGGCTGCGGCCCAGGATGCTGCGATAACGCTACCAAAACCAGGAATGAACTTGATTAGTTCCCTACCGATCGCTTGAGCAAAAAAACCACCAGCGATCGCGCTAACTATTCCACCAGCTTGAGAAGGGGACAGAGTTTGCCCGTACAGTTTCCCTAACAATCCAACTAAAGAGACTTGCAGAGCTGTTAGAACAGGCATAGTAGCAAAGGGTAACGGGACAGCAGCTAACGTTGCAGCCATGGTTGAGAAGGCTACCAAATAACGTCGGGCAGTATCACGATAAAGATTGCCCAATTCCTCGCCGGCATTGTGATCAAGTAGCTGATAAATGGTTCGTGATTCAGCTTCAGGAAGTAAATCTGCTAGAGCTTCCGTGAGTGCTTCTAAGCCAAAAAAAGTCGGATGATAATCGTCTTCTTCGAGGGTAAAGTCAATTAGAATAGCGCGATTGCAAAGTTCATTAAAGTCTTGTTTGATTGCTGCAAAAGCGCGGGTAACTACTTCGTAATCAGGTGGATATTCTGGATGATCTTCTACATTTGAGGGATAGACTTCGTGGAGAGAAGTAACTGCTAACAGACAGGGAACATCTGGATGATTCTGTTGTAACTTTTTAGCTATCTGCCGTAGGGTATCGGTAGCGAAGTCGTTGATTTTTACAGTGAGAATTAAAATTCTGGCACGTTGAGTTTGTTGCTCTAATTCAGACTCCAATTCTGCGATAATATCTTGAGTATTTTGATTTATGTCGCCTAATCCTACCGTGTCAGTAAATATGAGTAGAGGTAGTTCTTCTGAAGGATAAGCATACCTTTCAGTGTTTTGAGTATGGGGACGAAAGCCCTGCCCCACTATTTCAGCGGATACTCCAGTTAAACCACGAACAATTGAACTTTTACCAGCCTGTGGTTTACCAATTAATAAGGCTTCTGTTGTTGGCAGCTTTTCCCTGATCGTAGTTATTATTGCTGCTACCTGTTGATCGCTAACGCTTAACCAGCCAACGGCTTTTTTGGTTGCATAATCAAGAGGAAGCAATTCTTTCAAACGTCTTGTTGCAGCATCTATATTTGCTGATGCCCGATTTTTCCAGTCATTGATCCAAGTAAATTTGTTCATTGTTTACTAATTACTGAATTATGCACCACAGCAACGATCTATACCTAGGCTATCTAAAATTAAATCGCTCACTGCATTAGCAACGGCGAATTCACTATAAAAACTGCGGCTAAAATCAAAAGCCCGCATTTCGGCAATAATGGCAATAACTAGTGAGCCGAGATCATTTTCTCCTTCCATACGTTGACGAACAAATATTTTTGCTGCCCTTTGAGCTATTTTGGCGTTAACTGCTTCGGGTAAAAACTCTTCATCCAACCAAGTCTGTAAAGATTGCTTAAGCCATTCCTCTTCTTTCTCAGGATGCTGTAAGTCGGGTAAGGTAATAGGAGTGATCGGTTTAGCAGAGTCTGTCATGGTAATTGGGGTTGTTGTGTTTAATTCGTATTGGTTTAATTAACTATTAATCATGGATAACTAATAACTTGATACAAGTGTTTTGAAATCTAAACATCTCTATTTAGAAATATAGTGAAAATGTGAAAATATGAAAATTAATCTTTCTTCAATAATTGAAGGATATAGTCAAGGCTACTTCTTGATGTCAGAAGATGATCAATTGGACTGGTACTCTAGTCGCCAGCGTAGCTTAATTCCCTTGGATAATCGTTTCCGCTATCCGAAATCTTTACAAAGAGTACTTAACCAGGAACGGTTTGCAGTGGCGATAAACCGTGATTTTGAAGCAGTTTGTCAAGGCTGTGCTGATCGCGATCGCACCTGGATTTCTGAAGAATTAATGGATATATATTTTGCTTTACATGAGGCTGGGTGGGCGCATAGTTTTGAAACCTGGCAAGGAGACGAATTAGCGGGGGGAATATTAGGGATCGCGATCAAAGGTGCTTTCATTGGCGAATCAATGTTTTATCGTATTACCGAAGGTTCTAAAGTAGCTATGGTGAAACTAGTAGAGCATTTACGTAATCGGCAGTATGGGTTGTTTGATGCTCAACTACAAAATCCTCACCTCGAACGTTTTGGCTCTTATGTTATCAGTTCGGCAAAATATAAAAGCTTGCTTAGTGCTGCAATGACGCAAAATTGTTTTTTTGTTTAATCTAGATTTACTAGCAATAAATTTGGCTGATTGAAGCTATTATTAGTTCTTTGTCATCTATTATTTGAAAATGCTCATTTACTCAAACGATACACTTGAGTAATTTAAATGGAAGCTAAAAAGATCGCAGCGATCGCGCCAATTACGGTATTAATAAAATTGACAATATCGTTAGTCAGCCAGATAAATCGAGATTCTAAGGTTGCACCAACTAAGCTCTCAATGGTAGTAGCAATAAAGGCAGCAACTATACACCAGATAATTCCGATTGGGCTAATCATGCCAATTGTCCCAGCAATAACGGCTAAAATAATCGATGACAGAACTCCTGCCAGCGTTCCTTCTAAGCTTATAGCCCCTTCCGTGCCTCTAGGAACAGGTTTCAGTGTGGTAATGAGATAAGTTGTTTTACCGTAGGCTTTTCCCACTTCACTAGCAGTAGTATCAGAAAGCTTAGTACAAAAACTAGCTACATAGCCTAGGAGCAATAATTCTTTGCTCAAAGGAAAAAATAAAGTAGCGATCGCACAGATTGTCGCGGTTAGTGCCGAACTCCAGACATTTCCTGCTCCTCTCATTCCCGAACGTTCTTCGGCAATTCCTTCAGCTTCTTTTTGCTCAATGCCGACAAAAGTCAAGCCAGAACCTAATAAGAAAAATAGCATGACGATCAAATAGCCGCGCCAGCCTAAAGTCCCCCAAACCAAGATTCCTAAAATCCAGCCGTTTAAAATGCCCCAAGGAGTCAACAGCTTTTTTGAGCTAATAAAAGCGATCGCTAGTAAGATAGTGTTTAGAGATAAGGCGATCGCCCAGGGATTAGACCAATTTGAAGTATCAAGCATGTTCACAGTTCATCCAAGATCAGATCAAGTTATTGATATTTTCTAAGCTTATCAACCGAAGATGCTTAATTGTCTAATAATGAAATATTGTTGATTTGGATCACAGTAACTTATGTCTCTTACCAAAGCTGAAGCGAAACAATTATTAGAACGAATGATCTTTGATGATCAGCCCCCAAAACAGTGGGTTGAGGATGTTTGGGGAATTACTCCAATATTAGGCGATAGTGCGGCTAAACTATACGAAGCATTTGAAGCCCTGATTGAATGCTGCCCTGAAGAGAGGCTCGATAGTCTACTACAGACTTATCTACAAGAACAAATGGACAGTTAAACTTTGAAGGCGATCGCCATAACCTAGTCACTTGGACAAAAATCATCAAATCTATCCTTGGGTTGATCGCTTATCTGTAATAAGAGAGATGTATATCTACTAGGTTACAAGATAAATTTGTTAGCAACTTCAAAACCAAGGAAACCAAAATTTATGAATCTTTTATTACAAGTCGCTAGTAATGAACCTCACTTTCCTTATGCTGCAACTGCTGTAATGGGATTGGGCTTTGTTGCAGCTGTAACTATCGGTTCGATTGCTTGGTATAATTCCAAGCGTCCTGCTGGCTGGGAAGATAAAGAGCGTCCTGATATTGTGCCAAAAGTTGACAAGTAGACCATATTTTTTCTGGTTGGTACACTCAAACACAGAGCAACTATAGAAGAATTAAATTTCAATTGCCTGTAAGTTAACTTGCTACGACTCTGAGAAAATCAGGGTCTAATTTTTTGTTTTAAATCATAGATTGACATCGCCATCTCGAACCAAGTAGAGCGGAAAGGGGCAACAAAGCAATCAATATAACTAATTGTTCATAACTCAATTATTTAAGACATTAAAGCTTACCAAAATCCTCGCTTCCCACTAGGCATAATCGTCATCCAGTTGGTTTTAACTTCTTCTAGCTGTTCTCGGGTTAGATTAGTATGACTCAGATTTGCACCACATAGATTAGCACCCTTGAGCTTAGTATTTGTGAAGTTAGCATAGCTGAGGTTTGCTCCCCTTAGATCTACCCCCTCTAAATTAGAAGATTTAAAAAAAGATTTGGTTAGATTAGCATTACGTAGCATAGCTTGGCGCACATCAGAATCAGTAAAATTAGCCCGATTTAAATCAGCTCCCTGAAAATTAGTTCTGACTAATTTAGAGCCGTGAAATTTTACCTCGGACAAGTCTGCCTTTTGCAAATCTTGCATACCTAAATCTTTCAAACTAAAGTCTTTTCTGCCCGATGAGTAAGCATTTAAAACCTCTTCTGCGGATATTTTCATTGGTTTGGCAGGAGTCTTAGGATCATTGCTAAACGAAGTCGTGCTGATTGCTGTGTTAGTCCTTGGATTAGTTCTGCGAGAATTAGTTCTAGAGTATTTAGAGGTAGACGTAGTTTTGTTATCTGTGCGTTGCGACACTCTACTAGAAATAGTACGACGAGAATTCATCCCCGTTCTGCTTGGGATAGAGGTACTAGTATTTCCTGTATTCGGATAGCTCAGCATACTTTCAGATAAGCTATCTACATGGTTTTCCATGTCTAATGCCTGTAATACTTCTTCAGCAGATTTATAACGGCTTTTAACCGCTATCTCTAGCATATTGCTCAATATTGCTGCAAAACTATCGCTAACATTAACATATTTAAACCAGTTTATATCCCCAGTAACTGGATCGCAATCCATGTTTTTTGGGGCTTTTCCACTCATTAAATATATACAGGTAACCCCTAGAGCATAAACATCACTGGCATAAACAGGACGCATAGCTAATTGTTCGGGCGGAGCAAAACCAGGAGTACCTACTGCAAAAGCAGTTAAAGCTGTTTGATTTGCCGCCGCTCCAGCACTGTTTACCTGGTTTTTGACTACTCCAAAGTCGATTAAGACTAATTTGTCATCGATTTCGCGACGAATGATATTAGCAGGCTTAATATCTCGGTGAATCACTTTTTGAACATGAATATCTCTCAGAATTATCAAAACCTCTTTGAGTACTTGTCTGGCTTTTGCTTCGTTTAAGACTCCTTGTTTTTTTACTTCCTGCTGCAAATTATTGCCTTTGACAAACTCCTGAATTAAATAGAATTGCTGGCGATCTTCAAAATAGTCCAACAGTCGAGGTATTTGGGGATGATTGCCAATTTTGCCGAGAGTTTTAGCTTCACGCTCAAATAACTCTCGCGCCATTAATAGGAAATTGGGATTATCCGTGTTGGGTCGCAACTGTTTGATTACACATAAAGGTTTACCTGGAAGTGCAAGATCGGCTGCCAGAAAAGTAGCTCCAAAACCGCCTTTGCCCAAACCTTTAACTAAATGATAACGACCATGTAACAGCAGTTTAGAGCCGCAAGCTTGACATATTTTTGACTTAGGATGATTTACAGGTTTGGGACAGGATGGATTTAGGCAATAGCTCATTCAAAATACCTACAAGGCTCTGTCTAACAAATACATCATGATATTGTAAGTCATCGATACTCTGCCGTAAAACGACAGGGCTTACTGTGACTTCGTGAATTTACTCAATAGCTGAATCTAATCTTAGATATTGTTTGTTTCCAGCTATTTCTTCACCAGCATACCCTACATTTTTCAAAATCAGTTGAGAGAAAATCATTGATCAATCATACTAAATCAGATTGATCAATGATTTTCTCTAGAAATATGTTGTGCAAGAACAGCTCAATTTTTATATTTTGTTTGGCAACTGTAATTATTAATCTTTAGTATCTAAAGTCACTGCTAATTTGTCCGCAATACCTTCAATCCACTGTTCGTCTTTTTTGGTGTAGCTACGAGGCGCGTTAGCACCCAAAATTAAAACTCCTCTGTTGCCAATTGGTTGACAAATTATGCCCTGAGTATTCTCTGGTAAATAGTCAAACTCTACCTTACCTGGATAGAGATTAAGATTGACTAAATATACTGGCGTACCTTTGCTTAAAACTCTCGCCAAAATCGCGCCAGGCTTCACTTGAGATGTTTTACCTAAAATACCTCGTCTGAGGATAGTTTTGCCATCATAATAAACTACTAGCGATCGCGTTACGGTATTAGTGAGCAACAAGTGAGAAGCCCAGGCTAACTCAGTTTTGGCTAGGTCGGAAAGTTCGGAACTAAACTCTAAACCTGTTTCGCCAATCAAATCTACGGTATCAGGAGTTCTCGCTTGAATCTGTTGCCAAAGCAAACCCACCAGAATTAGTACCGCCCCTTCAATTATGCCCAAAGCATCGGAACGCGCCTGGGAATCAGTTATCTGAGTTGTTAACAGGCGATTGAGCAGCAGCAAAGAACCTCCCAATCCTCCAGCCAAGAAAGGTAGTAACCTTAGTATTCGATTGGTGTCAGATTTGCTCATTTTTGAAGCTCTTAGCTGTTAGCTGTTAGCTCTTAGCTTTTAATTACTCCTCATCAAAAAGTCCTGATTTTTTCAGAATTAGATGATTTTTAAAGACAAGTAGATAGCCATCGATCTATCGTTTTTTTATTTACTGCTTTATTTGCTCGACCTTAATCCTTTATCCCTCGATTTACTCTTCTCCTGCTTCTAGAATGCGTTGAAATAAGTAGCCAGTACCTCTAGCAGTCAGGATTAGTTCGGGATTGCTGGGATCGTCTTCTAACTTGGCGCGTAGACGAGAGATATGCACATCTACGACGCGGGTGTCTACATGACGCTCAGGAGTGTAGCCCCATACTTCTTGTAAAATTTCTGAACGGGAGAAAGGTTCACCTGAACGGCTAACCAATAGCTCTAGTAAACTAAACTCCATACCTGTGAGACGAATCCGTTCATCACCTTTGTACACTTGACGCTTATTGGTATCAATCTTGATCGAACCAACGTGGATTACTCCTGAACTAGGGATACCAGGTGTGCCGTTTTTCTCGACTCGGCGCAGTACGGAGCGAAT
The DNA here is from genome assembly GCA_020692205.1 of Myxosarcina sp. GA_180221_E-2-1-MAG-40_15. Classification (GTDB taxonomy): domain Bacteria; phylum Cyanobacteriota; class Cyanobacteriia; order Cyanobacteriales; family Xenococcaceae; genus Waterburya. The sequence continues at coordinate 7,188 of JAIMKV010000026.1, forward strand.
TCTGGCTTCTAATTCTTTGGGAGAAAAAGGCTTAACGACATAATCATCCGCACCTAATTCCAAACCAGTGATGCGATCGGCGACATCTCCTAAAGCAGTTAGCATTATAATAGGAATGTCTGATTCCTTGCGTAATTCTTGACAAACACCATAGCCATCTAGCTTAGGCATCATTACATCCAAAACTACCAAACTAGGTTCAGCGGTACGAAAGGTTTCTAAAGCTTCTTCACCGTCGGCAGCGGTAACTACATCATAACCAATCATGGAAAGGCGAGTTTCTAAAATGCGACGGATGCTAGCCTCATCGTCCACGACTAAAATTTTTTCTTTATTAGTTTCCAAGTTAGTATACACTCCTTTTTTAAGTAAAATTACTGATATTTAAGTTAAATTTTAATTGCCTAACAGTATACGCTGTTGTGACGGCAACCCTTAGTTAGACTAAACGTTTATTCTACGGCGAATAGTTGTGATATTCGCACAATTGAGCAGTTTTTTCAGATTTAATTTATCTTTGAAGCTTTTAAAGTTTCTTAGGATTGAACTTGTATTATCTTTAAAGTTTACTTACTTATCTTTTTATTTCTTTAATTCTCTAATTTTATTTAAACAAATGGCTAAAGCAAAACAAATATATATCTGCAACAATTGTGCCGCCGAATATAGTCAGTGGTTCGGATTGTGCAAGGAATGTAACGAGTTTGGTACTATTTCTGAAGAACCAGTTGAAATTGCTGCGGGCGGAGGGGGGTATAGTCGAGGAGGATGGCAATCTGGCACTCGCTCCAATCATAAAATATCTGGAACAGCAAAGCCTAGAGTCTCTTTAAAATTTTCCGAAATTAACAACGATGTTCAAGAACGTTTTCCTTCAGGCTATGGAGAATTTGATCGCGTTTTAGGAGGAGGTATTGTTCCTGGTTCTTTGGTTTTGATTGGTGGAGATCCAGGGATTGGTAAATCGACTTTGCTGTTGCAGGTAGCAAATAAATTATCTTATAGTTTGCCCCGAATTCTTTATGTTTCGGCAGAGGAGTCAGGACAACAGGTCAAACTAAGAGCCTCTCGTTTAGATGTAGCAGATATTAAAACCGCAGCGGCTAACGGTAAGCAAAATGGTAAGTCGGCTCATAAAAAAGACAATAATCTTTACGTAATGCCCGAAACGGACTTAGAAGAAATATTGCGAGAACTTGAATCATTAAAGCCTCAAGTAGCAGTAATCGATAGTATTCAAACCCTACATTTTGCTGCCTTAACTTCTTCTCCTGGTTCAGTGGCACAAGTCAGGGAATGTACTTCGGCATTAATGCAGGTAGGAAAACGAGAAAATATTACCTTACTAATTGTCGGTCATGTTACCAAAGAAGGCGCGATCGCTGGACCAAGGGTATTAGAACACCTAGTCGATACGGTACTCTATTTTGAGGGCGATCGCTATGCGTCTCATCGTCTGTTGCGCTCGGTAAAAAACCGCTTTGGTGCAACTCATGAAATTGGCATTTTTGAAATGGCTGAAGGTGGTTTAGTTGAAGTAGATAATCCTTCAGAATTATTTCTCGGTAATCGAGACGAGGCTTCTCCTGGTACATCAATTGTAGTTGCCTGTGAAGGAACTCGCCCGCTGGTGGTAGAAATTCAAGCTTTAGTTAGTCCCACTAGCTATACTTCTCCTCGTCGCTCGACTACAGGCATAGATTATAATCGTTTACAGCAAATATTAGCGGTACTAGAAAAAAGAGTCGGTGTACCATTGTCAAAACTCGATGCTTACGTGGCTTCAGTTGGTGGTTTAGGCGTAGGGGAACCCGCTGCGGATTTAGGAGTAGCGATCGCCATTGTCGCTAGTTTTCGAGATCGCGTGGTCGATCCTCGTACGGTCTTAATCGGCGAGGTTGGTTTAGGGGGACAGGTACGTTTAGTTTCCCAGATGGAATTACGTTTAAAAGAAGCAGCTAAACTAGGATTTAAAAAAGCGATCGTGCCTAAAGGGCAAAGTTTACCTGATGACATTGGCTTAGAAATTATCCCTATCTCGAAAGTAATTGATGCCATTATTGCTGCCATTCCTTCAGAACGATCAGGAGATTTTCCTGTGGTTGCCGAAGAATAATCCCTTTCCCTTCGGGTTTAAGTAATCTGTGACTTAGCGAGTTTGAAAAATATTCTGAACCATTGGCTTATTTATCCTTGCTGCTGCACAATCTAATTCGGCTACTTCTCCTGCGTCTAGTAACCAATCTTTAGCGGCAATATTTTCTTGCGCCTGGTTGATGTTTTTGGCGCCAGGAATCGGAATTGTCCCTTTAGCAATACACCAATTAATCGCCACTTGAGCCATCGTTTTGTTGAGATATTGCGCGATCGCACTTAAACAGTCCAACAACGGTTTGGCATCAGGGATTAGTCTTTTGAACAGCAAGCCTCGTAAACCTTTTGGATAGGCACTAGGATGGTAATATTTCCCAGTTAGAATACCCAAACACAAAGGACTATAGGCAATTAATTTGATGCCCAATTCATCACAGGTTTCTTTGATGCCCAGTTTAGTTACGGGATAGGTAGAAAGCAAAGAGTATTGTACTTGTAACGTAGCGATTGGAATATGGCGATCGCTAAATTTCTGGTGAACTTTGATCAATCGCTTCGTTCCATAATTAGATAGTCCGATTCCCTTAACTATTCCCTGTTCATATAAATCTGCCAAACCGTCCAACAGCTGCCATTCTTGCCAAGGAAAATAATTAGCCGTTGACCAGTGCATCTGTGCCAAATCTACTCTACCCATACGTTGTGCTGAGGCGAGTCCTGCATTTACCATAGATTTTGCAGTTAACCGCCAAGGATAAGCAGCTAGTTTGGTTGCAAGACAGATTTGATCTTGATTCATCCCCTGATATTCTCGGTCAAATTTCCCTAATAGCTTTTCACTTCGAGCATTGAGGTTACCTGTACCATAAGAATCACCAGTATCAAATAGAGTTACGCCATTGCTAACGCAGAGATTAAATACCTCTTGTAGCTGACTGTCCATACTCGGGTCATAACCCCAGAGAAGACGATTACCCCATGACCATGTACCACAGCCCATGGAAGATAAAATCAGTTCTTTAGTACTTGGCATAATAACTTTTTATTTTGATCTGATAGGATATTAAAAACTAAATCGGCTAGAATTAGCGCAATAAGCGTAAGTTAGCAGAAAAACACTGCATATTGGCAAGAACATAGTCGGCTTCGCAGCTTAAAAAAACCCCGATCGCAAATAAAACATGAATTCTCAGATCCCCTTAGGTTCGGTTATTCAAGGTTCTTTAACCAAAGGTTTAGAAGTAAGATTACACCCAGATGTATCGGTGGAAGATATGCGAGTCGGCAAATTCCTAGTAGTCCAAGGAACTAGATCACGTTTCTTTTGCTTATTGACCGATGTATCTTTAGGCTGTTCGAGCGATCGCATTATTGCTAATCCTCCCCCAATTGAAGATACTTTTTTAAGAGATGTTCTAGCTGGCAGCGGGACTTACGGCACAGTGGCTCTTTCTCCCATGTTGATGTTTACACCCACCGCAACCAAGAGCGATTTTTCTAGCTTACCAATAGATCCTGATCAAAAGACTAATACTAGTCTAAGTTCGTTACAGCCTCAGACTAGTATTGATATGGAATTGCTACCTGTTAAGACAATTCCAGCTCACTTTAGCCAAGTTTATGAAGCAACTGAACATGACTTCCGTAGCGTGTTTGGCTGGGAAGACGATCCTTTTCGCCGTAACTTTTCCATCGGTCAACCTTTAGATATGGACGTACCAGTATGTATCGATCTAGATCGTTTTGTCGAGAGAAGCAATGGAATTTTTGGTAAATCTGGGACGGGTAAATCATTTTTAACTCGCCTGCTATTATCTGGAGTGATTCGCAAGGATGCAGCAGTCAACCTGATGTTTGATATGCACTCTGAGTATGGCTGGGAAGCAATGAAGGAAGGTAAGCAAGTAAGTACCGTCAAAGGATTGCGTCAGCTTTTTCCTGGAAAAGTAGAAATGTATACTCTCGATCCCGAATCTACCAAACGTAGGGGGGTTAGAGATGCTCAGGAACTTTATCTCAGCTATGATCAGATTGAAATCGAAGACCTAAAATTAGTCTCTTCAGAATTAGGTCTATCCGAAGCAGCAATGGATAATGCCAATATTTTATATAACGAATATGGCAAGTCTTGGATCATGCGTTTGCTCAACATGACCAATGAAGATATTAAAATGTTCTGCGAGGCCAAACAAGGACACCAGGGTTCAATCTCTTCCTTGCAGCGGAAATTATTGCGTTTAGACAGCCTTAAATACATTCGTTCAGCTTGTCCCCACAACTACATCGATCAGTTGATTCAATCTTTAGCTGCTGGTAAAAACATAATCATCGAATTCGGTTCTCAGTCCAATATGCTGTCTTATATGTTGGCAACCAATATGATTACCCGTCGGATTCATGCCAGCTACGTCAAAAAAGCCGATCATTTTCTGCAAACTAAAAACCCTCTTGATAAACCCCGCCAGTTAGTAATTACTATTGAAGAGGCACACCGGTTTCTTGATTCTAGTGTCGTTCATCAAACTATCTTTGGGACGATCGCTCGTGAGATGCGGAAATATTTTGTTACCTTGCTGGTAGTAGATCAACGTCCATCAGGAATCGACAACGAAGTGATGTCTCAAATTGGTACTCGCGTCACCTGCTTACTCAACGATGAAAAAGATATCGAGGCGATCTTTACGGGAGTATCGGGTGGGGCTAATTTAAAATCAGTCTTAGCTAAATTAGATTCTAAACAACAGGCTTTGATTTTAGGTCATGCGGTGCCGATGCCTGTGGTGGTGCGTACTCGTGCCTACGATGCTCAATTCTATCGTGAGATTGGCTGTACCGATTGGGAAGAGATGCCTAATGAAGAAGTGTATGCAGCAGCGAAAATTGCCAAAGCAGATTTAGGGTTTTAAATGCTAATTCTTTTGGTCACCCAGTACACAATAGTTAAATAATACTAAAATGCTTAAAGATGAGTTTTAGGCTGAGTATATGAATCCCGAACAGGTAAATTGTGCTGTAGATTGCGCTAATGGCTGCATTTTAGGCGATCGCTGTCCCAACAAAGAATATCAAAATAAAGCTGCTAATTTTATTAAAGATACTCCTTTAAACAAAATGCTAGAAATGGCAGAGATAGCCAGAATGAAAAAGATGTCTGAACCACCTAAGTGGGTGATTCCCGATGAAATATAAGCACCTAAATTCAAAAACCCTGTAGGGACAAACTGCGGTTCGCCCCTAAAGGGTTTGGTTTTACCAACTGGGCTGTTTTTTATGCCATTCTGTCGCCTGTTCATAGGCATGGGCAGTATGAAACAGTAAATCTTCTCGCAGTACGTTACTAATTAGCTGCAAACCAATGGGTAAGCCTTGGTGATCAAAACCACAGGGGATACTCATTCCTGGTAAACCTGCTAAGTTGACAGGAATAGTCATCAAATCTAAAAGATACATACTTAGAGGATCTGTAGTTTTATCCCCTGCTTTGAATGCTGTGGTAGGCGCAGTAGGTGCAACCAAAACATCTACATCTTCAAAGGCGCGATCAAAGTCTTGTTTGATTAGAGTCCGAACTTTCTGCGCCTTAAGATAGTAAGCGTCGTAATATCCTGAAGAAAGTGCATAAGTACCGATCATGATGCGCCGTTTTACTTCTGCCCCAAAACCAGCCGCGCGAGTATTACTGTACATCTCCAGTAAGTTAGCTGATTCTTGGCGCATACCATACCTGACTGCATCGTAACGAGCTAAATTAGCAGAAGCTTCGGAAGGAGCAATAATATAATATGCTGCTATACCATAACGAAAGCGAGGACAAGAAATTTCTTGGACTTGCGCACCTAATTCTTCCAGTTTGGCGATCGCACTTTTGACAGTCTCAGCGACTACGGGATCTAATCCTTCACCAAAGGTTTCTTTAATAATGCCTACTTTTAAGCCTTTTTTTAATTCAGGCTGGAGATATTGAGTATAGTCAGGAATGTCTACTTTGAGGCTAGTAGCATCATTGGGATCATGTCCAGCAATTCCTCCTAACACAATTGCCGCATCTTCTACATTACGAGCAAATGGCCCAATTTGATCTAAAGATGAACCAAAAGCTACCAAGCCAAAACGAGATACTAAACCATAAGTTGGCTTCATTCCCACTACCCCACAAAGAGAAGCAGGTTGGCGAATCGATCCCCCTGTATCTGAACCGAGAGAAACCACGCATTCCCCGGCTGCTACTGCTGCTGCCGAACCACCTGACGAACCTCCTGGAACTCTTGCTAAATCCCAAGGATTAGCTGTAATTTGGAAACTAGAGTTTTCTGTTGAGCCTCCCATAGCAAACTCATCGAGGTTAGTTTTGCCGACAAATACTGCCCCTGCATCTTTTAATTTCTGTGTAACGGTAGATTCATAAGGAGGCACAAAATTAGCCAAAATCTGAGAAGCGCAGGTGGTTTTAATCCCTTTGGTACACATATTGTCTTTGATTCCTATTGGAATACCCTCTAGCATTCCAATAGGTTCTCCTGCTGCAATTTTCGCATCTACTGCTTTGGCAGTAGCTAGAGCGAGATCGCCAGTTACAGTTAAAAACGCTTTAACTTTTGGTTCTACTGCTTCAATTTGTTTTAAAGTAGCTTGGGCAATTTCTACTGCCGAACGTTCTTTACTAATTAACTGCTGATGTAACTCTTTTATACTTCCTTGGTACATCAAATTCCCTTTTTTTTACCTATTGAGACTTAGTTATTCAACCTTGTTTTGGCCGCTCTTGGCAACTTATAATTTGAGGCAAACCACAACACCTTAACTCTACTATTTTCTGGGAATGTGGAGCTAGACAGCCTAAATTAAGAAATAATTCCGCGTTTTGCTATACACATCTTAATCAATGTTTGTAAACTACTTTAGGAGGCTAATTTTTCTACAATGGTTTTTTAAAGTATTTAACTTATGAAGCGAACATCCAGTACCGAAAATTATTTATTAATAGGTCATGTCTTAGCGATGGCGTTTGGCTTGGCGGGAATCATTCTCGTGTTGCCTAATGTTGACTTTCAGGCAAAGTTAGCCCAGTTTGAATGGGGTTCGACAATTTTTGGCTGGTCAATGGCTGGCGGTGGAGTAGTTTATATGCTGCTAGCAACGGCTGCAGTTGCTCTTTATGCCTATCGTACTTTAGGCTTGTGGCATTGGTTGAGCTTTATGATTCCAGCGATCGCCTTATCTTTGTTTAGTGAATTACTGGGTACGAGTACAGGCTTCCCTTTTGGCGAATATCGTTACCTTAGTGGTTTAGGCTACAAGATTGCTGGATTAGTCCCGTTTACGATTCCCTTATCTTGGTTTTATTTAGGCTTTAGTGCTTATATTATTGCTTTAGCGGGATTGAAAAGACTGGAAATAAGCCATTGGCTATCTCAGCTAGGTGCAATTGTCTTTGGTTCACTATGTCTTACCTCTTGGGATTTTGTTCTCGATCCTGCCATGAGTCAAGCGCCTATTCCTTTCTGGGTATGGGATCAACCAGGAGCATTTTTCGGGATGCCCTATCAAAACTTTGCCGGCTGGATGGGTACGGGAATTGTGTTTATGACAGTGGCTACTTTGCTGTGGAAAGTAAAGCCTTTATACATACCCAACAACGATCTTCAACTTCCTCTGGCAATCTACCTAGCTAATTTCGTCTTTGCTACAGTTCTAAGTTTGGCAGCAGGATTCTATATTCCTGTATTGTTGGGAATTGTTTTAGGCATTGTGCCGCTAATAGTTCTTTATTGGATGGCAACTAAGCAACCTATTTCTTCCAGCAAAAATGATTTGGTAACTGCAAAGCAACCAGCAACAATTAACAATTGAACGTTACACCCCAGAAATAATTAGTGAATGCTGAGCTTTTTGACCTATTTGCTTTGGGAATTTTAATCTCCCAGCTAGTAGGCACTGCAATTTTATTATCTCGCTTGCTAAAAGGGGCAATAAGGCGAGCGCCTTTGCAACCCCTAGTAGCTAATCCCAGTCTTCTGGGTAAAGTAAGTGTGGTTGTGCCAACATTGAATGAAGCGTTGAGAATTACTCCCTGTTTAGTAGGCTTGAGCCATCAAAGCTATGAACTGCGGGAGGTAATTGTGGTTGATAGCAATTCCCAAGACGGCACACAGGACATTGTTAAAGCTGCGGCACAAAGCGATCCTCGATTACGTTTGATTACTGACGATCCTTTATCTCCTGGCTGGATTGGCCGTCCTTGGGCTTTACATACGGGATATTTACACACTTCTCGTCATAGTGAGTGGTTTTTAGGCATTGATGCCGACACTGAACCCCAACCTGGTTTAATTGCCAGTTTAGTTAGTGTTGCCGAAGCCGAAGGCTACGATCTGGTATCACTTGCCCCGCAGTTTATTTTGCAATATCCTGGGGAATGGTGTTTGCAACCTGCTTTATTAATGACGCTGCTATACCGTTTTGAGTCAGCGGGAGTTGATGCGGTTAGTTCAAGTCGAGTGATGGCCAATGGACAGTGTTTTCTTTGTCGTCGTTCGGTGTTAGAAAAGCTCGATGGCTATACTTCTGCTGCGGGTTCGTTTTGTGATGATGTTACCTTAGCTAGGAATATAGCTGCCGCGGGTTATAAAGTAGGCTTCTTTGATGGTTCAAAAGTGATTAAGGTCAGAATGTATGAGGGCGCGAAAGAAACCTGGAATGAATGGGGGCGATCGCTCGACCTTAAAGATGCTGCTGAGACGGCTCAAGTCTGGGGAGATCTTTTGTTTCTTATTTGTGTACAGGCTTTACCGTTACCTTTGCTGTTAGTAACTGGTTACTTGCTCTATTCAGGTAATAATTACCCCATCATAATTACATTGTTTAGTTTAAACGCTTTGCTGTTTTTATTGCGTTACGGAATGTTAATCGCGATCGCCGCTTCGTATTCTGGCTCGTCTTTCTTCTTTTGGTTATCTCCTCTTGCCGATCAGCTAGCAGTGTTGCGGATTTTACTATCTTCATTAAAAAAGCCAACTAAATGGCGAGGAAGAAGTTATGGAGATTGATCATCAACCTGAGTTCGGGTTAAAGTAGCTACAAAACAATTATCTTGCTTAGACTATTAAATGACTATGAAATAATGATTACTCATGATGATTTGTTTTTCTGGGATTTTTAGCTTAAAAAGCGATTATTGATCACTCTTATTTCTGTTATAACTCTCTAGAGAAGTAAAATATTAACGATTCAGAAAAAACCATAAATTGACCTAATTTACTGAGCAACAATTCTTGCCCACAAACCTTTAATAGTCAGCTTACGTACCAAGTCTTCGGCGTTTTTTTGTTGACTAAATATCCCTACCTGAATAGTATTGTCTTTGATAAAAGCCCCTGGTTCAATATCCTTTACCTGAAGCAACAATTCTGCGGCACTACCGTAAACCTCTACCCTATAGCCCTCTATAGCTATTAGTTGCTTATTATTGTTCAAAGTTTTGTTGCCTGGTGCTTTAAAAGTGTATTCCCGTGAGCTATTACTGTGGGAATCATGATTACTTTTACTTAAATAAACAGTACTGTTTTTAGTAAAATCCAAAGGAAACAATAAATTTTTTTGAATTTTAATATCGTTAGCATTAGCAGCGATCGCCGTATTTAAAGCAAGTATAAAACTACCTAAAGATAGTAAACAATATTGATAGCTGAGATTCATGTTTGAAATAAAAAATTGCTGTAGAAAAAGTAATTGACCAATCATATTTTATTTAAAATAACGGTTCAATTGAACTATTTTATTAAAAATAGTACATAGAGCTAGATCAGCTTGGTCCAGCCTAAACCGCCACCAATATTCTAAACTTAAACTAACGCCGATAATCTGTGACGATGAAGACCTGTACCTAGTCGCACAGCAGCTTGCTAAAATAAAATAATGTATCCAATGCAGTACTAAGTAATTTTCGCTAACACGAATAGTTATTATTGTCGATAATAAAGAAACAGGTAATTTTAAAGTACCCTCAATTTTAATAAAAGTTAACATTCTCGCATAGATTCCATGAATAAAGTCGTTGTTGGCTTATCTGGTGGCGTAGACAGTTCTGTTGCTGCTGCCGCCTTACATCATCAAGGTTACGAAGTTATTGGTCTAACCCTGTGGTTAATGAAGGGCAAAGGACAATGCTGTTCGGAGGGAATGGTGGATGCTGCTCGGCTTTGCGAAGAATTAGGCATTCCTCATCATATTGTCGATAGTAGAGATGTTTTTCAAGAAAATATCATTGATTATTTAGTCGATGGTTATCAAGCTGGAGTTACTCCTCTACCTTGTTCTCAGTGCAACCGCGCGGTAAAATTTTCGCCCATGTTAGACTATGCCAAAAAAGAACTAGATACAGACAAAATTGCCACTGGTCATTACGCCAGAATCAAGTACGATGAGCAGAGCGATCGCTATCAACTTTTAAGAGCAGTAGATCGCAATAAAGATCAGTCTTATTTTTTGTACGATCTAACCCAAGAATTATTAGCAGGTTCGGTTTTCCCTTTAGGTAATCAAACCAAAGAAGAAACTCGTCGCATAGCGATGGAGTTTGGTTTGGCTACGGCCGAAAAGCCTGAAAGCCAGGACTTGTGCTTAGTGGAAGCTCATGGCTCAATGCAGACTTTCTTAGATCGCTATATCAACCAAAATGAAGGCGACATAGTAGATCTGGCGGGAAATGTCCTCGGCAAACACACCGGAATCCATCATTACACTATTGGACAAAGAAGAGGCTTAGGGATTGCTGCACCAGAACCTTTGTACGTAGTTAAGTTAGATGCAGTAATGAACCGAGTAGTAGTAGGCGATCGCTACGCTGGGGGAAGACTGGAGTGTACGGCATCTAGAATGAACTGGGTTTCTATTGCCCAACCAACTACACCGATAAGTGCTGAAGTTAAAATTCGCTATCGTTCTCAATCTGTACCTGCACAAATAATTCCTCTAGAAAACTCCCGCATCAAAATTATGTTTGAGGAACATCAGTTTGGCGTAACTCCAGGACAAGCAGCGGTTTTGTATAACGGAGAAATGGTTTTGGGTGGCGGAATTATTGAAATGACCGAAGATTAGGAGTCAGGTAATTATCATCTTTATTTTCTTCGACCCTAAACAGCTAATAGCTGACAGGTAAAAAAAAATCAGCAATTGGTTACGAAGTAATGGGTGAGTTTGGAATCTCTGGTCGTCGATTCTTCCGCAAGGATAACCCAGAAGGCATTAGAACACATCACATCCACACCTTCACCGTTGGTTCAGATCGAGTAAAACGTCACATAGCATTTCGAGATTACATGGTTGCTCATCCTGAAGATGCATAGAGCTACAGTGAATTGAAGCGCAGGTTAGCGAGAGAATACCCTACAAATATTGATAGCTATATGGATGGGAAAGATGGATTCATTAGAGAAATAGATAAGAAAGCAGCACAATGGCAAGCATTACAAACATTAGCAGCCAGCGATCTAACAAGTCAATAAAGCGAACAGTTGATAGATCTTGATGAGGTTGCCGAGGTTATTTGCTGCCGCTTATTTTGGTCGTTGCACCCTTTAGATTATCAGTGAGGACTGTCTATCCAAGATGCCTGTCTAAGTTCAATATTTCAGGGAATAGTCGGTAAAGCAACAGCAGATTGATAATAGGCGATCGCAACCTTAGACTATTTAAAATAAAAAAGAAAGTTAAAGTCCCAAATATCGATAATAGCAAGCGATTGATAATCTGATAAATGATAAAATCGACCGATCAATACTTGACAAATAAAATTTTGTCTTAACTTGTTATTAATGACAATAGCTATTAGCTGACAAGATAAAATTAATCAGAACTAAGCAAGATTTAATTATAAATATGGAAAGAGGACTGTTGTGGCTACCGTTATTGGCAGCGTTTATCTGGCTCGCCTGGAGTGGTTGGAACGAATATCAAAAATTAGAAGCTTATAAAGTTTGGGCAGAGGATTTTGATAACGCTAAGTTCGATATTTATGCAGTGTTAGGGATTAAAAAAGAGCGAATCACTTGGGGTAAACCTACTCGTAAAGGAATGATTGACTTACAAAGTTTTTCTTTGGACGATGTAACAGGAATCGATTTAATGGTCAAAGATCGGCCTGTCAAAATGGCTTCGCCAGGCACTGTAGAGTTAGATAATCTGCCAAACAAAGGAAAAACTGCCCTGAAATTTAACTTGAATAATCGAGAATCTATCCAAATTCCCTTTACTGACATTTCTTTAGCGGCAAAATGGTGTGTATATTTAGAGCAAGCACGTCAGAGTTTACCCTTTGCAGATAATTAATCTTAAATCAGTGTTGTATCCGATATTAAATAGCGACAAACAAGCTACTGACATATCCTCAAATCTATTGCTTGGATTGGGATAATTGATAGTTATGTCATCTTCGTTTTGGAATAGGTAATACTCAATTTGATCCAGACAGATTTATTAAATAAGAAAATAAGTGATAAATCTGGCTAAATATTAAAATTAGCCCAATTATTGTTTAAAAACTTAAAATTAGTTAACATAGATATATAAATACAGTCAGCCAATAGCTTATAAAAGTGTTGACAGATAAATACCGCACCCTGAACCTAAATAAAACTGGGTGTATGTTTAAAATCTTTTGAGAATACCAATCTACTTAAAAAGGTGAAAGACAAAAAACCGTACTATATTCTATACGTTCTGATGTGTAGCACCAGCATTGGTTTTATTACCTTTGCCTACTGGCTTACCGAACCTTTTTCTCAATTTTTGTAGCTTTTATAGTTAGATTATTTACCAAACTTAGCCAGATTGTTTTTTAACCAAATAGCATCTGCATGGCGATCGCAAGTAAGTTCTAACACTCTGATCCCCGACTTGGGTAATTTTTTGATTAAGCTTCCTAGCTGTTGCCAATCTTTTATTGTTTGATGTTCTACACCATAGGCTGCACAAAGTTGAGTCAAATCAACTGATTGAGGTGTAGCAAAATACTCTTCAAATGAGGGGAAGTTGGCGATCGGCAGCGTCTCGAAAATACCGCCACCGTTATTATTAACGACAATAATGGTTAAATGCCCTTTAAATTTCTGACGGAGCAAAAAACCATTAGTATCGTGTAGTAAAGCCAAGTCCCCTGTCAATAATACTCCTGAATCCTGATAGGCAATACCCAAAGCGGTAGAAAGCGTACCATCAATTCCATTTGCTCCACGGTTAAAATAGGGAACTATTTGATTGTTGTTAGGTTGCCAAAAATATTCAGCATTTCGCACCGACATACTATTGGCGATAAAAATTGGCGTACCTAATGGCAGACTGTGAGAGATCAGCCAAGCAGCTTTTGCTTCATGTAAATCGTGGAGAGATTTAAGCATACTGTCTAAACCATCTCTAGTTATAGCTTCTAAGGCGCACCACTGCTGACAATAGCTCGATTGCGGACTATTTTTATCGCCTGGTTCAATATTTTGAGCAATCTTTTCGATAGAACCATGAATCTGAATCGTTTTGCCGTGCAGCGGATCGAAGTTCTCCACTCGCTCATCAATAACCCAACGCTCAATAGCAAGCTGATCTAGCCAAGTTCTTAGCTGCTTGCTGGTAGGTAGTTCTCCGATCTGAATGACCACTTCGGGACTTAATTTCTGTGCTGCTGACTGACGCAAAATCGAATCATAAGTTGAAACTAAATAAGGATTAAGTTGAGCGTAATTTCTCAGAGGCGACAAAGCTTCCGCTAAGACAGGAAAAGAGAGTAGCTGAGCTAAAAGTGCGATCGCCTGACAATAAGCTTGAGGATCTTTAGGTTGGGCTAAACCAGCAATAATTATTCCTGATTTACCTTGCCAACTTTTCCAGGGTAGGGAACAAGCAGCATCAGAACAATTGGTTGATATCCTTGGTAGACTAGGAATCATCGCCAAGAAATCATCCATCAAGAATTGACTTTTGATTGCTAATGATTGTTCAAGAGGTGCTAGTGGTTCGCGTAAAGGAACATTAAGATGTACAACTCCAGGTGTCGGCAATAAAGACTGTTGCCATGCCTGAATCATGGTTTGTCGCAAATAGCGCAGCATAGAGGCAGTAGCTTCGGGTAATGCTAGTTCACACTGCCAATTGGGCAGATTTCCGTATAACTTTACCTGATCGATAGTTTGTCCTGCATGACAGTTACGGAGTTCGGGAGGACGATCTGCTGTCAGAATAATTAAAGGAACACAGCTTTCTTTAGCTTCGATAACTGCGGGATAAAAATTTGCTCCTGCCGTTCCAGAGGTACAAACTAACGCTGTAGGCAAACCTGTTTTTTTAGCTCTACCAAGGGCAAAAAAGGCTGCCGAACGCTCATCTAAAATGGGAATAGTAATTATCCCTGAATGATTGGCAAATGCCAATGTCAAAGGAGTTGAACGAGAACCTGGACAAATTACAGCCATAGCCAAACCGCAACGATACAATGTTTCGATTAGCACCGATGCCCAGAGCATATTTACATTACGAAGATCGATCATTTGATGTTTTGGATAGGGACAAATAGCCGTTCGCCCTTACAGAATGTATCGCATTCTTGTTTATATCTAACTAATATGAGTCACCAGTAATCTTTGAATCCAGTTACACCAATGCTTTTAACAAAGACTGTAATTTCAGCTCTACCTCAGCAAATTCTTTATCGGGATTAGAACCAGAAACTATACCTGCTCCAGCATATAGCATAGCGCGATCGCCATTAATTAGCGCCGAACGAATACCGACGATAAATTCGCAATTTCCTTCGGAGTCGATCCATCCTAAAGGTGCTGCGTATAAAGAGCGAGCCGACTTTTCATAGTAACGTATTTTTTCACAGGCAACTTTGGTAGATACACCAGCTACCGCAGGAGTTGGATGCAGTAATTCCACAATCTCTAATGGCTCGATATCTGCGGGGAGGTGAGCATAAATTGGTGTCCACAAATGTTGAATATTCGATAGCTTGAGCAGTTGCAAGGGCAGTTGCTGGGGTTTTAAACCAATACTTAGCAAACGCTCAATGATGAAGTCGCGAACGGCTTGATGCTCTCGCTTTTCTTTTCTGTTTTTGAGCAAGAGATTAGCTAAGTGCAAGTCTTCAGTATTATTCGTTCCTCTAGGAGCAGATCCCGCTAAGGCATCGGTTACTAGCTGATGGTTTTGGACGCTCAGCAAACGTTCTGGACTTGCTCCAATAAAGTTTTGTCCTTCACCATTACTAGTAGAAAAGATATAGCAATCTGGGTGAAGTTTTCGTAAATTAGCTAAAGATTCAATAATTTTAAACGGAACCTCAGACTGGATTTCAGTAGTGTGGGCAATCACAATTTTGCTTAATTCACCAGCAGCAATTGAATCGAGAGCCGAAGTAACAACTGATTTAAAGTAATCTGGATCTTGTAAGCGATCGCGATTTGCTGACCATAAATTATTTTTTCCCTCTAGGTTTAGTTTTCCTAATGTAGACCAAGGAATACTATCTACTTTTTGCTTGATCTGCTTGACAAAATATTTTTTATCTTGCCCTTTTTCTAAAGGAAAATTAACAATTAAACAGCAGTTTTTATTCTTTTTAACTATCTGGAACCGAGGTAAAAATAGAGTTCCAGATTTAAAAGGCTCAGGCTTTTGATTATCGGGAAAGAAGGTAAAACTACAAAAAACACTTGGGTTTCCAATTGATAGACTACTCGCCCCCGCTGGAATAATTTGTTGAAAACACTCTTGGATAAAGTTTTGTGCTGAACTAAACCTGGAATTAGTCTGGGTATAATCACTTCTAGCAATTCCCCAAGCTGATACTGCTTCTTGCTTACTACAGTTTTCCCAATAAAAATTTAATGAATGACTATGACTAAATTTTTGTAAGCAGGCAAGAGGATCAACGCTGGGAATTTGACAAGAAACACTAATAATATCTGTATCTTTGGTAATGGCAAAATTCAGTTCTTGATCCTGCCAAAAATTGTTTAGTTTTGTATCGATATTACTATCTAAAATAGAATTACTAGATTGAGTTGCAAAAGACATAGGGCTGGTAGATTGTGTCATTACCCAAAAAGTTCAGGCGGCAAAACTAGAATAGGATATTAAACTGACTATTTATGCTTAAACAGCCACTAAAAAAGGCAATTTTTATGATTTTTATTATAGGCTACTGTCTGCAATAGTCCTAGCTAAAGACCAAATTCAAGTTTCTATTTATAGAATTAGCTTAAGCCAGAGTAAGTATGGCAAAACTTTAACTTTCATGAAACTTGGTAAATAGCAGTGGCCATAACTGATAGGGTACTAAAGGTAAACGTTGTCTTTCAAAGTGAACAGCTATTACCTTTCCCGCTAGTACACTGCATCTATGACTACCAAGCAAATAAGCCAAAAAAATTATCGGCTATGGCTAGCTGCGATTAAACCTCCTATGTATAGTGTAGCGATTGTACCTATTGCTGTGGGTACGGCAGTTGCTTTCGCTCAAACCCATCTTTTTAATCCTCAGTTCTTTTTGACCTTTTTAGGCTCAGCAATTTTAATTATTGCTTGGTTAAACCTGAGCAATGATGTCTTTGATTCAGAAACGGGTATCGACATCAATAAAGCGCATTCGGTAGTCAACTTAACAGGAAATAAACCTCTAGTGTTTTGGGTGGCTAATCTTTGTCTGGGTATTGGAATTGGGGGAATTTTAGCCTTGTCTTGGTGGCAACAGGACTTAACGGTGTTAGCACTGGTGTTGCTATGCTGTTTATTCGGCTACACTTATCAAGGCCCGCCGTTTCGCCTAGGATACTTAGGCTTGGGAGAAATCATTTGTTTTTTTACCTTTGGACCTGGTGCAGTTTCGGCTGCTTACTATGCTCAGACTCAAACATTTTCGGCTGATAATTTAGCGATATCTAGCATCGTTGGGATTACTACCTCAATTATTCTATTTTGTTCTCATTTTCATCAGGTAAAAGATGACTTGGCAGCAGGAAAGCGATCGCCAATTGTGCGCTTAGGTACGGCTAAAGGTGCGAAGGTATTAATCATCGCTACGGCTAGTATTTATGTCTTAACGGTAATTTTGATAGTTGCTGGTGTTTTGCCGCTTCTTAGTTTGAGCATTTTTGGTAGTTTGCCCTTTGCCTATCAGTTGACTTATCATGTCCACCAAAATCATGCTTTGCCCCAAAAAGTTAGCAATAGCAAATTTATTGCCATTAATTTATACCTGTCTAGCTCGCTGTTGTTAATTTTAGGATTGATTTTTAGTTTCCATGTTTAAAAAAGTTATTCGTACCAATCAAGCCCCCGCCCCAGTTGGACCTTATAATCAGGCGATCGCTACCTCTGGTCAGATTTTGTTTGTCGCTGGACAAATTCCTTTAGACCCCCAGACGGGAAAAATTGTTGAAGGAGATATTACAGCGCAAACGCAACAGGTAATGGTCAATATTGAAGCAATTTTGACTGAGGCAGGAACAAATTGGGACAATGTGGTTAAAACCAGCGTTTTTTTGACCGATCTAGCTAACTTTGGTGCTATGAATCAAGTATATGCGCGATACTTTGTCGAAGATACAGCTCCCGCCCGCGCCTGTGTTGAAGTTTCGCGCTTACCCAAAGAGGTATTAGTCGAGATTGAATGTATTGCCGTTATCGATCAATAGTACCGTGATGGTGTAGTTACCAGTAATTCTTGGTTTGTTTTGCTTTTTTGTTCAACAATTATTCAACTTTGTCCAATCCACTGTTAATTAATTTAGCCGTCTTGTTTGACAAACCAACAGGTATTGCTACTTATGCTCAAAATATTATTAATAGTTTAAATAGTTTAAACCCGACGCTCTTATCAGCACAGAGTTTTGAGGGCTTTAAGCAATATGCGATCGCTGATGATATGACCCCCGCCCAAGGTAGTAAAGGACATCTCAAGCGGTTGCTGTGGACACAGTTTCAGCTACCCAAAATTTATCGAGAGTTAAAGGCAGACTTAATCTATTCGCCAATTCCCGAAGCACCACTGTATAATCAGTCTCGCTATATAGTTATGTGCCACGATATTATTCCGCTGCGGTTTCCCTGTCGGACTTCCCCTTTGACTAATTACTTTCGCTATGTTGTCCCACAGATACTACAACAGGCAGAGCATATTATTTGTAATTCTCAGGCTACTGCTGAAGATCTAGTTAATTATTATGGCATTGTGGCTCAAAAAATTACTCCAGTTCTACTAGGATACGATGAGGCTAATTTTTATCCCAGAGAGCAAATTGCTGATTTAAAACAGCCCTATTTTTTATATCTTGGTCGCCAAGATCCTTATAAAAATTTGTCAGGCGCGATCAAGGCTTTGGCAGCTATGACCAATCGAGACTATCATTTAGCGATCGCTGGTTCAACCGACCCCCGTTTTACTCCCAGACTACAGCAGCAGGCTGAGGAATTAGGCATTGCGAGCCAAATTAAATGGCTGAACTATCTTAGCTATCAAGAATTACCGATAGTGATTAGTAATGCCGTTGCATTGGTGTTTCCGACTTTTTGGGAAGGTTTCGGACTCCCTGTCTTAGAAGCAATGGCTTGTGGAACTCCTGTAATCACCTCAAACTTAGCTTCTTTACCCGAAATTACTGGCAATGCAGCAGTTTTAATCAACCCCCACAACACAGCAGCAATTACCTCGGCAATGTTAAATATTGCCCAAGATCAGGAAATGCGATCGCAATTGAGCCAATTAAGCCTTCAACAAGCACAAAAGTTTAGTTGGGCAAAAACAGGCAGAGAAACTAAGCAAATCTTAGAAAAATATTTATGAACGTTACTACGCCTGACTTCGTAAAAATATGTCAATAAAGCTTAAGATCGCAACCTTGATCGCTGCAACGCGCTGTCTCGTATTTTCCCTAAGTTATTTAACGTAAAATCGAAACATAACTAAATTTGGACTTAGGAAAATATGATTTCGGTTATCTATTCTCCAGAATTTTTAGAACATGATCCAGGCTACGGACATCCAGAAAAAGCCAAACGCTTAACGGCGATCGCTGATGCTTTGCATCAAGTAGAATGGCAGGATCAAATACAGTGGCTGTTACCGACTCCTGCTGCACAAAGAAACGTCTTATCTTACATTCAGCAGGTTCATACCAGTGAACACATAGAACGCATCAAACGAGTTGCTGACAAAGGTGGAGGATATTTAGACGGTGATACCATAATTTCTGCCCGCAGTTATGAAGTTGCGCTGTTAGCAGTAAGTGCCTGGCTAGATGGCATTGACCAAGTTTTAGCACATCAGCCTGCTTTTGTGCTGGCGCGTCCCCCAGGACATCATGCTACCAGAGATACTGCCATGGGATTCTGTTTGTTTGCCAATGCCGCGATCGCCGCTGAATACGCTTTAACAAAACCAACCGTGAAGCGAGTCGGTATTTTAGATTGGGATGTCCATCATGGTAATGGAACAGAGGCAATTGTGAGCAATAATCCTCATATTGCTTATTGTTCTCTACATCAGCATCCCTACTATCCAGGTACAGGTACTAATCGAGGTAAAAGCGGTAAATATCAAAATATTTTAAATTTACCTCTGCAAGCTAGAAGCACAATCGCCGACTATCAATTAGTGTTTGAACAAGAAGTAATGCCTTTTTTTAACAATTGGCAACCAGACGTTTTAATTGTTAGTGCTGGTTATGATGCTAATGATGACGATCCTCTAGCAGGTATTTCTCTACATCCGGAAGATTACGATCTGTTGACACAATATGTCTTAGAAATTACCAAATTTCCGCTATTTGGTTTAGAAGGCGGTTATCATTTAGAAGCTTTAGCTCAATCTGTAGTTGCCACTTTAAGGGGTTGTCTGTAATAGTTGTTGATTATTTATCAATAATTTTGAGGGAATTCTCCTAGTAAACTTAAGCGTAAATTATTATTACCTGCAATCGAGCCAGATAAAAAAGTTCAGTTATTAATAAGTATGAATATTGCTACCTCTGAACCGTCTTTGTACCAGTTAACGCAGGACTTAGATGAGCCTCTTGTTCCCTTATCTGTTGGAGCAGAAACCCTGAAATCTTATGTTAGCAGCGTGATTGAACTATTGATTAAAGAGCAACTACAGGCAACGGTTTGGGTTAAACTGCCTCAAACTAAAAGCTGGCTCAATCAAATGCAAAGGCTATGTCAAGAGGGCAATGTCAAAAGTATTGTAGTCTGTAGTAATCAGAGAAATCATTCCGCCGTATCTTTGCTCAAAGATACTTCTGCCAAAACTTCAATTGTCCCGATTAAATTAAACCAAAACTCCACACTACAAAGAGAATCTTTTTTAATTGTTTTAGCAACTGATTTTTGCAGTTTAACTTTGGCTCAATGGCAAAAAAGTAAGATTGAGATTGCTGCTTCAGGTAAAAGATTACAGCAACCATACTTAGAAATGGTTTCTAGCTTCACGCCCCAGGCAATTACTCCTGTCCTTCTAGGGATTAAGCAAAACAGTGTATCGAGTGCTAGTCTAAAAGACGAAGATTTCAGCCTTAACCCTCAGCCAATAGTTAAGACTGATCTGATCGGTAAATTAGTGCTTCAACAGATAAGTCAAAATGAAAGAGTACAGACTGCACTAAATTCCTTATCTAAGACTAATCATATTGCCAAACAAAATTTAACTGTATTAGGATTACAGTCAGATTTTCTCAGTGATTTAGTTCAGGAATTGCGAGCGCCCATTACCCACATGAAAACGGCGCTAAGTTTATTAGAGTCAAAACAGATTAAAGGTGAGCAACGTCAGCGTTACCTCCAAATGCTAAGTGATGAGTGCGATCGCCAAAATTCCCTAATTAGTGGTTTACTAGGACTATTGCAGCTAGATACTCCCACCCAAGCAGAATATCTTCGCTTAGATGATATTGTTCCAGGAATAGTTAGCACCTATCAACCACTAGCCGAAGAAAAAGAAATTCAGCTAGGATATACAATTCCAGCAAATCTTTTGCCTATTTCCTGTCCTCGCCCTTGGTTTAGACAAATTATCATTAATCTACTCAACAATAGTCTGCAATTTACCCCGCCCAAAGGAAAAGTTTTTGTTCAAGCAGCACTTAAGAATGAAAATGAGCAGATCGAAATTTTGATTATGGATACAGGAGTTGGTATTGCTAATAAAGAAATCAATAAAATTTTTGATGGATTTTATCGCACCAAGCCAACTATCGAGGATAAAGTAACGGGTGCAGGATTAGGACTTACTCTCGTCAAACAGCTAGTTCAACGGTGCGGCGGTTCTATTTCTGTAAGCAGTAAAGTAGGCAAGGGAACAACTTTTAAGATCTTAATGCCCGCAATACCAGCAGAACTGGCATAACGTTTATATTTGTTCCAATATTATCTATAGAAACCAGATTAATTAAGCCCCTACATAAGAACTTGGTTCAGGATGAGAATTTGTCAGCGAGTTACCTAAGGGCAGGAAAATAGTTAGTTCTTTACCTTGTTCTTGTCTTTGTCTGACGGTAAGTTTGCCTCCCAAAGCCTGAAAGATATTCTTAGTTACATCTAAATTAAGGCTAAGACAGCCTGTTGCAGGCTGGAAGGTTAGCAATTGTCCTAAAGATTTTAACGGATTATCGACATTACTAGCTTGAGAAAGTACCTGTAGCTTAAGCTGATTCCCGGCTGTAGAGACTTTGACATCTATATGCCCTCCAGTGGGCAAACTACGAGTACAGCTTTCCATCAGTCCAGTCAAAACCGTATCTAGCATCTTAGGATCGCTGACTATTTTTGGTAGAGTTTGAGGCAGAGTGAATTTTAAGTCTACATTGCGTCGTTTAGCTTTTTCTTGCCATCGAGGAATATTTTGATGAAATACTTGCTCTAGAGAAAACGGAACTAATTCGACAGCTTTAGCAGTGGGAGTAGATTCAAATTCAGCAGCACGGAAAATTAATTCCATTCGCTCTATTTGTTCGGTACACTCGCGATCAATAGTTTGTAACCGTTGAACTACGTTAGGTTTCAAGTCTTGCTTACGCTTTAGCAGTAGTTTCGTTAAAGTACGAATTGTGGTCAAAGGTGTTCGCACCTCATGAGTAAGTGCCTGTAACAGCTCCATTTCAAAATGGCTATTGGCGCTTGTTGAGGAAAAAGCTGATTGCAGATTGCCTGATCCAGAAGTTGCTGGAATACTTTCTACTTGACGAGAATGTAATGCCAAAGTATCAAAATCAGACATATGCTGTAGCAACTGACGGCTAAACTTAGTTACTAAACTGTAATGGGGGTTTGGTGGAGCAAACTGTTCTACTTGGCTATCTAACTGCTCCAAATAACGATAATTACTGATTACTAAGCGCGATCGCAGCGTTGCCCAAACTTCGCTGAGAGTTAGAGGATTGAAGGAAAAATGAAATTTAGCATTTCCTTGAGAGTCTTCTCCTAAAACCATAACCAAACCAAAGTTGGCCGTTAGAACCAAACAAAACTGTTCTTGAGCAATCGGATCTTGAGGAATCAAAGGTAGCTCAATTACTGACGATACATTTTGTTCAATCACTGGTTCTACTTTTCGTGATTGACAAGGCATCAAAGCATTGACGTTAAAAGCATCCGTCGTAAAAACTGCCGATTTAAAACTGGAAACTAAATCTGAGTTGCTCAACAAAGGTACGGGAGCAGAAAAAACTAGTCCCAGCTTGGCTGGAGGAACTATTTGCTGATTATGGTCTATTTCCGACAAAAGCAGTTCTTCCACAGAAGCGATCGCACTACGCCATTCTCTTTGAGCATTTAACTTGGCTAAACGTTGCTTTTGACTATAGAACCTTGATCCAGTTCTTTTCTCGGCTACCCGCTGAGCATCACCATAAACGGCATTGTTTGCCTCATGGATGCTTTTGGTGGTTAATTCTCTGTTTAATTCTTGATTAAGTATATCGCTCAGATTTTGCAGCAACCAGTTTTGCACTTTACTATTCGACCTCCCCTGACTTCTCCCTTCTTACTTCCTAAGTAGTACCCAAATGAGAACAATAAAAGTAATACTTCTGATTTGTATTGATACTATCTGTTTTCTGTGGCTTTACCTAGATGTAAAACCGAACTAGAGAAGTCGCAATCGCCGATAGTTTTGATCGATGCTAGTTTTAGGTTGAAAGTTAGGTGAAAATGTTCGTAGTTATTAGCTCTTAGCTTTTAGCTTTTAGTTTTTTTTAGCAGTATCAAATAAAAAATTATCCCAGTCTCCTAGTCTTTCCGCCTCTTATTCAGTCCTAAATCCACTGCTATACGGTGTCCACAGCTCATGCCCGAAAAGGCTACAGCATTTAAACCCTGACCAGGAAAAGTACTATCACCAACGCAATATAGTCCAGGAATACTGGTTCGGTTAAAGGGCATTCCTAGTAAACCAGCTAGTTTACGGCGAGGAACTGGACCATAAGTACCGTCTTCTCTACCTAAAAAACGGCGATGAGTACGGGGAGTACCCACTTCTTGATAGTCCAAGCCTGCTGATATTCCAGGGAAAATTGCCTCTAAACGATTAATTAACTTTGCTGCTGCGGTTTCTTTTTTATGTTCATATTCCTGGGTTGATAGTCCTTGCCAATCTTCCATCCAGCTAGGGGTAAAGGTGTGAATGATGTGGTGTCCTGGGGGAGCAAGACTAGGATCTAGCAAAGTAGGAATCGAGACAAAAATTGTGCCTTCGTTTTCTTCCATTTTGTCCCAGTTTTCGAGCAAAATATGATGGCAATCTGTAGTGTCTGACAACACGCTAGCATCAACTCCCAAATGCAGACTGAGAAAGCTAGGCGACTTTTGATATCGCTGCTGCCATTTCTGTTCTTTTTGGGGTGTGTATTGAGGATCAATCAGTTTACCAAAGGTATCCCAGCGAGTAGCGTTAGACACTATTCTTTGAGCGCGATATTCTGTATTATCCGCCAGTTTGACACCGACAGCTTTACCGTTCTCGATCGCCACCTTGGTTACTCTAGATTTATATTTAATCTCTCCGCCAGCCTTAATCAAACCCTCGGCTAACTTCTGAGCAATTTGTCCCACACCACCTTTGGGATAGTTGATGCCTCCATAATGGCGATCGCTAAATACCATTCCCGCATTAATCATTGGTGTTTTATCGGCAGGGACAACTGACCATAAATAACACTCCATATCAATAAACCGCAGTAGCTTGGGATCTTTAATATATTTACGGGCAATATCGCCGACGTTAACAGGTAAATATTTAGCCAAACCTAAACAAGAAAAAGGCTTCTGAAAAAATACTCGCGTTAAATAACGGGGTTCTTCTAGAGAAAGAAGCTCCATCGAGTTAAGGTAATTGAATACTTCCCAACATTTGCCATAAAACTGCCGAATTCCTGGTTCTTCGTGGGGAAAAATAGCGATTAATTCCTGTAAAAATGCTTCGTAATCGCGATGAACTCTTAATTCTAAGCCATCTGGCAAATGATAGTGAATCTGCACAGGATCGGCAAAGGTTTCAAGCTTCATCTCGACTGCTTGTAAAGCGCGAGTCAGTAAATTAGTTGTACCTTGGTCACCAAAGCCAAAAATCATTGATGCGCCGACGTCAAAGCGATATCCTGATCGCTCGAAATATCCGCCACTACCACCTGGAATTAGATAACGTTCTAAAACTAATACTTTTGCTCCCTTAGCTGCTAGTTGTGTAGCTGTAACTAATCCGCCAATACCAGAACCAATAACTACTACATCATAAGTTGCTGTAGAAGAGGTTGTTGTCATCGCATTCATAAAATGAATTAAAAAAAATCTGAAAAATAATTAAATCAATGTTTAGATATATAGTCTACCGTCAATCCTAGATTTTGAACCTTATGTTTTATATTATTATGGGAGTCTCAGGAACTGGAAAATCTACTATCGGTAAGCTGTTAAGCGATCGCACTGGCTGGGCTTTTTATGATGCAGATGATTTTCATCCCCAGGCAAATATTGACAAGATGAACCTGGGTATCCCTTTAACCGATAGCGATCGCTTGCCTTGGTTATTAGAACTCAAGCAGCTAATAATAGATACTTTAAATAGCAAGCATCATGGTATTTTAGCTTGCTCTGCACTCAAAACTCAGTATCGTCAAATTCTCAGCCACAATCATCCTGAGGTGGTCTTTATTTATCTGCGTGGCAACTATCAATTTATTCAACGCAGGGTTAAACAGCGCATAGGACATTTTATGAATCCCAATTTACTGCAAAGTCAATTCAATGCCTTAGAAGAACCCCAGGATGCTTTGATTATTGATGTTTCTCTTGAACCTGAAATGATTGTAGAACAGATTTTAAATCAGATTGGTGATTAGTTATTATTTAATTTAAGCCGATAATTAACTAGCTTGGTAAACTCTGAAAGTAGCCAGATTAAACAAAAAGCGATCGCCATACTCAGTAATTTCCCACCATCAAGTAAGTCTTGTGCAGTAATCAACATTACTTGTTTTGGTTTTGTTACAAAATTCCAGCTATTAAATCGTTCAAATCTACCAAGATAGATACCAACGACGCATAAACCATGAGCGATCGCATTAACTAAAAACAAATATTTTTGGGCTACTAAGTTAGTTTTAATTAAAAGTTTTACATAAAGCAAGTACTGACAATACATTGGGAAATCTCATCTTAATCACGAAATTTCCCAGATTCTCTAATTTATCTTGACTTTTTTAGCTAATATTTGGCGCAAATTTACGATTTATCTAACCCCAAGCCGTGTTCTTCAGAATATTTATTCATAAAGCGAACAAAGCGTTCAAATTCCTCACCCGATTTCATAATTAATACAGCTTCAATAGCTCTGGCTTCGCCATTAACAAATTTTCCTTTCACTTCTCGACTGATAATTTCTCCTTCGTCATCAACCAGATACATTCCCGTAATCTCTTCACTGCTTTCTTTGCTTAAAATATTGGGATCTGCAAAATAAAAAGTAGCTGTACC
Organism: Myxosarcina sp. GA_180221_E-2-1-MAG-40_15; assembly: GCA_020692205.1. Classification (GTDB taxonomy): domain Bacteria; phylum Cyanobacteriota; class Cyanobacteriia; order Cyanobacteriales; family Xenococcaceae; genus Waterburya. The sequence goes on from JAIMKV010000026.1 coordinate 33,294, forward strand.
GCTGTTACCTGTTTTAGAACGAGTAACTTTAATCTCAGGAATTACTGCTTCAGCTACACCTCTAGCAAATTGAATTTCTGCCACACTCCAACTCCTAATGTTGAGACAATCTATTAATAACTTTTCATCATCTCATAGATTAAGAACGAGCATAAAGACTCTAGACAATTCTTCAGAAGATTTTTGAGGTAGGCAATTGTGAACTAATCGGACTAAAATTTTACCTTGAGTGGAAAGAACCTTAATTTGTCTCCAGACGTAAACTAACGTGACTGAACATCAAAGACCAATTGCCGTAGATTTATTTGCGGGTGCAGGCGGAATGACCTTAGGTTTTGAACAAGCAGGGTTTGATGTTTTAGCAGCGGTAGAATTAGATCCAATTCATGCTAGTGTCCATGAATATAACTTTCCCTTCTGGACAACTATTTGTCGCAGCGTTACCGAAACCAGCGCGAGGGAAATTAGGATGCGATCGCCAATTGGCGATCGCGATATTGATGTCGTCTTTGGTGGACCTCCCTGTCAGGGTTTCTCGCTGATGGGAAAAAGAGATTTTAGTGACGATCGCAATTCTCTAGTATTTAATTTTTTACGCCTTGTTCTAGATTTACAGCCCAAGTTTTTTGTCATGGAAAATGTGCGAGGAATTACCATTGGCAAGCAAAAGAAGATCTTACAAACTATTATCAATGAGTTTAAAGCTAATGGCTATCAGGTGCGGGAGAATCCCCAAGTTTTAAATGCCGCTAATTATGGAGTACCTCAAAATCGCCACAGGCTATTTCTACTTGGTTGTCGTCAAGGTCTAAATCTACCTAACTATCCTCAACCAACGTCTAATCCTCCCCTAAAAAAGCCTGGTTGTGCCGCTAACATGCCGCAAATTAACGGCTTACCTCCTACTCCCACGGTTGCCGATGCCATTGGCGATATTCCCGAAGTCGATTATTATCCAGAATTAGAGCTGCAAGATTGGGTAGTGGCGAACTATGGTCAGCCGAGTCAGTATGCCAGCAAATTACGCAATCCTGCCTTAGCTGCTGATAATTACGCCTATGGCAGAATCTATAATCCAGCACTTTTGACCTGTAGCCGACGCACCAAACATACGCCACAAACTATCGCTAGATTTGCCACAATAATTCCGGGAAAGAGCGACCTCATCAGTCATTTTCATCGTTTGGAGCTAAATAGTCTTTGTATTACCCTCAGAGCAGGCACGGCTAGTAATCGGGGTGCTTTTACTTCTCCTCGTCCCATTCATCCGATTACGCCTCGCTGTATTACTGTCAGAGAGGCGGCGCGATTACATTCTTATCCAGATTGGTTTATGTTTCACGCTACTAAATGGCATGGCTTTCGGCAAATTGGTAATTCTGTTCCTCCTCTATTAGCACAGGCGATCGCCCAAATGATTCTTCAGGCTTTGGGTGCTGCACCAATTAAACCTCAGCAGCAGTTTAATTTAGTTCAGACCGAGTTATTACAGTTCAAAATGTCTCAGGCAGAAAAGTATCATCGTTTAGAGACTAGAGCGATCGCTCGTAGAACTACCAGCAAGCCGATTGCTTAGCTGTATTTTTAAGTCAGGTAAATTTACAACAAGCAAAATACAAGCATGTGATATTTGTCACACAGTTGTAGAGATTGAATTCACGGATTCTTGTATTAAGTAGCGATAAAGTAGTTGTGCTAGGAGATAAAGAACAAGCAAAGCAATTAAAACCTTTAAGTATTTATCTTCTTTAAAAGAGATTATTTAATTTTTCCTGATTAAAAACATTTTAAAATATTATGTTGGTTAACCAAAAAACTTTTCAGCTTAAATCTGAAATCACTGACGATTGGGGCGGCAGCCATAGAGTTGTTTTTGACTTAGAAGCACTTGCCACAGCACAAGATTGGAAACTTGGAGTTTCATTGCCTAATAATTATAAAATCGACCAAATTTATGGTGCTGAATTAACTCAAGCAGACGGAAAGACCTATATCTCAGGAGTAAATTGGAATAAATACTTGGACAAAGGTGAAAAAACCGAAATTGTTCTAATCATAGATAAAGGAAAGAACAGTAATTCTACTCCTCTCATACCGCAATTATTTTTCGCTGATTCAGTTAATAATTCTGTGATTAAAAGTTCTAATAAAGCTAATTTTGCGCTTAACTTTGATAGCCAGGTAGTAGAAGATTGGAAGGGCGGATATAAACTAGAACTCGACTTGACGGCAAAATTTGAGGCTAAAGACTGGCAAGTAGATTTTTCTCTTCCATATACTATTCGAGAAGCTTATGGTGTAGATCTCATTGATCGCGGCAACGGTAATTACACTATTAATGGTCAAAGCGGTTGGGTAAACCTTCAACCAGGACAGTCAATTCAACCCATATTGATTGTTAACGACAATGGACAACCAGCGCTCTCCCCTGAACCTAAATCTATGTCTTGGGTTTCAGAAACAGTAGCTAAACCAGTAACCAAAACAGAAGATATTGTTGCCGAACCAGATGCAAATCAAAAAATAATTAATGTGGATCATGATTTTGGTGGTAATTTAGCCAGTGCGATCGCTGCTGCCAAAGATGGTGATGTTGTTCAACTTGGTAGTAAGATATACTACACTGACGGAATTACAATCGATAAAGATATTACCATTGATGGTCAAGCAGGTTCGGTAATTAATGGAGGCGGAACATCGAAATCTATTTTAAATCTAACTTCCGGAGCGACTGGTGCAACCATCCAAGATGTAGAAATAACCAATGGTAATAATGGCATTTATGGTTATAGTGTGTTTGACCTGACATTACAGAATCTCAATATTAATAACATAGGCAAGAGTAACACCATCAGGGACGGTCAAAATAATACGGGAATCGTTCTCAACCGTGCCAATGGACTACAGTTACTTAATTCATCTATACAGGATATAGGTAGAAAAGGGGTTGGTATTAACGACACCGATGGTGCGATTATTAGTGGTCTTTCGGTAAAAAACATTAATCTGGAAGCGCAACACTCACAAAGTCACGATGCAGCCGGCATTAAATTTTTTAATACCAACGATATTACTGTAAAAGATAGTTACTTATCGAAGATTAATGCTAATCATATTTGGAACGATACTACCACTGGGACAGTAATCGACAATAATGTTGTCGAAAACGTGGGGACAAACTTTTTGATACCTGAGTTTAATCGTAATGTAAATATATCAGGGATTTATAATGAAAAAAGTCCTAATTCAATTATCAAAAATAATAACGTTACTTCTGTTGACAGATTTTTAGCACTTAATGCGACAGAATTTTCTACTGAAACCGCAATTCTTGAAAGCAATAACTTCTCAAGCTTTGAACTTAATACACGAGACTATTGGGTCAATGAGTCAGTTGAAAAGCTAATTGCACTTACGGAAAATCCAGATGCAGCAAACTTTAGTTTGTTTGCTGATGAGTATTATGCTCAAGCTAATATTGGTTAGTCTGTTCTAGTAAGGCGATCGCTCATTACTCTAATTTTAGTAACGGCGATCGCTTGGTCAATGAACAATCAGTAGCGACACTAGCTTTTGCTCAGAAGACTATGCATCCTATCAGTTTTCTGACTAGAACCATAGACAGGAGAAAACTTGGCTAGAAGTTCACGAAATTCTTTCCCATCGATCGTTTCTTGCTCCACTAAAATATCGACAATGCGGTCAACCGTTACGCGATTTTCACTAATGATGCTTTTGGCTTTGGCAAAACAATCAAAGGCAATATTTCTGATTCTAATATCTATCTGAGAAGCAACTTCTTCTGAATACTCATTTCTTGAGCTTGAATCACCACCCAAAAATACGGGCTGATCCTGACCTTCGAGGGCAAGCACACCTAAATCTGACATGCCAAACTTAGTGACCATTTTTCGCGCTAGATTGGTCAACATCTGAATATCTTGACCCGCTCCTTGAGTTACCTCATCCCTGCCAAATACGACTTCTTCGGCTGCCCTGCCGCCCAAGGTAGAGGTGATGGTAGCCAAGATTTTAGCTTTGGTTTCCAGTCCCATTTCTTCATCTGGGGTAAACCAGGTTAAACCCCCTGCCCCACCTCGGGGAATGATCGTGACTTTTTCTACAGGATCGTGACTGGGAAGCATCGTAGCGACGATCGCGTGACCAACCTCGTGATAAGCAATCAGCCTTTTGGATTTGCTATCTACTAAAGGTACTCCTTCCATTCCTGCCACAATACGGTCTACTGCATCGTTTACCTCAAGCATAGTTACTGCTTCTTTGTGTCTTCTAGCAGTTAAAATTGCGGCTTCGTTAAGGAGGTTAGCCAAGTCGGCACCACTAAAGCCAGGCGTACGACGAGCGATCGCCTCTAAAGATACTTCAGGAGCAATTTTTTTACCGCGGGCATGAACTTCCAAAATGCCTAACCTTCCCTGCATATCAGGATAGTCAACGATTACCTGACGGTCAAAACGACCAGGTCGCATTAACGCTTTATCTAAAACGTCGGGACGGTTAGTCGCAGCAATCACGATGATGCCACTGTTTCCTTCAAAGCCATCCATTTCGGTCAGCAATTGGTTTAAAGTCTGCTCTCGCTCATCGTTCCCACCGCCGATGCCAGCACCTCTTTGGCGACCTACTGCATCAATCTCGTCAATGAAGACAATACAGGGAGCGTTTTCCTTAGCTTTTTTAAATAAATCGCGGACGCGGGATGCACCGACACCGACAAACATTTCGACAAACTCAGAACCAGAAATACTAAAGAAAGGTACCCCAGCTTCACCAGCGATCGCTTTGGCAAGCAAAGTTTTACCAGTCCCAGGAGGCCCAACTAACAAAACACCACGCGGAATTTTTGCCCCGATCGCCGTAAATCTTTCTGGCTCTTTAAGAAAGGTAACAACTTCTTGTAGTTCCTCTTTGGCTTCTTCGATACCCGCTACATCATCAAATTGAATGCCTGTCTTTGCCTCCATCTGAAACTTAGCTTTGGATTTACCAAAGCTCAACGCTTGACCAGAGGCATTAGCAGAACGTCGTAAAATCATAATTAATCCTGATAACAAAACCAAAATAATTAGTAAGTTCAGTAAAACTCCAATGGTTGTAGAGCGGTCTATTGAAGATGTGATACTAAAGTCGACATTTTTGGCTCTAATCTTAGGAATTAAATCTTGATTGCGCTCGAATAGCACTACTTCTCTAGGAGGATCGTCTTGAGATTGTTCTTTTAAGACTACACTAGCTGTGCTGGTAGTTTCATCAATCTCTACTTTAGTAACCTGGTCGTTTTCTAGTTTCTCTAAAAACTGACTGTAGCTTAAAGTATTTTCTGACTTTTGTTGAGCTAGAGTAGGAGTTGCCAGGAACAAGGTTTGCAAAATCATCCAACCCGCAGCTAACCGACCGATAGAAGTAGCCTTTTTCTTTTTCTGCTTACGGTTGCTCAACTTGCTAACTGGGGTAATTTCTAATTCTGCTCGCTTCTCAATCTGACAATTTTCCATAGTTGTTTATCTTGTTTATATATTTATCGCTACATGCCTACTAGAGTTAAGTAATATAAAATTTCAGGATAGCTCCAGCCTAACTAAAAAAAAATAGTTATTGCCATAATTTAACAGATCAAATTACTGGGATAGCTAAATATCAATCTTTTGACTCTTTTTGCTGAGTCAGCATGGCTGGGGAAAAGATCAAATTTATTTGAATTAAAATATAATACTTATTTTTTCGGCATGTATATATTTTAAGCTTAAGAACAAATTTATTCTTACAACTAAAAAATATGGTGTGATATGTGTATAGATGAATTACACGTTCCTATTTGCCGCCAATCAAACCTCTTCGATTATCAGTCAGAGAAGATTGCATAAATTTCTGTAAATGCTGAATATGTGGATTATCAGACAGTAGATCGAGCTGAGCGATCGCATCTTGGAGCGGCATCTGCTGTAGGTAAAGTAGATGAAACGCTTTTTTGAGCTGTTGAATTTCCTCTTTTGTAACACCACGTCTTTTTAAGCCAACTAGATTGAGCGATCGCACCCGAGCAGGATTACCCTCTACCATCATATAGGGAGGTACATCTCGGCTGATTCGGCTCATTCCCCCGACCATTGCCATACGACCAACATGGACAAACTGATGAATACCTAAGACACCACTAATGATCGCCATTGACTCTAGGTGAACGTGACCGGCGATCGCTACGCTATTGGCAATTACCACTTCGTTGTCGATAATACAGTTGTGACCGACATGACTATACGCCATCAATAGATTATCGTCACCAATTACGGTTGCCTCGCCTTCATTGGTAGCGCGGTTAATGGTGACATATTCGCGGATGCGATTGCGATCGCCAATTATTACTTGACTATTTGCCCCTTGATACTTTAAATCTTGAGGTTCTAAACCAATCGCTGCCCCAGGAAAAATCTGATTGTCTTTGCCAACTGTAGTTAGCCCATTAATAATGGCATGGCTACCCACGATAGTATTTGCGCCGATACTGACCTGACCACCAATTACTGCATAAGGATCGACGCGCACGGTCGGATGTAGTTGGGCATGATTATTAATCACAGCAGTGGGATGAATTAAGGCGGTCAAGATCAATTCTCCTAGAGGCTATAGCTTGATGGATGTTGAAGGATTAGCTATTAGGCGAGTTCGACAAAGAATGAATCGATAGTTTGAAGAGTAAGTGATCATCAATATATGATTTCCAGACTTATCTTCTAGCTAATCCCAAATTATGCACGATGATAACTTATCTAATTTAGATCCACAGACTTAATCAAACTAATTTCTAGTTGGGTTGTCAATAATGCTTGACTATCTTGATTAAACTGCAATCTTACTCCAACTGAATGCTCAATTTATTTTTCAATTAAAGAAAACATCATTTCTCCTTTTACTGCCAATTCTCCGTCTACTTCACCTCTGCCCTGCATTTTGGCAATACGATTTTGCTTTAGTGACAGCAATTCTACGGTCATAGTCAAGCGATCGCCAGGGGTTACTGGACGACGAAAACGAACTTTATCAATTCCAGCAAAAGCAAAAAACTTACCAGTCATGCCTGGCAACTGAACCAAAACAATTCCTCCCACCTGTGCCATAGCTTCTACCATTAATACTCCTGGCATTAAAGGAAAATCGGGAATATGTCCAGGAAAGAAGGGTTCATTAAAAGTAACGTTTTTGATGCCTATAGCCTTTTCTCCTGGTACATAGTCAATAATGCGATCTACCAGGGCAAATGGATAGCGATGGGGCAATAGCTGCTGAATTTCTTGAATATTAAAGGTTGTTTTTAGCTCAGAATCGTGAGTTGACAAAACAGAATCGTTGACAGTAACCATTAGAGATTTAATTTATATTTGCTTATTTTCTTGATTTTAAAGCAGCGTAGCTGGGATAAAGATCAGGCTATCTAGTTTCGGCTAATTTAATTGCCAGTTGGGTATGCAGTTTATGACTGGCTTTGTAAGCAATCAGATGAGCCGTTGGTAATTGACCCAATAAACTAAGATCTCCTACTAAATCTAATAGTTTATGACGGGCTGGTTCATTCGTAAATCTTAGCGGAGGATTAACCCACCCCTGATGACTACAAACTAGGGCATTGGTCAGATTTCCCCCCTTAATTAAACCTGAGCGCTGTAGCTGTTCTATTTGTTCGGCAAAACCAAAAGTACGAGCAGGGGCAATTTCAGTCGCAAAATTGGCTTCGGCAGGACTCCAGCTATGCCACTGATTACCAATTGCTTGATAAGGAAAATCGATGCCATAGGTGAAGCGAGTTTGGCGTGCAGGCAAAGCCGCAACAAAAGAATCATTCTCTCTAATCCAGATTGGTTCTGTTGGAGTAATGGAGCTTTGAGCAACTGGAGTTGTCTCATGGTAAACGATTCCCGCTTGAGCGATCGCCTCACACCAGTTTTTCGCCGATCCATCTAGCAAAGGTATTTCTTCGCAATCCACTTCGATCCGGGCATTATCTATCCCACAAGCCACTAGAGAAGCCAGGAGATGTTCTACGGTTCTAACCCTAGCTGTTTCGACCCTTAATTCAGTAGACAGGGTGGTTTGTCCTACCGCATTAATTTGAGCAGGAATCTTCGGCGCATCAGATAAATCTACCCGCACAAAATAGCGACTATCTCCAGAATTGGCAGGCATTACTCTAACAGTGGCATTTTCTCCTAAATGTAATCCCACTCCCGACAATCTAAACTCTCTTGCGATCGTACTTTCCATAGCTTTGGGCAAACAACCGTTTACCTCCACAAATTAAAATTTTTCGCCAATGCCAAATTGAATCTGGCCATCACCGTCATCATTAATGGCATAGTCTACCCGAATTGGGCCTAGAGGAGACTGTACCCTAACCCCTAAACCATAACCATATCCGCTACCAGGAAGTTCTCTGACCACCGAGGGATTTCCTGGGACATTATCATCAGAACCTAAAGTTGTCCCGTAATCAAAGAACAATGCGCCACCGACAATTCTAAAAATTGGAAACCGATATTCTGCTGTAGCCTGAAAATAACTTTTACCACTACCGACTTCACCGTCATTAAAACCGCGAACAGAATTGCTGCCCCCCAAAATAAATGCTTCATAAGGAGGTACATCGCCCACAATTGTTCCTGCTTGAATATTGAAAGCTAATGCTTCGGTATCACCACCAAAAGGCACGATATCAATCGGAAAATATTGGCTATAGTTAGCTCTGAGTCGATTGAAGAGAATACTGCCCGAACCAATTGGGATGGTTTGCTCTGTTCCTAGCCTCAGTATTGAACCTCTGGTAGGTTGCAGAGGGTTGTTACGGCGATCGCGAGTTGCACCAAAACGTAAAGAGAATAGATCGTCTGTACCATCATCGCTAAAAGCGAGATTAAACGGCTCTGACGTAACTTCTTGACCAGTATCAGGATCGGTAAAAGTTTGAGGTCTTGACAAAGGAGATACTTCTCCATCACTATTTTTGACTTCGATGCGTTGGTATTGAAATCCTGTAGATAGAGTCCAATCTCTTCTGGCAAAAGGATCGCTGGGCAAAGGACGGGCAAAGTTGATCCCGCCTCCAGTACGAACTACACGGGGCGAATCATTGCCGATATCAGTGTTAATATCGTTTTCCCCATTAAATACGAGGGAAATCGAGCGACGACGAAAAGCATTTACCGTATATGACGTGCGGCTTTCGCTGCCTGCAATCCAGGGGTCAGTAAAGTTAACGTCAAAGAGCAAATTGTCTGAACCAATCTGTATATCTGTTCCCAAAGTCTGATTATTGCCACCAAAGTTTTGCTGCCTGTAACTCGCTGTACCAAATAAGCCACTATCTGAGCTATATCCAGCCCCCGCAGCAATTGAGCCGCTGCTACCTTCAACAACATCAATGTTAACTATGACTTTACTAGGATCGGTTCCTGGACTAAAAGAAAAACGCGCATCTTCAAAAATTCCTAGTCCAAAAACCCGCTGCAAATCTCTTTGAGCCGTGTCCCGCTTGAACACGTCTCCTGGTGATAACTCTACTTCCCTGGTTACGATAAATTCGCGGGTTTTTCCTTCAATTGGTTCATCATCTTCATCAAAGTATCTAACTTGAATATCTTCAATGACTCCTTCGGCAACAACTATGGTCACTTGTCCTTCTGGACTTACCTGAGGCGCACCAACAACCTGCGCCAGTTCATAACCGTTTTTGCTGTACCATTCATTGACTCTAATAATACCTGCCTGCAATTCTCGCAAATTCAGAATCTGACCATAACTTGCTCCAAAAAACTCATCAACTTTCTCTGGTGGTAAAACTGCACTTTCATCTCCCTGAGCAATAGTTTGCACATTTACGTCACTTAAGACAGGATTGGGTTCTACGGCAAAAGTAATTCTTACCCCCAAAGGAGTATCTCCAGGAGTTACCTCGACGTTTTGAAAGAAACCAGTGGCATATACGGCGTTGACATCTTCTTGCAACTGAGTTCTGGTAGTGGTTCGTCCTGGTTCAGTGCCAATAGTTGCATAAACTATGTCTTCTAATTCTTCGTCTGCTCCTTCTACTACTACTTCTGCTACTAATACGCGAGGTTCGTTAGCTGATTGAGGCGGCGTATTTTCTGAATCTTCCGACGGTTGGACTTCATTTTCACCCTGCGGGGGTTCTGATTCTGGTGGTGTAATTTCAGGCAGCTGTATATTTGGATCGACCTGTGGATCAGAGTCGGCAGGCAAAGGTAATTCTGGGTTAGTATTTTGATTTTGAGCTATTTTAGTTGGCTTAATATTTTGTAGTAAAGCTGCACCATCAGTAGTAAATACCACATTTTTTGCTTGATGCTCAAAACGCTTTGGCTCTGCTTTGCTCGGTAAAGACATTGCCAAGGTCAGAGTTGTTGCCAAGATGGTAATAAGGGTAGGAGATAGACGCACTTTTTTCGGTTCGATTAACACTTCCACACACCAGATAGAGAATTGCTGCAAGTTAATAATTTTGATGATGATTTTGCCTCGAATTAACCAACGGTCGCAGCGGACAAATAGTGATGAGACAAGGTTAGTCTGTTGGATCAGATTCGCCGAGCTTGCTTTCTCAGCCGAACCAAATTCCAAAGTCCTTGGGCGAAGTACTAGCAGAGTAGATGGCAAAGCCTTAGAGCAGCAAGAGAACATTATTGCCTCTTGCGGAGGCTCTACTTCGTCACCTAATAATCTGTGGCTAATTTAACTCACAACTGTCTCACCTGCACTTGATCTGGCTAAAACAAGACTATGGTTTGCCAAACAGTAGTATTTTCGTCTTTTATAGTTGGTTAGCCAACTATGTAAAAAAATATGACTATTGATATTACTTGATGTTCCCTATTTTGATTAATTAATTATTTTTGCTGAGATTGAAACATTAAGGTTAAATACTTGATAAAAACAACTAATATTAGATTAAATATTATCGCCACTGCTTTAACCGGGCTAAAACTCGCTGTTGAACTTTTTGATACGCTGTTTCTACTTGACCCAAATCTTTACGAAACCGATCTTTATCCATTATTTTAGCTTGGGGATCGGTTTCATGCTTGTCCCAGAGACGACAGGTATCAGGACTAATTTCGTCTGCCAAAAGTAAATTTTCTTGAGCATCAATGCCAAATTCTAGTTTGAAGTCTACCAGAGTAATGTCACATTGATCAAAAAAACTTTGTAGATTTTGATTTATTTTACGTGCCATATTATCAATTTCTGGTAGCCTTTGTGGGTCAACTAAATTCAACAAGAAAATGCGATCGCGAGTGAGCAGGGGATCGCCTAATTCATCATTTTTATAATAATATTCCACTAAAGGTGAAGCTAAAATTTTACCTTCTGGCAGTCCTGTTTGACGGCAAAGACTTCCAGCGGCAATATTTCTAACTACTACTTCTATAGGCACAATGGTAACCGCTTTGACTCTCATTTGGTTGGGTTCAGGACAGTCTATGTAGTGAGTCAGAATATTCTGCGATCCTAACCATTCAAACAGCGCCGCAGTAATTTGGCAATTGATTGCTCCTTTGCCCTGAATTTGCCCTCGCTTCTGAGCGTTGAAAGCAGTAGCGTCATCTTTATATACGGTTAGCAAGATCTCAGGGTCTGCTGTAGTATAAAGAATTTTTGCCTTGCCTTCGTAAAGTTTTTCTGATTGTGACATTTGGTATAGCTACTAAAAAATCTGGCGATTGATGGACAGCGAAAAGCTGGGTCAACAATTTAAGTTAAGAAAAGGTTAACAAGACTTAAATAAATTGTTATTATTTAAAATAAAACCCAGTTTATAGTAGCGTCATCACGCAACTTTTGTGTTTATCTCTTGCCAAAAAGTAGTTTTAAAAATTGTTAAGCTAATCGCAGCTTGAATACAGAGTTGCTATAAATCGTCTAATAAAATATCCCACAACTATGAACGATAACCAAAAATATGATTTTCTTCATCCACGTCATTCCTATCACGGGAATGTCAAACCCGAGAACTTGGTTTTTAATTCTAACTTGCAGGAGTTTGCTCAAAAAATTAGCTACATCTGTAATTTAGAAACTGGCGGTAAGCTGTCTCCAGATCAGGCATACAAGCAAATCAAATCCTTATGGAAAGACCTCAAAAAAAGCAAGAAAGAGCTGGGAATTGGGTCGAATAGCGAATAAGCATCCAAAAAACTCAGCTAGGGCAGCTAATTTTCCAAATGAGATTTGCGACTGCTATAACTAATAAGACAATTTATTATGGCTGAACCATGTCTCGCTCTAAGGCTCTGCAATCTTACATTTTGATTCGCTTGCTCCTTGCCCCTTTAATGTTGCTGACAATTGCTACTATCGTGTTCTTGCTTTTGAGGGCAACCCCTGGCGACCCAGCTGATGCAATTTTGGGTAGTCGCGCTCCGGAAGCAGCTAAAGCAGCTTTGCGAGCGCAATTAGGTTTAACCAATCCTTTATGGCAGCAATATTTAGACTACCTCAAAGATCTGCTTAGTTTCGATTTAGGTAGCTCTTTAAGCAGTCGTGGTTTATCGGTTTGGGAGGTAATTAAAGAATATTTTCCTGCTACCGTCGAGCTTTCCTTATGCAGCATGATCGTGGCAGTAGTAGTAGGTGTTTTTGTTGGCATCATTTCCGCTTCCTCCGAGAATAATTTTCTCGATGCTGGGGGAAGGTTGTTTGGTATTATTACTTACTCTTTGCCTTTATTTTGGGTAGGAATGGTGTTGCAGTTAATTTTTGCAGTTAATTTAGGTTGGTTTCCTTTAGGGACTCGTTTTCCAGTTAGTGAAGCTACTCCTCCTGATGTTACAGGACTATACATAATTGATAGTCTAATTGCTGGAGATCTAGGAATGCTAATCAATACACTGCATTACTTAGCATTACCTAGCCTAACTTTGGGTTTACTCTTAAGTGGAATTTTTGAACGTATTGTACGGGTGAATCTCAAGCAAACTTTACAGGCTGATTATGTAGAAGCAGCCAGAGCCAGAGGAATTGGCGAAAGAACAATTTTGATTAACCACGCGCTGAAAAACGCCTTAATTCCTGTAATTACAGTTTTGGGCTTGACTTTTGCTGCTTTGCTGGGTGGTGCGGTATTGACCGAGGTAACTTTTTCTTGGCCAGGATTAGGGAACAGACTATATGAAGCAATATCTTTGCGAGACTATCCAACTGTACAAGGGGTGATGGTATTTTTTGGTATTATTGTCGTGATTGCCAGTATTGCGATCGACATTATTAATGCTTATATTGACCCAAGAATTAGATATTAGCAAGTCAAACATTTTTTTCCATAGTAAGCAAACAATTAATTATGATATTGATAACTGATAACTGATAACTGATAACTGATAACTGAAATTATGGCTCGTTTAAATATTCATAGCCTGTCGCTGCAAATTAGTCGGATGTTCGAGCAGGGACAATCTTTCTTCTGTGCAATCAAAGTGCAGGACTGGCTGAGGGAGCGTAATGAAAACCCAGATGATTATGAAATTTCTTTTGCAGAAAAACCTGCACCCCCAGGATCGGGTTTAATTGTAATGCGAGAGATTAAATTACAGCGTAAAGATGGCAAACCCGTAGAAGATTGGTTACAAGAAGATATTAATAGCTACACTTAAACGCCATGGAATGGTTGAAGATTTAACTATCCCATGGCTTTAGGCTTTAATAATCAAGAATCTGGAGCGTGGTAATTCTTTCTTATTTCATTGGGTTAGGTTTAATTTGAGGTTGATAAATTGTTGTAGGGGCAGGTTGTGCGCTGTCGCTAAACGGAGAATACGAGGCAATCATCACTAGAGGTAGAATTAAGGTAACTACCGCAACTCCCGTTCCTAAGATTCCTGCCCACCTATGACCAGGAGGTTCTTCGACTTTTCCTGGGCGTTGGCTAACTTCCATATATAAATTGTAATCAATTTAGCTTGATCTTGATAAACGGTTTGAAAATGAGTATTAGAATAAACAATAATATTTATTCTTGATACTAATTGTATTGTAACCGCAAATTTCAAATAAATTGGTATCTTCCATGACTTAGGTTATAAAATCTTAATTAAGATTTGTAGGAGATTAATTTAGTGGAAACACAGAAAGCAGCAGCATTTAATCATCGTTCTGTGTTAAGTCGCGAATTGATTGCCGAACTAGATATATTGCCCAAAAGCATATATTTAGATGCCACCACTGGAGGTGGGGGACACAGTGAATTAATTCTCGCTCAAGAAGAAAATCTAAAGCTAATCGCCATAGATCGAGATGCTATGGCGATCGCAGCAGTTAAAGTTAGATTAGCTCATTATTATCCTCAGCAGTTAAGTTTTTGGCAAGGAAATTTTGCCAGTTATGAGCCAAATGGCTTACTGTTTACGGGAATTATCGCAGATCTAGGGGTGAGTTCGCCTCAATTAGATGTTGCCGAAAGAGGCTTTAGTTTTCGCCACACTGCACCTTTAGATATGCGGATGGATCGCTCTACAGGAATTACCGCTGCCGAGATTGTTAACCATTGGCAAGAAGTAGCTTTGGCTGATTTGATTTATCAATATGGCGAAGAAAGATTTGCGCGTCGTATTGCGAAAAAGATAGTGCAAAATCGCCCCTTCAAAACTACGACAGAACTAGCAGAGGCGATCGCTGCTACGGTTCCTGGTAAATATCGCCATGGGAGAATTCATCCGGCTACACGAACTTTCCAGGCGTTGCGGATCGAAGTAAATCAAGAATTAAAGTCCCTAGAGAAATTTATTGATCTCGCTCCAAACTGGCTCAAACCTGGAGGCAAAATTGGCATTATTAGCTTTCATAGCTTGGAAGATCGCATTGTCAAGCATCGTTTCCGTGACAACGAACTATTAGACGTAATTACCAAAAAACCGATTACGGCTCAACCAGACGAACAACGAGCTAATCCGCGATCGCGATCGGCTAAATTAAGATTCGCTCAAAGAAAAATGGGCGTTGCTGATTTGAAGTATGAAACCGAAAAGAGCGATCGCTCTGCCTCCCATAGCAGCAATATCGCTGACGTTCACCATCACCGCACACCAACCAGCAAACCAAGGATCTTGCTCGACTAAAATGTGCCAGATTCCTTCGGCTGCCAAAAGAGTATAGCCATCACCGTCGGGTATAGCAGCGCAGTCATCCCCTACTCTAATCGAACTATTAAAACTACTAGTTGGTAATGCTAAAATCTCGCTAGCAATTTGAATATCTTGTTTGTAAACTATGCTCAGAGATTGCCTTAACTCAGTTATTAGTTGTTCTAAATTTAGGGAAGCGCGATCATTCATGACCAAAAATTAGACAGTCATACAGTAGGTAGCTAAAATTTCAATACAGTTGGCGATCGCACCTAAATGAGCAATTTCATAACCGTGGGTATTTTGGGTGGGAAAACTTAAACAAGCACCCCGGGAAACATGACCAAACTTCATCGCGATCGAGGCATCGCTACCAAAACCATCGATTACGGCTAACTGTAGCGGAATTCCGGCTTTAGATGCTGCGGTACGAATTTCAGCATTGAGAAATTCGTCATAAACGCCGTAGTTATCTTGAGATAATAAGACAGGGGCAATGCCAGATTCAATTGGGTATTCATCGGCTAGGGGACAAATCTCTAAGGCAATCAGGGCATCTAAAGTCTGGTTTTGGGTAAAGTATAGTGCGCCAATTGCGCCGACTTCTTCCTTGGCTGATGCTACTAAATAGATATCTACAGGAGGCTGAGCTAGCTTTGATGCCAGAGAGAGCAAAATAGCTACAGAAGCTTTATTGTCTAGGGTATAGCTAGCAATATAGTCTTTGAGGCGAAAAGGCTGTTTACGGTGTTTGCCGATGACTACCCTAGTACCAGGGCGTACACCTAAAGCAGCTAATTCTTCAAGACTAGACTTGGTTTCTACCCAAGCATCTTCCCAAATTAACGGAGTGTCTATCTGCTGGGATTTTTGGGGTGACTCATGAGAAACGTGACAAGAACCGAAAGAGAGAATACCGCTAATAACTTCTTGATCGCCTAAAATATCAACTACTCCTTCGCCATACACCCAAGGAAATGAACCTCCCAAACGGCGCACCTGTAAACAACCATCGGCATCAATGGACTTAACAATCATGCCGATTTCATCCTTGTGGGCGGTAATCGCGATCGCTCTATCGGATTGACCAGGAATTTTCGCAATTACGTTGCCTGAGCGATCCTGCCAAGTGTCTATGTTTAAAGCCTGAAACTGTTCTATTATTGTTCGATCTACCTCGGTTTCCATTCCGCTAGGGGAATGACACAAAACTAATTTTTGGATTTGGTCAAATAGGCAATCGTAATCTGTAGCGGGCTTGCTACCATTAGTTTCCATAATCTGGGCAATGTATTCAATTGGATTGACTATACCACTTATATTGTTGTCAGCTTAAGATCTGAATTTTTTGAGGATCATGTTTATTGATCTCTCTTAGTGAGAATCAAAATCAGTTTCTGCTCTTTCTTCGGCTGATGACAATACTTCCGCCTCTTTAGGTTTCGCCATGGCTTCTTCTGAATCGTTAAGCTGTAGCAGTTTGCTAGCTTCGTTTGCAGCTAAAGGACGACCAAACCAAAATCCTTGCATATAATTACAATTCAAGCTACGTAACAATTCAACTTGCTCTTGAGTTTCGACACCTTCAGCGACTATTCTCAACTTAAAACCTTTGCCTAATTCAATTAATGCCCTCACAATGGCTAAATCTTGAGGACTATCGGTAAGTTGCTGAACCAAAAAGCGATCTATTTTTAAAGTATCAAGGGGAATTTGCTTGAGATATTCCAAAGCTAAAAATCCTGTGGTCAAGCCGTCGATCGCAATTGAAACTCCTAAATCTTTTAATTGGTTAACCAAGTGTCGACTATGGTCTATATTATCCATCAAGGTTGCCGCATTAATTTCCAATTCTAATAAGCTGGCATCTAATTCAGTTTCGGCCAAGATCTCGGCAATTTTCTGCGGCAGGCTTGATTGCTGGAATTGAACCAAAGACAAGCTAACAGTAATTTTGGATGAAGGCAAAGCTTGAGTTTGCCACTGCTTATTCTGGGTACAGGCAGTGCGAATTGTCCATTCCCCAATTGGTACAATTAGTTTAGTTTTTTCAGCTAATTTGATAAAATTTCCTGGTGCAACCAAACCTAATTCTGGATGTTCCCAACGCAGCAAAGCTTCTATGGCTACAATTATGCCGCTGCTAATGTCAATTTGGGGCTGATAATAAAGTTGAAATTCCTCTCGATTTATAGCTTGTTCTAATAAACTTTCTAATTCTAAAGCTACCAAGGCTTGAGAATTCATTGCTTCATCATAAAATTGATAACTGCTTTTATTGTTACAAGCGCGTTCTAAGGCTGTATTGGCACTAGCTAACAAGATTTCTGGATCGACTCCATCTTGAGGATAAATTGCAATTCCTGTAGCATTATCGATCGTCGCCTGAGTTTTTCCTAAGATAAAAGATTGCTTAATAGATTGACTGATTCGTTGATTAATTTTGATTACTTCTTCTAGATCACTAACTTGAGGTAATAACAAGGCAAATTTATCTTCTTGCCAACGAATAACCGTATCTCCTGCGCGTAAGCAAGTACTTAATCTTTTCTCCAAAGCTAATAGTAATTTGTTACTTTTTTCTGCTCCAAAAGTAGCATTTATATCAGGCAAAAATTCTAGCTTACAGAACATAATTGCTAAAAGCTTTTGACTTCTTTTAGCGCTAGCGATCGCCGTCAATAATTGTTGATTAAATAAATCTCTTCTCGATAAATCTATTGCTGGTTTGGGGCTAATTTCTATCGAAGTATTGGTGGTAAAGTTACAGATAACCAAGCAGATTTTCTCCTCCGAGCCAAGCTTGATTAAATCTAGGCGAATTCTCGCTTTAATCAGACTGCTGTTCTGATGGCGCAACAGATACTCTCCTTCTAAACCATTTTTCTCAGCTATGATTCTCCGTAGAACTGAAGCAAATTTTTCCGATTCACTAACCAGCTCATAGATATTCATCTGCAACAATTCAATATCAGAATAACCTAGTAACTCACTACAGGCAGGATTAACTTCAACTATCTGCTTCGTGGCTGATTCAACTAAAATAATTCCCTCAAAGATTTGTTGAGTTATCTGACTATAAAGAGATTTAGTCTGCTGTAACTCGGCTGCTAATGTTTTCTGCTGACTGATATCTGTAATATAGTTTCTAATTACTCTTTTTTCAGGTAGATAATGAGCAGTTTGCCAGAAAGTTTTGTCTTCTATGGTAATTTCTCGGCTAATTACATTGTCATGTCCCTGATGATATTGAGCAATTAGATTTTCTAGTAGAGGATGGTGTAGTTTTTGATGATGAATATCTTTAAAGTGAATAATTCCTGCTGAATTTATGTAGGTAATATTGCCATATAAATCTATTTCGATAATTGGCTGGGGACTCAGTTCAGCTAAAGATGTATTTGGCGCATCTTCAACTGGTTTATGACTTTTATAACTGCTCTTTGCTTCAGGAGTAACAACCGTCTCTTTATTGATAAAGGTGTCTCGATTAATTACACCATTTAATGGTGGACTAAGATGAGGTGAGTTAATATCTTTTGACTTTGAAGTATTATCTGGTGGCTCGGAAGAAATTTTATATCTTACCGAAGCATCCCCGCTAAAATGCACCACATCCCCAGGCTGCAATTCATGAACTAAACTTTTTTTTCCATTAATATAGATGCCGTTTCTGCTTCTATTGCCCTGCAAATCTCCATCTAAAATCCAATAGGAGCATTGATTAGTTTTAACATCTGTTCTTCTAAGAAGAGTGGCATGATTGCGCGAAGTTTTCTGGCAGGAAAGAACAATATCATTACTAGAATGACGACCAACGGAGTAAGTAGCAGCATCAAGATGAATTTCTCTTTCAAAAGAAGGATCTTCAATTACTAGTATGTGGTGAACTCGATCTAAATCCATGGTCTGATTTTGGTGATGATTTGTATCCATGTTGCTCTGAACATCAATTAAAATTGATTTTCAAAAAATAGTCGTGCAGCAATGCTACTTAAATAATTTAAATACGCCTGATGTGAAATAGCTTCGTTCAAATGGACTGGTTTTTAGCTTTTAGCTTTTAAAATTCAGCTATGTCAGATGATCATCAATTTTATTGTTCCCCAAAGTAGTTATAAAGTATCAGTATCAATTAAATTATTGATTCCATATTACTAATCAAATAGACAGATCAAGCAAAAAAGTAGTAAATTTGCGGTTAGACAATCCTGTAATTGAAGCATAGGCTGGAGTAGATGAAATGGTTTTAGATTAATTCATGTTGGCAAGGGTTTGGAGCGCAGCAATCGTAGGTATTAACGCAGTTAAAGTAGGTGTTGAGGTCGATGTTTCAGGAGGACTGCCGAAAATTATTGTGGTCGGATTACCTGATGTGGCAATTCAAGAATCTCGAGAACGAGTCAAGGCTGCGCTTAAAAATGCCGATTTTGCTTTTCCCGTGCGTAAAATTGTGATTAATCTTACTCCTGCTGATCTACGCAAAGAGGGACCATGCTTTGATTTACCGATTAGCGTTGGGATTTTAGCCGCATCAGAACAGTTAAATCCTCAGCTATTAGGAGATTATTTGTTTTATGGCGAGGTTTCCTTTAATAACGGTTTTTTGACGACCGCATGGTAGTCTTTTATTAGCTCTTAGCTTTTAGCCCTTAGCTTTTAGCTTTCCTTCGGTCGACGCAGCCGTTACGGGCTAAGCCCTGCACTAATTAATCAGCGTAGCCAATTACGGATTAGCTTCCCTAAAGGACTCGCTTCGCATCGCGCGTCACCGCAGGTCGTAGTGACTGGATAGCGTAGAAGGCTAAAAGCTAAAAGCTAATAGCTAAAAGCTAATAGAAAGATGAAAGCATTTTACTTTAGATTCTCAGCTCGCGACACTGCTTTGGACAAATTGGGCTTCGATCGCTGTTGGCAATCAGCAATTGAGTGGGGATGCCATGAGGACGATATTTACTGGGATTTTGACAGTGGCGCAAACCCCAACCGCGAGAATTATCTGAAGCTGATTGAAGCAATAAAGACGCAGAAATACACTGAAATAGGAACTCCTAACCAGACTAGGATGCACCGAGACAGCGTAGAGTCTCAGCTTTTTGGCAGATTACTCAGGAAAAAAGGAGTTAAGCTACACCTGTTGGAATCTAGAGGAGAGCTAAATCTCGAAACTTCTGAAGCCAGGCGACAATATAGTCTGGACGGGCTTTTTGCCGAATGGGAGTACGAGAAGATTCAGGAAAGGAATATTAGAAATTGGCAGGACTTGAGAAACAAAAAAATCAGCGTATTTACTCCTTTTGGCTATGTTTTAAATAGCGATCGCAAACCAGAATTAGATCTTACGCCAACGGTTTGCCTGATAGAAACTAAGGAAATTCTCAGTTATGGCAATATTTTGCAGGAGATTATCTGTCTGGCTTTTGAACTTGGCAGCCTCAATCAGGTAGTTAAAGCTGTCCATAGCAAATATGGAATTTGTCGATTTAACTCGGAAAATTTACAGCCAAAGAAACGACGAATTAGAAAAAAAAAGCTCAATCCCCATACCAACAATCCCCATATTCACCGTAAACCGCTATTTTTCTCAGTTTCAGGTTTAACTAATTTGCTGAGAAATGAGATTTTAATTGGCAACTTGGTTTACCTCAAGGGAACAGAACGACAGGTAACTATTTTCAATAACCACGCACCATTAATGAGCATTACAGAATTTCAGCGTCTGGGAAAGATAATTTCTGGCAAGGCTAACCCTTTTTCTGCCAAAGGATCTGTAGCTAAATACCCTCTGACTGGATTAATCTTTTGTGGGCTTTGTGGTGGCGCTTGCTATTCGGCTAAATGCGGTAACAGGGGCAGACAGAGAAATTATTACTATTTCAAATGCAAAAACATCAGAAATAACTGTAAATCCAAGCCAATTCGTTCTGAGTTAGTCGAAGCTGCCGTAGTCGAACAGTTAATTAAAAAACACCAGCAGATTAAAGATCTGGCCACTAAACCGACAGAGACAAAAGTAAATCCCCAAGAGGTCGCACTTTCTAAGCAGCTAGTGGGGCTGCTTAATTTACCGCTGCAAAATGAGGCAATTAGAAAGTCTATCGAGCAAACCAAGCTCGAAATCGACAAACTAAAAAGCTTGGAGGTAATTGAAACTGAAGTCAGCCTAAGTAGAGCCGAGCTTCTAGAATCGGTATTTCAAAATCCTCTATACTGGGAAACCCTGCCCGAAGCGCAGAAGCGAGAAATTTATCACACCCTAATATCTAAGATAATTCTTGGCATTAAGGATGAAAAAAGCTATGTCGATCGGATTGATTTATTGGTTTAGCCATTAGCCATTAGCCATTAGCTTTTAGCTAAGCTATTCTTCTTGGTGCGGTTCAATTATTAGGGATAATTCTGACCGCTTAGGTCAGTTATTATTCCCTCACAGCAAAGTGTTGAAAAAGAGACTGAGCAAGCCTTTGGAGTTCTCCGTTTTCAAAACGGAAAACCCAGATTGCCTGAATAGCGGATGTTAGGGTGG
>JAIMKV010000027.1 GCA_020692205.1 Myxosarcina sp. GA_180221_E-2-1-MAG-40_15
TGACAGCTTAATAGTTACCTTATTTAAGCCTTACTCCACTAGCTCAGAAGAAATTTTTGTAGTCGAGGGAATATTTAATGATGGCGATCGCGATTACGAAGCTGGCACATTTATTCACTATCCTGTAGGTTCTAGCCATGTTCCTCAGTCAAATACAGGATGTATTCTGTTCGTATTTTATCCTAGTTGAAATTGGTAACAAATGCTAAAAATTAAACTAACTGTAAGAAATAAATAAGAGATATCGATTGAGAATATAAATAGCTATGGGGCAAATTAATGCCCCTGTTTTCCTCTAAATTTAGTTTTAGCTATGCAAATTTAAGTCGGTTACTGCACCCAAACTACTAGAAGAAACTAGTTTGGCATATTTACCCAAAACACCTCTGGGATATTTAGTCTGGCGTTGCTTCCATTGGCTATAGCGTTGAGCTAATTCTGCTTCATCAACATTAAGCTGTAACAATTTTTGTCGAGCATCAATAGTAATACTATCTCCTTGATGAACTAAAGCAATTGTTCCGCCTACGGCAGCTTCGGGGGCAACATGACCGACAACCATGCCGTAAGTCCCGCCAGAGAAACGACCATCGGTAATTAAGCCTACTGAGTCACCTAATCCAGCACCAATAATAGCGGAGGTGGGAGCTAGCATTTCTCGCATTCCTGGGCCACCTTTAGGACCTTCGTAACGGATCACAATTACATCACCAGCTTTGATTGTGCCGTCTAAGATTGCCGATAAACATTCTTCCTCTGATTCAAATACTCTAGCCGGACCAGTAATTACCGGGTTTTTTACGCCACTGATTTTAGCTACCGAGCCTTCACTAGCCAAATTACCTTTAAGAATTGCCAAGTGTCCTTCTGGGTATACAGGATTATCCCACTGACGAATCACATCCTGATCTGTAGGAGGATTTTCAGGAATATCTGCCAAAACTTCGGCAATAGTTTTACCAGTGACGGTTAAAGCATCTCCATGCAATAAGTCATGTACCAGCAGCATCTTCATTACTTGAGGAATACCCCCCGCATTGTGCAAATCTACAGTCACATATCGCCCAGATGGCTTGAGGTTGCAGATTACAGGGACTCGCTTACGAATAGTTTCAAAATCGTCCAAAGTCAGTTCAACCCCGATCGTATTAGCGATCGCCAATAAATGCAGGACGGAGTTAGTCGAGCCGCCTACGGCCATAATTACAGTTATGGCGTTTTCAAAAGCTTTACGAGTCAGAATTTGACTGGGTAATATTTGTTGCTTAATCGCTTCTACCAGAGCAAAAGCAGACTTTTCCGTACTTTCGGCTTTCTCTTCGTCTTCGGCTGCCATCGTCGAAGAATAAGGCAAGCTCATACCCATCGCTTCAAATGCCGAGGACATGGTATTGGCAGTAAACATTCCGCCACATGAACCCGCACCTGGACAAGCTTTATGTTCGATCGCATCTAGCTCAGCTTGATCAATTTTACCCGCGCTAAATTTTCCTACCGCTTCAAAGGCGCTGACTACGGTTAAATCTTCGCCGTTGTGTTTCCCTGGCTTAATTGTGCCACCGTAGACAAATATACTCGGAATATTCATTCTGGCGATCGCTAGCATTGCCCCAGGCATATTTTTATCGCAACCACCAATAGCTAGTACCGCATCCATACTCTGTCCGTTACAGACAGTTTCAATCGAGTCGGCAATTACATCACGCGACACCAGGGAATACTTCATTCCTTCTGTACCCATCGAGATGCCATCACTGATCGTAATTGTGCCGAACATTTGAGGCATTGCCCCAGCGTCTTTTAATGCCGTTTCCGCTCGTAATGCGAGGGTATTTATGCCCATGTTGCAGGGAGTGATGGTGCTATACCCGTTAGCTAAACCAACGATCGGCTTATTAAAATCATGGTCGCCAAAACCTACTGCCCGTAACATGGCACGATTTGGCGATCGCTGGTTACCTTGGGTTACTTCTTGGCTTCTTCGATTGTCAGACATCAATTACATCTCCTATGGAATGGCAATCACCTTTAAGCAGCTATAAGCTTTAAGCTGTAATCTTTAAGCTAAGTAAGACTGAATTTCAAGTCATTTAACCTAAAGCCTCAACCCAAAGACTATCAGCCTCGGTTGAAAATCTATCTAAACGTACCATACCTAAATTTTTGCTCTAATGGCGATCGAGTTTACCAATTCTGGTTATAGATAAAAGCTATTGACAGAGATCGTATGCAATTAAAAATTAGTCATTTTTAGTCTAACTGTTTGAGAATTAAAGATAGAAAATTTGGCGTGGCAACTTAGATATAATTAGCAAAAAACATGGATATTCGTATCTAAAACGAATATCCATATAATTAATCTTTCTTGGCAAATTTAGCGGTAAACACCGCAAAAGTTAGCTTTTTTCTGCATCACTATGTTTTTGTGCCTACCTCAATCAAGTTAGCTAAAAGCGAAGAGATTAAATATCTGCACCAGATTTTGGTTCTGCACCAGCCTCAACTACTGCATCTCTAAGAAAAGTAATTTGTTGGTCAAATTCCATTGCTTCAATTTGCGATAGCAGCTCAGTTACACCGCCGCTTGGTTGATAGTTATCTGGCATCGGAATAATTGTTCCAGCTTCCATTCCTTGTGCCAAACGATACCAGAAATATAGCTTGCTATTTTCACTGAAAGAACCATACTCACGCGAGATTAAACTATCTTGCGATTCGATAATTTTACGCTGCACGTCTAATTGTTCTTCGTGGGATAATTCTTTTACTTGGTTAAACAAACCCTCAACGATTTCATCTGCTGCCGCTCCTGGTGCTGCGGGAGTTACAGATGTACCCATCTTAGTGTAGACGTACCAAAGCAAAGCTAGTTTGTCATCTGTTGATAGATTACCGTAAGAAGCAAGCGCACGCGATATATTTTGCTCTGAAGTGCCTGTAGCCATATTGTTTTTCAATCTCCGATTTATATTTTTTTAAGCTTTAGCTTGTTAAAGCTGTTAGTTACTAAGCTATTGATTTTTGGCATGACAGGGAACTATAACAAGATAGATAACTATTTAGGTTTACCTTCGACTAAAGATAGAGATATTAATATCTGTCAATTAAAAGTATCTGCTTGAGATTGTCAGATTGCTGAGGATTTAGGATTCTTCGATCCCCGATTATAGTTAGTCAAAAAGTATTAGCGATCGCGTTTATTTTGTAATCCGAGTAACTCTTGAGGAGATGCTAATAACTTAATTTCGGCTGTAGTGATTTGGCGATCAGCATTAAGAGTAAAGTTCCAGGCTACATTGACGCTAAACAGAGAGGTTTTAACTTTTCCTAAGATCTTGTATTTGGCAAAATCAGCTTCAGTTTCCTTGATTCCTTGCTTGGGTAGCAACTTCATTCCCTTGGCTTCTTTTGTTAAATAAGCGGCGATTTTCTCTTTACCCACCAATGATTTTTCAAAGGGTGCTAGCAATTCTCCTGCTTCGGCAAATAAAGCTGCTGTGGTTGCAAATTCTTCTTGATTGATAGTGACGAAGTAATTAATCAGCGCTGATTCTGTTATTCCTTTGATGGCTAAAGAAGGCTTGGTTTCAATGTCGGTCATAAAGCAAAGATTTTAGGTAACTTTAGATAGAACTTAGACTATGGCTAGGTGCGATCGCTTCTATCTAAAGGTTTATAATTTTACCAGGTTGACCGAAAAGTCATCGATTTTGTCTGCCAGGATAGGTAGAAATAAGGCAGATATTAATTATTTGTCTGATGTTAGATGATGTGTTCAAAAATATTAAATAAATAATTATGTATGCAGTCAGTAATGCAGCAATAAAATGTGGAAACACTTAAATAACAGTCAGTTAGTTCGCTACCTGCTAATATTTGCCCTTGGTTGGGTACTCGTGCAGGTACTAGCGTACTTTGAAGCCGTCTTAATAATTTTTGTTTTCGCAGCCATACTGGCATTTTTGCTTAACTATCCAGTTATTTGGGTTTCTCGCTTCATCCCGCGATGGTTGGCGGTTATAATCGTATTTTTGCTGGCACTGTTAATTTTAGGTACTTTAACGGCAACAGTGGGCTTGACGATCGTTTCCCAGATACAGCAAATGCTGGAACAAGCCCCCCAACTTTTAGATAGCGCGATCGCCTTGCTCAAAAATTTACCTTTTGTGCAGAGTGAGAATATTACTATCGATTTCAATACTTTTGAAGCGCAGTTACGCGAACAAGCTCTTAATTTAGTTGGTACGGGATTAACGACAATTCAAAATCTGCTACTGAGTCTACTCGACCTAGTTTTAATTATTGTGGTCGCCTTTTTTATGTTGCTAGATGGAAAACCCTTGTGGAACTTTGCTATGCGCGTTGTGCCTTCGCATTTACGATCGGAACTTACAGTTACCATTGCTAAGAACTTTCTCGGCTTCTTTTGGGGTAGATTGCTACTATCGATTTTTTTTGGCGTGTCGGCATTTCTGGTGTTTATTATCCTAGGAGTTCCCTATGCTTTGGCATTGGCGGCGATCGCTGGTGTTTTCGATCTAATTCCTGGTATTGGTGCGACTTTGGGTATTGGTCTAATTTCTCTAATTATCTTACCTCAAGGAATTTTGCTTAGTCTCAAAGTGTTAATTGGCTGCATTTTGCTGCAACAGGTTGAGGAAAATCTACTGATGCCCAGAATTATGCAGGGTTCGATTAACATGAATCCAGTGGTGATGTTCTTAGCGTTGTTAATCGGTGCCAGAATTGCTGGATTGGTTGGTGTGTTTCTCTCAATCCCGATTGCTGGAGTATTAATTAGTCTTCTAGACATCGATGAAATGCGTGGTGAAGACGCAAATGAGACTTAAAGTAGGGACTGGCTTTAGCTGCTGACAATTATCTAATTGATTGTTGGCGATCGCCTTAGCTCGGAAGGAAATTATTCTATGATTAAAGCATGAGAGCTTTGCTTAACTTGTTTGGGACATTGAAAAAAATATGTTTTTAATAGCTACAAGACTGATTACCCTATTAGCGATCGCCTATTTATTCGGTTTGTTAGTAGCTTGGTTGTTCTCGTTGTTTAATTCTGATAACGGTGGTGATGACTTCAGGGGCGATGATCCCATTTCTCCCCAACCACCAGAACCAGGAAGATACATTGAGCCAACAACAGGCAAAAAGCGGCTGGTAGAAGTCGATGAATCTTACTATCTTGAAGAATTCGATTTAAGCAATAAAAAGTAGATTCAAAAAGATACTAGGCAAGGTAAAGAACATAAATTCTTTACCTTGCCTAACTTACCACATTTGAAACCAACTCCCTCTAGTATCTAGGCTGCAAATAACCTTTTCTATGGCTTGATAGCTAGTTTGACAGACAAAAATTGAAATTTACCTTTAAATTATCAGGCTGTTGCTTAAGGCGTTTTCCAAATACGCTGATGATAATCTTCTAACTTGGCATAAGGATCGTTATTGCCGTGATCATGACCATGTCCGTGTCCATGTCCGTGTCCGTGTTCATCTGCTGCTGCAAGACGAAACTTACACATTTCACAGTTCATTGCCACTCGACCTAACTGCGCTTCAATTTCTCGTTCTCTAAATACCTGTAGTAATTGAGAGGCAATTCCCATTTCTGGCAAACAGACAAAATCAATCTCTGGATGCTGTTCTTCTTGTTGAGCGGTAAGGTTAAAAATCTTTTCCATTAAAGTTCCCGTAAACAAGAAATAAGGCAAAACAATTATCCGTTTTGCCTGATACATATATGCCCGACGAAAACCTTCTTCTAAACGAGGATGAGTAATACCAATAAAGCAAGTTTCTACTGTCTTGTAGCCACTTCCTTCCCAAATAATTCGCGCTAGTTTACAGACATCGCCATTAGCATCAGGATCGCTCGATCCTCTACCAACAAATAGAATTACTGTATCTTCACGGGAAATATTACGAGGGTTATTTTCTGGCTGGTCTAATTCTGCCAGGCGATCTCGCCACAGTTCGATAATTTTTGGGGTAATCCCAAAGTGACGACCATAACTAAAGTTAATCTGAGGATAGGGCGATCGCGATTTATCTAATTCATTAGTTACGTCAAACTTATTGTGCCTGGCGGCAAACAACAAGATCGGCAAAGCAGTAATCTCTGTATAGCCTCGTTTAATACAAGCCTCCACTCCCTGCTGAATTGTGGGTTTAGTTAATTCCAGAAAACAGGGAATTACGGGACGAGAAGTGTCTAATTTCTGGTAAGTTTCCACAAAATCCAAGAAAGTCTGCCTGCCGCGATCGCTTCTAGTACCGTGACCAATTGCCAGCAAAGGTCTTTGGTAGGGTAAAGTAGGCAGTTGAAGAGAATTGAGATTTGGTTGAATCAAAGAATTGACCATGAATTATCTGTACCTCGCAGATTAGTTGATTTGGCTAGTTATTGCGCTCGGCGGGCATCCTGACTCAGAGATCTACATTTTAGAGCTATCTCATTACAGTTGCGGGACAGCGTTGGACTTGCACCAAACTTTCCCCATTGCTTTTAATGGCTGTTACCCATTAAAACCGACGTTTAGTTTATCTAGCCTACTAATACTACTCTTAATTTAGGCTAACTCAAGCGAAAATTTAGCTTAAGTTTTGATCAATAAAAAATAAAGAGTCTGGTTGAATGCGTAATTGTTCAACTAGACTCTTTATTTATTCAGAATGTATTTAATTTATCAGTGCAAACGTGCGGTCTTTCTTTTAAGTTAGGCAGTTATTGAGACTACATGAGTCCTAACTGACCGAGAATTCCTTGACCAGTAAAATATTCAACAGCCATAGCTGCAACAAAACCGATCATTGCTAAACGACCGTTCCAGACTTCTGAAAATCGAGTAAAGCCGAACTTGTTTTCTTGGGTTTCCATCAGTTTTGACCTCATTAAGAATTTGTACCTACCATTATAAGTAATATAAATTTTTGTTGCAACAAATTTACAAACTGCTTGGTAATAAGGTTATTTAGTTAACAAACATTGAGATCGCGGTTTTTAATTTAAACTTTTGCTACAAGTGCTTGACTAAAGCAATTATAGCTGATTTGATAAAACTGAAGCTTAGTTGAGTAATGTCACAGATTGTTTCATCGTCTCCAATAACCTAGTCCCTAGCTAAAGTTAGGCAAATTAGACCGATACAAATTCTTGATCTATCCATTGTTTGGCTCTTCTAATTGCATCCATAGGAGTTGTGGCACTAGGAACTGCAACAGCACAACCTTGAGCATGGTTAACCCAGGCTGCATAAATACAATGTCCGTCGGATTGATCGCGGTCAATTTCTATTTTGCAGCCACGATAAGCAAAAGAAAGAATAATCTGAGGATAATGAGGTTCGGTCATAATATGTGTGTGGTTTTTTAAAAAACTCCACGGTAAGTAAGATTAAGTAATTAAGTTGGTTGTTTTGGTTACCTCGTCAGTTTTTATTTTTATCTCTTGCTTCAACAATTTCCCAAACTTCTGGCCATCTTTGAGCAATCATGGCCATCATTTTATTTAATTGCCATTGAGAAATGCGGTTATTTTGATTATTTTTGGGTTGATTCATAATTGCTTAAGAGTAAATTAATCAAGCGGATATGTAGTTAAATATCCGCCTCGTAATGGCCTTTTTAAGGCGGAGTAACGTTCACTACTTATGCAGCAGCTAAATTTTGAGCGACAAAATCCCAGTTAACTAGCTTACCGATGAAATTATCGATATAAGCAGGACGTTTATTCTGGTAATCAAGATAGTAGGCGTGTTCCCAAACATCCATAGTTAATAAAGGAACTTGCTCACTAGTTAGAGGATTATCAGCATTAAGAGTCTTAGTAACTTTGAGAGTATCGCCATCTAGCACTAACCAAGCCCAACCGCTACCAAACTGAGTTGCACCTGCATTTTTAAAAGCTTCAACAAACTGCTCAAAACTACCAAAGTCTGCCTCAATTTTTTTAGCTAATTCTCCCTTGGGGGTAGCATTGCCATTTGGTTTCATACAGTGCCAATAAAAAGTATGATTCCAAGCTTGAGCCGCATTATTAAATAGTCCGCTTTTACTTTCGTCTCCGGCTATTGCTTTGATAACTTCTTCAATTGGTTTGCTATCCCATTGCGTATCTTTAACCGCGTCATTGTATTTGCTGACATATGCAGCATGGTGTTTATCATGATGAAATTCCAGAGTGCTTTGAGAAATTAATGGTTCTAATGCCGTGTAATCGTAGGGAAGAGATGGTAATTCGTAAGCCATGGATATTCGTCCTCTCTCTAAAAAATACGTGTTGAAGTTGAGGAATATTAGAGTCTGCTTTCAGATAATTAGCTTTAGATAACAGATTGCGAGCCTCTTCCTAACTTCTTTGTCGATAGTATCGTAGTTTTGAGCGACGCAAAATCCTCATCCCCAGGAGGGGGAGTGGAGAGTATATAGAGAGGATATATTGAGTTAATCCAGTAAAGTAGTCAGCGCAGGCATCGTCTTCCGCGGTCACAGATTATCTCGGTTCCGCTTAACGGGATTCCGTCGTCCTGTCAACAGGTAAGCCCTAAAGGATGTTACGTTGTCTATCACGGACATTGCACCCTTGTGGTACTAACTTCGTGTCGCCTACGGCATGGCTTCGCTACGAGATCGACAGAGACAGCACAAACCGTTGGTCAAGTCGCTGCGCTCCAATTCCTGCATTGTTTTGAGAAATTAGGCAAAAGCAAAGCCCAACTTGGTTGAGATACCAAGTTTAAATACAGCTTCAAATAACAATCAAATCATTAAGAGTTGGAGCGAAATTTAAGTAGCTGATCATTCCAACTCCTACAGATTAAATATTTAACTAGACCTAGACTTACATTCGTGCTAGGGCTGATATTTTAGATTGCATTTCTGGTTTTAGCTCCTGTAGCTCATCAAGATGTAGCCATCCTTCTTTGACTAATTGAGCAAAATCAAACAAAATAGTCGAAGAGTTATAGTCATACTTCCCGTCTATTTCGTATCTTTTGGTACTTAATAAATCGTGTAGATACCATAAATCATTAAGTTCGCTAATCGAACTAGCGCGATCGCGTACACTGGCAATTAGAGCGGAAATTTCTCGTTCATAAGCTATATTTAAAGCTTCTTTGACTATTGTTTCTTCAGTTCTAGAATTTTTAGTTTTGCTCACTTGTACTGATAAATATTAATATCGAAATTTTGATTTAATAGATTTTTATAAGGATTATTCTAGCATTCAAACCTTCAATTATAGCTTAGTCAAAAAAGCTTGACTGATAACAAATAGTCGATCGCTTTTGATGATTCGCGATCGACTAAAAATGTATTTGATCAATTACCTCTCTTGAATAAGAGAGGATTAAACCAAGATAATAATCAACGATTGGTCAGCCAGATTGGCTTTAACCAGCTAAATTAAGTAATTCTTTAGGGGATGCCAAAAGATCAATTGCCACAAAGAAAATTTTGTTTTCCGAATTCAGCAGAAATCTCCAGGACATATTCATACCCACACCAGCCCCAAACCAAGGAGTCTGTACTTTTCCTGTAACTTTGATTTGAGTATATCCATCTTCAGCAGGTTCAGAAATACCACGCTCTGGAGCTAATTTAAGATTAGGACATTCTTCTTTGAAAAATCTTAACACTGCATCTTTGCCAACAATTGGTCTTTTAAAGGGGGGTTGAAGCGCGCCATCGGGAGTAAATAGTTTGATTAATTCATCAAAATCATTCGCGTTTAACAAATTCATGTAGTTCAATACAGCTGGATTAGTCACTCCAGCAATAGCGACTTCAGTTCGCTTAGACATTTCCGTGGGAGGAGCAACTGGTTCATTTACTCTGGTGAAACTGTCCATTTTAGAAGGATCAAATCCCATGTCTAGCACTGTATTTCTTAATACAGTAATTTGTTGACCTGAATCTAGTCCTTGGAGAGTTTGCAAGACAGCACTAGCATTAGCTGATAGCTTATAGCCTTTGGGAATAGGAGCGACAATTCCCTGTTCCATCCATTCTCCCAGACGATACCAAAAGCCTAGTTTAATGTTAGCAGTCCAAGTAGCATAGGTACGGCAAATTGGAGTATCGGCGCGATTTGCCAGATCGCACATTACTTGAGACTGTTGCTGAAAGTTCATTTTCTTAATTTCATCTAGAGTTGGCTCGGCAAATTGCATATTAGCAGCCCCAGGAGCAGCAACTGTTACAGTTTTGCCCATTTCTAAATATGCAAACCAAATCCATGCTAATTGGTCTTCTGTACTGAGCTGATTGAATCTAGCTGTTAATGCTGGTACAGCATCAGCAGATAAGGTATTGGGAAATATGTTACGAGCTGAGTCAATAGTAAATGGCATAAATGATCTTCCAATAAGTTATCGTGCAATTAAATTAAACTAACGTTGCTGATTTCAAACGTTAGTTTTATTGTAACCGTGCATAGCGTAAAATTAATTTTTTTTACAAAATCTCTTTTTTTGTTTACATAACTTAATTTCTATGGTAAGGCAATAGTTAAGACTATTTAAATTAAAACTAAAATCTTTGATCTATTCATTAAGAGATGTCATTGGTGATAGTAACTTAGTTTTGATTAATAAAAAATACTTATCCCCAGGAAGGGGAATAGAAGGTATGAAGAGAAGCAAAATAGAACTAATCCTGGTTGTTCTCAACATATTTGCCCAAGCGATCGCCAGATTAAGATCATCTTAGATAATTGCCTTAAACCAGGAATGATCGGGATTTTGCTCAAGGCGAAAGATAGCTTTAAATCAGCGAGCTGAAATCTCTGAGCTAAATTCTGGTTAATCAATGATTTTATTGTTATCCTGAATTCTGCTTTATTCAGTAATTTGAGCGTATGACACCTAACCAACAGCCAAGTCCTCAGATTCCAAATTGTGCCTGGCAGCGTCCCATCGGCAAAGAATGGGAGAATCCTTACACTGTACGCTATGCGAGTAATTTAGATGATGGACCTTGGCATGGAATGCCGCTAGGGGGTATGGGTGCAGGGTGTATTGGCAGATCGACCAAAGGAGATTTCAATCTCTGGCACTTAGATGGTGGGGAACATATTTTTAAGTCAATTCCCGCCTGTCAATTTAGCGTTTTTGAACAGACAGAATCAGCAACTCAAGCTTATGCTTTGTGTACCGAAGCACCAGAGGATAATACTTTGTCCCGTTGGTCTTGGTATCCCAAAGAGCAGGGTTTTTATAGCGCGCTGTATCCCCGCAGTTGGTTTGAGTATCAAGGAGTGTTTGCTACCAACATAACCTGTGAGCAGTTTTCGCCTATTTGGGCAGAGAATTACCAAGAATCTAGCTATCCAATCGCTAATTTTGACTGGACAGTACACAACCCTACCGATCAGCCGATTACGTTGAGCATCATGCTGACTTGGCAAAATACTGTCGGCTGGTTTACCAACGCAATTAAATCACCCACAGTTAAGGTGCGAGATGATGGTAGTCCAGAATATGAATATCAGCCTAAGTGGCGCGACAGTACAGGCAACTATAACGAATTGATCCAGGATAACTATCGCGTCGGCTGTTTGTTGAATCGGGTGCAGCCTCATGAATCAGTACAAGAAGGGGATGGGCAAATGGCGATCGCCTCGATCTATAATCCTAGTGTTGAGTTGTTCTATCTCAGTCGTTGGAATCCTGATGGAGACGGTGCAGAAGTATGGGACTATTTTGCAGCAGATGGCTCGTTACCCGATCTCCAAGATGAAACCCCCGCCGCGTCTGGTGAACAAATTGCCTGTGCGATCGCCATTCGGTTTAAGATCATGCCAGGCAAGACTAAGAAAATTCCCTTTACTTTGACTTGGGACTTGCCTATTACTGAATTTAAGCAGGGCATTAATTATTATCGTCGTTACACGGACTTTTTTGGGCGCAACGGTAAGAATGCCTGGAGTATGATCAGGACTTCTCTTAAACATGGTGACTTATGGCGTGAAAAAATACAGGCTTGGCAACAGCCAATTTTGCAACGGGATGACTTACCCGACTGGTTTAAGATGGCGTTGTTTAACGAGCTATATTTGCTGGTTGATGGTGGTACTCTTTGGACAGCAGCTAGTGAAAACGATCCTGTAGGGCAGTTTGGGGTATTGGAGTGCATGGACTATCGCTGGTATGAAAGCCTGGACGTGCGCTTATACGGTTCATTTGGCTTGATGATGTTGTGGCCACGATTAGATAAATCTGTTTTAGAAGCCTTTGCTAGAGCCATTCCCCATCATGATGATACACCGCGAATTGTCGGTTACGATCGCTCTAGTGCCATCAGAAAAGAAGGTGGGGCAACGCCTCACGATCTGGGCGCACCAAATGAACATCCGTGGGAAGAAACTAACTATACTTCCTATCAGGATTGTAATCAGTGGAAAGATTTACCCAGCGATTTTGTTTTGCAAGTATACCGAGACTATCTGCTAACAGGCGATCGAGATACTGACTTTCTCTGGGAATGTTGGTACAGTATTACTCAAACCTTGGCATATCTTAAGAAATTTGATCGCGACAACGATGGCATTCCCGAAAACTCTGGCGCACCCGATCAAACTTTTGATGACTGGAAGTTAAGAGGCATAAGTGCCTATTGTGGTGGACTATGGATTGCCGCCTTGGAAGCAGCAATTAAGATAGGCAAAATTCTGCTCGACAATCCGCCTCAGAATCTCCATCTACAGCCAGTCGATTTTCCCACAGATATCGAAAATACAATTAAGAACTATCATAGCTGGTTGCAGCAAGCGCGATCGCTTTATCATGATGCTCTGTGGAATGGCGAATACTACCGCCTCGATACTGAAAGTGGCTCTAATGCAGTGATGGCAGATCAACTCTGTGGACAATTTTATGCTCGTTTATTAAATTTACCTGACGTAGTTGAAGAACAATACACCAAGTCTACTTTAAACAAAATTTATGATGCCTGTTTCCTCAAGTTTTATAACGGAAAATATGGCGCAGCTAATGGGGTGTTGCCTGATGGAAGTCCAGTTAATCCCAATGATACTCATCCTTTAGAAGTCTGGACAGGAATCAACTTTGGTTTAGCTGCTTTTATGGTGCAAATGGGTATGAAGGAAGAGGCTTTTAGGTTAGCTGAAACTGTAGTTAAGCAAGTATACGAAAACGGCTTACAGTTTCGTACTCCTGAAGCAATTACCGCAGTTGGTACTTTTCGCGCTTCTCATTATTTGAGAGCGATGGCTATTTGGGGGATTTATGGTGTTTTGTGTGGTTGGGAGTAATCTCGCGTCCTAAAGGTCCTAAAGGATTAGCTTCGCGTCACTAGCTTCGCGTCGCAAAGGCGTTTATCCCCGTCACATATGGGGGCAGAGGCGCAAAGGATTTAATCACTTACTAAGAAACATCATGGAACAAGAAGCAATAGATATTGATGATTATCCCTCTAAAACTATTTATGTTCGTTTAAGTCGAATTTAAAATACCATTGAAAATTTTAATTACTATTTTCCTAATATTTCCTCTTCTTGCGGGATGCCAGGGAATATTCCTAGACTGCACAAGTAAACAGACTACCAATCACAGACATCTTAAACGTTTAATCAAGACCAAAAAATGTACTAATTGCTACTTAGGTGATGCCGATTTAAGGAGTGCCGATTTAAATGGTGTAGATCTATCTGGATCTTATTTAGTTAAAGCGGTTTTAGATGATGCCGATTTAAGGAATGCTAATCTCAGTAATACTCAATTTAGTTGGTACGATATGAATACTGGTGCTGGAGAAAATGGTTATATTGGACCACCCACTAGTTGTCAAGTAGATTTGTCAGCTTCACTCAAAAGAGCAAATCTAAGCGGTGCAAAATTAAGTGGTGCTAATTTGAGAGATGCTGAGTTGCAAGGAGCAAATTTACAAGCTAC
The DNA here is from genome assembly GCA_020692205.1 of Myxosarcina sp. GA_180221_E-2-1-MAG-40_15. GTDB lineage: Bacteria > Cyanobacteriota > Cyanobacteriia > Cyanobacteriales > Xenococcaceae > Waterburya. The sequence continues at coordinate 13,929 of JAIMKV010000027.1, forward strand.
CAATTTATCAGGTACTAACCTATGATTAAAGACGTAGAGAGAAGCCAAGGCGATCGCATTTTTATTTTTTTTATTTAAATATTTAGAAATTTATAAAAGTTTCAGGAAACTATCTAAATCTATTTTTGCTTGCTTGAGAATTTTAGCTAACGTAGAACGCTTTACTGGTTTATGTGCAGGGACGGTTATTTTAAGAATTTCATCAGATAATTTCTTTTCTAGTCTAATGTGACTACCACGTTGGCGAACAACTATCCAGCCATCTCTTCTTAAAGCAGCAATAATTTTCTGGTAAGAAAGACTGGGGACTTTGCTCATATAACTAATTCTCGGACAATCAGATTTTTGTCGTCTGCAATATCTGTTTCTACAGGTTCGAGATAAAGTTTGATCGCCTCTCGAATATTCTCTAAGGCTTCATCAATATTGTCTCCCTCACTGATACAACCTGGTAAAGCAGGGACATAGACAGTGTACCCCCCTTCGTCACTAGATTCTAAAAAAACTTGTAGTTTCATAATTTCTTCCTATATTTAGCAATTTAAACAATTCATGCCGATCTTTTTACTTCAACGTATACAACAGATCTATTTGATTGAGGAATTGATTCTCTATTTTTCTGTAAGTCTTCTAAATGCAATTCTATTACTTCTTAAATTGAAAGTTTGACTTCATGTGGTGTATCATTTACTGCAACGCAGCTAGGTAAATCGTGAACATAAGCACCGTAACTAGTTTTTACTTTCAACAATGATTACAGCGTATCCCATGAGTTAATCTTTTTTTATTTGTACTTTCTAAATACTTTTTAGAATACTAACAACAGTCTCAACCAGTTAATATTATTTACTATAGTTAAAATTTACCAATCATCTTCTAACTGCGCCACCATCTCTTCCACTACTTCGGCTTCTTCTCCCTCATCGAGATCTTCATCACCCCAGGCTTCGGATAATGGTTGTACTACTTTAGAGATCGCATCTTGGACAAAAGATTTGACAAACTCATCCCGCCGACTGAGTTGAAACTGTTGCTGCACCACTTCTGTTATGCCTCCGTCTCCCCAATCAAGGTTGCGCCTAAAATATTCAATAAAGCTTTTACCGGCAATGCGAGTTAGGTAGGCAGCAGATACAGCCTGAATCGCTTTCCCGACAACATAAGTGGCAAAGTGGAACTGGAGGGCTTTAGCCAAGATATCTACCGCACCTTTAACTACGCCCAAGCTAACCAAAGTTTTACCAAGAGATAAGGCTAATTCTTTACCCTGTTCGAGATCGAGTTCAATATTATAGATTCTGCCGATTTCGATGACCATTTGGGCATTAACCGCCGCGGTAGCTAACATATCTATTACTGGTACAGGAGTGACAGCGATTACTCCTGCACTAATCCACTGATAGCGATCAATTATCTTATCTGATTCTCGACGACGCTGCTTCTCGATAATAGTGCGGGCTTCTTCTCCTAGGCGGTGAGACTGAAGCAAGATGTTATCGGCAATTAAATCTTCTCCCTCTGCGCGCAATACTGCTACTAGTCTTTTAATTAACGGTAAGATCTCCACAGGAGGATCAATAATTTCGCCGTTGGCTAACTGAACTGGTTGGGGATTGGCGCAAATGGCGGTTACGTCACTAGATGAAATGAAAGGCTTGACTCTTTCTTTTAGTCTGCCCAGGATTATTTCTCGATCTTCATCGGTATAAAGATCGGTTTTATTAAAGACTAAAAGCGATCGCTTACCAATTTCTGCTAAAGTTTTTAATGGCTCGTATTCTGACTGTCGTAGATCGTTATCCACGGTAAATACCAGCAAATCTGCTTCGGTGGCTAGCTGTTTGGCTACTTTTTCTCGTTCTGTTCCCGCAACTCCTGCTTCTAGAATACCAGGGGTGTCAATAATGAGAATTTCTCTGCCTACTCCTTTAAGCTTCAAACTATAGGTTTCTCCTTGAGTCGTTGTTCCCATGATCGGGTTGGTTTCTCCGACGATTTCCCCCACTAAAGCATTAACTAAAGAAGTTTTTCCTGCCGATCCTGTACCAAAGATCACTACCTTGACTTCTCCTCGTTGGAGATCTGCTTCGATTTGTCGAGATCTACCTAATAAGGCTTTTTGGGTAATTTTGTCCTGTATTTGCCCTACCTGCTGTTTTAATGCCTGAAGATTTTGGGCTGCTACCTGAGTTTTTTCTTCGGGAACTCTAATTCGTTTAGCACTGCGTTTATTTTTCTTGCGTCGGGAATTACGGGTAGATTTATTAATGTAATAAACATAGCCTCCCATAATTAATCCAATTAAGACAATTACTAATAGCAGCAGTAAATTAGCCAAAATGGGGGCGGTAAAAGAGATCTGCATGTATAGATGAGACAGAGATGTCACCAACCAGATCGATAATCCCAGAATGACGCTCAAACCAAGAAATAGAGCTACTATACGAAACAAAGACATTTGTAGTCGATCAAAACAGAGGTAATCTACTTATATTAGCGACTTTAGATCAATTTAATGGGGATGATTGTCCGACTCAGTCAAAGAATATTAGTCTCTCAACAATTTTACCCTGAGCTAAAAGTCCTGATCTTGTTAAATAACAGTTCAGTACAGTTGTTTGTTAATAATAAAAGTATTTGGTTTATCTTATTGAAGCAAAATAAGACTGTATGATAACTCCATTACTAGCTTTGATTTAGTTGCAACTTCTGGTTTTTTAATTGGTTGATCTTGTTGATAATTATCTACTTAGCGATTAGTAGCGATCGCTCTTGATCTTAATCTCTACCTCAAACTTAGGCTAACAAAGGTATTAATCTTAAAATATTAATTTTTGCATGAAAAGTAGTCATCATAAAATAGCTTATACTACGTATATTTTAATTGCCTTAAATTTACTAATCTATGCTTTAGAAATCAAATTAGGAGGCAGCCAAAGTGCTTTTGCCCTAGAACGGTTAGGCGCATTAATTCCTGAGAAAGTTTTAGCAGGAGAATGGTGGCGGTTAATCGGGGCTAATTTTCTACATTATGGTTCATTTCATTTGGCAACTAATATGTTGTCGCTTTTTTTTGTGGGGCGTTTAATTGAATTTAGTTTGGGGGCAAAATATTATCTGACTATCTATTTATTTAGTGGTATTGGCTCAATGCTTACTTTTACGCTGTTAGCTTTTAGGCTAGGTTTAGACAATGCTTTTTTAGTAGGCGCGTCAGCAGCAATTATGGGTCTTATTGGCGCAATTTTAGCCATTTCGCTCCAGATTTGGCTAAAAAAAAGATATTCAACTACTGCAAAACGCCGATTGCAACAAATTATTCTCATTGTTATTATTCAATTTATTTTTGATAACTTAATTCCTCAAGTTAGTTTTCATGCTCATCTGTTTGGCTTTATCATTGGTTTTTTAATTAGTAGTATTCTGGTATATATCAAATTTAATTTAGAAGAGGCTTAAAATCGCTTTAAATAAGAGCTTTTAGCTTCTTGGCGCAGTCCTAAAGGATACCGCTTCGCGTCCGCTGCGTCGCTTTTAGCTGAAAGTAACAGGAATATTAGTCTGATCTAGAATTTGTTGAGAGAGGAGGCTGAGAGAGCCGCCGTCGCTCCAAGGCTTAGAATTGTTTTTAGCCAAAGTAATAGCTGTGACTTTGTATTTTTCAGCAATGCGCCCTATTTCCTCAGCTGTTTTTTCCGTAGCGATTACCAGTTGATAAGGGACATCTGCCAATAATTTAGCCGTAAGTAAGTTTAGTTTAACTGTATCAGTCTGGTTAGAGTTATCGGTAAGATGAAGAATAACTGCCGATCCGTTGGTTCTGCGGCTAAGATCGGCGACTTGGGTTAAGACTTTGATCGCACTGGCTAAGCTTTCAACCACACCTAAGATAATTGTCGGGGTAACTAGATTAGTTTTAGTTGGATCTACCTCGTCTTTAGTAAGTAGTTTGGGGGCAAAAGTTGGTATTGCCCAAGCGCCTAAAGGAGCAGTAATTAGGATCGATAAAGCGGCGATCGCTAAAATAATTTCTCCTCCTGGCAGATTTAAACTCAGCGGAATTGCCCCAATAGCAGCCTGTACCGTAGCTTTAGCTGAATTTCCAGGCAAGAGAAATAACTTCTCCCGCCAAGTCCAGTTACTACCTAATGTAGCTAGATACCAGCCGATTGTACGACCAAAAATCAAGCCAAGGATGAGCAAGATAATTCCTGGCAACAATACATTTGATAAAACCTGTAGCTGAATTGTTGCTCCCATTAAGACAAAGAGAAAAATCTCTGCCACAATCCACAGATGATTAAATTCCTGACGTAAGCGACGTGCCAGGGAAGGACTAAGTTCAATCAGAAAAAATCCCATCGCCATTACGGCTAAGTATCCAGAGAAGTAAGGGAAACCAGAAGCAAGTACTACTAAAAGCAATGCTATGGTGGCAGCAATCAGAGTATCTTGAACGCTATTTTGCGTCCACTTTTGCTTGATGGTGCAAAAAACAATTAATTTTGCTGCTAGATAACCAAATATTACCCCGAGAATAATTTGGGCGGCTATCTGAACGGGTAACAACCACAGGGCATTACTGGTAATATTTCCTTGAGCTAAAAAATTTAACAGCAAGCTAAACAACAACAAGATTAAAACATCAGACAAAGCACTCCCCGTCAAAATGGCATCGGCGATCCCTTTAGATACTCCCCAACCCAGGTTTTTAAGCTGCAACATTCCTGGGACAATTACCGCAGGAGATTCTGCACCAATGACGCAGCCTAATAACAAACCTGTTGCCCAGTCAAACTCAAATAGCCAAATTGAAATTAGAGAAATGGCGATCGCTTCGGTCAAAGCAGGTAGAAAACCCAAACGCAAAGCAACACTACCCTGTTGAGCTAACTTATCGCGATCTAATCCTAACCCCGCGCGCATCAAAATTACCATTACGGCAATCATTCTCAGATCATCTGCCAGAGCTAAAACCTGCTGAGTAATTAGATTACTTATCTGCGATCCTAATAAGATGCCAACGAGCATCATCCCCAGTAAAGGAGGAGCTTTTAGTTTACGGGCAAATTGACCCCCCAGAAATCCTAGTAACAAAATCAAAACCAGACTAAACAATAAATTGTCAGGCATGTTGTCGATTAACTAACGTTACGCCTAATATTACCAAACCTCCACCGCCTAAGGTGATCGCGCTAAGAGATTCTTTTAAAAAGATCGTGCCAAAAATAATGGCAAACATCGGGACTAAGTTAATGAAAATGGCTGCTTTGGCTGCGCCAATTGCTTGAATACCTTCGTAATACCAGTTAAAAGCGACTACTGTTGCTAATATTCCTAAATATGCCAAGCCTAATCCCGTCAATAAATTGATTTTTGGGAAATGATTGTTTTGTTCCCAAATAGCAAAGGGCAATAACAATACACTGCCAATCCAAATAGCATAGGTAGTAGTGGCTAAAGCAGACATTTCTTGCATCGCTAATTTACCGACTAAAGAATAAATCACCCAGCTGGCAACACAACCTAGAATTGATAATTCACCCCTACCAATTCCTTGCGAAACTAAAGTGCTGATATTTCCTTCGGTAAGGATTAATATTGCACCAAGTAAGGAAATTGCAACACCAACTAATTTAAGATAGGTTAGCTTTTCCTGAAAAAAAATTCTCGAAGCAATAGTAATACAGACTGGATTTAGAGCAATAATTAGTCCCGCACGACTAGCAGAGATATCTTTTAAGCCGAGAAAGAAAAATAAATTATATGCCAAGATTCCACTCAAACCTAAACTAACAACTAATAAGGCTTGTCGATAACTAATTTTGGGTAATTTATCTTTTTTCAATGGTTCGGACAGTTTTATTAACGAACTTGTAAGCCTTACAGGACAATAGTTATCAAAATTTGGCTTTTTTCTCAAGTTAGCTATAAAGCTAACTTTGATTAAATTAAGTTTGCTGATGATAAATGCGAATTCTCTAGGCTTTCAGTCTTTGAAATTATTCAAATTTTGTCCGAACCATTGTTTTTTGTAGCTAATCAAAAACCAGAGAAAGATAGAGGCGATCGCGAAACGACCAAATCCAGCAGCAAACGGACTCATGCTTTGAGCAATTATCCTGCCAATTACAAAAGTTCCACCCCAAATTGCCATTGTCAGAATCAACTTAAAATAAATAATTCTTGATTTCTGCATTGGCATAGACTTAATTTAGGAGTAAATCATTGGTTTTTAAATCAAACTTGGTTATATATATTTTTATTATTCGTAATCTCAAGTGAATTATCGTAATCCTGCACCAACTGTAGATATTATTATCGAATTGATCGATCGCCCAGGACGACCAATTGTTTTAATCGAGAGAAAAAACGAACCTTTCGGTTGGGCAATTCCAGGCGGATTTGTTGATTATGGAGAGTCGATTGAAACCGCAGCGATCCGCGAAGCCGAAGAAGAAGTAAGCCTGAAAGTAGAACTTATCGAGCAGTTTTATGTTTATTCAGATCCGCAGCGAGATCCACGTCAACATACTCTGGCGATCGCTTTTATCGCCGTTGCTAAAGGTAAGCCTGTTGCTGCTGATGATGCTGAAAATCTGGGGATATTTAATCAATGGGATCTGCCCTCGAATCTCTGTTTCGATCATCACCGCATTATGAATGATTATTGGAACTATCGTAACTACGGTTTTAAGCCAAAAATCAAATAATTCTTGAGATGAATGCTCAAAAAATTACTGTAAACAACAGACAACCCCAAAAGCTAGATAGCGATCGCCTTAGATTGTCAACTGATCAACTAATCCAACCGCAACCCAGCTTTCAGGGTTGTTTACTTTTTTTGATTATTTTTCCAGCTAAATTAGCTTTAATGATTACTCAGCAGTAGCTAGTTCTGTGCTGCCACGGGTACGGCGGCGAGTTAAAGTATTAAATAACATCACGCCGATCGCTTTAATTAAGTTACCTTCGAGTTCTTGGAACAACTCCATGTTCATGCCAAAAGCAGCGTTGGCTTCATCAACTATTCTCTCCGCAGTAGCCTGATCAACAGGTAATTCGTCCATTGCTTGACGGTACTTATTTTTAAAGGCTTTCTCGTCTGGGATATCATCAAACTCATAAAAGGCTGTTCCTTCGCCCTGACTAAGATTCATCGCTCTTTGAGAAATCTTTTTCAATATTTGTCCCCCAGACAAATCTCCTAGATAACGAGTGTAACTATGAGCTACCAATAGTTCTGGCTCATTCTGAGCAATGGCTCGGATGCGTGCTACGTAAGCTTTTCCTGCTTTGGTGTTTTTGGCTTCTTCGCGCCAGTTAGCACCATAGTAAAAATGCAAATCTTGTTCTAAACTCTGTTTGCGGTTGAGTTCAGGGAAATAGATTTTAGACAGTACAGGATGGTCTTTTAACCTTTCCATTTCCTCTTCCATTGCCGAATAGACATAGTAAAGGCTAGTTACTAACTTGCGATAAGATTTTTTTTCGACTACTCCTTTAAGAAAACATTTAACGAAACCAACGTTTTCTGCCATTGTGTGAGACTTCTTCGTCCCTTCTCGCAACATTGTGGCTAAATTAACGCTCATACCAAACTTCCTATTTTTTATGATTAACTTGCTGTTCTATATTCTGTAACAAAAGATCTAAAAATCTATCTAGTCTGTTAGCGTAAACTGAATTAATGAGTATTGTCATTAAGAATTCTTACATCCAAGATAATCTTAAAAAGCCGCAGCGTCACCCATAAATCGCTCATTCGGTCAAGATATAGGTAAAGAAAAATAAACTTTAATCCTTTAGAAATATTAGATAAATTGTTTGTGTTACAGATGAGCAGAAAGTAGAAAATAAATAGCACTTATCAACTGTTTGTTTAACAATTGAAAAACTTAGATTGTGTTTACAATAAAAATTAACGAATATTTAACATAAAATCGGTAACTTAAACAGGATGAGCATTTTTGCTTATAATCATGAAAGGATTTGTAATATTTCCTGATTTTTTGTATCAAATCACCAAGAACAGACGATCGCGCTACTTACCAAAAAGAAATATCGACCATATTATAAGATGCCAAGAATACTAGTAATTGATGACGATCCCGCAATCTCCGAATTAGTCTCTATCAACCTGGAGATGGCTGGCTATGATGTCAATCAGGCCGAAGACGGGATCAAAGGTCAGGCTCTGGCGGTACAGCTACAGCCTGATTTGGTTATGCTCGATCTAATGTTACCTAAAGTTGACGGCTTTACAGTTTGCCAAAGATTACGTCGGGACGAGCGTACTTCTGATATTCCTGTTCTGATGTTAACTGCTTTAGGACAAACCCAAGATAAAGTTGAAGGCTTTAATGCTGGGGCAGATGATTATTTAACTAAACCTTTTGAGGTAGAAGAAATGCTGGCTAGGGTGAGAGCTTTGTTGCGTCGAACAGACCGTATTCCCCAAGCTGCTAGACACTCAGAAATTCTAAATTTTGGACCTTTAACCTTGATTCCTGAACGCTTTGAGGCTATCTGGTTTGAAAAAACAGTTAAGCTAACCCATTTAGAGTTTGAATTACTTCACTGTCTATTGCAGCGTCATGGACAGACTGTGGCTCCCCCAGAAATTCTCAAAGAAGTTTGGGGTTACGATCCTGATGATGATATAGAAACTATTCGGGTTCACATTCGCCATTTACGAACCAAATTAGAACCCGATCCGCGTCATCCCAACTATATTAAAACTGTTTACGGCGCAGGATATTGTTTAGAGCTACCTAGTACCGAGCAGATGCTAGTTCAGGAAGATAAAGCAACGGCATAGAAAGATAGAAGAGTCGGTTATATATGTATTAATTTAATTATCAATTACTGAATTGATCGTCAACCCCGATAGCAGCAATATATCGACTCCTCGTCTACCTATTGGCTTTTAAAGCTAAATTGGCAGCTAGCAAAGCACTACCATAAGCTGCCTCAGGATTCACTGCTGTAGAGACTGGTACTTTTAAGTAACGCTGGCGAATTTTGCCCCACACTGCATTCTTCGCTCCACCACCTGCTGTGTATATACGAGTTAATTGGTCAGCACCCAAGTCTTGCAGTTTTTGATAGCCTAATCCTTCGATACGGGACATACTTTCTAATAAGCCATGTAAAAACTTGGCTGGATCATCAGGACGAGGTGCTAACTGAGGTGGCAAATTGGGATTGTTAAGCGGAAAGCGATCGCCTGGCGCTAATAAAGGATAATAATTTAGCGGGCTTACTGTTACAGGATTAATTTGCTGAGAAAGTCGTACTAGTTGTTCATCAGTAAAAAAGTGCTTGAGAACTGCCCCACCCGTATTAGATGCACCACCAGTTAACCAGAACTGTCCTAACCTGTGACTATAAATACCAAATTCCGAGGCGGTAACTTTAGTCCGACTAAGTAATTTTAAAACTAAAGTTGAGCCGAGGGAAGTAACAGCTTCTCCTGGCTGACTAGCACCACTGGCCAAAAAAGCGGCAATACTATCGGTAGTTCCTATACGTACCATACAGTCATGGGGCAAATTCAGGCGATCGCAATTTTTTGGAGTTACTGTTCCCACCAGTGTCCCAGGAGCAAGCACTTGGGGATATAAAGAACTAAACGGCAATTTCAACCAATCTGGATAGCACAGGCGTTCTACATCGTAGCCCAGCTTGAGCGCATTATGATAATCACTAATACCTAACTTGCCGTGTAATAAGTAAGCCAACCAGTCAGCCTGATGCAGCAAGTACCTAGCTCGTTCAAAGTAAGGTTGTTTCTGCCACCAAAATAACTTTGCCAAACTAGAAGTCGCGCTAATGACGACATGATTATCTGGGGCAAGAATTTTAATTTGTTCTAATACCTCTTTCCCTCTAGAGTCATGGTATAAAATCGGCTCGGTAATTGGGTTTCCCGCAGCGTCGCATAACAATATAGTAGAGGAAGTCCCGTTAATAGCGATCGCTTTTAAACTGGTTCTAATCGCAACTGGTATCTGGGTAATTAAGCTAAACAAAGTATCTTGCCAAGTTTGAGCTAGTTTAGCTGAGGCAATATTAGTCAAGCCAGATTGTCTAGTATCAATAATCTGTTTAGTGCGATCAATCACTATGGCTCTCGCCCCAGAAGTCCCAAAGTCGATGCCCAGATAATAGTACATAAATTAATAACGCCAGAGAGATTAAATGCGGTGAAAAATTAAAAAGACAAAGCAAGTTGTTAGTTACCAAATCAAAGAAAATATATTAATTAAATTATGGATGGAAATAACTGAAAAATTTGGAAAAAAGTTTTGCTAAGAAATAAGGAACTTTTACCCGATTATTCTGGAATATATATAGTCGCAGACCAAACAGACTTTATTTTATGCATTGGAAAAAGTAAAAACATTAAATTCCGATGTAATGGTCATCATCGACATAAGCAACTCATTGGAAGGGATACAAAAAATAGGAGATTTTATATCTACTTCAATCACTTTTCTTTAGATCAAATTGACGAAAAAGAAAGGTATTATATTGATCTTCTCAACCCTTCTCTTAACAGCACGAAAATCACCAAATTCATACCTAAAACTCCAACATCAGAAGGAGTATTGACCAAATTATTACGCACAATCAATAAAAAAACGTCTTTATTTCCAGATGTTAGGTCTTTGATATTAGGATTGGAAAATAATTGATTGGGCTAGTGCTAATCAGAATAAGCTTTCAAAGATTAATTTTTTTGGCGTAGAAACATATTGCCTGAATAATCCCCACATACTAGCAGCATTGAAGCTGGAGCATTGCAACAATATTAAAAACGGCAGAAAAAAGCTTTGCGATTCAGACTTTATTAAGAGCATTTTACCGTTAATTAAAACTGCTACACAATCGAATTTTAAGATTACACAAGAACGAATTATCTAAAAAATAATAATAAGCATTGATTAAATCAGTATTTTCGATCTGCTATTTTTTTCAGTCACGAAGTCTTAGAAAAGTTGCCGAATTAGTCGCATTGCCAAACCTCAGAAAAGGCATTTTTTAATTAAAGTTTGCCACTCACTAGAAGCAGTTAGGGCAGCAACGTCAAACTGTTGACCATATTCAGCAGAATAGTCTTTAAAAGCTTCAATCCAGCTTAGAACTAGCTCAGTTGGGTATTTGTGACTATAAGACTGAGATTGATCCAAATAATCACTCATTTCGGTTAAATATCCTGTTTGATGAAGTCGCCAAGAACTCCAGACTAAACTTTGATAACGGGATGGTTCCTCTAAGCTTTTCACTTCTGGAGATAAGTTCGGTTGAGTGAAAAACTTAGCAGTGATTTGGTTTAATTCTTGAGTTTGCAACAAAGTATTTTTAGAAGCATTAGCATCATGCTGGCGGTATTTAACCGTTGTTTGTTTTGCCCAAGCAGCAGGGCAATCCATCATGGCTAAACGCATCACTAAATCTACATCTGGTGTCTGTTCTAAGTTAGTATCAAAACCCTTCAAACGTTCTAACCACGATCTGCGAAATAGCATTGCCCCCAAAAATACAGGCTTCCAGATGACTAAATTTTTACGATCTAGGTTGGGGATGTGTTGCCAAGGCTGCACCGCAGCCTTTACCTCCCCTAGTTGATCCATAATTTGCCACCCGCTGTTTACCATCCCCAAATCCGAATTTTGCTTCAGTAAGGCGACCTGAGCCGATAGCTTATGAGGCAGAAAAACATCATCCTGGTCCAAAAAAGCGATATATTCGCCTCTAGATGCTGCCAATCCAAGATTACGGCTTGCTGCTACCCCTTGATTAGTTTGACTTAGATATTGAACAGTTTTGCCGTATTGCTCGACAACATGACGAGTATTGTCTGTTGAACCATCATCGACCACGATAATTTCATAGTCATTATAGGTTTGTACCAGGACACTGTTGATCGCTTCGGCTAAATAGCGATCGCCATTATAAGCAGGAATAATTACACTGACTTTAACCACAGCTCGCTCAACAATAAATAACCAGTAAGAATTATTAATCATTAATGATCAATTGTCGATTAGCTATTTCCAAATAAAGTTGTTCAAGCTTAGTAATATTGTGATGTAAGGTATATCTTTCTAATACTCTTTGTCGGGCTTTGTTACCTAACAACGCAGCCATCTCAGGATGATTACGAAACAAGGGTAATAAAATTTTCAGTTGTGCTGTTACCCCTTGAGTATCCAACACCACTCCCGCACCATTATCTAACACTTCTCCATCTGCCCCTGCATCGGTAGCTATACAGGCTATGCCACAGGACATGGCTTCGAGCAGGGAAATGGACAAACCTTCTACCAAGGAAGGGAGAATAAAAACATCAGCAGCCCGCAGAATATTGATTCGCTGTTGTTCATCAGAGATAAAACCAAGCCAAACAACATTGTGTTCTTTGCCATAATGAGTCTGTAGAGAGCTTCTAATCGGGCCATCCCCTACCATTAATAACTGGCAGTCATCTCCCATGTCCGCTAGTTTCCAAGCTTTTAGGAGAGCTTCAATGTTTTTTTCCGTGGCAATACGTCCTTGATAGATAAACAGCTTTTTGGCTTTTAGCTGATATTTGAAGCTGGAATAACCTGGAGCATATTTATGTTGATCGACACCATTGGGAATAATTACCACGCGATCGCCTGGTACTCCCAGCTTAATTAAAAGATCTCGCTGAATTTCACTAAAGACAATTACCCGCTCATAACGGGCTAAAAACGGTGCATATAGCTGATAGGTAAGGTATTGAGTACTAGACTTTAAATTGCGAATTTTACTGTCGAAGGGTGGATGAAAAGTTGCAATCAAAGGGATGTTTAACTCTTCACAAATATCTGGCAAGAGAAAATCTAGCGGCGATAAAGTCAAAGAAGCGTGGACTAAATCTGGCTGTAACTGTTGCAGAGAACGCAGCAACACCTTGCTAGATTTAAAAGTAGGAATTGTATAAACCTGAGACTTATAGATAAACGGAAGCGAAACCTCATGACAATTTGACCAATTATGCTCATAACTATTTTGCGGTTGAGAGAAATGCAAAAAACTCACCCGATAGCCTCGATCTAACAGCGCGTTAGTTATTTCGCGACCATAGGTTACGTTGCCACAAAAGGGCGATTTTTTTCCTAGCCATGCAATATGCATTCAAATGCTCTTTCTTCTAGGCAACTACAAATTTATCAACAACTAATAAATTTAATGCCTCGCTCGTAATTAGCGATTCAATTTTTAGTAGCTATCAGTTGTTTGCTATTAGCTTAAATTAATTACCTTCGTAGTCAATCTGGTCACAAGCCAAGCAAGTCTTTAGCTGATAGCTAGGAGTCACCGTTGATTTATAACAGTGAGAATATCCATATTCATTAGATTTATTAGCTTTAGTTAATTTACCAGATTGGGGGTTATGTCTGGCTTTTTACCCTGAAAATCTGCTTTTTTGCGCTAAAGTTCCGAGCCAGACGAAAATTTGTCCAAACTATGATCAGCTCGCATCATATACCAAGTTAAACTGCCTCCTACTGCTGCGATCGCAGCTAAGCCTAAAATTACCGCAGGCAAACCAAAACGCGTCTCAGCTTCGGCAGCTAACACTAACGGCAGAGACAGAGCAATATTAACCGCATTGTTTTGTAAGCCAAAAACTTTCCCTCTCATTTCTACGGGAGTTTGCGACTGGATCGTAGTTTGCATCGGCACACCCACCAAGGCAGCAAATGCCCCCAATAATGCCGTCATTGTCAAAGCCAACCACAGGTTTTGAGTCGCAAAAGATAACCCGAGCAAAGAAGCTGCTACGCCAATTGAACCAACTAAACTCAAACGGGCGCGATTGATATTTTGCCCTTTACTACCGATAATGGCTGCGCTTGCTCCCATACCGATGCCTGCGGCGGCTAACAAAATACCGAATTGTTGAGCCTCAATTTGCGGAATTTGATCCGCCATGCTTACCGCTAATACTGCCAAGGCGGCAAAAATCGAGAATAAAATTACTAGCTGAATCAAAGCGTTGCGTACACGATGATTTTGCCCTAGATAGTAAATACCGTCTCTAATATCAGCCAAGACATGAGGCTGTTGTCGATTAGATTGATCTAGCTTTTCTTCCGTATGCAGAGTAAGTAAAATCATACCTGCGATCGCATAAGCTCCCCCAACCAAAATTTCTTTGCCAATACTAGCAGGTAAACCTACCACAACAGCTAAATTATCGGCAAGATGTAACAACGGCTCACCAATAGCAAAACCAACAATCAGCAGTGCCATCATCGTAGTGGTATAAAGTGAATTAGCGGCCAGCAGATCCCGATCCTTGACGATCAAAGGAATTATTGCCTGCTCTGCGGGGGCAAAAAACTGAGTAAAGGTAGAAACTAAAAAGGTAACCCCCAGCATTAAGGCAAATCCCCAGGGAATTGCTGTTGATAAACTTTGCCCTTGAGATACCAACAGGAGTGGAGGTAGGGTTAAAACCAAAATTCCTCGCAACAGATTTGACACCACCAAAACAGGCTTTTTCTTCCAGCGATCTACATATACTCCAGCCAAAGAACCAAATAACACTGCGGGAATGGTGAAGGCGATCATGATGGGGGATACCCAGCGGCTAATAGACTGATTGGGCAACTGAAATTGATTAGCAATGATCGCGATCATCAATACCAGGTATACTTTGTCTGCTAACTGGGAAAATATTTGACCACTCCATAAAATTAAAAACTGGCTATTCTTCAGAACAGGAGTAAATCCTTGAGGACTAAGTTCTGCTTGAGTTTCTAATTTAGGTTGATTATTAGGAGGATTTTCTGAAGTTTCTGATTCCGACAGTCGCATTTTGTGTAATAGTTGAGCTTGTTTTAAACTTAAAATTCAATATAAAGATGATCTACTAGGTTAGCTGAACTAATGATCTTACCTATATGATATTGGATATATCCGCGCAAAATATTTTCAATCTCGATCCAAGCAATCTCTAAATTAACCTGCTCAATTTTCGTAGTGAATAATTCTCTCGGTGGTAGAGAGCGATTGTTTAACTGTTGCAGAATAGCTAATTCCACTCCATTGATTCGGCGCTCAATTTTTGGTAGCCGAACATTGTGACTCTCTTCATCGTCAAGCTCAAGCTGTTGATTCTGCGATGATTCTATGGCATCTAGATCGACAATTCCTCCCCCTTCAAAGCTAAATCCAACTCGCCAAGAATCAGAAGCCAAATTAGGTGGAACTAGACGTTGCGTTACACAACATTCAAATACTTGAGGAGTCAAACCAGCGATCGCCAATAAATGGAATACTGCCTGAGCCAAATAAGGATATACCGACTCACCAACGGTAAACGCCTCGACGCGCCGCAGATGCTCATTGAGCAGCTCATACAGTTCTGGTTGGGGTTGTTCAGCCACTGCTAAAGCAATCGTCAATTCTGCTAAATATTGAGCAGTAGCTAGTTTACCAAGGTCACGGCTCAAACCAGGATAGGTGTATAAAGTATCCGCCTGAATAATTTTATCAAGCGATCGCCCTTTAATCAGCAGCAGTTCATTAACGACAAATAACTCAGTTCTGCCTCGTAATTGTGATTTATACTTTTTCGCCCCTGGCGCAACTGCCCTAATCAAGCCATGTTCAGGAGTTAACACGGTAACCAGGCGGTCATTTTCCTTCAGCGACGAGCCTTTGAGAATAATTCCTGTAGCTTTATATTTTTGATTCATTGATGCCTGGAATGAATGGGCTTTGAGTTGATTAATGAATTTTAGCTATCGGCTGGTGAATTGTGATTTTACTTAATCGATTCACTTTGTTGGCGTAGTAGATCAACCCCGTGAGAAGTACCCAGGCGGGTTGCCCCTGCATGGATCAAAGCGATCGCCTGTTGGTATGTACGAATACCTCCCGAAGCTTTGATGCCGATTTGTCCTTTAGTAATTTCTGCTAAAAGCTTGACATCTTCTACCGTTGCGCCACCAAACCAACCTGTACTGGTTTTGAGATAAGCTACACCCGCATCAAGACAGATTTCTCCTGCTAATCTTTTTTCTTCGTCGGTTAGAACATTAGTTTCTAAGATTGCTTTAACGGTTTGACCGGTTTCCGAGCAGATTTGAGCTATCTCGCGGTATATTTTGCTTGATTCTTGTAATTTAACCCAACCCAAGTTAACCACTACATCTAACTCTGTTGCCCCGTTTTCTACCGCTTCTTGAGCTTCAAAAAGCTTGACTGCTGAGGTGACAGCCCCAGTCGGAAATCCAATCACCGTGCAGACGTTGGGCTTTTTATCGTGTAGCAGTTCTTTTGCCTGGGTTACTGAAGTCGGATAGATACAGACTGAAGGAAAATTGTATTGCCAGGCTTCTTGACATATTTGCTTAACCTCTTCAGGAACAGCACTCGGTTTGAGCAGCGTATGCTCGATGTAGGTAGCAATATCGATGTTGAAATCGGTTACGGGCATTATTTTGTAGTTAATAAATAAGCTAATTATGATTATTATCTTCGCAAATTTTTGGTCAGAAGCTGGGTTAATTCTTGTCGTTCTAGATAAAGACAAAATTCCTTCATAATCTCAATCAAAGCATTCAGCAGCAGGCAATTGTTAGCCTAAATTTGGTCAGCAGTCTGACGTTATGACACCGCATCTGCGATCGCTTAGAGTTTATCTTGGCCAGAAAAATTACCAGAAATAAGAGCAAAACTACAGCAGGAATTAGCTACTGCTTCAGTTGTAGAAGATTCGCTGGCAGTAACTTAATTAAAAGATTTAATCTCTAATTTAGCTTAATGCTAGTCTTTGCCGTAAAATAAATTCAGCGATCGCCAAATCTACAGGAGTGGTTACTTTCAAGTTAGTTTCTTCCCCTGGAACAATTTTGACAGGCAGTTGACATTTTTCAAACAAGGCCGCATCATCAGTTACCTGCCAGCCCAATTCTTTGCCCCGATTGTGACAACTTTTTAGCAAGTCTACTGCAAATCCTTGGGGAGTTTGAGCCGCCCATAGATTGCGGCGATCTGGGGTATCAGTGATAATTTTTTGTTGATCAACTACTTTGATGGTGTCTTTGACTGGAATAGCGGCGATTAAACCTTGACAATCATTTAAAGCTTCGGTGCAGCGATCAAATAGTTCAGGAGTAGCCAAACATCTAGCACCGTCATGAATTAAAATTTGCTTCGCGCTTTGAGGTAAAGACTGTAGACCATTGTACACAGATTCTTGGCGAGTATCTCCTCCCACAATTAACTCCACTGGTTTAGTTAAATTAATTTGGCTAAGGATAGTTCTAAAATCAGCAAAATTTGTAGTTTGACCAATAATGCCAATCCATTCCACGGTTAAAGACTGTTCCGCAGCCAGTAAACTCCAGGCCAACAGGGGCTTTCCTAGCAGTTTCAATAAGAGCTTGTTGCGATCGCTACCCATGCGACTACCCATACCCGCAGCTGGAATCAATAAGTGCATTTAATGATGTTTTTCTAAAAATAATCCGCTTTAGCTCTATCATCTACTAAAATTGACCTCAGATAAAACTAAGGACCATATTTTCTTTATAGAATGCGTGTACTAGCCCTTGTTCCTGGCGAAATTGGCAATCAAATCCTCTTTTTTCCTACCCTGGAAACGATTAGAAAACAATATCCTCAAGCTGCAATTGATGTTTTAGTTGAACCCCGATCAAAAAAAGCTTATCGAGTTTGTAAAAATGTTGATGACGTTCTGGTGTTTGATTTTCAAGATCGCAATAGCTTTGCTGATTATCTCAACCTTTTGGGGATTATACGCGATCGCGAATATGATGCCTTCGTTAGTCTCAAAACCTCTTGGCGGATTAAATTATTGCTGTGGCTCAATGGAATACCAACGAGAGTAGGTTACCAAGATGATTCTGCATTGTATTTATCTGCTGCTGTTGCCCGCAAACCAGAGCAGTATACGGCCCAAATGTATCATGATTTGCTAACAGGATTAGGTATTAAAACTGCTTGCCCTCCCGTGAAGATTAATGTCCCTAAAGAAGATATTAGCTGGGCAGAATCAGAACAGCAGCGTTTGGCAATCAAAGATAGTGGTTATATTGTTCTTGGTGATGAACCATCACCAGAAGCAGTTAGTGCTTATCCAATTAAAAGCTGGCAAACAATCATCAATGACATTGAGCAAAGAAAAACAGGTTTAGCAATTGTCTTGTTGCAGACAGATAATAACCAAGCCTGGGTAACGGCATTGATTTCGGCCAATGGTAATTTAAAAGCGATCGCGCCTCCCGACGTAGGTAAAATGGCAGCCATAATTGCTGGGGCTAACCTAATGCTGTGTAATAATAGCACTCCCGTCCAGTTATCCATAGCCACAGATACTTATACCTTTGCCCTATCTACTCCTCAAGACAGCAGTACAATTCCTCCAGCAAAAGACAATTGCATCATCATCAAATCAAACACCAATAACTTAGAAGATATCAAGCCAGAAACAGTTATCGAGCAACTATGGTCAAAATGAATCATGAAATCAAGAATTATCTAGGAAAATAGCAAGTAACAAATTTCTAAAGTCGAGTATACTGTCGAATATATTTAGGATGCACAACTAGCTAAAATCTGCTGTGGTTGGGCATATTCTTTAGCAACCTGAGCCATGCAGCACGCCAAGGCGAGGAAGTGCGTGGGCTACACTGGCTTTTCGCCAGCTTGTAGAGCAGAGCCACGCAAAAGTTCGGCAAGAATAGAAGTTTGTTATGAACGCGCCTCGGCTGTAGCGACTGCACATCAGTAAGCAATTCGCTCATGAAACAAAATCACCAGGATGAAAAGCCCAGCTCATTTGCCAAAACAGTTCAGCTGGTAGAAAGTTACGTTCAAGCGGAAATTATTCAAGAAGCCAAGAACAAGCAGCTCTATTATCATAATTTAGACCATGCTTTAGCAGTCAAGCGCCGAGCCAACAATATTTTTCAACAGATTAAAGTTGTTTTGTCTCAAGATAACTCTAATCAAGAATTGGAGCGGCTAGAAAACTTAATTAATCTTTGTGGGTTGGCTCATGATATGGTGCAGCTGTTTGACCCTCCTAGCGCAGCTAATCAGCCTCGCAAACGCAAGGTAGGACTGAGTGAAGCTGAGACTGCTAATAAACTACTGCACTATATTCAAAACTTGAATCAAGAATTGGCAGCTGACCAACTTGATGACTCAATTTATTTTAGCGATCGCGATCAAGAAATTATTCAAGATGCGATCTTGGCGACGATTTGCGACCGCGATCCTCAACCAGGCAAAGCGGACTATACGTTCTCAGCTAAATCTATTTATCAACCTTATCTTTACGATCATCGACCCAAAATATCCATCGTGGGCAGCATAATTGCCCTAGCCGATTTAGGTGCTTTAGGTATGGAGGGAATAGAAATTTATATTCAAGATGGAATCTTGGTATTTTTAGAAGATAATCCCGATCTTGAAAGCCTAATTCTCAAATGCGATCGCTCGAATTGTTTTAATGACGACATCATCAAAGCAAGATTACTTGCTATGACTCGATTTATGGTCAGCTTAGCTTACGAACGACAAGCTAGATTTGAACTAGAAATTTCTGGATTCACTCCTCAAGCTCGTCAAATTTTGCGAGATAAGATTTTTCTTGGCTTCAAGCAAGAAAATACAACCCAAATTGCCGCCATTCTGCCGACACAAGATAACGTCAGTTTGCCAGAATTAATCAATTTCTTTGGTTTAAATAGCAAGATAAAATTGCTCGAATAATTTTTTGGCTTTATATTCCAATCATTAGATGCCTCATCAATAGCAATTCAATGTAATCGCTTATATTATGCTATTCAATTATTACTGAAGTCCCAATTTGAGATTCTTGCCATAATTTATATAGAAAACATTCGCTCTCAGGACTTAGTTCACAAACAAAGATTCCTGATTCGCTGGTTTCACTTTGAGCGACCCATGTACCCGATAAAGCAATCTCAATATATTTGTGATCACAAAGGATAATATCGATTAACTCTGTTGCTGCCAATTTTCTGATATTTCTTAGCTCAAAAAGATTAATTGGCAGTATTAGGCTAGCAATACTAGATTCAACATAGATGCTAACCCCAGCACTTAAGTTAACCAGAATTCGGTCTGCTTTCCAAGCTTCAACAGACCTTGATAAATGCTCCAAATAGATTTGGTCTTCTAAATAGGTGATTTTGAGCATAAGATGCTTTACTCCTCAGCAATAAAATTGTCTTTAGTTTTGATTCAGGTTTTCTTAGCGCTTGTCTAATTAAACAAGTCCATAACTAACTTTTGACTATTTCCGCAGTTTTGGCATTGACACAAATCACCTTTAACTAGTTCACTTGGTTCAGGAAAAATTATAAAAAACTCTGCTTATAGATGTTTAACTAGCAGAGTTGGTAAACTTTTATTAAATTAACAGCTTATTTAGATAAGTTTATCTTGTATCGATCATCCCCGCTGTTTGATTCTGATGCCAAATTTCTGGATTGATTTTGAGGCTGTAAACATTATTATGTTTTAATTACAAGCCTTTATAGGTTTAAGCTCTAATCAATCATCTCTATTTGCTTTGTCTTGGCACAAATAACCAATAAGCATTCAGGCTATTTTCTAATTCATAAACAATTGTTCAGGCGCGCTATATTAGAGATCAGATAGGGGAGTAATAAAAATGAGTTTATTTTTAATTTATTGAAAGGGGTTTGCAAACCACGTTCTTTGTACTACACTTATAGTACCCTATATGTCTAGTATCTAGAGGAAAAAAATGCGAACCTTAACTCGCACATCTACAACTGAAATGGAAGTTACCAGTATTCGCTTGGAGCGTAGTCTCAAAGATAAGCTGAAGGAACTATCTGGTAACCAAGGCTATCAAGCCTTGATCAGAGATATTCTTTGGAACTACGTTCACCAAAAATCTGGAGATTATCGCCCTCAATTTGCTCGCTCTGATATTCGTGCTACAGTTGAGGCAACTGCTCGTAAGGATGAAAGCTGTGCCCTTACTGGTAAGTTAATCCAAGAGAGCGAACCCATGCTTTTAGGATTTACCATCTACGGAGATTTAGTACCTCTAAGTGTTGATAGCGTAACCGAATAGCATTTCTAGGTCGGAGAACTAGAAAGTTAAGTGCTATGCAAGTTTCTTTATGCCACCAGGCTTTCTAATTCTTCGCCAGATCACCATGTTGCAATTTTAGACATATTTTCGAGTCCCATTTTTGGATTGAGCAAAATTTATGGTTATTCTTTATTTCATTAAGTAGAAAAAAAATCTAAAATTAAGAATAATATTAAGTTCCATAGTAAATTCTTAGCAACTGTACCAAGTTACTGATTTTATTGCTTGATCGTAAATTCAAAAGGAGTTATTGAAACAGATGACAGAAGCTACTCAAACTATAGAAAGAGGAATTCAACTAACCCCAGCAGCTTTTAAACATATTAAAATGCTGCAAGAGCAACAGGGGAAGAAGCTTTGTCTTCGAGTCGGTGTTCGTCAGGGTGGATGTTCGGGAATGTCCTATATGATGGACTTTGAAGAACCAGAAAAGATTAGCAATAGCGATGAATTATTCGACTATGATGGATTCCAAATTGTTTGCGATCCAAAAAGTCTTTTATATCTTTATGGTTTGGTTTTAGACTATAGCAACGCAATGATTGGCGGTGGTTTTGAATTTACTAACCCCAACGCCGCGCAAACCTGTGGTTGTGGGAAGTCATTCGGCGTATAGAAATTTTGTAGACATATCGGTAAAATTAAATATTTGCTCAAGACAGACTAGCTATACGCAGTCTGTTTTTTATTATTTTAGGAAATTACTAATTGCTAAAAGAGTGATCGCCATTTTTAATCCCTTAATTTTTACCGAACAATGATTAACCAAACATTGCTTTAATATATTCTCGACGCATTGATGAAATTGCCTCTAAGGGAATGCCTTTGGGACAGACAGCGGTGCATTCTCCGTGGTTAGAACAGTCACCAAAGCCTTCAGTTGCCATTTGTGCTGTCATATTCAGTACTCGTTGTTTACGTTCAGGATGTCCTTGGGGGAGTAATGCTAGGTGGGAAACTTTGGCGGCAGTGAATAAGGATGCAGAGGCATTGGGACAAGCAGCTACGCAAGCACCACAGCCAATACAGGCTGCATAATCAAAGGCGCGATCGCTATTTTCTTTGGCTACAGGTAAGGAATTAGCATCAGGGGCCGCACCAGTGTTAACAGAAATATAACCACCAGCAGCAATAATGCGATCAAATGCCGAGCGATCAACTACTAGATCTTTAACTAGGGGAAAAGCTTTAGCACGCCAGGGTTCTACAGTTATGGTGTCGCCATCTTGAAAACTTCTCAGATATAACTGACATACCGCAGTTTGTTTTGGCTCTCCATGAGCTATTCCGTTAACCATCATGCCACAAGAGCCACAGATGCCTTCACCACAGTCAACATCAAAAGCTACGGGTTCTTGATCGTTTTTGATTAATTGTTCGTTTAAGACATCCAGTAGTTCAATAAAAGACATACTAGGATGAGCATTAGATATGCTGTATTCTTCTAGTTTGCCCAAACTATCAGGATTACTTTGTCGCCAAATTCTTAAATTGAGCTTCATAAAATTACGTTTAATCCAAATTAAAATTTACTAAGGCTATCTGGCTTCGTCGGTCAGCTTTTTGAGTAAGTATTGTTTAATTTTACAAAACTAATTGATAGACAATCTTTCTGGCGGAACATCTCCTAAAGCTTTATCGGGTAAAATATAAGAAGAACCAATCAATTGTTCGTCCCAATCAATAATTTCAGGGAAGCGCATATTAGGCAGGACTTTAACCGCAAATATTTCCTGTACTGCATCTTCAAATTTTAAGAAGGCAATAGTTTGAGCCGTATGTATATTTACTACCCAAACACCGCAAATTCTTTCATTAAGTTTTTCAGTCAGAGGAATTCCACTAAATACAGCTGTTTCTCTTACCTGAGATAGCCCAATAAAGGCTAAAGAACCATAAAAATCGATGCCACGGGTAAAGCCAGGTAAAGTAGTTATAGTTTGCAATTTTCCGGTAGCACGATCCCCTGAGCTAGCCTCGCAATCGCAGATAGACAAACTACCTTGTCCAGATTCTAACACCCATAAGCGATCGCCATACCAGCGAGGAGAATGAGGCATAGACAAATTTCTACTGATGATTTCATTACTGACTACATCGATGACGATACCACCATTAGCTTTACTGGCTCGCCAGCCACTGCTACTATCGGTTTCTCCCAACGCGGTTACATATTTGGGCTGATGATTCACCAGACTTAAACCATTAAGATGACAACGATCTTCTGGAGTCAGTGCGGTAACAAAATTAGGTCGCCATCGAGGCACAAAGCTATAGTTTTTATCCAGAGTACAAAGACAGGAGAAACGAGTATTAACAAACCATAATTCAGAATTATTTGCACCGCCCCATTCCATCTCATGAATATCAACATCCCCCGTAATATGGGATTGACGAGGCAGGTAACAAGCATCATGTTTTCCGATTGGTTCTACCTTGGCTGCAACAGCAGGAACGTTGTTTAATTCCCAGATCTGACTACTACAGCCCAGGGCAATTTTGTTTCGATCTACGGCAATTCCCATGGGTTTTTGAAAAAGCCGAAAGTGAGTGTTGAGTTTTTCATCATCGGCACGTAAGATAATTACCTTCCCGGCTTGATAAGTAGAAATCACTAAAGAAATGTTTAACTGACGCAGGATTTGAGGAAAATTATTAGTATGAACGCTTCGCATTGGTTCATGTTGCGTTGTTGCAGCTTCTTTGGCATCAGCAGATTGAGACATAAAAGTTAAGGATTAAGCAAGAAGCAATTAGTAATTAGTAAATCGGTAAATAGATGAAATTAACTAAAAAAAATGCAGCAAGACCAGAAGTTACAATCGCAGCAGATCATTATTCGCTAGTTTTTGATGCCTACCTGTTTGAGTATTCATTTGGTTTGTGTTTTAAAATCTTAAATAGTGCATTAGCTGTGATGTTAAATCACTATCAAGATTCAAACGACGCTGTAGATCGACAATGTTTCGATATCGACCATATTCCTGGCAATTCTGAAAAAACTTTTGAGCCAAATTAAAATCAACTCCAGCAATAGCAGCAATTTCATCAACCGAAGCGGTATTAAGATTTATCCTGGCTGGACTAAGAGGACTAAGGCGATGGTAGTAGGCAAAAGCCAACACAGGTTCTAAAACCCTCAAACGCTCTGTAGGAACGCTGATGGCAGCAGCAATATCTTCAAGACAAACTAGCTGTACTCCCATTTGGACTAATTCTACAAGCGATCGCGCTTGATGAATCGAAAATCCTGGTAGCCTCAACCAATCATCAACTGTCGCCTGATTAACATCTATCTTAATGCCTAATTCAGCCGCGATCGCAATTTCTGATAATGATTGAAACCGATAGTAAGGATCGTTAACTATTTTATTTCTAATGCCAATTTGGGATAGTTTAAACATAGAATTTAATCGTTTTTAATTGTTCATTATTTAAACAATATGCTCTAATAGCTGACGACGTTTTTGCTCAAATTCATATTCTGTGAGTAAGCCATCTTCTCGTAAGCGATCTAGTTCTCGCATGGCTTCAGCGATCGCTTTTACCTGAGGTGAAGTCTTAAGATTTAGATTATAGTGGCTATGACCATTAAATTGACGCTCAAATTGTTCTACATCTTGAACCAGGTACCATACGGCATCAACAGCGGCAGCAATACGAGAGATTGGGGTTGACCACAAGAGAAGGTAGATAATTCCCCACACTGGTTGACCCAAATATAGTTTATGGAGTCCTGTGATCGGTGTAACTGTACCTAGTAAAGCCAGCGTCACAGCAATACGCCGATTTTTATGATATTTAAAAAATTTATCGAACACTGACATTTGGAACCTGACTAAGCTGGAGAATTGAATTTACTTTAGCCTATTTTTTTTAAATATATGGTAAATAATTGAGATTGATCAATCATGATGATGTCTTGCGAAAAACAAAAAAGCTTAGTTTAACTAAGCTTTTTAACAAAATATTAAATTGCTCGCTCAATCTAAGAAATTAAGTGATCAAGCTGCGCTTTTGGATAACAAATAGTCTTTTAATAGTTGCGCCTTGTCGGTTTTTTCCCAAGTTAAATCAAGATCGGTTCTCCCAAAATGTCCATAAGCAGCTACATCTTGATAAAAACGACCACCTCTTTCTTGTGGTAAATTACGTAAGTTGAGAGTTTGAATAATCCCCGCCGGTCGTAACTCAAAATGTTGTTTAACTAAATCTAAAAGTTTTTCTTCCTCAACTTTGGCAGTACCAAAAGTTTCAATAAAGATACTAACAGGTCTGGCAACACCAATAGCATAACTAACCTGTACCTCGCACTTATCGGCTAAACCTGCTGCCACGATGTTGTTAGCGACATAACGGCAAGCATAAGAGGCACTGCGGTCTACTTTTGTGGGATCTTTGCCTGAAAAAGCACCGCCACCATGACGAGAATAACCACCATAAGTATCAACGATAATCTTGCGACCTGTCAGTCCAGAATCACCTTGAGGACCACCAACGACGAATTTACCTGTAGGATTTACCAGAAAGCGGGTGTTGTCATTAGGTTTTAATTCCAAATTGGCAAATACAGGCCGAATTACCGCAGACCATAAGTCATCTTTAATTTTCTTTTGAACATCACTACCTTCAGATATATCACCTATAGTTTCTGTATGCTGAGTAGAAATTAGTATGGTGTCAATTCCGACAGGTTTTCCGCCTTCATATTGAATTGAAACTTGAGTTTTACCGTCAGGACGTAGATAAGATAGTTCACCCTGTTTACGCACTTCTGCCAAACGTCGAGACACGCGATGAGCCAAGCTAATCGGCATCGGCATTAATTCAGGCGTTTCATTACAAGCATAGCCAAACATTAGTCCTTGGTCACCTGCACCAATTTCATCCAGTTCACTATCACTGAGATTTTCACGTTGCTCTTGTGCCGAGGTTACACCTTGTGCAATGTCTGGTGATTGTTCATCCAGAGCGATTAATACTGAACAGCTATTAGCGGAAAAGCCATTTTCTGCATGAGTGTAGCCAATTTCGGCAATTTTGTTTCTAACTAAATCTACATAGTTTACCTGAGCTTTAGTAGTAATTTCCCCTGTAACCAAAACTAAGCCTGTGTTAACAACTACTTCTGCTGCGACGCGACTGGAGGGATCTTGAGATAATATGGCATCTAAAATAGTATCGGAAATTTGGTCGCAGATTTTATCTGGATGACCTTCTGTGACTGATTCGGAGGTAAATAAATAATTGTTAGACAATTCGTAGTCCTCTATGAATTATTGTTACTTAACGCGGTATGTCAACCTAATATACTCAACTATTAAAAAATATAATACAGGTTTCTTCAAAAATTACAAAGTTTGAATTTCTAGCAGGCTATTAATCTGTACATCTGCCATGGGAAGTTGCATATTTTGGTAACGACAAATGCCAATCGTTCCTGCTGCTTTAGCACTCTTTGCCATCATCATATCTCCCACAGCATCCCCCACCATTAAAGTTTGCTCGGATGCAACGTCCAAATTTTGGCAAGCTTGCCAAAAAAGCCGTGGATCTGGCTTGGTAATTTCATTATCTATTCCCATACACAACTGTACATACTCTTGTAATTGATGATTAGCCACAAATTGTTTGACTTCCGTTGTAGAGTCAGCCGAAAGAATACCTATTCTTAAACCTGCACTAGTTAAAGATTGAAGAGTATCTCTAACATCAGGAAATAAAGGAGCTGATTCTGGGGTTTTAGTTAAATATTTTGATTCAGATATTTCTGTAAAAGCTGACTGTGCAATTTTTCTTGCTTCATGCCAGCTTCTTCCAGTTTCGGCGATATAAGCTGCAGCAGCAATTTCATTTTCATAGCGACTACCAACTGCCATTAAACCTTGAGGATCTAAAATATTATCTGAAATACCAAACGCCATCATTAAAGGTTCCCCTACTCCTGGAATTTGAGCATCAATCAAACGCGCTCTTTCTGTACCTATTTCTCGCCAAAACGACAAAGAGTTTTCTAAAGTACCATCTTTATCAAAAATAACGGCAGCTATATTATTAAACTCTAAGTCTTGACCGCCAATCTCGATCAGCAATTTTTTTCTCCTAGGATAAACAATCGACAAAAAAAAGAGAGGAAATTTCCTCTCCCAATACTTAAGTTTAAACAAAATGCAATTAAAATTACTCTTCTGTTCCTACGGCTACCATTTCCCCTTCTGAATCTGAATCTTCCGTAGAATCTTCAGCAATTGTTTCTGCCGCTGCTTCTTCAGTCACATCTTCCTCAGCTACTGGTTCGTTAGACACCGCTGCTTCTTCGTCCAAAGTAATTCCTTCAGCTTCGGCTAGGAGTTTCTGACGATATTTTTCCGCCATTTCTTCAGCTTTCTCAAAGACTATTTCTCTATTTTTGAGCATATCGCCTGGTTCTGGCTCTAGCTGTTTAGTTGATAAAGATATACGACCTCTTTCTGCATCAAGGTCAATAATCATTACCTTGAGTTCATCATTTACGCCAAAAACGCTGTGAGGAGTATCAATATGATCGTGAGATATCTCAGAAATGTGAAGCAGTCCGCTTACTCCACCAATATCAATGAATGCACCGTAAGGTTTGATCCCGCGAACAGAACCTCTGACAACTTGACCCACCTCTAAACCATTCATCTTGCGCTCTACTAAGGCACGACGATGACTTAAAACGAGTCGGTTGCGTTCTTCATCAACTTCCAAAAACTTTAAAGGTAAATCTTCGCCAACTAAATCTTCTTTTGCTTCCCTGGCACTGATATGAGAACCAGGAATAAAACCGCGTAACCCTTCAATTCTGACTAATGCACCACCACGATTAGTAGCAAAAACATTAGAGCGAACTGTGGCATCTTCTTGCTGTAGCTGTCTAACGCGTTCCCAAGCACGCATATATTCAATGCGTCTAATAGAAAGAGTTAACTGTCCGTCCTCATTCTCATCAGTTAGAATAAAAAATTCTCTTGTCTCATCGGCTTGAAGAACTTCACTAGGATTATCAACTCGATTAATCGACATCTCTTGAATAGGTATATAAGCAGCTGTTTTAGCACCAATGTCAATTAAAGCTCCTCTTGGTTCCATACTAAAAACAGTTCCCGCTACTATATCTCCAGGGCTGAAGTGATAGTCGTATTTGTCGAGGAGAGCAGCGAAATCTTCGTGAGTAAAACCAATATCTTTAGTGCTGTTTGCTTGCTGATTGACCATATGGGTTAGATGTCCTTGTTTATTTCCTTACTTTTTTGATTGGATGAGCCTCCTGCTTGATGTACACTCACCTACTTATCGTGCAGCCTACACCTACATTTACCAATTAATTGCCAGAGTCGGCTTTGTCGTTTGCAGATCCAAGTTGCTTGACTCTATGGATTAGATACAAGCATTGATGTTGGGCTAGAGGATACCAAAGTACCTCCACAGAACGCTTGGCAAAAAGACGTTTTTGTCTGTTGGCAAGATAGCATTATACCATTGTAACTTTTTATCGGTGTAAGAGTAACTTTTTTTAGGGTTTTCGGCTAATCATAAATTTTTAAATATTTAACTAAACTTGATTATCATCAAAAACATTAGTTTGGCTTGAACTTGAAAAGTAACCAAAAACAATTAAAAATCAAGTGCGCTAAGTTTGCCGTTTATTTTTAATCTGCTGGGAAAAATAAAATTACCATACTATGGTTAATGCAATTTACCAATACAATATAGGAGTTTAAGAAACGTAATCGGCAATTGTGCTGGAAGAATTGGCACTTTGATTTTGCCAAGCTTGAAAATCAGAATTCTGAGAATTTTCGTTTTGAAGATGATTTAAAGTTTCCACAAAATCTTTGATTCCCTGAAACTTTCTGTATACAGAGGCAAAACGGATGTATGCCACTTCATTTTCGTAACGCAGATTTTGTAAAACTAGTTCTCCAATATTACTACTGCTAAACTCATTGCCTGAATTTTGTTGTAAATTGGCTTCAATACTGTCAACAATAGCTTCCGCTTTCTGATAGGACATTTTTGTTTTTTCGCCAGCTCGTAATATTCCTCGGAGCAATTTAGCACGATCAAAAGATTCTCGACTGCCATCTCTTTTAATTACTGTAATTGGAACTAACTCAATGCGCTCGTAGGTTGTAAAACGTTGTTTACAATTGAGGCATTCCCTTCGGCGTCGAATACTTTGACCACTTTCTGTAGACCGAGACTCTAATACTCTGCTTTCCGTATGTTGACAATTAGGACAGTGCATTAATTCTAAAAAGGATGCTTAATTATGTTTGCTATAAATTGTTTATATAAACAACAAATCTGAGCCGTTTTCTTTAATCATAGTCCGTTACGCAATGGACAATAACTAAAAAAGACTCAGAAATGAAGAGTTCTTAAAAATACTTAACTTTTACTGGCTGATTTATTTTTCAATCCGGGGTGGTTCACGAAAAGCGATCGCAAAAAAGAGAACTGAAATTGCCATAGCCAAAACCAAAATGTATGCAACAGCTTCCATAATTAAATTCCTAAAGTATCTTTATTAATATTTTACCAACAAAACAACTGAAGTTGAGTTGGTTTTGCAACTAATTGATTGAATTGAAGTTGGGAAGACAGCCTAATTAAGTATTGTCTTCCCAACCATGATAGAGCCTAAAACAGCTAACTATTATGCTTCTTTTGCAGCACGCGTAGATTTGTCACCCACTTTTTGGTAAAAACCCCATTCGACCTGTTCTTCTTCCAGATCGGGGTCAACGCCAGCAAATACGTCTCGGTATAATGTACGAGAACCATGCCAAATATGACCAAAGAAAAAGAATAGAGCAAATACAGCATGACCAAAGGTAAACCAACCACGGGGACTAGTACGGAATACACCGTCAGACCCTAAAGTTTCGGTATCAAAATCAAAGGCTTCCCCTAGTTGAGCTTTACGTGCATATTTCTTGACGATAGATGGATTATCAAAGGTTTGACCATCCAATGCACCACCATAAAAGGAAACGTTAACGCCACTTTGCTCAACACTAAGCTTAGACTCTGCGCGACGGAAAGGAATATCCGCTCTAACTACACCATCAGCATCGGTCAAAATAACTGGGAATGTTTCAAAGAAATTAGGCATACGACGAACTTCTAATTCGCGTCCTTCAGCATCGGTAAATACTGCGTGTCCTAGCCATTCTTGAGCAATACCATCGCCACTGTCCATCGAACCCGTACGGAACAAGCCACCTTTAGCTGGACTGTTTCCTACATAATCATAAAATGCTAATTTTTCGGGAATGGTTGACCACGCTTCAGAACGAGTTAAGCCATCGTCCATTGCAGTTTCAACTCGACGCTGGATCTCTTGCTTGAAGTAGCCTTGATCCCACTGATAACGAGTAGGGCCAAACAACTCAATGGGAGTAGTTGCGTTACCGTACCACATAGTTCCTGTAACTACGAAAGCGGCAAAAAATACTGCGGCAATGCTACTAGAAAGAACGGTTTCAATATTACCCATTCTTAGAGCCTTGTAAAGTCTCTCAGGCGGACGAACACTAAGATGGAACAACCCGGCAATAATGCCGACAACGCCAGCGGCGATGTGGTGAGCGACAACACCACCAGGATTAAAAGGATTAAACCCAGCAGGACCCCATTCTGGGGCTACTCCCTGGACGTGACCAGTCAAGCCGAAACCATCTGATACCCACATTCCTGGACCCCACAAACCTGTGAGATGGAATGCACCAAAACCAAAACAAAGTAGGCCAGATAAAAACAAATGAATACCAAACATTTTTGGTAAATCCAGAGCTGGCTGACCAGTACGGGGATCGATGAATAATTCTAGATCCCAGTATACCCAGTGCCATACTGCGGCGAGAAACAGTAAGCCAGAAAGCACAATATGCGCGATCGCCACACCTTCAAAAGACCAAAAACCAACGCTGGCACCAGTTTCACCCGTGACACTCCAGCCCCCCCAAGATGTGTCTACACCCAAACGAGCCATAAAAGGTAAAACAAACATACCTTGTCGCCACATTGGATTTAGTACAGCATCACTAGGGTCAAAAGTTGCTAGCTCGAATAGAGCCATAGAACCTGCCCAACCTGCTACCAAAGCAGTGTGCATTAAATGGACTGATATTAGTCTTCCTGGATCGTTCAGGACGACTGTATGAACTCGATACCAAGGTAGTCCCATAGACTACGCTCCTCCTATCAATTAAATAATTTGTCTAGTATGACCAGATAACACTGGCTAACTCCAACACTACTATTAAAATAGTAATGCCAAAGTTGACGGTTATTTTGTAATCTGTATTTATGCCTCAAGTCTCGCCGTTACTCAGAAGATTCTGGTAGTAGCCGACAATAAGTTGGGCTTATTCAAGGATGACTTGAAATTACTATTATTTAAAGAAGTGTAACTATTGTTAGAACCCATTGCAAGATTTATCGGCTATTCTCGATAAAAGTTAAGTTATATAACAAAAATAGTGGTCAATTAATCGGCGCTTAGTTTCTTTTATGCTTGGGTAGCAGAATTGAAGATTGATTCAGCATGATTTAGTACTTCGATCGCCTGTTCAGCACTGATTAATCGTTTTAGTACAACCTGTCCAATACTGGGTGTAGCTTGAAAATCTTGTCTAGGCTCTACTTCCACCATTAATACGGCATCTTCAACCGCATAAAGCCAAAGAATTTCTTGCTGCTGCAAAACACCACAGTCAAGACGTTTGATTTCAGGCTTGCGTCCCCAACTAA
This sequence comes from Myxosarcina sp. GA_180221_E-2-1-MAG-40_15, assembly GCA_020692205.1. Lineage (GTDB taxonomy): Bacteria > Cyanobacteriota > Cyanobacteriia > Cyanobacteriales > Xenococcaceae > Waterburya. Next base: position 45,883 of record JAIMKV010000027.1, read on the forward strand.
GCTGATCCCATAATCCGCCAAACTCCCAAACCCTGCCATAGGTCCAGCCATCACTCAGAAAAAAATATTTCACTGCGCCAAAAGTTATCTACGTCTAGATTGGAAACTAACTAAAGTTTTGCAGGCGATCGACGATTAATTGCCAACTCTTATTTATTTTTTAGAATAAGTCACAAATCATCATGCTTTAAAAGCCAGAATCGATATTTTTGAATTGGTTTAGCTTTTGGTACTGAAAGATTATGATAACTGCTCAGGCGATCGCCAATATATAATGATAAAATTCATCAAACTTGCGATACCCCAATGAGGAAACTACTTTAGTTTTTAATTTTAGTAAGTCAAAAAAGCTAAAAGCTAATAGCTAATAGCTTATCCCAAACTAGCAAACTAAACGTTGACCAGCTATACTTTCTCTTCAGGAAAAGTTTCGTTAAATTCTTCAATCAACTCGTCTAATTCTTCTAAGGCTTGATCTACGTCGATCCTCAAAGTTCCTAAGTTTGGTCTTTCCAGAAGTTCTACCAAAGAATCTCTCTTAGAATTCATTTGTACGATTTTGGCTTTAATATCTACCTTGTCCATAATTTTTTATTTAAACCTAGTATCCAATAGCTCTAGAATAAACAATATTAACAAATTTAAACAATCTTTTATTATGTTGCGTAAAATACCGTTGGCGGCTGTAGGCTTAATTGTGGGAGGAATTTTGACTGCTGTTGGATTTTATGCCTATGCCGCAGGGCTGAATACTCTTAATTTAGCAGGTTTTTTCTATGGAATACCTCTATTGTTAGGTGGTCTAGCCCTTAAAGCATCTGAGCTTAAGCCAGTACCTTATACAGCAGAGACTACTCCAGAAGTAAAAGCATTGCGATCGCAAGCCACTCCAACTCAAGCACAATTGCGTAAAGATGTCACTCGCTTCCGTTACGGACAAGAAGCACATCTTGACGACTGTTTGGCTAAATTTGGTTTAAGCCCCACAGACGAAGAAAGACCAATCTTAGTTGGCATTCAAGAACAATCTAGAGACGGTGCATATACTCTGCTGATGGAATACTATTCGCCTTTTTTCTCTTGGGAAGATTGGCAAGAAAGACATGAGCAAATTGAAAAGTTTTTTGGTCCTGATATTAAAGCCGAAATTACTCAACCAGAAGAACTGCGCATTGATGTGGCTTTGATTAAATCTTGAATTTAAATCATAGATTTCTTGATTTGATTTTTTTAGCAGCGTTGCAATTAAAGACTCCGTAATCTTTTTTACGTAGCATAGCCTTGATCGATTGGTAGATTATTTTGATGTGCTGCTTCCACTGCTAGACGATCGCATTGCTCGTTTTCAGGTATTCCAGCATGACCTTTGACCCATTTGAACTCAACATTATGTACTTGACAAAGATCGAGTAATTCTTGCCATAAATCGGGATTTTTCGCCATTTCTTTGGGATTTCTGCGCCAGCCATTAGCCTGCCATTTTTTTGCCCAACCTTTAACTACGGCATCGACAATGTATTTAGAGTCACTATGCAGCTTGACTTGAGAATTAAGTTCAAGAGACTTTAAGGCGGCGATCGCGGCCATCATTTCCATTCGATTGTTTGTAGTATGTTTATAACCACCAGAAATTTCTTCACGGCGATCTCCATCAATAATTACTGCGCCATATCCTCCAGCACCAGGATTTCCCGTACAAGCACCATCGGTGTAGATAATGATAGTATCTTCAGCAGTAAAGGACTTTGGTTCAGGAATAGTTAGCTTTGGCTTAGAAGCTACTGCTTTAGGCTGGAGGGTTTGCACATAGCTCAATACTTTAGGCAACAAGAATTCAGGTAGAGATTCAACCTCCATCATGATTCTATGTTTATAATCCATTGCGAACCTCAACCTAGTAATTTACGCCTATTATCATAATTCATTTGAACTTTAGTTTTATGAAATAAGCGATCGCTTGTTTCAACGCATTCATACCTGATGTTAAAACAATTAAAACAACTGAGAAACTGGTTTCGCTAAATAATAGAATTGAATTAATAAGAATTTATTTTACTAATAATTCAATATGCCGACAATAAATGTTCGTGGGGTAAATCACCATTACGAATGGATTCGTCACTCAGAGAATTCTGCCAAGCCTGTGATGGTGTTTGTTCATGGTTGGGGAGGATCGGGAAGATACTGGCAGGGTACTGCGATCGCTCTTGCCAATGATTTTGACTGTCTGCTTTACGATTTGCGTGGTTTTGGTCGTTCTAGCTTGCCCAAAAATGCGCCAAATTTGGGATACGCCATGGAAGATTACGCAGACGATTTGGCTGCTTTATTAGATGCCCTAAATCTTAATCGGGTTTATCTTAACGCTCATTCAATGGGAGCTTCAATTGCCACCTTTTTTCTTAACCGTTACACAGAGAGAGTACAACAGGCGATTCTCACCTGTAACGGCATCTTTGAATACGATGCCAGAGCTTTTGCCGCCTTCCATAAGTTCGGCGGCTATGTAGTCAAGTTTCGCTATAATTGGTTTTTAAAATTTCCGTTTGCCGACAGAATGTTTATGGCGCGATTTTTACACCGCCCAATTCATAAAAGCGATCGCCTAGCTTTTTTAGAAGATTTTTTGCTGGCTGACTACGAAGCTGCGGTAGGAACAATCTATACTTCTGTCAGTAAACAAGCAGTAGAAACTATGCCCAAAGAGTTCGCTAAGTTAACTGTGCCTACCCTGATGGTATCAGGAGAAAAAGATATTATTATCCCAGCCAAAATGGGCAAGCAAGCCGCAGCACTAAATGATCAGATTCAATATGTAGAGCTGCCCAAAACTTCTCACTTCCCGATGCTAGAAGATAAGACAGCCTATTTGAACGCAGTTAAAGAATTTCTTCAAGTTAATAGCGCAGTTGCCTAATCTATCAAATCAAGTCAAATCAAGTCAAACCAGCAACTCTTTAATCTGCGTTCATCTGTGGACAAAAATAATTCCCAGATTTAACTCATTGAGATGATGAATACTGTTGTAAATAATTCTTGGCTATAGTTTTCAGGCGATCTCCCTCGAAAACATAATTGTTAATCATCCAAAATGGGATAAAAAATGCTCTAGTCTAAACAACTCATGAAAAATATATGGCAGAAAATAATCTCGTTAGTACGTCAGATTCATTACCAGATCAAGAGTTAATTCAACAGCTAGAATCAGCGATCGCCGATTTACTTTGGCTTAGTGAAGCAGAATATCCCTTTCAAATTTTTTATTGGCAAGATGCAGCCAATTTTAATCAAAATTCTTTATTGCAAGATCATAATTACTCCCCTGAGCTAAAAATAGCGATTCAAGAATTTCAGTCTTTTTTTGCTTCTGTTACTGAAGAACAACAATGGCATAACGCAAAGGAAAAAGCTGAAATAAAACGCTATCGGACATTAGTAAAGTTAATGACCGAAAATTTAACAGATATCCGCGTTTATTTATTAGGAGAAGTAGAAATTGATGTTTATATTTTGGGAGAAACTCCAAATAAAGCGATCGCTGGTTTAACTACTAAAATAGTGGCAACCTAAATCACACTCTTTCATTAGCCACTTCTATTAGTCTGTTATAGTGACTGAATTTCAAAAGCGATCGCGCTGCAAAAAATTACTGCATCTAAAAAGACTTAACTGTGGCAAACCATTCTTCGATTCCTGCGGCTAAAGTCTTGGCTAGCTTTTGTTGTTCTTGTTCATTAGTAATCCACTCAAACTCCTCAGGATTAATCATGAAACCCAACTCTAACAAAATAGACGGTGCCGTATGAGGACGAGTTAAAGCTAAATTATTCCAAAAAGTACCCGCGTCAGGACGATTGAGTTCTTGCACTAAATAGTTGTGTAAAAACATTGCGGGTGAATGAGCCTGAGTATTGTACCAAAAAGTACTTATCCCCTTTGTGTTTTCAGCATCTCCACTATCTGGTAAAGCATTATAGTGAATTGAAATAGCTAAATCAGGTTCGATCTTGTCGATCATGGTCACTCTTTCTTGAAGAGATACATCTACATCTTCTTCTCTAGTTAAATAAACCTTTGCCCCTAATTCGGTTAATTCTGCTTTTACCAGTTTCGAGATCAGTAAATTAAGATCTTTTTCAGGATAACCCGTAGGCCCTATCGAGCCTAATTCTTTACCCCCGTGTCCAGGATCTAACAGGATTTCAATATTACTTAAAGGTCGATCCTCACTGACATAATCAGATTCAATTAAATCGTTTTCTGAAACAGTGTTGGCAAGTGAGCCACTATCAGGATGATGACGCAGAGAAAAAATTAAATTATTATTTTCATACCGCAAATTGTAACCCCACTGCTGTTGTTGATGAAGTTCAAAAGTATAGTCAATTTGGGTTGGTGACACTTGTTGCCAATCAAGACGTTTAATCATGGGATCGGCATCAAGACGAATGATATCAGTTTGAGCTGTGGTGTTATGCAGAGTCAGAGTAATGCTATCCTCTTTTTGCTTTACCTCAACAGGCACACGCATCTGTAGGGGAAAGATCACCTCTGTAGTCGATTCTCGTTGTCTAGAAACAATTCCTCGAATTATGGACTGAGGTGGAATATTGCCGAGTAAAGATTTGGTTTCTTCTGCTTTGATCCATGCACCATAATCAAGCCTAAACCATTCGCCTTCTTTTCCTGTAATTCTAGCTTTTATACCTTTGGGTAGAGGAGTCAAACGAGAATGATCAGAACTTGCCCCTGTCCTCGCTACCCCAGGATCAGCAATAACTTCCACCACTTGAATATCTTTAGGGGAGAGAATTTGAATCTCTCCTGTACCTAATTTAGTAATGGTCTGATTATTCTGTTCTAGTTCAAAAATAGGCTTCCCATAGTTGCGAGGCAGCTCAAGTGTAGTGCATCCTGCGTACTGACCCTTGCTGATCTTGCGATCGCTTACAGCTTCCGATGTTAGCACCGCAGAATTGGGAGGTAATTCAACAGATTCTATTAAAGGCAAAAGTAAAATCTCATTTTTACCTATCCGCGCTGAAACTTTGGCATTTGGGGGAGCGATCGCGCCAAAACAGATTGGTTCGTTGGGTAAACGAGCAATATCTGCTGCTGGAGTTAACGAGTCTGGCGCAAAAGCCAATTTATTAGGGACTTCTAGCTGATCAACGATACGAGTAACCTTAACTTCTTGTAATTCATCTTGGTGACGGAACATAAAAATATTTTCTCCTACTTTTAAAGGAAGGCTAGGAGCAAAATGCCCTGAAGTGCTGCGATTTTTGATCGGTTTGCCGTTGATTGAAACTGGTTCTTGGGGCGATGCTGTACCGATAAAAAAAATTTTCTCGGCGACAGTTTGATGTTTTGGAGGTGGATAAACAATTGATAAAGGCGACTTTGCTTGGGCAGATAAGGAAGTTGCCATTATCCCACCTACTAACAGAATATTCGTTAAAGCTGCTAGACCGAGAAATTGTTTCATTTGTTTACTGGAAAATCAGATTATTGCCATCCTGAGCGATCCATGATTTTAACCGCAGCAGCATTATTTTTCCCATAGGCAGAGACTTTAGTAGTGTTGGTTTCAAATTCGCCAAAATCTTTTACCAGAGTATTTAAAGCTGGGTAAAAGACCATAACAAAGAGAACTGATTTAAATTACCAGAATTACAATCTCTTTTTAACTGACTTTTTGCAAAGGAAAGCCTAAACTTTCTCTCTGTTCCAAATAAAGTTGTGCTACCTGTCGAGCCATGCTACGAATCTTTCCTATATAGCGAGTTCTTTCTGTAACGGCAATCACTCCTCTAGCATCTAACAGATTGAAACTATGAGAACATTTTAGAACATAGTCTAAACTGGGAACTACTAAACCACGCTCAATTAATTGTTGAGCTTCTTGCTCATAGAGATTAAATAAACTAAACAATAAATCTGGGTCGGCTGCTTCAAAATTGTAAGTACATTGCTCAATCTCAGCCTGTAAAAAAATATCTCCGTAGTTGAGGCGATCGTTCCATCTAATTTTGGTGATTGCATCTACATTTTGTAAATACATGGCCAATCGTTCCAAACCATAAGTAATTTCAATCGACACTGGACGACAATCAATACCGCCACATTGTTGAAAATAAGTAAACTGAGTTACCTCCATCCCATCTAGCCAAACTTCCCAGCCAGCACCCCAGGCGCCTACCGCAGCATCTTCCCAGTTGTCTTCCACAAAACGAACATCATGGTCTTCTGGATTGATGCCCAAAGCCTTTAAAGATTCTAAATATATTTCTTGAATATTTTTAGGAGAAGGCTTAATTAAGACTTGATACTGATAGTAGTGTTGAAACCGATTAGGATTTTCACCATATCTACCGTCAGCAGGTCTCCTGCAAGGTTCAACATAAGCTACAGACCATGGTTCGGGACCTAAAGCTCTAAGAAAAGTATTCGGATTCTTGGTTCCTGCACCTTTTTCAGTGTCGTATGATTGAAGTATGATGCAATCGCGATCGCTCCAAAATTGATTTAGCGTAGTGATGATTTCTTGAAAAGATAGAAGCATAAAACATGGTTGTTGAATTATTTGTCTACACACCATAGCATGCCTGGCTTTGAGAAATATCTTCAAAATATTTAACCAAGGGGGTTGACAAACCTGGAAAGATTGCTT
>JAIMKV010000028.1 GCA_020692205.1 Myxosarcina sp. GA_180221_E-2-1-MAG-40_15
CTTGATCCTGGGATTACCACAGATACACTAGGTAAAGATCAAAAACCTATTTATGCAGGGGGAAGTTTTTCCACTACTACTAAAGAAAATTTTGATCAGTGGTATCGTGATGTCTCTGGCGTTAACCAAAGTAAGTCTTACCCAATAGTATTAACCAAAAAACCTAATACAAAAATTTATAGTTTTGACAATAACGGACAGGAATTCTTTCCCCTAGACGGACAATTAATGGGTAATGAAGGTCGTAATCACAACTTCCATTTTACCTATGAACTTAATACCAGATTTACTTATCAAGGTGGTGAAACTTTTAAATTCAGTGGTGATGATGACGTTTGGGTTTATATCAACGGGAAAAAAGTTATTGACATTGGTGGTGTTCACAGCAAGACTGACACAAGTGTAACTTTGGATTCTCTGGGACTAGTACCAGGGAAAACTTATGACTTAAATTTCTTTTTTGCCGAAAGACATACCACCCAATCTAATTTCAAAATTGAAACTACTCTGGAATTAGAAACAGCACCAGATCCCAATGCCGATGACGATCAAGATGGTATTCCCAACATTTTAGAAGGTTCTGAAACACAACTTGATAGTGATCAAGACGGAACTCCAGATTATTTAGATAAAGATAGTGATAATAATGGTATTGAGGATAAGATAGAGGTAGGAATTCCAGCTAGTCCTTCAGACAGCGATAATGATAAAATTCCTAACTTCCAGGATTCTGACGACGACAATAATGGAAAGCTGGATCAAGACGAAATTGGCAGTGATGTTAAGAATCCGATTAATACTGATGGAGTAGATTTGCCTGATTATCAGGATCTTGACGATGACAATGATGGAATAGTCGATGTTGTTGATGGGCTGGGAGATTCGGATAATGATGGAACTCCAAACTATCATGATAATGATAGTGATGGCGATGGTATTCTTGATTCAGTTGAAGGTACTGAAGATGCTGATGATGATCAAATTCCTAATTTCTTAGATCCTGATAGTGATGGCGACGGTATTCTTGATCTACAAGAGAATAAAGCTGATTCCAATAATAATGATCAATCAGATATTGACCAAAGCAAGTTACCAAAAGACGCAACTATTCAAGATGTAGATGGCGATCAAATTGACAACTATTTAGATCTTGATAGTGACAACGATGGTATCAAAGACAAAGACGATCCTAATCCCTATGTTGTAAACCATTCCGACTAAAATATTATTATAACTATCAAGCGATCGCACCTACTAGGTGCGATCGCTTTCTTTATTGCTTCTGGTTGAGTTATGATTGATGATACTTGTACAATGAATCAGACATGTTGTAACAATGAAAATTGGCAGTATCAGGATAAAAAGACCCTTAAGAGAATTAATCAGCTAATTAAAGCAGCGAAAAGTACTCCGTTTCAAGGAATTGGTAAGCCCGAACCTTTGCAGCAACCGCTTTACCGCTCGTTTTACCCGTATCTGGGGCTGTCAGTGTGTTAATTATGACAATTATGATGTGTGTAATTTCAGGCGCGATCGCAACTCGTAAATTACAATCAGCCGAGCCTGCGGATATATGTTGGGTTAATTTGGCTTTTAAATTATCGACTAAGATAGCGGGATGCCATGTTCATCATGTCGTTTAAATCGACATCTCCATCACCATCAGAATCTAAGAAGCTATTTAAAACAGGATTAGTTCCCTGAATATTTTTTTGGTTATTGCCTGTTCTTAAAAAGTTTAAGACTAAGGGAACTAAAATTGGCAGCATTGCCTGAATGGTGCGAGAATCTAGACCAGTACGACGGCTAATTTGCAAAATCATGTCCTGTAGCTGAGAACTACCAAACAGGGTAGATAAAACTTGGGGACTAGCCTGAGTACCGCCAAACCGTTCGAGTAGTTGATTTACCTGAGCTGTACCACCTTGGCGACGCTGTTGTTGTAGTGCCGATTTAGTATAGCTACCCACAATGGTCATGGCTGACTGGACAGCGCTAGGATTAGCCTGATAATTTCCGCTTAACTGCTGTACCGCATCGAAGATCGAACCTAGTTGGTTAGTGCTGGCTTCTTGTTCGGGGTTGTTGATCGCACTTAAAATTTGCTTAAAAATACTCATGTTTGTCGTAGATTTAGTGTTTCTTTGATTCAAAACTATATCTGCTCTAGAAAATTAGAATTACTCTTGTTCTAAAGAATTCGCTTTGACTGTTCCTAACTGCTGTCTTACGTCATCAATTGCTAAGTTTAACTGGGCAATTTTGTCTTCCAAGCCATGACGAGCTAGTTCAATACTTTCTTCACTACCAAACGAAATTTCACTGCCGTCTTGTAAACTAGAATTCTGCTGACCAGCAATTTGCTTTTCGTTGCGGGTAGCCAGTACTGTTCCGATCAGACCTCCTACCACGCCACCAATTACAGAACCTAAAACAAATCCACTACCAAAACCATTTTGTTGACTCATAGTGATTAAGTAATTAAATTATCAAATGAATGCTTACTTTAAGGTTAGCTGATTATTTAAGTGCCAAAAGCGCGATCGCCTGCATCTCCTAAACCTGGAACGATATATCCTTTGCTGTTAAGTCCTTCATCGATAATCGCCGTATAAATCTCTAGCCCAGGATAGTTTTCGCTTAACTGTCTTAAGGCAGGAGGGGCAGCAACCACAGATACAATACGTACTAAATCAGGCTGAACGCCTCGATTGGTAACTTCCTTCATTGCCATCATAATCGATCCTCCCGTAGCCAGCATCGGTTCTAAAATCATAATCCTTGTCTGAGGGTCAAAGCTTTCGGGTAACTTATTTAAATAACAGCTAGGTTTAAGAGATGACTCATTACGAGCCAGACCTAGATGGTAAACTGCTGCGATCGGCAAGACTTTTTGTACTTCCTCCAAAAGAACTAAACCAGCGCGTAGAATTGGCACAATGCCAATGGGCATTTCGGGATTAACAAAAGTTCCAGGACATTGAGTCAAAGGCGTCTGAACCATTGTATCTACTGTAGGTAGCCAATTTCTCGTCGCTTCATAAGCCAACCATCGTCCCAATTGAGCCATAGCACTTTTAAATAATACCGATGGAGTATTGACATCACGAGCAACCGAAAGCCAATGTTTGATTAAAGGATGTTCTGGAACATAAACGCGCAGTTGTAGAGTCATATTTGCCAGATAGCTGTGCCGATTGGCAGCAAGGGAATGTAACGGTGACTGTTGATTTATATTACACGATCGCCGTCACCAAACTAACCTCAGCTAAAAAATTAATTCAGATCCAAGAATGACTGCCCAAGGCAGCAAGCGCGATCGCTCAAAACGTGGCTACACTGCGAAATAGCTACTTAATATCTCAGTAATTATAGCTTGGCTCTGCTAACGTTCCCCTTAGAGTTGTTCCCTTCTGAAATGTTGGATAAGTTTTGGTTTTTCTGAAGATTGTTTGAGCCTTTTTGCTGGGCATTGCCTTGGCTAAAATATTTTTTACCGTATCGACCATGATAAGAATAACGATCAAAGTCATCAGACTTGACTCCATTAACCACCATCCCTAAGACTTTTTGTCCCGTGGTTGCTAAAACTTCCTGAGCTAAATCGGCACTTTCTTGTTCTACTACTCCTGGTCTAGTAACAAATAAAATACCATCAACTAACTTACTTAAAGTCAGTACATCTGCGGTAACTGGCAAAGGTGGCGCATCAATCAAGATCAGATCATATTCTCGGCGCGAGCGACCCATGAAATCGCTCATTTCAGGAGAGTCTAAAAGAGCCAAGGGATTAGACTCAACCCTACCGCTAGTCAATAGACTTAGTTTAGGCATAGGTTGCTTAATAACAGCTATCGGGCTTTGATTATTAGTAAGAATGTCTTTTAATCCTTGAGTATTATCAACTCCCCAGAGAATGTGTTGACAAGAACGGCGTAAATCCCCGTCCACCAATAAAACATTACGACCTAGTTGAGAAATCGCCGCAGCTAGGTTAGCCACAACCGTAGATTTTCCTTCTTCGGGAACCGAACTAGTAACTAAAATGACTCTAGGAGGCTTGTCGCTAGTTAAAAATTTTAGGTTGGCCTGAATCATCCGATAGACTTCACTAGAGAAAGAATCAGGTTCATCCCTAGTGACGATTCTGCCTTGATAGCTTGGTGGCTCAAGCGGGGTTATACCAACAGTTTTATAAGGAAATTTCTTTTTGATTTCCGCCAAAGACTGTATGGAGCGATCCTGCATTTCTAAGAGAATAATTGACAAATTCGCCAATAATGCTCCCAGTAACAGACCCATACCGAGTAATGGGGTTCTGCCAGAGCGACCTTTTTCAGGTACAGAAGCATATTCAACTACGTCTGCATTACCACTTTGATTATTCTCAGCTAATTGTGCTTCCTGCAAACTATTTAGTAGCGTTTCATAGGTTTTTCCCGCCGCTTCTGCGGTGCGAACTAATTCTCGCTCTTGCTTTTCTAGTTGGGGTAAGTTTTTAGCTCGTTGTAAATACTTTTGCTGAGACTCATATAAAGAAGCTACCTGTCTTTGAAGACTAAGCTCTTCAATTTTCAAACTAATAAATTTTTCTAGCTGATTTTCCTTATTGCCATTATCGTTTTGCAGCAAACCTTGAGATACGTTGACACCTTCACCTACATTCGCAGCAATCAAGCCTCGTAACTGTTGGGTTAAATCGTTTTTCTTTTCATTGAGACTAATCACAGAAGGATGTTGTTCATTAAACCTTTGACGCTCTTTTGACAAGTCAGATTCAGTCTGGGTTAGCTGTTCTAAAATACTTTGAACTTCAGGATAAGAACCAAGTTGATTTGCTGCTACTGCCTGGTTTAAGCTCAACCCTAATTGGCTCTGTAGAGCAGCACCTTGAGCCTGCATTCCTTGTAGCTCAGCGCCTGTAGTCGAAATTTGCTGATTTAATTCTCCCAAGTTAGCAACTAAACCTTTTTTTTCTTCGGCAAGATCGACAATGCCGTTTTCGGTTCTAAAAGCGGAAATTTCTAACTCTGCGTTCTTAACTTTTGCTTCGACGGTAGGCAACTCCCGATCCAGAAATTCTCTAGCAGCAGCGGGTTCGGACTGATTGCCTCTAATTTGCGTTTGGATATATACATCCATTAATGTATTGACTATCTCCGCAGCAGCCTTGGGATTGGGATGTTTATAAGCAATTTCTACTACGTCTGTTCCACCTACAACTCCTGTCGTTAGTTTCTGTCTAAAGTCTTCAGGCGATATTGGTTCACCTTCTTCATCCGTTAGTTTTTGGCGATCAATTACCTGTTGAATAACTGGCTCTGATTCTAAGACTTGGATTTGAGTGCTAAGAGGAGTTTGATCGTTTAAAATCGTCTGTAAAGTTCCTGCCTGTTCGCCAATATCTCCGATGGCTCCTGCGCTTCTTTGCCTAAACAGCAGTTTTCCTTGTGCCTGATATGTTTCTTGCTGTAATAAACTTAGACCTCCAGTGACTCCTAAAGTCAAGAGAAATACTGCTAAAGCTGGTTTCCAGCGTCTTTTAACTTTGACAAAGTATTCGCTTAAATTGACATCTAAGGAATCTCTTGAAGTAGCTCCTAGTGGATGGGAATTACTTGCATTTTGAACATTAGAGTTATTGCTCAACATATTTCAGTTTAAGAAGTTTTAATTTTTATGGTGATACTTAGATTTTTAATTTATTTTGACAGTTATATCAGTACTTATACTAATACTTACACTTAAGATATATCATCTACTACAGAATAAACTGTTTCAATCGCTATAATTTTAGAGTTAACTGTCCAAGTTTATCCCGCTAATTCATTGACGCTTTCGGTAACTTATTTGATTTTATCTTACGCTTATTTATTGGTTTTTCACGGTAGTAGAGATTGTCGAACTCAAACAGGTGCTTCTGACCTCAGACAATTATTAGTAACGAAATATAAATATAAACATATACTAGCTCAGCCGAATTGCCATGAAACAAGTTTGCCCAATTGCGAACTTAAAACCTTCATCAACGCAGATTTGCTGACCAATCCTTTGATCGAGGTAGCTGCATTGGAATTGGCTCCTATCTCTTTAAACGAAAGCTTAGTTAACTTCGCTCACCAAGCCAAACAGCAAGGATTCAAGCAGATTAAAGTTATACCGTTATTTTTAGCTCCTGGAGTTCATGTTCGGCAAGATATTCCAGCTGAGATTGCTTTAGCCATAAAACAAATTAATCAGCAAGTTACTATCGAATTATCTCCTTATCTAGGTAAATATTCGGGAATTGTTCCACTACTAGCACGTAAATTTGCGAAATTATCGGCTCAAACGCGCATTTTAATCGCTCACGGAAGTCGTTTATCGGGAGTAAATAATTACTATCAAAACTTGGCTAGCCAGTTGAACGCAACGATCGCCTATTGGTCAGTTCCTCCTAAATTGGCGCAACAAATTGACTTACAAATAGCATCTGGCACTAAAAAGATTGCCATCTTGCCCTATTTTTTGTTTCCTGGCAAAATTACCGAAGCGATCGCTCAAGAAATTGCCCTCATCCAACAAAAATATACTCAAGTGGAATTAGTTTTAGGACAGCCATTAGGCGCAAGCGAAGCGTTAGCGGAATTAATTGCCCAGGAAGCTTAAACTATGAAGCAACAGAAATATCTAGGTAAGGTTTATTTGGTGGGAGCAGGACCAGGAGATCCTGGATTGCTGACTGTAAAAGGCAAAACTCTGCTGCAACACGCTGACGTGGTTATTTATGATGCCTTAGTGAGTGACGAAATATTAGCCATGATCGACCCCCAAGCCGAAAAAATTAACGCAGGCAAGCGCAAAGATCGCCATTCTTTACCGCAAGCTCAAACAACTGATTTATTGCGAGTAAAAGCTGAAACCAACGCCATTGTGGTACGTCTCAAAGGGGGTGATCCTTTTGTTTTTGGTAGAGGTGGGGAAGAAATGGCCGATTTGGTCAAGGCAGGGGTAGAGGTAGAGGTCGTCCCAGGAATTACTTCAGGAATTGCTGCTCCTGCCTATGCAGGTATTCCCGTTACCCATCGTCACTATAATTCATCGGTTACTTTTGTGACTGGACATGAAGCCACCGAAAAATATCGCCCAGAAGTGAACTGGCAAGCGATCGCTCAAGGCTCGGAAACGATTGTAATCTATATGGGAGTACACAATTTACCGCGGATTATTCCTTTACTATTAGCCGGAGGTATGACCCCTCAAACCCCCATTGCGTTAATTCGTTGGGGAACCAGACCAGACCAAACTCAGCTAATAGGAACTTTAGCTACCATCGTCGAACAGATTGCAGCTACAGAATTTCAAGCACCAGCGATCGCCGTAATTGGTCAAGTAGTAGACTTGCGTTCTTTGTTGTTGCCTGAGCCGACTTGCCCAGCTAACAGCTAACTTAACCAAATCGCTCTTTTTTAGCTGAACCGACATTCCTTATCAAGTTCAGCAAATTTTTGCAGCAATTGGTTCTATTAAATGAGATGATATCTAATAATATTTGGGAGCAAACAGTTGTGCTGAGTATTATTGCTTATCTCGACCTAGACGAAATCCTAGTATAATACATAATTACTGAATTTTGACCATTTATTAATCATTTAGTCTTCATTAATAAGATTTAGCTAGACCGTACTTATGGGCTTTGCAGAACTATCAATTGCTGATATTGCAGCAGAATATAACCTTGACGAACAAGCCGTATTCAAGCTTTGCGATCGCTTTAAAATCAACTATAAAAACGAACGCACCTGTTTAGCATTAGAAGATGCCAAAACAATAATCATGGAAATTTTGGCTGTTAAGACCAATTCAGAAGCTAAGTAAAAGCAGTTGATTTTAGTGACCATAGTTTCTCTATCGGTTCACAGCACTAAGATTGGTTACTGTTTTTATGAACCATATAAGTATTCTGTCAAGATAAGTAACTGAAGATTATGTATACTGGTGCATCACAAATAGCACCTTGATCGAATTAGAACTTTGAGGAAAACAATGTTGAAGCGATTTTTATTTGCTGCTATAGCTGCTTTATTTTTGGCAATTCAATTTAATATTGGTAGCGTCAATGCGGTTGAACTAGACGAAAGTATTCGTACTGTTCCCCTTAATGACAAAGGTGATACCATCACTTTGAGTCTAAAACAAGTTAAACAAGGACAAAAAGTATTTGTTGATAGCTGTACTTACTGTCATAAAGGTGGTGTGACCAAAACTAATCCTAACGTAAACTTGGGTTTGACTGCTTTGGCTAATGCCTATCCTGCTAGAGATAATATCGAGGGAATTGTGGATTATCTTAAACATCCTACAACCTATGATGGTGAAAAAGATATTTATGAATTTCACCCCAATACTACCCGCTCGGATCTTTATCCTATCATGCGTAATTTGACTGATGAGGATTTAGAAGCTGTTGCCGGACACATTTTGATTCAACCTGAAATTCGTG
The DNA here is from genome assembly GCA_020692205.1 of Myxosarcina sp. GA_180221_E-2-1-MAG-40_15. Taxonomy (GTDB): domain Bacteria; phylum Cyanobacteriota; class Cyanobacteriia; order Cyanobacteriales; family Xenococcaceae; genus Waterburya. Next base: position 8,483 of record JAIMKV010000028.1, read on the forward strand.
GCGTTCTTTGGGGTGGAGGCAAGGTTTACAACTAAAATTTGAAGCTGTTAGCTGGTAGCTATTGACTCAATTTTGATCCAGATAGCTTGAGGATAAGAGACTATGATTAGCGTCTTTAGTTTCTTATCCTTTTTTACTGCGCTTTTGGGTTAAGTAGAATACATGATGAGTTGAAATGACCATAAAAGCTAATTATTTCTATTGTTGTTTCATCCAACTAATACACAGCTGCATTTGCTGTTTAACAGTAGCAACATCACCTTGATAGCGACGACCATGACCAGGTAAAACCCATTCAAAAGTATAATTAGCTAATTTTTCCATTGATTTGAGTTGTTCTGACCAGGAATACCAGCAAAAACGACGGAAAGCATAAAGTTGCTCTAGATAGGGTGACCAAGCTAGATGATCTCCAGTAAACAAGAACTTATGTTGATAGAGTAAGACGGTATGACCTTTGCTATGACCAGGTACGGGAATGATTTGAATATCTGGAGTTAGTTCTACAGGTTCGTACCCCGTTAGCTTAATTTCAACTGCTTCGGTAGCTGGCTGGATGTCGTCTTGATGTAAGATGCGATCGCAATTGAAATGCTGCTGAAACTTCTGATGGTCGGCAACATCATCCTGATGGGTAAGATACATATATTTAATTCCACCCATTTTTTCGATTTGCTTAACTAATGGCGCAGCGAATCGAGGTGAATCAATTAAGATATTGCCTTCGGTTCGTTGGATCAAATAGCTAGCCGCACCATAAGAGGCCGCTGAATGATAGCCACAGTAATAAACATTGTCTTCTAACAACAGGGGAAAAGTTTGTTGCGCTTGCTTGATTTTTGTTGGTTTATCTACTGTCCCAATCGAAGCAGTCGGGCAAGCCAAAAGAGCCTGCATTGCCCGCAACTCTTCTTTCTCTGTAGCTGGTTGATGATATACAGCTGATTGGTCAGCTTGACGATTATATACTTCGGGAGCGACCCAACGGCAGGTATCGCAGTCGATACAGCTTGAGTCAACATAAAAATTACCCTCGATATTCTCTGGTCTTTTTTGTAATAAGGTAGCCATTTTTTTACTAATTTTCCAATTGGTTTTATTGGATGATATTCTCGTTTTAATTGCAACTATCTAATGAAAGAGAATTTGCCAATGAACTTAAACGTTTCTTAAAGCTATTTTTTGCTATGGTTTGTAGCAATGATTAATTTCAACCGAGCGAATGATTGATGAGCAATATTTTAATTAGCAACGATGATGGTATTTTTGCTTTAGGCGTGCGTACTCTAGCTAATACTCTTGCCCAAGCTGGTCATCAAGTGACGGTGGTTTGCCCTGATCGCGAGCGTTCTGCCACTGGACACGGTTTGACCCTACATCGGCCAATTAGAGCCAATGAAGTTGATTCTATCTTTGATCCTAACGTAGTTGCTTGGTCTTGTTCTGGTACTCCCGCCGACTGTGTTAAGTTTGCTCTCAATGCTGTATTAAAAACCCGTCCTGATTTTGTTTATTCAGGGATTAATCATGGTCCAAATTTAGGTACTGATGTTTTATACTCTGGTACGGTATCGGCGGCAATGGAAGGAGCATTAGAAGGTATTCCCAGCGTGGCGTTTAGTTTAGCCAGCTTTTCAGCTTCTGAGTTTCAACCTGCCGCTAATTTTGCCCTCAAACTGTTACAAGAATTAGCCAATAAAGATTATCCGAAACCACCTTTACTTAGTGTTAATATCCCCGCTGTAGAAGCTTCAGCAATAGCGGGGGTGTTAATGACTCGTCAGGGTTTACGACGCTATATTGAAAAGTTTGCCAAAAGACTCGACCCCCGTGGCAAAAGTTACTATTGGCTCGAAGGAGAAATTGTCGAAGATATTGAGCAGCCAGAAGATATTAATCTACCGCCTCATATTTTGACTGATGTTCAAGCAATTCGCGATCGCTATATCACTATTACCCCTCTGCAATACAACCTGACTGATACAGTCATAGTCAAACATCTTTATCAACAGGATTTTTTTGCTTTAGACCTGTCTGGAAACTAGAAGCCAAAACAAGGTGAATTCGTAGAGGTACAAGTAGAGTTAGTTAAGCTACTCCGCTCCAAACAAGAAGCTGAACATCATCTGGCAAAAGCATTAAGTCAGGGATTTTTAGCGCGATCGCCACTATCTGTTTCAGAAGATATTATACCTTCTAGCAAGAGCAAAGCTTCGATAATCTGACTATTCTGCTGGTCAGACAGGGAATTGAGCTTTTCCTCAATGCAAGCTAAAAGAGCTTGATACACTTGCTGCTGATATTTACTACCTGCTGAGGTGAGAGACAAAAGTATTTGCCTCCGTTCTTGAGGATCGTTGACGCGAAGCACCAAACCATTTTGTACTAAACGTTCAATCGCTTCAGACATAGTAGGCCGTGTTACATCTAAATTCTTGGCAACTTCCGATAAAGAAGATTCTGGATGACGAGCCAAAAAATACAAAATTCGCAGTTGGGATAAGGACAATCGAGGCTGGCGAGCGGTATCAGTCCCCGAATTTGATTTGGGAGTCGCACTCTCACCATACTGTCGTACTTCATCGCGCAAAAAGTGAGTTATCTCAGGAATAATTTGCAAAATCTTGTCAGCACATTGTTGGGAAAGTGCTGTGGTTTGAGCCGACGGTAAGGAAGAATTATTTTTTACCATAACGTTTTAATTTAACATCTTGCTTGGCTGGAATCTTCCCAAATCTAACTATTGATTGATTTTTACTTCCAATTAGTTTGTAAAGATTTTTATTGTTTATTATGGTAGATATAGTTAGGTAAGCAAATGGTTAGGTGTCCAAAGCAATTAAATTGTGGCATATCTAAATTTCTGCCTAGCCAACTCTATTCGTTTATTCGTTGAGCCTAATCTCAGTCTCGAATCCAGCCAACAACCGATTTCAACCAATGCAGTCAAACTCCTCCCGCTATTCGCCAAAATCTGAAGAGACGCTTGAATCTACAGTTGCCGCAGAACAGGCAAAACTAGATCATTCGGTTCAAAATGGTAAAACTTCTACTTCTCCCAAGCCCAAGCAACCCTGGCAGATAGTACTAGGATTGATTCTGTTGTTATTGCTGGGATATGGAGGCTGGCGCTGGTGGCAAAGTAGTCAAAGCGATTCTGCGCCTCAAGCACCCCAAGCTCAAGCTGCCCCTGTAGGGATAAAAACACTACAATCCTCTACTGTACAGGAAACCTCTCAGTTTATTGGCAGTTTGACTTCGCCTCAGTCGGTTAACATTAGCCCAGAAATTCAGGGCAGGGTCAGCAGCATTTATGTCTCAGAAGGGGACGAGGTACAGGCAGGAGAGCCTTTAATCCAACTTCGACCAGATCGGCAAACGGCAGAGTTAAGTAGTTTACAAGCAGCCCTCAGTTCTGCCCAGGCTGCAAGAGCTAACGCCCAAGCACAACTACAATCAGTGCAATCAGAGCGAGCGGCAGCAGCAGCAAATGTAGAACTACAAAACGAGCAATATCAACGTCGCCAATTTTTGGCCGAAGAAGGAGCATTAGCGCAAGAACAAGTAGATTTAGTCCAACGCGATCGCCTTAATGCTGTGGCTCAACTCAACTCCCTAGATGACCAAATTCAAGCAGCCCGCGCCAATCTCAACCAAGCCGAGGCAGCAGTAGCCGAAGCTGAAGCTAATGTGGCAATCTCCCAAGATCAGCTGCAAGACACCAATATAGTTGCCCCGTTTGCTGGCGAGGTAGGGAATATTATCGTCAGACAGGGACAATACGTTGCTCCTGGTGATTCTTTAACTAGCGTCACTCAAAACGACCCCTTAGAGCTAGAATTGGCAATTCCCACTCAACGTCGCGCCGATATCAGTACAGGCTTACGAGTCCAGCTTGAAGATACCCAAGGAACTTTACTGGGAGAAGGACGCATCGCTTTTGTATCACCTCAGGTAAATGCCAATAGCCAAACAATCTTAACCCAGGCTCGATTTCCCAATCCCGACGGACAGCTGCGCGACAGTCAGAATGTGCGCGCTCGGGTAATTTGGTCTGAACGAGCAGGAGTTTTAGTGCCAACAACCGCCGTTACTCGTGTAGGAGGACAAGCCTTTGTATATGTAGCCAGACAAGAAGCTTCAGAGTCAGAAACTCCAGACCAAACTCAGAACCAACCTCAATTAATTGCCCGACAAATTCCCGTGGAATTAGGAGAAATTCAAAATAATAGCTATCCAGTTTTAGCAGGACTTCAGCCAGGCGATCGCATTGTCGTCACGGGAATTCTCAATTTAGCTGATGGTGTGCCAATTCAACCCCAAGCTGAAGATCGTCCGCCGATTCAGCAAGGTAGTTAGATCCAGTACAACAATTGAAACTGACTCCTGACTCCTGACTTCTGACTTCTACCTATATGTTTTCATCTTTCTTTATTAAGCGACCTATTTTTGCCAGTGTTTGTGCCTTGCTAATTCTGTTGTTGGGGGCGGTTAGCATTCCTACTCTGCCGATCGCCCAGTATCCAGAGATCGCTCCTCCCCAAGTGACGGTTACGGCTAATTACGTCGGGGCTAGTGCCAGCGTCGTCGAAAATACAGTTACTAATATATTAGAACGAGAAATTAACGGAGTTGAGGCATCGCAATACATTTCCTCAACCAGTAGTAGTGGTAGCAGCACGATTAATATTACCTTCGAGCCTTCTAGAGATGCGGACTTGGCAGCGGTTGATGTCCAAAATCGCGTTTCGATCGCTGAGGCACGCCTACCCGAGGCAGTTCAGCGTACTGGGGTAACGGTACAGCGCGAGAGTGCTGGTTTTTTAATGGCGATCGGCATTTATGCCGAAGACGAGCGCTATGACCCCATCTTTCTGAGTAACTACGCTGATATTTCAATGGCAGAGGCACTGCAACGAGTCAATGGGGTAGGAAATGTGCAAATCTTTGGCGAACGTCGTTACGCAATGCGTCTTTGGTTGAACCCCAATCTACTAGCAGCTCGCAATCTAACGCCTCAAGATGTGGTGGATGCCATTAACGAACAGAATTTGCAAGCAGCAATCGGAGGATTAGGACAACAGCCTTCTTCTGAGGACTTGCTTTATCAAATTGAGCTAGAAGCCAATACTCGCCTATCCAGCGTCGAAGAATTTGAAAATATTGTAGTTAGCTCTGGCGAAAATAACGCGCTGATTCAGGTCAGAGATATTGGGCGGGTGGAATTGGGCGCACAAGACTACAGCACCTTTTTAAGATTTAATGGACAGGAAGCTGTTGGTTTGGGCATTACCCAATTGCCTGGGAGTAATGCCTTAGAAGTTGCCAGTGCAGTTAAAGCAGAATTAGTTCGTTTAGCCGAAAGTTTTCCTCCTGGAATCAACTACCAGATTGCTTTTGATTCGACTGATTTTGTGAATGAATCTCTTTCAGAGGTAGTTTTTACCTTAATTCAGGCGATTGTGCTGGTAATTTTAATCATTTTTATCTTCTTGCAAGATTGGCGCACCACGATTATTCCCGTCCTGACTATTCCTACTTCTTTAATCGGCACTTTTATCTTCGTGAGGGCATTTGGCTTTTCGCTCAATACCCTGACTTTGTTCGGACTAACCCTGGCAACGGGAATGGTAGTAGATGATGCGATTATTGTGGTCGAAAACATCAGCCGACTGATTGAAGAAGGTCAGAGTCCTGGCAAAGCAGCGATCGCCTCCATGAAGGAACTTTCTGGTGCTGTCATCGCTACTTCTTTAGTATTAATGGCGGTATTTCTGCCTGTAGCTTTTTTTCCTGGGTCAACAGGAGCAATATATCGTCAATTCGCCCTAACTCTCGCTTTTTCGATCGCTGTTTCTACTTTTCTAGCACTTACTCTCGCTCCTGCTGTTTCGGCACTGTTGCTGCGCCGAGAAAACCAGCCTCCTCGTTGGCTTAATTGGTTTTTTACTCGGGTCAACCGCTTTTTGGACTGGGTACGACGCAAGTATCGCGGTTTATTAGAGAAAATAACTCATCTTAAAGGCGTTGTTATTGGTCTATTTATCCTTTCGTTAGGATTTACTGCTTACCTATATACCCAAGTTCCTGGCGGATTTCTGCCTGAAGAAGACCAAGGATATTTTATTACCATCGCTCAAGGACCTCCAGGAGTATCTCTCGACTATACCAGAGAGGTATTAAAGCAAGCTGAAGCGGATATGTTGGCACTGCCAGAAGTTGAGGCTGTTTTTACCATTGGTGGTTTTAGTTTTGGGGGCGGTGGTGCTAATAGCGGCTTGATGTTTACCAATCTTAAGCCCTGGTCGCAACGCACCCAAGCCAACCAGTCAGCCCAGGCAATTATTAGCAACTTGAGTCAGCAGTTTGCGGCAATCCCCGAAGCCAGAATCTTACCCAACAATCCGCCAGCAATTCAAGGGCTTGGCTCTTTTGGTGGATTTACTTTACATCTCCAAGAACTGACCTCGGGAGGAGATATTAGTAATCTTTTCCAAGTGTCTAATCAATTTCTACAGCAAGCAAATCAGCGATCGCAACTAGATGCGGTCTATACTACTTTTACTGCTGATAGTCCTCGCTATCAGGTAAGTATCAATCGCGATGCAGCTAAAGCTCTGCAAGTGAATATTGACGATATTCTCTCTACCTTAGGCATTGCTTTAGGTTCACAATACGTTAACGACTTTACTCTACAGCAGCGTAATTATCGAGTTTATGTCCAGGCAGACCAAGAATTTCGCGCTCAGCCAGATGATGTTAGACAGCTATACGTCCGTTCTGCCAACGATGAGATGATTTCTCTGGCTAATTTAGTTACCCTGACTCCCGACTCTGGCCCTTCTACCATTCCTCACTTTAATTTGTTCCGAGCGATTGAAATCACGGGTTCGGCAGCCGACGGCTATAGTTCGGGAGAAGCAATTTCTACCATTGAAGAGGTGGCGCAAGCCAATTTGCCATCGGGTTATGACTATGCCTGGTCAGGAACAGCATTAGAAGAAATTAGCGCTGGTAACCAAGCGCCAATAATTTTTGGCTTGGGGTTAGTGATGGTATTTCTAGTGTTAGCTGCCCAGTACGAAAATTATTTCGATCCGCTAATTATTCTGATGGCTGTACCTTTAGCGGTGATGGGGGCATTACTTGCCTTATCTCTAAGAGGATTGGATAATGATGTCTATGGTCAGATTGGTCTGGTGATGTTAATCGGTTTGGCAAGTAAAAATGCCATTCTGATTGTCGAATTTGCCAACCAACTGCGAGAGCAAGGTTATTCAATTGTTAAAGCTGCCGTCGAAGCTTCCGAACAACGCCTACGTCCGATTCTGATGACGGCATTTTCCACCATTGTCGGTCTATTTCCTCTAGCGATCGCCAGCGGGGCGGGGGCTGCTTCCCGTCAATCTTTGGGAACAGTGGTAATTGGAGGGATGATTGTCTCTACTTTTCTGACTTTAATTATCGTTCCCGTACTGTATATTGTCATTTCAGGTTTTAGCGATCGCGTTGCTAAACATCTTCCTTCTCCTCCTACTGATCAAGAAACACAAAACGGTAAACGAGATCCAGCTCTTACTGGTTCTGTAGAAGCAAATAGATAAATTTCTCCGGTCAGCCGCAGACATCGCCATACCTCATACTTCATCTTAAAGGTCGAGCAGTAGTATCTAGTAGCGCAATAGTCCTGCTGAAGCAAACATTAGCTGTTTTTGTTGCCTTGATTACAATTAACTAAATTAATCAACATATCGAAAAAATAACATTTTGCCGTAAATCTTGATACCAAAATGTTATTTTTTCTCCGATTAATGCTATAAGAAAAGCATATTTCCTTATTGTTGAGGTGACAGGTACACCAGAAAAATTTCATTGACAAGTCGCTTGGCGAATGTTTAGTTTATTTTTTACTAATAAAAAAGATGAGATTAATACAAATAAACTATAATTATCTTCACAAAAATCTCACAATTAAATTCTATTTTAAACTTGAAAATTGAACAAAGCTATACCAAAACGTAGCATCTAGTATATTTAAAAGGTTTGGCTTTCGATGTAAAATAGATAACATTTGACAAATATTCATTTTATAAAATGATAAAAAAAATTAATATATAGTGTTAAGATGTAGCCATTGCAACACAGATAAGTTAAAAAATATTACACGGTTGATAATTTAATTAGGTTACGTCAAATTCTCTTATAGAGTAATAGTTGAAAATAAATTTTGTTGTGCTGGGATTAAGTGTCCAATTTTATTTTGAGCTGTTTAATAGTTGTGCTACGTGTAAAATAAAATAAATAAAGTATTTACACTTTAAGTTGCTCATAATAGATTGCTTTTCGTATAAAACAATAGTTTTATTGTTCAAATACCAAGATACTTCTTATCAGCGTTAAAGTCATGAAAATACTACCTAAGGTAACTAATTTTAAACGGTATTTACCAGCTAAATACCATAATAAAAGCTCTTTAAGTTCAAATTCAAAATTGTTAGTTGGACAAACAGTAGAAATTGAAACAGCCTCAGCTAACACATCGCATCTCCCAACCAATCAGCCAGGAGAGATGGTCAAATGGTCTCCAACGATGCAATCTTTGTTGGACGAGCCTCCGTCCAATCTACCGCTACAGTTAATTGTTGGCGGAATCATATTTTGCCTAGCTTTTGCCCTCTGGGCATGGTTTGGTGAAATTGACAAAGTAGGCAAGGCGCAAGGAAAGCTAGTTCCAAAAGGAGAAACCTACAAAATTGAGTCTTTAGAATCTGCCAGGGTAAGCCAGATTGCCGTCAAAGAAGGACAAGAAGTTAAGGCAGGTCAATTAATTGCCAGGTTAGATTCAGAGCAACAGATTAGAGAAGTTGAACGGCTACAAAACCTGCGGGACTCTTATCAACTAGAGCTAAATCAAAAACGCCAGCTGTTAGCAAAAGTTGAAGTAGAAACCAAAACTCATCAATTAATTGCTCAAGCTGAAGTACAAGGTCAACAATCAGCCATTGATTCGGCGATCGCGGAAGCGAAAGTTGCCAACCAATTGCTTGCTCAACGACAGTCTGAATTAACGGCTTATTCAAGCAGAAAAAAGCGCGTTCAGGATCTGTCGGCATTAGAGCAAGAAAAACTTGACCAAATGAACTCAGAACTAAAAGAGCATCAACAGCGGCTAGCGAGACTTAAACCTTTGGCGAAAGCAGGAGCAATATCCCAAGAAGCTATGTTTCAGGCTCAGCAGGCTCAACGTCAGAGTCAACAACAATTAACCGACAATAAACTGCAAGGAATTAGTAATATCAGCGAACAGATATTTCAATCTGAACAGGCTCTAAGGGAAATGGAAGCCCAGATTACTCAAAGTCAAGGCAACTTGGTTTCTGGTCAAAAAGAAGTTGAGCGACTCCAAGCAGAATTAGCGTTAAAAAAAGCTGAGCGGCAGAGAATTGAGCTTGAGGCGCAACAGAAAGTGGCGCAGCTCAAGCTGGAAATTGGTCAAACTGAAACCAAAATAGCTGAAACTAAAAATCAGCTCGCTGCCGCCGAGAATCTGCTCGAAAAAAGATCTTTGAGATCTCCCGTGGCTGGAACTGTTTTAGCTTTTAATGTTAGCAACACAGGGAAAGTGATTCAGTCAGGAGAAACTGTGGCTGAAATCGCCCCGCAAGGCTCTCCGTTAGTCCTTTCGGCTGTCTTACCCAATAGCGAAGCAGGCTTTATTGAGCCAGGTATGACGGCACAGATTAAGTTGGATGCCTACTCATATCAAGATTATGGAGTAATTCCTGGTGAGGTAATTTCCGTCTCAGCAGACACGAAAACCGATGAAAAATTGGGTGCAGTCTACCAAGTGAAAATAGCACTCGAACGGAACTATGTTACTGAAGATCTTCAGAAAATCTTGTTTAAACCAGGACAAACAGCTACTGCTGATATCGTGATTCGACAACAGCGAATCATCGATGTTTTGCTCGATCCGATTAAAAAACTTGAACAAGACGGCATTAATTTATAGAACCACAATCGAGATTTATTTAAGAAAAAATTATGTATCATAATCTTAATTCTGCCAATTCCCAGCTAGACAGGGTGATGAGCGACGACCAGTTTAATCAAATAGTTGAAGCGATTATCTCGGGAAAATATTCTTGGGCGTGTCTATTGATTCTGCGCTTTTCAGGATACAATCCGCTACACTATATTCCCTATCGAACCTACAATCGCTTGATGAAAGTCAATCAAGAGCCAAAACCTCAGTTAGTCAGCCAGTCGCGATCGCTTCAATCAACTCACCAATCTCCAACCAAGTTTCACGATTTATGTTGTTTGGAAGAAGTTGATCGCCAGTCTCAGAAGATTAAAGGTGGTCAGAGGATATTTTCGCTTCAGGCAATGTCTAATGTGATCTGGCATAAATTTAGCAACAACTAAATAAAAGATAAGACGTTGGTGATTTGAGCTATGACTTTTCTTAGCTTTTAGCTGCGCAAAGCTCGGCTTTGCCAGTCGTCGAAGACGACGATCTGCCCTAAAGGACTCGCTTCGCATCGCGCGTACGCGCTGCGCTTTTAGCTCTTAGCTTTTTTAAGTCAACGTTTTTTACGGAGTAAGAGCAAGTGGATATTACAGCAATAAAATCCCCGCCTTCTGAGGGGGGTTCAGAAAATCGGCTCACAGTTTTATCGTGGCTATTGAAGCAGGGTCAATTTGACCCAAACAAAACCGAGTTAATTAAACATCTGAGTCAACAATTTGAAATTATTGATTTTCAATTGGGCGACAATTTGATGGTTCACTCAGGTTCTTCAACTTATTTAAACCAACCAAAACCAGGCTCGCAATATTTCTTTCTTATCTGTGAAGGGCGATCGCGATTGTTGGGCTTTGATGCCGATAAACAAAGAGAAGTTTCCACTAATCTCATGGCAGAAGGGGCAACCTTTGGTGGCGAATCTCTCTGGTGTCAGATTTTCCTGCCTTACAGGGTAGTAGCTGCTAGTCAAGTTAAAGTTGCCAGAATTTCTTTAGCCAAGCTAGCTGTTTATCGCCAAAAACTGCCAGAACTTGACACGAAATGGCGGCATATGGCTCAGCAACAGCAAAAACTCATCTTTTTAAAGACGCTGACGCAATTACGCTCTCTATCTAGCCATCAAATTAAAAAATTGCTGCCTTATCTAGTAGCAACCAAGATTAAGGCTGGAGAATCTTTGAAATCAAAAGGGCAGACGGCTCGCTTTTGGTTACGGCATGGTCAAATTAAAGACCAGACGCTCAAAATAGGAGATTCGTGGGGATATTTAGAGTCGGCAAATCATCATTGGATAGCTCAAAGCGATCTGCTAGTCTACCAATTGCCTCAAAAAAATTGGCAAATTTTCTCAGAACTTGCTCCTGAACTGGTAACTGCTTGGTCGAAAAACCCTGAAGCTCAATTCAGCCAAACACCATTAGCTAAAACCAAAACTACTTCTAGCGTCAACGCTCTAGTTAATCTCAAAACTCCTAACTTAAGTATTACCCATGTAGCTAGACCCGCTCCAGAGACTTCCTCTCAGCCTCCAGGCAGAGACGATGAGGTTCAAGAAATCGATTATCCCAGGCCGATCAAGCGTCGTAGTCGATGGAAAACCTATCCGTTTATCGAACAGCAAAGTTCCTCTGATTGTGGTGCAGCTTGTCTGGCAATGATTAGCCGATACTGGGGCAAGCGTTTGAGCCTCAACTTCTTACGGGAGAAAATCGGCATTGGACGTTCTGGGGCATCCCTCAAAAGTCTAGCCACGGCAGCAGAAAGCATCGGTTATCATGCTCGACCTGTCAGAGCTAGTCTAAGTCGTGTTGCCGAGCAAAACAAGCCTTGGATTGCCCATTGGCAGGGAGATCATTATGTAGTTGTTTACCGGGTCAAAGAAAATAAAATTCTGGTTGCTGATCCAGGGAAAGGCAAGTTTGAGCTTTCAGGCTCAGAGTTTGCTAATAATTGGACAGGATACGCTCTGTTATTAGAGCCAACCGAAAATTTAGCTGATGCACCAGAAGAAAAACGCTCTTTGAGTCGATTTTTTAAGCTGTTGTTGCCTTATCGTTCCATCGGCATCACGGTAATTATTGCCTCTTTATTGATTCAACTTCTGGGTCTGATTTCCCCTTTGTTTACCCAGATAATTCTCGATCAAGTAGTAGCTAACAAAAGCCAGTCAACTTTAAATGTTCTAGTAATTGGGCTTTTGATGTTTGGCGCTCTGGGCATTGGCTTGTCTTCGATCCGTAACTATCTACTGAGCTATTTAGCCAACCGTCTGGATCTAACCATGATTGGTGGGTTTATTAACCACGCTTTGAAGCTGCCGCTCAAGTTTTTTGAATCGCGCCGCGTGGGGGATATTATCACTCGTGTTCAGGAAAATCAAAAAATTCAACAGTTTTTAATTCAAAATCTGCTGCTGTCTTGGTTGGATTTCTTGACGGGATTTGTCTATCTGGGGTTGATGCTCTACTATAACTGGCAGCTTACAGCTTTAATTTTGCTGTTAATTCCGCCAATTGTGCTTTTGACCCTAGCTGCTACTCCTTTACTCAGGAAGGTTTCACGGGATCGGTTTAACGCTACTGCGGATCAAAATTCTTCCCTGGTGGAAATGATGACTGGAATATCTACAGTCAAATCCGTAGCAGCGGAGCAAGATTTACGCTGGCGTTGGGAAGATCTGTTAACTCGTGAGCTAAATGTGCGCTTCAAAGGTCAAAAACTAGCGATTAATTTAGGACTGCTTAGCGGACTGATTAATTCAATTGGTGGAGCTTTGCTCCTGTGGTACGGTGCAACCCTCGTGATCCAGGATCAATTGACTATTGGTCAGTATGTCGCTTTTAACATGATGAAGGACTATATCATTAGCCCCGTGATGGTTTTGGTGGAAATGTGGGATGAATTACAAGAAGTATTAATTTCTGTCGAACGTCTCAACGATGTCTTTGAAACTAAATCGGAAGAATCTCAGCGAGACTCGAAAATAATTTTACCCAAGCTACAGGGAAATATATTATTGGATAATGTGACTTTTCGCTATGAAAATGAAGAAGAAGCCAACATTCTGCAAAATATTTCCTTGGAGGTGAAAGCAGGGCAGACTTTAGCGATTGTGGGGCGCAGCGGTTCGGGAAAAAGCACCTTAGTCAAGCTTATTCAAGGTTTGTACCATCCTCTTAGCGGTCAAGTTTCCATCGATGGACATAACCTGAAGCACGTTTCTCTTCAATCTTTGCGATCGCAAATGGGAGTTGTGCCACAAGACTGTTTTTTATTTTCAGGAACGATCCTGGAAAATATTACTTTATATCGGGCTGAATTTTCTTTAGAACAAGCGATCGCTAGTGCTAAACTAGCAGAGGCTCATGCTTTTATCCAGGCTCTACCTTTGGGATATAACACTAAGGTGGGCGAACGGGGTGATAGTCTTTCTGGTGGGCAACGACAGCGAATTGCGATCGCTCGTGCTTTTTTGGGCGATCCACCAATCTTGATTTTAGACGAAGCAACTAGTTCCCTCGATACGGAGTCGGAACAGCGTTTCCAGGACAATCTAACTCGTCTGTCCCGGCAGCGTACTACCTTGATTATTGCCCATCGTCTTTCGACGGTGCGTAACGCAGACTGCATTATCGTCTTGGATCGAGGTTTGATCGTTGAGCAGGGAACTCACACTGAATTAATCGCCGAAAAGGGACTTTACTATCAGTTAGCAAAACAGCAATTGAGTCTCTAAAAGTTAAGATGACACGCGATCGCTATGTATCATGTAGTTTAGTTCACTATCTAGCCACTGTTTAAAAATGCGATTGATAATCTCTTGACGTATTTTAGGAGTTAATTGAGCGGGAATAAATTCCTCAATCTTAAACAAATGATATCCTAGCTCTGATTTGAGCGGGCCAATTATTTCGCCGACGGCAACTGGAGTTTTAAATATGGCGGCAGCTATGTCTGGGGGATAATCCCAGCGATGTACTTTTCCCTCATACCCACACACATAGCGGCGTTGTTCATTGATGTCGTAAAGGTGAGCCGCTTGATAAAAACTAATCTCTTCTTCTTCGATTTGGTAAAAAAGTTCTTGAGCCAGTTTTTCATAAGGGACTACCAGCTGATAAAGCACACATCGGTCAAAATTTAGGCGATTTTGGGCAAAATAAGCCTCTACTTGGGAATCAAACAGGCTTTTAGCCAGTTTATCCGCCATAAGATGTTTATTGATGGCAATTTCCCATTGATCAGGGTCAAGCAGATTGTCTGCCAACCAAGCCATAGTATCAGCTGCTTTTTCTAAACGCAGCGAACAGCGAATTTGGTTGGCTTCAGTCTCAATTTCCGCTTCGGTAACGGTAATGTTTCTGGAAGAGGCAGCTTCGGCAATAATCTTTTGATAGAGAAGTTCGCAACATATTTGCTTGAGCTTTAGCTCTTGTTTGAGATGTTCTTCAATTTCAGCCGTTTCAATTTCAATACTCTTGAATTTGACCATTTTACGCTTACCAAGACATTCATTTACAATATTGGAGTTTTTCATAGTAGAACTGTTTAATTGAGAAATTGGTCGTAAAGATATGTTTAATAGATTTATTAAGAATCTATTAACCTTGCTGATATAGCCTATGCTATCTACCGCTTTCTGTATTTAATGCTCTATATAAACATAATTATTGGTTCAAGCAAAATATAAATGCCAAATTGGCAACATCTAAAAATTTGTTCGGGTTATCTTATGTACATAGAAACGAAACATAGTTTTAACTAGTTTTAACTAATTAGTTTCTTACCAAAAACTAAACAAACACGAGGTAAAACATTATGATTATTTCTGATCTTCAGTACATCGAATCAGTTGACACTTCCGAAATCCAAGGTGGTAGCGGTTACTATAAAAAACCTGACTATAAAAAAGGTGGCAAGGCTCAGGCAGATGCTTATGCTGACGCTAGTGCTTATGGAAAATATACTTACGCTTACACTAATACCTACGCAGTAGCAGATGCAGGTAAATATAGCGGTGCCAGCTCTAGCTCTAGTGCTTATGCTAGTAATAAGTGGTATTAAATAGATACCAAACTAGGCTAATAATTAAACGGGAATGTTCACGGCTTAATCATAATTTAGCTAAAAAAGCTAAGCGTATTTAGCAGATTTTTACTAAGTATCGCGATGATTATCAGAACATTCCCTAAACTCTTACTACAGAAAATAAAAATCGATTTTTTTAATGGAAGTAAAAGAGTTGTTGCTGTTAGCCACCGTATCTAAAATTAATCAAAATATTTTGGTGTTGTTGAGTGGGAATTAGGCTTATTTAAGCTAAGCCGATTTTCGGACTTATTGTGGTGTGACGAGTCATATTATAGTAAGTTCATGCCATTCGGCAACGCCCATTTGTTGATTTTGGATTGATGACAATTTGAAGCAATCACAAGTTTTTCATGAGGCTATTTAGCTATGTTTATTCATGATTTAGAATTCATCAACCCTTTTGATCGAGATTATTCGCCAGATAATTTGGGAATCGGGGGAGGGGCATCAGCTTCGACAAGCGCCAATACCAGTGCCAGTAATGGTGCAGTTTCCGCCTTGGCATCGGCATCAGCATCAGGCGTTTATAGCCGCGCCCTAGCCAAAACCAGGGTCAAGTTACTCACCAAAAGTTCTCCTTATGGTGGCTATACTGCTGGTTACGCCACAGGGTATGGAGCAGCATACGGTGCAGAGCGGTACGGCACTTTAGCTGTAGATCGAAGTGTTAGCACTTCAGTACTTTAGATAGTACTGTTCATCAATACTCATTTATTCATTCTGGTATCAGAATGTCAAATCTAATTCAGCACAATTTAATCAAATTTATTTAGGGCTTGCTCAAAATTCCCACTATGTAGGTAATTTACTCGGATGAAGTCATGATGTTTTGGAGACTTCTCGATCCAGGGGCTTTTTGGCAATTGCCCTGATTTTCTCATATTTGACCAAAATAGATCGTAGGGACAAACGGTGAAGCAATGCGCGATGAGCGACACGCGACACGCGACGCGAAGCGCAAAAGTGCGGTCTTGGGGGTTTCCCCCATGAGCAACTTTTGTAAGAAGCTAGTCCTTTAGGGAAGCTAGTCCTTTAGGGAACTTAGTACCACAAGGGTATAACATCCTTTAAAAAAGCTAGTCCTTTTATTATTAACCAATGAACCATGACTAAATATAGATACAGGGTTGAGCGGCAAAAAATTGTCTCACCTGATGGCAAAGCTGTTGCCGAAGCAACCAGCAGCGTTTTCACTTCTGCCGATAACCAAACTGAGATTGAGCAAAATGTTTCAGTAAACGTGACTCAGAGCAATAGTAGTAGTAGTAGTAGCTCAACATCAAGTTCTAGTATTAGGGCTAACTAGCAGCAATTAGTTCAAGAATTTGATTATCTATCTTCTAGATTCAGCCTCTTAGATTCAACTTCAGCACATGTTTTCTAAGAGGCTAAATTTTGTAGAGGATTTTAACTTAATTACCTAAGCAAAGTCATTAAAACTATAGACGCGATCGCTATTGCCAAAATAGAATGCTTCGATATTTTCAACTATCAACATCGAATCTGCATCTTCAATAGTAAGAGCCTGATTACGAGATGAGCCGAGGCTAATTTTGTAATCGTCTATATTGCCCCACAGCTTGAGAACATCATAATCTCTACCGCCATCAATCGCTACGATACCTGCAAAACCGCCGATCTCAAAGGTATCATTACCGCGATCGCCAAAAACTGCTGCATTTTTAATCGAGCCAGACTGATCCTCGGGAAAATCAACTTCTCTAGTGAATGGATTAAAATCGACTATCGCTGCTTGGAAATAGTCATTACCTTGACCTAATTTAATTTCACTGTCTTCAACGCCAATATTGCTACCATAGGCAATAATTCGATCGTTACCCTTTCCTGTGTCGATGTTACCGCCTTTAATGCCGACTACGCCGTAGCCAATAATTTGATCGTCTCCCTCAGATGTTTCAATTACTCCCGAGGTATTATCAATGCCAATGGCGATCGCTCTTGAGGTGTCGGCGATTGAGTTAGTATCAGTTTGGGAATTTGAATCATCAGCAATACTGACTGCATTGGCGCTGGCATCTGCCATAGCAGTAGCATTGTTAACTGCGATACCGATAATCATGTCATTACCTCTGCCGGTAGCGATCGCGCCAGTATTTACAATTCCGACAGTATCACTTTCGCCAATCGCCATAGATTCAGCATCTGCTGCTGCAATAGCTAGATCACGAGCCACAGATTCGGCATTAGCGATCGCCTGAGAATTACTCAAAATTCGAGTATTAGCTACACCAAAAATTAGATCATCGCCTTGTCCCGTATGGATTTGACCAGAGTTAAAAATTCCGAAGGTACTGGTTTTACTATTAGTTATAGTTGCAGATGTGCTGCTAGAAATAGCTGTCTCAATTTGATTGACAACTTCAAAATCACAATCTGTAGATCCAGCAGCAATATTGCTGGCTAAGGCAGTAGCTTCCGCCTGACTATCTGCCCAGGTATTAGCTACACCAATGATCATGTCATTACCTTTGCCAGTTGCGATCTCACCTATATTACCAATTCCAATCGCTAGAATATTTGCAGACGCAATCGACTTACTATTAGCAGTGGCAGAAGACTTATTACCAAAAATTGCTTCAGCTTGGGAGACAGTTTTGGCGCTAGCAGCCGCCGAAGCATTAGCTACACCGATGAGCGTATCATTACCATTACCAGTGATGATCTTACCTAGATTATCAATTCCGATCGCCAGTGCATCGGCTACGGCGATCGCTTCACTCTCAGCCTTGGCAGGCAACTCATTACCCAAAATTACTGCAAGAGCGATCGCTATAGATTCACTGACAGCAGAGGCATTAGCTACACCCAAAATAGTGTCATTATCTCTACCAAGAGCAATTTTATCGATAATTTCTGTACCGATAGCAATAGCATTAGCTTGGCTATTGGCGATCGTCAAAAATACATTCTCACCAACAGATTGAGATTCTATTTGAGAATTATCGGCTAGATCTCCATTATGCCAAAATGAGTTCTTTCTGCCTTCAAAGCTATATTCTTCAATCTTAATAACCTTGGATAAAGAAATCAATACATCATCAATAACTAGCTTATTTGCTAATGATATATTTTGAAAAACCTGATTGAGTTTATTTACTTTAGTCAAAATATTTAGCCACATATTTAATCGTTTTACTCAATTAATTATGTAGGCTATTGCAGATTACTTTTATCAAGATCTGATGAGCAATTAGCTAGATAGATCAATAAACTATTAATTTTTCATGTTGTTTTCATCAAGCAATTAATATTTTTTGATTAAGAAACCCCAATTAATCAAATGCTGTGTTAATAAGACTTCTACCAATTCAAATATTTTTAACCATACTTTGTAGATTGGCAAATATGCGCTAACTTGCCAACCCTTAGTTCACTAAGTAGGGATAGGTTGATTAATTATGATTATGTACGGAGAGGGTGGGATTCGAACCCACGTTTCCTTGCGGAAAACTCGATTTCAAGTCGAAAGCAGTTAGAAGCTGAAATGTTTACAGTAAAGCAATTTTAGCTTTTCATATACTTTATCTATTGACATTTGGCGTACATTTGGCGTACATTAGCTTAGTTACTCAACTCGAATACTTAATATGTACGCTCATAAAACTCGACAAGGACAGGCGAACCTCAACAGAACAGATAAAAATACTTATGTCGTAAATCTTCCCGTAAACGTAGCTAAAAGTATTTACAAGAAAAGCAGAAAAAGAATTGCCTTATATCTAAACGCAGACAGCAAGGAAACTATGGCTGCTGCTCTTTGCCGTCTCGACAAAATACAGGCTTTGCTAGATGCCGAAGACTGGCAAGGACTGCTTGATTATGAAGAGTCTTTAAAGCCTAAAGTTGTACAAGGAATTTTTGCTAGACAGTCGCTTAAATGGCTTTGGGATGAATATGTAAAAGCCAAGCAGGATAGCTGGGAGGTTTCTTACATAGAGAATGATGTCAAACAAGCAACCAGAATAATTAATAAATGTCCAAAAATTAGCTTGACTGATGATGGCGCGAACGAACTATACAACTACATGATGGAGACTACCACGCCTCAGCAAACCAAGCGTTATTTAAAGCAATTTTCAGCTTGTATTACATGGGCAAAGAGAAGAAGAATTGTCAAAGATAATCCTTATCCAGACCTTATCAAAACAATCTCAACTAGGCGGAAGAATGAAGACGAACGCGATATTAATCCTTTTACCAAGGAAGAAAGAGATTTAATTATTGAAGCTTTTCGCTCTGGAAGGCTTGAAAGATACAAAGGAAGCCATACAAAATATGCAGATTACATAGAATTTACTTTTCTTACAGGGGCAAGGAGCAGTGAATCTCTTGGCTTGAAGTGGGGGCATATTGACTTTGAGAATAATAAAATTAACTTTCAAGAGGGTAGGGTTCTAGCTACTAATGGTAGTTATGGCAAAGGGGTTCAGAAAAAAGGATTAAAAACACAGAAGAAAAGAGTTTTCCCTATGAACCCTCGCCTCAAAAAATTATTATTAAATCGTAAAGCAAACTTGTGTCCTGGCAGTTTAGAAGATAATGTTTTTGTCGATATGAATCATTCTTCTTTCAGAGGCAATCAATACACGAAAGTCTTGAAAGAGCTTGAAATTGATTATCGCAGACCTTATTGTATGCGCCATACCTTTATTACTTTGATGGCTAACGAAACTGATTTGAAACTGCATCAAATATCACAAATTTGCGGTACTTCCATTGATGTCATCGAGAGACACTATTTATCTAAAGCCTCATGTATCGAGAACTTACCTGATGTTTAAATTTAATTGAAAATGTCTGCTTAGATTCTGCTAACCAATGGTTTTATTGATATTAATTATTCAGATAAAACTAACTAAAAACTGCAAAATTTGGTTTATGTCTAGTAACTCTAACCAAGCTACAGCTAAACGAAACTTACAGAGAAAGTAAGAATCAAAAATAGTTAGCGTTAACCCAACTTATAGGTTAAGTTTCGGTTAGAATCTTTTACTCATAGTTCCTATACATAACGCCTCCCGTGGGGCGTTTTTTGTTTGCCCTAACTAACCCCTATCGTATTCTTCTAATATTACCCAACGAATTATAAATCATAGCAACTTATACCTATCTTCAGAAACAGACCCCTAAAATCGGCTAGAAGCGATCGCTGGTTGAACGCTAACAACAAAGGCATTAACTGCCCCTTAACTCAAGTTACATCCTATGGGGTGCATATCAACTCCGTTAAGATATTCCTCCGAGGCGGAACAAGCAAAAAAGCTAGCTGAAGCCGAAGAATGTCCACCGCTTGTCCGTAGGATTTTTCGCAGCAGAAAAACGGTTGACGTTCGGAGGTGAAAGCGTAAAATCTCGTTTAACCGCCTAAGAAGGATATCTGCGATAGCTACTGCTACTCTACCGCTACCAGAGTAAAATCACTTCAGTTAACCCTAGACACTGAGGGCATATTTCTAGAGAGTGACATACTTTGTGTCACTCATTTCAGATACCCACCCAACCTAAGCTAATTATCTTCACCCAAAGTTAACTCTAGAAATTTCTATTACTTCATCTGTACTTCAGAAGAAATTTAGCTAAGCATTTTCCTAAATCGTTGAATACTTTGTGACACACTTTTCAGATACCCACCCCTACAGCCAAAAAAGACTAACTAAGTAAGGTAGTTGTAACTACCTATGTTCTATTTGCACTATTTTTGAAGCTTCAGGTACAACAGTACAAGCAAACTAGTTCAGCTTTTATAGACAAAAAAAAAGAAGCTCTGACAAGCAGAACTAACTTTCCTTACTAAACGAAATGATAAATCCAAACGCTCAAAATAGCAACTATCAAATAGCACCCTTGGGGGGAATAGCTAGTAAGACCCGATCAATCCCCCCAAACACTACACTTACTACAAACAATAAAACTCTTGAAGCTATTGCTAATAAACAGTTGCAGAAAAACAACTCTTCAGAAGAATCTTTAGCTGTACTTCATAGCCATTCAGACTGGTTAACTATCAATTTTACTAAGCTTACTGAAGAGAAATTTAATCAGTTACTTCAGCTTACAGATAGGGGATTGATCGTACACGAAAAAAACAAATCTTGGTCTAGTGGTGAAAAAGCTAAAAGCTATCAAAACACTATAAGTTCTCCTATCGGTTTAAAAGGGGCTTATAGCTACTACCAAATAGAAAACAGCACAGACACCTTTTACGATGTAACTATTGCTTTATCAGGCGAATACTTCGCACCTCTAAGCACAATAGAACAATGGGAACTATACAGAGATTTATATTTCAAGTACTCTGCTACCTGTTCTCGAACAGATGCTTCAATTGATGACTACAGCTTTAAAATCATCCCTCTAGACGAGATGATAGAAGCCTACAAAAACGGTGATTACTTTTACTTCAAGGAACTTATGAAGAAGGAAGAATACACTAGCCCAGATAATCTAACTACCACTCATTATTTTGGCGGTGAAGGCTCTAAAAAGTTGGTTAGGGTATATAACCACAAAAACGAATCTTTACGCCTAGAAGCGCAATTTAGAGGCAAATACGCTCAAGCAGCTTTTGAAGCTATAGCTACTTTAGAAAGAGTCAACGAATCAGACGAGGAATGGTCAAAGATTATTCAGAAAACTATTGGCGGTATAGCCGTTGGTATTATAGACTTTCGAGACAAAAGTAAACTTAAAAATCAAAAGAAAGCTGACAAGAGTAAAACTAAAAGATTAGCTTTTTGGCAAGACGTGATTGACAAGGTAGGAGCGATTCATCTAATCAAAGTAATTAAAAAGAAGCCTGACTTAACTATGTATCAAGATAAATTCAACTGGGTAGAGAAATTTACCTCTAAAACATTTGCCATCATCTTTAACTTATTAGGTGAAGAGCGATTTATTAACTACGTTTTCAAGCTAGTTAGACATGGTGAAAGCAAACTCACTCCATCAGATAAAAAGCAAATTGAGTACCTACGAAACAACCTTGAGTATTTAGACTTAGGCTAGCTACCCCTGACGCTGAAAAGCCTACAGTTCTTAAAGAAATTACTACTGAGTAAGTGAGTCTTTAGAAAGTGTTGTACACAACGTACAACACTTTTCAGATACGCCCTCTACTAACTGCTTTCTTACTTTTTAAAATCTATTTACTTTATTCCCTGCTGCTTCCAGATAACCCTATACAAGGGGAAGTACTCACAGACATACAAATCTACAGAAAATCAGCTAGAGCTACCTTAAATCAAATTATACAGCTACATGGCTTTACAATTTCTAGGGTGATTTTAACTCTCAAAATACAAAACTAGACGCTTAAAAAGAAACTGAAGACCTACTGATTTGAGCTAAAGCTAACTTTCTCTCTCTAACCACTGCCTAAGCTCAAATTGAACTAGTTCATTTGTACTATCTTTCAAGGAAAAACTAAGGATTCAAAGTGGATACTAAACCGCTCAATTTGTCAAGTTTAGGGGTAGTAATAAGGAAAAGCTAAGGAAAATAGCTGTTCTTAAAATTCTTTAATCGCTGAAAACCTTATTATTTAAAGGATAAATATAAATATTGCAATCTCGCACATAGCGATCGCATTCTGTTTTAGCTTCACTAATCAAAGCATGAATTAATCTGGCTTCTAATTCGTCAATCTGGTTTAAAATACCAGTATCTTCACCCAATAAGCGATCTAAGGTGCGGTAATATTCTTGTTGTTTAAAGCGATCGCGCAAACGCTGACAAAAGTTTTTTACTAGTACTTCTGATGCAGCAACTAAAGTAACTTCTAATTCATTAGCTAGGTGATACAAAGCCTCTACCAAGACAGCAATTAAAGGTGCGGTTACATTACGAGGATGAGATAAAGTAGCGCGACTATAGGCATCCTGTACGGAAAAAGTTTGTAGCAGTTCATCAAGATGGCTTACCATTTGGGCTTTAAGCTTCTGGAAGTCTGATTCAAATTCAGAATCTTGATTAGTTACCACCGAATTGATTTCTTGTTCTAAATGCTGTGAGAATTCTTTGCCTATTGTCTGCAACTTCTGATTGAGTAGCGTCAATTCCTGAGTTTTCATCGCCTCAATCTCCAAAGGTTGATTATCTAACTCTTGAAGTTGCTTTAAATAATGCTGTTTGAGATCGCTACAGATAGGCTTGAGATCTTCAGCTAAGTTGGCAAATAGCTGAGGGCGTTTTTCCTCGGTTAGATAGCGGGTAATAGCACTACGAAATTCTTCAATGCCACTATCGGCAATTAACTGTTGAATTAACGGCGTACCAAATTCACTGAGAATGCGGGTATAATTTTCATTCGGTGTTTCGTAACTATTGACGGATACTTTAAAGTTAGTCCGAGTCAGTTTACCAGCGTTAGCACAGTAGTTATTAAACTCACTCACAAACTGAGGTGTTTCTTCCTCTCCACCTAATCCTTTGACACTTTCGGCAAAGATAGAATTCAAACCAAAGCGGTCGCTAATATTGGTAGATTTAATTTGACTACCGTAAAATCCTAATAAGCCACTGGTTTTATATACCCGTTGGTTATCTTTAAACTGAGTTGTAATTAAATCATCTAAACGCTGTCTTAATTGCACGTTATACCAAGTCTGATCGATGCGATTAAAAACATAAAAAACGCGATCGCGTATTCCCATATTGGACTTCATCTTTTCCAGCAACTCGGTTTCTTCTGAAGTCATTTCTCCTGCTGATGCAGCCTTGAGTACACAAATTACCGCAGAGGTATCGGGATGTTCAATTTTACTATAGGTAAGTTCGGCATCTTTTTTGACAGGTGCATCAATACCTGGCATATCGACTAGCACGTTACCATCTTGCAAGAGGGGATGATGACAGTAATACTCAACTTTAGTTAGTACGGCACTATTGCTACCCCGTCGGGCATAAGTCGCTGCTTGGGATAAATTAGAGAAATTAAATTCCTCCATTGAATAAGTATTATTTTTATTAGCATCAAGGCGATCGCGATTTTCTTGATATCCTTGTAATAACAAAGCTAAAGCATTAGCCTTTTTTGCCCGATCAGACTTACTTGCACCACCTTCTTGTTCGATAATTGCCGCGCAGGCTTGATGAAGCAGATCGATGATTTCTGCTTGACTAATATAATCTTTGGCTGATAATCCTAAATGCTTGCATAAACTAGCAGCCTGTTGTTTAATCTCTGCTTCACTGAGGAAAGTTAAAACCACTCTTTCGGCTTCTGGTTCAGCATATTCAATGTAGCATTCTGTTCCCGTAGCGTGTCCTTCCGCACTGTAAAGCAATTCCCGTTCCAATAGTGCATTAATCAACATCGATTTTCCCGCACTAAATGCCCCTGCAAAAACTATTTCAAACTTTGGGGCGATCGCTTTTGCTAAAGATGCTTCGACAACTCGAACATTTTGCCGATCTATATTTGATTCTGGTACTAAATCTAAGATGGCGTTGACGTTGTTTGATAATTCAGAACATTGAGCAGGAATCATACAGCTAGATTAGTTAAACTACTATATTTAGAGTTCCCTGGTATTGATTTAAATTATCAATTGAATCGCTTATTTTGTTTGATTACGCGATTAATTTACTATTATTCCTGGTAATTTAAGGTCAATCTACGTTGAATCTTTTTCATTCCTCATCTCGTTCCAAACTAGTTTTGCCGCGCCTAACATTCCTGCTTGATTACCTAGTTCAGCGGTGAGTAACTGTAAACTTGAGCGAGAAGGCAATACAACTCTTCGTTCAATTTCTTTTAAGGTACTTGGCAAAAAAAACTCGGAACTAGCACTAATTCCCCCGCCAATAATGACAGCTTCAGGGGTTAGTACATAAATTAAGCTAGCAAGTCCTGCACCGAGAGTTCTACCGTAATCCTGCCAGAATTTTAGAGCTACAGGATCTTTGGCTTGAGCCAACTTACCCATTGCTGCTGGTTCTTTGCCCATACTACGCTGAATCGAACCAATGGAGACATATTGCTCTAGTGAACCCTGATTACCGCTACGACAAGGATGACCATTAAAATTGAGGGTAATCAAACCTAGCTCTCCCGCTGCCCCATAACGACCAGTAAATAATTTACCATCGAGAAATATTCCTCCTCCCACACCAGTACCTAAAGTCAACAAAATAAAATCCTGGAATTTTCTGCCCGCACCCAACCAGGCTTCCCCAATAGCAGCACAGTTAGCATCATTTTCTAAAATAGTAGGTAATCCAGTTTGAGACTCCAACCAGTCGGCAACAGGAACATCGTCCCAGCCTGGAAGATTGATCGACTTTTTGGCAATGCGTCTGGCTTTATCTGTTGGGCCTGGCATACCTAGACCGATCGCACTACAGGTATGATCTAGATTAAGCTGGTTGACTCCTTGAGCGATCGCCTCGACCACTGGCTTGGGGTTAGCAGGTTGAGGAGTAGCCAGAGAAATAGTCTTTAAGCAAGTCCCATCTTGGCAAAACTGCCCCATCTTAATCGCTGTTCCACCCAAATCTACCCCAACTACTCGGTCGATTATCATTGTTATTCGGCTTGATATTAGTTTGCTTAATAGGTAGTTTTTATTGCTTTTTTAATCAGTATACCGATCGCTCTGGTGATCAATATCTCAAGTGTGATCATACAATTGATTATTGGTACTGGATTAGAGACTTCCACTAATATCAGCGGGCTAGAAATTATTGGAATTTTAATTTATTACGATCTGCGCGTGGGACGTGAGGGAATGGACATAGACTTGAGAAAGTAAATTGCTCTTGAGCGATTAATTATCATCATTATCCCGTTCTTTTCTGAGCTTATCTAGCTTGAAAGTAGGAGGTAGGGCTTCTGGCTGAGGAGGATTAAGCTGTATTTGCCAGACCTTAATTTCTTTTTGAGCAGGAGTAAAGCTACTAGTGCCAGAAGGAACTTGCTCAGCAATCGCGATCGCCCTTTCGAGAGAACTATTAGAAGCCTGTTTAGCTATAGCCAAGATTTGTGCTGCCCAGTCATTGACATCTTGCACTACCTGAAAGCGAACCGAACTACTACCAGCAGCTTGTCTGGCAGTAGAAATTGCCCTGGCCAGAGCTTCAGGCGTACCCTGTTGGGCTAAATTAGAAGCTTCGCGATAATATCTTTGTCCATCTATTTCTTGTTGCCATAGGTCAATTTTGCTTTGCGCTTCTGAGTATAGAGATCTGCCTGAGTTTATTTGTTGAGCGGTTTCAATGGCAGCAGCATAATTATTCGTATTGGCGAAAGATTCTGCTTCATCGAGAATTGGTTGGTCTTGAACTCGTTGAATATTGGCACGCCAACTGCTAACTTCTTCTTGGGCTTCACGATAAAGTGGGCTGTTAGGCGAGATTAAATTAGCCTCCGCGATCGCTCTTTGCCAAGCATTGACGCTGTTACCGTAGGATAATTCTCTAGCGCGACTTAAGACAGGTTGGTCTTCAATGGTCTGAATCTGTCCTCGCCACGCGGCTATTTCTTGACGAGCCTGACTATAGCGAGGATTACCATTGGGAATCAAATCCGCCTGGCTAATAGCTTTTCTTAAATTAGCGATTGTGCCAACTCTGGCAAGATCTCTGGCTTTTGACAAATTAGCGACATCATCAATTTCTAATTCCCAACGACTAATGAGCTGTTGTCCCAATCTATAGTATTCGCTACCTCTGTTTAGCTTTTTAGCTTCTTCAATTGCTTCTTCGATGCCAAACACCGTATCTAACTGGGCACTAGATCCCGCATTTGCCAAAATCCGCCAATCTCGATTCCGTTTTTGCAGTTTTAGGCTGCTGGGAATACGGCTAGTGACCTGGAGTAATTCGCGCCACTCCTGTTGTTCAACTAATTGCTCGATATTAGCAACCAGCTTAGCTTTTGCTTGAGTAATAATTTCCTGAGCCTGCTCGTAAGCGTAGCTCTTGCGATCAATATCATCCGCTTTTTCAATTGCCAAAATCAGCTCATCTATGTTGCCATTAGTAACTTGAATTTGAGCTTTATTAAGGCTGGCATTTTCTTCTTGAGCAACATTGATATTGTTAATGCTTTCCTCATATTTAGTAGTCGCCCAATACTGATTTGAGCTATCCGTCAGACGCACTGCCCAAGTGAATGCACCGTTCCAATCCGCCTCCCGGAGTTTGTTTTCTATTTGCTCGTAAATTTCTTCTCCCTCTGACCAAATAGTTTCCCAGTTATTAATTTTTTGCTCGACTAACTCTTTAGCAGAAACATTGGCAGGAATTCTTTTCGCCGTAGCGATCGCCTGGTTTAAATTGCCTGACTGAAACTCCTCTTCGCCAATGTCCAGAATTGATGTTGCCCAGCGGTCAATATTGCGGTCAATTTCTGGTCTTAAAGGATGATTTTTAGGCAATACGGCAACTAAGTTGATGGCAGATAATAAACCCTCAACGTTTCTCTCTTCAGCAGCAGTTTGAGCGCAATAAAGGCGAATTGAGGCAGAAGCGACTGGCCAAAATACCTTAGAGCAGCTTTGAGTTTTGGGCAGCTTCAACAGCATTGTAGTTGCACCATAACCGATTCCACCAGAACACAATACCAGCAATATTCCCCAAATCTGCCATCTTTGCCACCAAGATATTTTCTTTGACTGAGCGGTAGTGTTTGCTGGGTTAACCATCGGAGAAGACACTTGAGGAGTTACAGGTACTAAAATATTATGCTCTGGGAAATCTTGACGGTTAAAGCCTAAATCTGAATGCTGTGGTTTGGCACCATTTATTTTAGCATCAGTCTTGCTTGTTGCATCTGAGCCAGAGTTTCGTGGTTCTTGATTTATCGCCATAAATTATCTGATATGATGCCAGTAACTTTTTCAATTTGCCTCTGGTGGAGGTTAAATTGTATCCCATCTTATCACTTGATTTTATTGTGTATATATTGCTAGTGTGTCAACCTGGTAAAGTTTTAATTTAGATTCAAATTTGGCTGCTATTTAGCATCAATTTTAGCTAGTTCCACATTCTAATTAGAAGTTTGGCCATGTTTTACTCCCTTCTCAAATCAGCGATTAACTGAGTTAGCTGGGTTTCATCTGCTTGATAAACTTCGCCACAAAATTGACAGATTGCTTCTGCTCCTTCATCTTTTTCGATCATGTCCTGTAATTCTGCTTCGCCCAACATTTTCAGTGCGCCCAGAACTCTAGGGAAAGAACAGCCACAATTAAAACGGACTTGATGAAACTCGGGAAAAATAAACAGATCTAAATCTCCTAATAATTGTCCCATAATCTCTTTGAGAGTTTTGCCTTCTCGCAATAGAGGCGTAAAGCCAGATAATTGAGATACGCGGGACTCTAATAAATCAACCAAAGATTGATCTCGTGATGCTTTGGGCATAATTTGTAATAAAATTCCTCCCGCTGCGGTAACTCCCATTTCCCCGACAAAAACTCCTACTAATAAAGCCGAAGGCGTTTGTTCGGAAGTAACCAAATAACTAGCAACATCTTCTCCTACTTCTCCTGAAACTAACTCGACCGTACTAGAATAAGGTTGTCCATAGCCAACGTCTCGAACTACGTGCAGGTAACCATTATGACCTACCGCTCTGCCTACATCTAGCTTACCCAAATCATTAGGCGGAAGTTCAATATTAGGGTTTTGGACATAGCCTCTGACCGTACCATCTAGTCCAGCATCAGCTAGAATCGCTCCCAAAGGACCATCTCCCTTAACGTGAATGTTAACCCGAGAACCTTCCTTCTTCATGCTAGAGGCTAGTAGCAATCCCGAAGCCATTGACCGACCCAAAGCTGCCGTAGCTACATAAGAGAGTTTATGTCTGCGTCTTGCTTCCTCCGTCAAGTCGGTAGTAACAACACCGACAGCTTTAATTCCACCGTCTGCTGCTATGGCTCTAATTAATTTATCTGTCATTAGTATTTGATATTTATAGTGTGTATGTGTGTTATTTGGATGTAGATGGATTTATGGTTAAATCCAAGATTTCATTAGCAAAGAAAAGTTTCCGTTATCGGTTGCTGGACTTGGCAGAGATGAACAGCAACTATTGAGAAGACAAAACTGTAATTTGCTTGGTTAATTTTCGGGCTGATTTTGATGCCACATAAGCTGAAATTATAATTATGCTAGCGTGGGAGAGCGATTTTTTCCAAATTGTTTCAATTACATCAGTTTTAAACTGGAAAAAATTATGCTTCTTGGTTAAACACAATTAAATCAAATTTAGCTATCCTGGGTTTGATTGTTGTTCTCGTTTCAATGCTACGATCTGATAAATTTTGGCTCGTGGCTAATTGCTGTTGGTGACTAGAGGGCAGTAGTCTTTAAACTTGACCAAAATTATTTTTTAATAACCATATCTTTATGATATACGAGCGTTTTGTTGTTATTTTTATCTGTTCTGCATTATCTAGTTTAGCCACTAACAGCAGCAGGGCAACAGAACTAAATGTCCGCCTGCTCAATTCTAACGATCTAGCCACATCTCAACTAAATAATCATCCAGCGATCGCCGAGGCTAGAACTGAGACAGAACATCAACATAAATATAATTTTCAAAATTATCATCGGACTACTAATTTAGCAGAAAATCAAAATTATTTAGTAGCGCAGAAAAGGCAACAACAGCCTGAGCAACAGACAGAGACACCCAATAATTTAATTAATTCCGAACCGCTGCCAACAAATCGGCGTTTATTATTGGCTGCCATGGCAATTACATCAGCAATGTTTATCTATTTAGTGTGGCTACTGTTTAGAAAACCACTAAACCATAAGTCAGCTGCCAAATTAACTATCGTCAATGAACCCGAAGTTTATAATTTAAAAAATCAAAGTCAAGACGATCAAGGGAAAATCGTTACCCCAACCTATTCTAGGTTGGATACAGCAGCAACAGAAAAGCCAATCAATCACGATAGTGAGCAGATTCCCCCAATTTTAGCTGTTTTTAACCAGGAAAATTTTCAGCTCGATCAACCTGGGGCTAAACATCAGCCAGCTTCTAATCTGGTTGATCATGCAGTAGCATCTAATAGTTTAATTAAAATCAATTCTGATTATATTGATGTTGTTGTGGAATTGATTCAAGATTTGCAACATAGCGATCGCAATTTAAAGCGTAAAGCAATCTGGGAGTTGGCTAAAATAGGAGACTCTAGAAGCATCGAGCCATTAGCCAAAATTATACCCCAAGCAGGTTTGGTCGATAAAAGTTTAATTTTAAAAGCCATGACTCAAATTACCAATCGGCATTTCCAGCCGATTAATGATGAATTGTTTGCGTTACTCAAAGATCAAAATCCTGAGATTAGAACTAACGCGATTCGCGATTTAACCGTCTTATATAAATTTGTTGTCCCAGTGACTAAACAACTAGCACAAATGCAGCAAGATTCAGATCGACGAGTTCGGTATGCAGCAACACAAGCGTTGCAGCAATTAAATTCAGGTTTTTCGTCTGGGTTAGATAACTATCCTAACCATGGAAAAAAGCATAATCTAGCTTTAGGGGAACAGGATAAGAGTGTAACTAACCACATTAAGCCGTCACGAAACTAGTCGCCATCG
This sequence comes from Myxosarcina sp. GA_180221_E-2-1-MAG-40_15, assembly GCA_020692205.1. Taxonomy (GTDB): domain Bacteria; phylum Cyanobacteriota; class Cyanobacteriia; order Cyanobacteriales; family Xenococcaceae; genus Waterburya. Next base: position 39,186 of record JAIMKV010000028.1, read on the forward strand.
ATTTAAAGCAAAATAAAATGTTAAAAATTCTTTTTTTATCTACTTCTGTAGGTTCTCTGGGTTCTGGACAGGGAGGAGGAGTAGAATTAACCGTGCAAAATGTAGCCCAAGAATTGCTGCGTCGGGGACACCAGCTAGAAATAGTCGCTCCTGAAGGCTCTTGGTTGACTGATATTCCTGTGACTACAATCGCGGGAAAGTTACAAGTTCCAGTCCAAACTCTCCGCCGTGATCAGTCGATTTGTCTGCCTGATAATTCAGTATTAGCTAAGATGTGGGACTATGCTCGGCAAGTACAGCAGCACTATGATTTGATTGTTAACTTTGCTTTTGATTGGCTACCTTTTTATTTAACTCCTTTTTTTGAGACAACGATCGCTCACTTTATCAGTATGGGTTCAATGACTGATGCCAGCGATCGCATCATGCATCAAATAATTCAACAATATCCTGGTACTTTTGGGGTATACACTCAATCTCAGGCTGATACTTTTTCCTTTGCCCAAGACTGTAAAATTTTAGGTAGTGGGATTGATTTATCTCTCTATCAGCTTAATCCTTACCCCGAAGCAAGTTTAGCCTGGTTGGGACGAATTGCCCCCGAAAAAGCTTTAGAAGATGCCGTGGCAGCCGTCAACATTACGGGTATGCCTTTAAAGATCTTTGGTAAAATGCAAGACCAAAATTATTGGTCAAAAATTTGTCATGATTACCCGGAAGCACCCATAGAATATTTAGGATTTCTAGATACTGAAAAGCTACAGCAGGAATTAGGCAAGTGTCGCGCTTTGTTAATGACACCCCGCTGGATTGAAGCTTTTGGCAATGTAGCGATTGAGGCTTTAGCCTGTGGTGTGCCGATTATTGCTTATCGTCGTGGTGGTCCTGCGGAAATTGTTCGCGATGGTGAAACAGGTTTTCTAGTTGAACCAGACAGTATTGCGGGACTAGCAGCAGCAATTAACCAAATTGAGCAAATTAACCGCCTAACTTGTCGTCAACAGGCAGAAGCAGAATATTCTCTAGTCGCTTTAGGCGATCGCTTTGAAGCCTGGTTTAATCAATTAGTTAATAATTAGGAATATTATCAGGTTTATTCTCGCTCTTGTTCTGGACTATCATCTAAGCGAGGATTATCCATTTCTTCTTTAAAACCCTTGATCGTTTTGCCTAAGGCACTGCCAATTTCAGGAATTTTTTTAGGACCAAAAATAAGTACTGCAACTAAGCCAATGACAGCGATTTCAGGAATGCCTAAACCAAACATAATCAAATCTCCCGCACTAAAATCTATTACGATTAATAGCTATATATATCTATCAAGTCTGTCTCAGTATATCGTTAAATTTATCGACATCTGTGGCTACCATTATTTAACTGCCTAGATTAAGCGTTTTAATAACTGTAATGTTAGAAACTTCTCAACCCTCCCTGCGTCAAGAACAACATCCTTTAATCCATCGACTGGCAGAAAGAATTCTCAACTATTGGCAAAAATATTTATCGCTCTCAGCCTATAGTTTGCCTGAAGGATTAGGTTATGTCGAAGGCAAATTGGAAGGGGAAAGATTGCGGATTGAAAATCGCTGTTATCAAACTCCTCAGTTTCGGAAAATGCACCTGGAGTTAGCTAAGGTTGGCAATAATCTAGATATTCTTCACTGCGTGATGTTTCCTCATACAGCATACCCTTTACCGATCTTTGGCTGTGATATCGTGGCGGGTAGGGGCGGAATCAGTGCAGCGATCGCCGATTTGTCTCCCAGCAATCCTGAAAAAACTTTATCTTCTGGTTATATTAAGTCACTTTCAGCTTTACCAAAAGTAAGCTTTGCCGAAGTTAGAGACTTACCCGCTTGGGCTGATATTTTTTCTGATTTCTGTCTGTTTGTGCGTCCTCGCGATGCAGCAGAAGAACAAGATTTTTTAGATATGGCTTCTAACTATTTGCGGATTCATTGTCAACAAGCAGTAACGTCAAATCCTGTCTCGCCCCAACAGCAAAAATTATATTCGGCTGGGCAAAAGTATTACTGCACTAAGCAACAGCAAAATGACAAAACCCGCCGCGTTTTAGAAAAGGCTTTTGGTAAGGAATGGGCAGAAAACTATATGACGACTGTATTATTTGATGTTCCTCAAGTAGAAACCAATCCAGCTGCGCTCAAAGAAAAAACTAGTCTTTAAATTTATTTCTGCTTGGTTTTGATATAGGCTTGACCGCATTCTACGGTCAATAGTTAATATTACTGTTTGAGTATTTACAGTTATTTACTTGACAAATAGCTGCGCTTGCCAATTTATTTGACTTGATCGAGCCTTATAGCCTAATATAATATTAGTAACTAAACTGTAAATCAAATTACAGTTTCTCACAGAGAAGAGTTCAGCTTAATATGGAAATATTGTCTCTTTCTCTAGTACTAGTGTTAGTTACAGTCTATGATTTAGCTGTTAATACATAATGCTAAGTAAGGCTTAACGACATACAAGTATTTTGAAGCTATCAAAAATCAAATCGGGAAAAGAAGAGAGATCTAAATTGTGCTTCAATATAAATCTTTTCCTTAGTCCACTTTAATTCAAATAATTAGTAATTCAAACTGCGCTGTCTTCAACTGAGACAGTGCTTTTTTTGCCTGTCAGATCAATATTTTAAATATTTGAGGTTGCTTCTTAGTAAAATAAGCAAATAAAATTAGAACATACGCTAGCGTATTGACAAAAGAAATCTGATTGATTAAACTACAAACATACGTTAGCGTATGGAAACAAATTGGCATTGCAAAAAGCAGACTGGATAGACGCAGGATGGTTGCTGATGACGACCAAGGGAGTTGCAGCAGTGAAGATAGAAGTATTAGCTCGTCAGCTCAAGGTAAGTAAAGGCAGTTTTTATTGGCATTTTAAAAATCGTCAGGAACTATTAGAAGCAATTTTACAGCGTTGGGAAAATGAAACCATGTGGCTAATCGAAGAATCGAAAAAAGCAGCTACCCCAAAGGAAAGACTGATCAAACTCTTTACCTTAACTGAAGAAATCTGCAACCAGCCTGATCCAGAAGCAGCTATTTTTCTTTGGGCAAATCAAGATCCGGCGGTACAAGAGCGAGTACGTATTGTAGAAACCCAACGAGTTAGCTATCTCACAAAAATACTGCAAGATTATGGCTTTGATGAAATCGAAGCCAGACAGAAAGCAGAGGTGGGTTACTTTGCTGCTATCGGTTTTTGGGAACGCACTGAAAGAGATAAACAATACGATCGCAGTATGAAAGAGTTCAATAATTTTCTGCTGGCGTTACTTTTATCTCCAGTTATTGGCAGAATAAGGCATGAGAAATGAGAAACAGTTATTGGCTAATTTCTCCTGATCTATTGTTATTTTTTTTAGTTAAAAAGCTTAATTCATCAGCGAACATTCAACAACATGAGTAAGCCAAGATTAATGGATAAACTGCAAAAGTTACAGCCAAATAACAAGTTAATCATGGCGCTATGTTTGGCTGGATTAGCATTTGTCAGTGCAACAACTATCTATAGCGTCAATCAAAATACGGTTCAAGAAGAAACTAGAGAAATCAAACCACAACCGATCACAGCAGTTACGGCTTTAGGTAGAATTGAACCCCAAGGACAGCTGATTCAACTGGCACCAGCACCAGATTTGGGGGGAACTAAAATCGCTCAGTTACTTGTAGAAGAAGGCGATCGCGTTTCTGCGGGACAAATTATTGCTAGATTAGACAACTATCGGCGTGCTAATGCTGCTGTGGCAGTCGCTTACCAGGAAATCAAAATAGCCCAGGCGGATCTAGCTACAGTCAAAGCAGGAGCAAAACAGGGAGATATTAAAGCTCAAGCAGCTAATCTAAAGCGGATTCAGGCGCAGCTAGAAGGTGAAATTGTGGCTAACGAAGCAGAGGTAGCACGTTTAAAGGCGCAACTCGAAACCGAGCAAGCTGAGAAACAGGCGGTAATTAATAGTCGCCAGGCAGAATTACGTAACGCGCAAAGTGAATTCCAACGCTATCAACAATTAGCGCAAGCTGGCGCCATATCTGACTCTGACTTAGATTCTCGTCGATTAATGCTCAGTACGGCACAAAACGCTCTTCTAGAGGCTCAATCTAGCTATAATCTCACCAACCGCACTCTGCAACAACAGATTAACCAGGCTCAAGCGATCGCCAGACAGAATAAAGATACTCTACAAGAACAAGTTATGGAGGCAGAAGCTACTTTAGATAGTGTTGGTGAAGTTAGAGAAGTAGATTTAGTTAAGGCGCAAGCAGGAGTAGACAGAGCGATCGCCGCTTGGCGACAAGCAGAAGAAGATTTGGAGCTAACTAACGTCAAAGCACCTACTGATGGACAAATCATCAAAATTAACGCTTATCCTGGAGAAATAGTAGGTGATGATGGAGTAGTAGAATTTGCCAACACTAATAACATGCTAGTAGTTGCTGAAGTATACGAAAGCGATATCGGCATGGTAAAAGTCGGACAAACCGCCACAATCAGTAGTGAAACAGGAGCTTTTGAGGGAGAAACTACGGGAAGAGTTCAGCAAATCGGTTTAAAAATTGGCAAACAGGATGTGCTGAATACCGATCCTGCGGCGGATGTTGATAGCAGAGTCGTGGAAGTCAAAATATACCTTGATCGGGAGAATAGCGATCGCGTGGCTCATTTGACTAATTCCAAGGCGATCGTCAAAATTCATTTGTAAATATTGCTGCTACAAAAAAGATTTTCCCAAGCCATATTTACCTGATCTCTAAGCAAACAACTAACAACTAACCAAATGTCATGAAAACTCCGTTATCTTGGTTGCAGTTAACTCACGAAAAAGCTCGTTTAATCGTTGCTTTAGCTGGTATTGGGTTTGCAGACATACTAATGTTTATTCAGTTGGGGTTTCAAGCAGCTTTATTTGATAGTAGCGTTACTTTACATAGAGCCTTGGAAGGTGATGTATTTTTAATGAGTCCCCAGTCTGATGCTCTAGGTTTTACCGAACCCTTTTCACAACGGCGTTTATATGAATCGGCAGCAGTTGAACAAGTAGAGTCCATCGTCCCAATTTATCTTAATTTTGGCTCGTGGAAAAATCCTGTCGAACGTAACACCAGAACAATTTTAACTATTGGCTTTAATCCTGCCAAAAACACGTTGAATTTATCAGGAATTAAGGAAAATATCGATCAAGTCAAGCTGCCTGATGTAGTGTTGTTTGACGCTCAATCACGGACAGAATTTGGGCCAATTCCTGATTTACTGCAACAGAATAAAACAGTGAAAACGGAAGTATCTTCACGTCAAGTTACTGTGGTTGGATTGTTTTCTTTGGGCGCGTCTTTTGCCGCCGACGGCAATATTATTACCAGTGATACTAATTTTTTGAGGCTATTTCCTGATCGCCAAAAAGGATTAATCGATCTAGGGATTATTAATTTGAAACCCGGAGCCAATTTGGAGTTAGCTTTAGTAAATCTTAGAGCCAAACTGCCTGAAGATGTGCAGGTTTTTTCTAAAGCAGAATTTATTCAAGCAGAAATAGCTTATTGGCAAAATGCTACCGCCATCGGGTTTATTTTTACTTTGGGTACGGCAATTGGTTTTGTTGTTGGTACAGTAATTGTTTATCAGATTCTTTATACTGATGTCGCCAACCATCTATCAGAATATGCCACGCTTAAGGCGATGGGTTATCAAGATAGCTATTTTGTCATGGTGGTGTTTCAAGAAGCCATCATTTTAGCGGTGTTAGGCTTTCTGCCTGGTTATGCGATCGCCACAGGTTTATATACTTTAGCAGCAGGAGCAACCGCTCTACCTTTAGCAATGACTGCAAATCGGGCAACCACTGTCTTAATTCTAACTGTGATTATGTGTTGTATTTCAGGCAGTATTGCCATCAGAAAATTAAGCGCAGCCGATCCCGCCGATATTTTTTAGTAAGCAATCAAGCTAGGTCAAAGAGAAATTCGATCTATTGAATTAATCATGAGCAATACCCAGTCAACAATTAACCATCAACAATCAATCAATAACCAAGTTGTAAATATCCACAACTTAGATCATTTTTTTGGTGAAGGAAAGTTAAAAAAACAGATTTTATTTGATATAGATTTGACTCTTAATGCAGGGGAGGTAATTATCTTAAAAGGGCCTTCTGGATCGGGAAAAACTACTTTATTAACCTTGATGGGGGGACTGCGATCGCCTCAGTCAGGAAGCCTACGAGTATTTGGTGAAGAATTAGTTGGAGCAAAAAAAAACAAGCTGGTGCAAACGAGGCGCAACATTGGCTATATTTTTCAGGCTAACAATCTTTTGGCATCTTTAACCGCTAAACAAAATGTGCAGATGTCTTTAGAGTTACACGACAACATTAAACCCGCCGAGGTAGCACAAAGAGCGATCGCTCTATTGGAATCAGTCGGCTTGGGAGAACATATCAACTATTATCCTCAAAACCTTTCTGGGGGACAAAAACAACGGGTAGCGATCGCCCGCGCCTTAGTTTCGCATCCGAAGATCGTCCTAGCAGATGAACCCACCGCAGCATTAGACAGCAAATCGGGTCGGGATGTAGTCGAGTTGATGCAGCAGTTAGCTAGAGAACAAGGCTGTACTATCCTGATTGTGACCCATGATAATCGTATTCTGGATGTAGCCGATCGCCTCGTCGAGTTAGAAGACGGCAGAATTACTTTAGATAGCAAACAATAAGCTAATTTCTTAAACTATCTTCTAAGCGATCGAGCATCGAGTCATCTGAGTTAGGTGTACGCCATAATTGGTCTAAACCACTAGCAGGCATAGTTAAATACAAAACATCTTGAGGTTGTAAACAAGTTTCTAGTAATTGCCAACCATGTAAGGTTTGATTTTTTCGCTCCAGATATAAAGGAACAAAATCGCTTTTGATTGCTGCATCCTGAACAGTTTGAGCGCAAAAAGGATGCTTCGGGGTAATCATCGTTCCCAAGGCTACCCACAGTAAGTCTTGGGTCATGCCATTGCCCAAAATTCTGCCTCCTAAGGCTGCGGCGGCAAATGAATAGGTGGCTAACTCTACAGGAGACAAGACATGGTCAAACTCAAATACTTCCTGCATTGAGCGGGCAAATTGAGGATCGCCGCTACGAACTACGGTTTTTAGATAAGGTGCTAAAGCTTTAGCGGTCAGGCTGATTTCTAAGTTGGTTGTATCACGACTAGTAACAGCAATTAAACTGATCGCTCGTTTAATATTAACCGCCTTAAGGCTAGAGGTCATACTGGCATCTTCAATAATGACGGGGATGCCATGCGAACGAGCCGAATGAATAAACCGGTTGTTAGGATCCGATTCAATTACCACTACTTCATGACCTTGAGCATGAAGTTGACGAGCAACATGAATTCCTACTCCACCCAGACCACAGACTATGTGATGGTTATGTCTGGGAATTCTCGCCGCATCTATAGTTTGTCTAAAACGACTCCCTAAAACAAAATCATTAATTAGAGCATAACAAATACCGATCACCCCAGCACCAACAATCATCATGATGGCAGTAAAAACTTTGATATAATCGGAGCCAGCTTCGGCAACTTCTTCTTTTCCTCCTGCACCGGTAATCATGCCCACTGAAAAATACAAAGCATCAGCGATGGAAGTTTGCAGATTGACGCTGACATAAATCAGGGTGGCGACACAGATTACGCCCAATAAAGCCAGGCTGACTAAAGTAACAGGACGAGCATAACGCTGATAACGAGGAATATTTAAAATTGCTTTAAATACCTTCTTTTGCCAGGAGCGACGTTTGGTCAAAACCTTGGGTTTAGTACCGACAATTAAGCGATCGCCAATTTCTAGACATTTATCTTGTTTAATCGCCGAAACTAAATCTATTTCTCCTTTGGTAGGCAAATAGTAGATCAGCATGCGGTTAGGATCGACCCACAGTTCGCTTAATTCTTTGCCTAACCAGGGATGGTCTAGATCGATAATTTCTTCCTGTATTGGCCAAGTACGGTTAAACAACTGTAGTTGACCGATCGCTTTATTACCCAAGGCGGCAAAAGTAAATAGGGGAGAAGAAAGAGCCGCTACGCTCATCGTAAAATGATCGGGTAAAGTTAGATCGAGGCGATCGCCTAAAGTGTGGTTGAATAAACGATTGATAATTCTAATTTGCGGATTAAGCACCCTCGCTTGAGTCAGAATTGCTAAATTTAGCGCGTCATCATCATGAACTAAAACTAAGGTCTTCGCCTGCCTAATTCCTGCCTTAATTAAAGTAACGTTGTCTCGTGGATCGCCAACGATAATTTGGTTGCTTGCTGCGGTATTTATGGAACTATCGCTGATTGCTACTACCTTTGCTCCCTGCTGCTTCAATAGGCTGTAGATTCTAGAGCCTGTGCGTCCTAAGCCACAAATAATTATTTTGGGTTGCATAAATTCTCATTGAGGTGCAAAGAGACACTGATCACACCTACATATAAATGATTGTGCGTAATCGATGTCTTATTTACTGTATATGTAAACACTTTTTCCTGGAGAGAGATAAATTACGAAAATTGAGGAAAAGCTCTGCCAAGATTAATCAATATAGGTTGATGCTCATAATTATTACATATTACTATCATACTTAAGCCTAGACTTTAGACCGATTCAACCCTGAAATATGTATGATGACATTGCTAAAATAAATATTTAAATTGAGCGAAAACTTGATGACTAATTTTGATGAAGGCAATCAATCTGCGGAAACTAGTTCTACAGATCCTCTCGGAGCAACCCAACTTACCAACATAGGCTGGGAGCAAAACGGACAACAGCTCGGTATGTGGACTAATCAAAGTAACGTTGTTCTAGACTTAGTTTCGGGAATTGAAGTTGCTGATAACGTAACAGTTAATACTTTGGCGGGAAATGACCTAATTAAAGGTTTAGTTAGCAGCGGGATAGGTTTGCTCAACCAGGGAACAATCATCACTGGCAGCGGTAACGACTCTCTGCAAGGAAGAATAATAGGAGAGGGAAATGACAATATCGGCATTTTTAATGATTTTCAAAATGACGAAGACGTTTTTGAGATTATTAACACTATTGGAACAGATGAGGCGCAACAAATTATCAAGACTGAAGTAGGTGCAGATCAAATTATCGGTACTGTTAAAATCAAGGGAGACGGAAGTTTTAACAATGGCATTCTTAGTGGCTTTTTCGGCAGCATAGATACGGGAGAAGATAACGACTCAATTATCGGTACTGTTGCAGTGGCTGGAAACGGCGACTTTAATCAGGGTGTACTTTTTGGTGATGGTTTTGAATTACGCACTAGTTCGGTCAATACGAGCGGGGGTGAAGACCAAATTATTGGTGCTGTTGAAGTTGCTGGAGTCGGCAATAGCAACACCGGCTTAACAAATGTCAGCTTTAGTACTGTCGATACAGGAACGGGTGATGACCGACTTATTGGTACTGCTGTAATTCGAGGAAATGGAGACGGTAACACGGGTATTGTTAATGCAGAGGGGTCTATTAACACAGGAAATGACGAAGATAAAATTATCGGTACTGTTAAAATCAAAGGAAATGGAGACTTAAACAGAGGTATTGTTAGTGGTTTGGGCGGTATCGATCTGGGTACTGGCGATGACTATCTTTACGGTGCGGTTGAAGTCCAAAGAGAGGGAAGCGATAACAATATCGGTATCTATAATGATTTTGCTAACATCATCAGAATGGGTGCAGGTGATGACCTAATTGTTGGGGTAGGAGGAGATGCTTATACTGGTTTTGGTGCCGATTTTGATGATTATGGCTCAATTGATTTGGGCGAAGGCAACGATCGCCTCGTCGGTTTTGGTGCTAATCAATTTGTCGATGGTGGTAGTGGTAAAGATCTAGCTAAATTTGAATTTAATTTAGACGAATCGGTTACTTTAGGCAGCGACGATGCCAACTCCATCGATATCACTGCTAACGAGAAAACTATGTCATTTACCAACGTGGAGGAATTTGCCTTTGCTAATGATTCTTTTACCTTTGATGAGCTGATTGATTTTGTCTAGTTAATTTATTGCCGCAGTTAGAATTATGATGTTGTGCATATACATCTCATTCTTACCGCGATCGCTGGGATGACTACTTATACCTCATCCCTTTTTTTGATTGCATATTCCTTAAATCGCTCTAGATCCGCCATTACGGTAGACTCTACTACGTCTCCGATTAATTTATCCATCAGCTTGCCAATAATGCCTGGTACGGCATAAGCAAAGGTCATTTTGACAATAGTGTTATCGGTGCGATCGTAAAAGCGAATTGCTCCCTTGTTGGGTAAGCCATCTACAGATTGCCACTCAATTATTTGTTCTGGAACAATCTGGACAATACGGGATAACCAGGTAAAGTTAAAACCGCCACTAGCCAATTTCCAACGGGATAGTTCGGGATTATCTTCTAAAATTTTGACAGACTCAATCCATTTCATCCAAATAGTCATCTGTTCGAGATCTGACCAGAGACTCCATGCCAATTCAATTGGTACAGGTACTTCAATTTGTACTGAATGTTCTAGCCAGTCTGTCATTATTGTTGCAAATTATATTTTGTCAAATTATCCCATAAAAACAAAGTAGCAAATTGTGGTACAACAGTTGTGTGGCTTGGCGAACTGTTATCCTACAGGGCTTGGCGATCGCTATACCGCTACCGCCTTAAGCTGTTCCGCATTGGCTAAGATCGCTTTAGCTGCTTGTTTCCCAGACAGGGTTGCCCCTTCCATACTGTCGATATAGTCCTGTTGAGTATAGCTACCAGCCAAAAAGAAATTACCTACGGGAGTTTGCTGGGGTGGACGATAAGGATCCATTCCTGGTGCTTCACGATATAGCGATTGAGCTAGTTTAACTACGCTATACCAAGTCATATTTAGTTCTCTTGCAGCAGGAAATAACTGACGTACCTGTTCTAAAACATGGTTAGCAATATCCTCGTTTTTTTCTTTGATAAAAGGATCGCCTGGAGTTAAAACTAGCTGGAGTAACGAACCTTCTCCTGGCTTGTAATAATTTCCTGGGCTAGCCAAGGCTAGATCGGCAAAACAAGAAAAATCTGCATCAGGAGTATAAAGCAGGTTATCAATGCCAGCAGCCTGTTCTAATTGTTGGCGGTTATGGGCATCATTTAGTTCAGTTACCCAACCGTCAAATCGTAGCTGTACCGTAGCCACAGGAACTGCATCCAACTTATATATGTTGTCGAATTCAGACCATTTGCGCCACTGTTGAGGAATTACTTTTTTGATCCCTGGAACATCGCAAGCACAAACATAGGCATCAGCTCTAATAGTTGCTTCTGTTTCTCCGTTAGCCACCACAATTCCTGTAACTTTGGTGGTGTCTTCACAGTCTTCAAATAAAATTTCTTTCACTCGTCGACGAGTATGAATTTTGGTGCCACGTGCTGTTAAATAATCAATAATCGGCTGATGCAGATATTCACTAGGTGAGCCTTCTAACATCCGTAAAACGGAAGCTTCAGTTTTGGTTGCGAAAAGCTGAAAAATAGTTAACATACAGCGCGCCGAAATATTTTCGGTGTCAATAAACCCCAAAGCATAAGCAATCGGATCCCACATCTTTCTGAGACTACCGTTGTTTCCGCCATGACTACGAAACCAATCAGCAAAGCTAATCGAATCTAAACAACGAATGGTTTTCATTGCTCCTTCAGAGTCGATTAAAGCCCTGACAATCGGACTTGTACCCAAAGCTAGAGAGTTTGCTGCTTTGTCAACTGCTGAAAGCTGAGAAGTGGTAAAAAATGCTTTTAATCCGTTGAAGGGCGCGCCAGTAAGAAAGCGAAAATCTAGCTCTCCAACTCGACCACCCTGGTTAATAAAAGTATGAGTATGTTGTTTCAGACGGAGATTATTGATCGCCCCTACCTTTCTCATCAACTCAAATAAATTGTAGTAGCAGCCAAAAAAAACATGCAGTCCCATTTCTAGGTGATTACCGTCGTTATCGATCCAACTACCTACTTTTCCACCCACAAAAGGACGAGATTCAAATATTTCTACTTCAGCACCTGCATCAACTAAATCAATAGCTGTTGCCATGCCTGCTAATCCTGCACCAACAATTGCTACACGCATCAAATTTATAATTCCCGAAAAGCAGTATCTTTACAGATTGTAATATATATCACTGCCCTTCTTACTATTCTTCGCCAAATGTTTTGAGCTTATGAAAAAAGGATGATACATCTGGTAGAGGAATAAACTGGTGAATCGTCTTGCTTCCTCGTGTCAAATCTGACCAGTTGGGTTGATCAGGCAGTCCGAAAGCTGAAATTAAGGACATATTATTCTCAGCGGAATTATTGGTATTTTTCAAAACTTTTTCTAAGTTCAATACATCTTTTTCAGCTATGACAAAAGTTTGTTTGGCTGGAGTTTTTACTCGTCTTGGCTTACTCAAAGTTGCTGATTCAGCTTCTGACAGTTCTGGCTCATGAAAAGCTACTGTTGTCTTAGTCGCGCTAGCTGTTAAATCTGATAAATTGTTCAGGTGCTTAGGCAATTTGCGACAGATTAACCGTTCAAACTCATAGGTAAAATGAGGGTTAGGATTGCCAATACGCAGCCAGACACTGAGAATATGTTCGATAGAAATAGCTTTATAGCGTCCTAGATACAGGGCTTCAATAGTTGCTAATCTAATCCAGCTAGCGTGATAGAGGTCTAGCCAACACTTTAAGAGTTTTTCGGCATCATCACGCCCTAAATCGAAAGCATAACTATCAATCAAAGAACGAGCTTGAGCCAAGGAGATGTCTTGAGTTAGTTCAGTCATTGACTTTAGTTAGTAAAGATCGCTTAAAAATACAAGTGTTTGTGGTTTAGTTAGATTATTGATTATGTGAACCTTAAAGTTATCGCATGACGATGGATTACTAATGTATTGTTCATCAAAAATCAAATATTCAGTCCATTCTAGCGATTAAATTTAGCTGAATCGATAATTTTGTCCTCGCATTGCATCCAGATAAAAATTAAAAATCGCTGTGGATTAATTAAATTAGCCATAAATTTACTTTTAACAGAGCAAACCTTGGCTAATCTTTGACCGTTGGCTAAAACAGTTAGTATTTAACTTAAACGATTTATTTCAGCCTTAGCATACCCAGAAACTTTCCTAAAATTAGCATTACTAATATTTTTTTTAAGCAGTTATTTCAGACAATGGTTCGGACAATTTTTGAAAAACCAGGAAAAAAGCTATCCA
>JAIMKV010000118.1 GCA_020692205.1 Myxosarcina sp. GA_180221_E-2-1-MAG-40_15
CTAACGTATTCGCGTAATGCTATACATACCTTGTTTACTGTCCATTACGCCCATTTGTACTATGGCAATAACACTAAATTATCGACAGCAAATGTGGCAGGATTAGATTTTCCCCAAGAATCGCAGCCTGACTATTGGGATTTTTTATATTTTTCTTTTGTAATTGGCATGACTTGTCAAGTGAGTGACGTTACTATATCCACTCGTCCCATGAGAAGACTGGCTTTAATTCATGGAGTATTAACTTTTTTCTTTAATACAGTAATTTTGGCACTGAGTATTAATATTATTGCTGGACTAACATGAACATACTTCAAAGCTAAAAATGCCCAACCTTTTCCTGTTTTGGACGACGATTTAAAACCGCGCTAGCTCTCTCGACATTAGTTTGTGTCCCTGAAACTATAGTTAAATATTGATCTTGGTTGAAATATGATTGTAAAAGATGAATTAAATTGTAGTCATTCGCGGTCAAATTACGTTCCCTGGTTAACCAATTTATATTTTCAATGAATAAACCTGATACGAACTAAGAGCTGCTTGAGTTAAAATCAAGTCTTCAGCTAAATATATTTGTTCTTTACTGATTACTCCCAAAATCAGACGTGGGTTATGGCGATCAACCACTGGTAGTAAATATAACCCCCTAGTCCCCATGCGCTCTAAAGCCGAACTGATTGATTCTTCGGGATAAGTATAGAGAACTTCTAAGGTACAGATATCTTGTAGTTGTGGTTGATTTGTCTGTGACTCGGCTGATTGTTGGAGTTCAAGAACATGGCGTTTAATATCTGCAAGCGTAACAATACCGCTTAATTGCTGCTGTTGGTCGATGACTAAAGCAGTGTGACATTTATGGCTTAAGATGGTTTTACCAGCCTCGATCACTGATAAAGATTGAGACAATGCCAAATAAGAACTGGACATCATTTCGGCTACAGACATTTGTCCTAGCAGTTCTCGTTCATCCTGTTTTTCCAAGTTCATGCCCATTTGCTGAAGATTCAAGCCAGCAGTTGCTTGTTGAGATTGAATCAAACCAATAATCCACACGCTCACGCCCACAGCAGCCATCAAAGGTAAGATAATTGAGTAATTTTGAGTTAGCTCAAATAGTAAAGCGATCGCGGTTAAAGGCGCGTTAACACTTGCTGCTAAAACAGCTGCCATGCCCACGATGGCGTAAGCAGGAGGCGGGGCAATTGCTAATTCTGGAGGAACGATTAAAGCTAAGATATTGCCGTAAGTCGATCCCAAACAAGCCCCTAAAAATATAGCTGGAGCAAAAACTCCGCCGACAAAACCACTACCCAAACTAATGGCGGTGACAATTAATTTAACTATGAGCAACCAAGACAATAATGCCAGGGAAAATTGGCTTCCCTTTAAAATCTGCTCTACTGTGCCATAATCTACTCCCAAAACTTGGGGTAAGCGTAAGGCTACCGTACCAAGAACTATCCCGCCTAAAAGGGGCTTGAGCCAGATCGGCAGTTTGCCTAACCACTGTAAACCAGCAATTTCTCCTCGAAAACTAGCTTGCGCCAATTTAATTGCTTGGGTGTAGGTAAAAGCAACAAGACTAGCTAATAATCCTAAGCCCAAGTAAAATAACCATTCCCAATAGCTAAAAACTTGATAAGCTGGTAATTCCAAAGCTGGATGTACGCCCAAAATCGATGAGGCGATCGCCGCACTAATAAAGGCAGACAGCAAAATTAAACTAGCCGCTGGAGTCGTAAACGCTGTATCCAGGACTACTTCTAGAGCAAAAAAAACTCCAGCAATGGGAGCATTAAAACCTGCTGCTAGTCCTGCTGCTGCCCCTGCACCCAACAGTAGCCGATAGCGGTCTTTGGAGACTTGAAATAGTTGTGCCAGAATAATGCCAATATTCGCCCCAATTTCCACACTGGGACTTTCTGGCCCTAAAGAAGCCCCCGTACCCAGAGAAATAGAGGCTGCCAGCATTTTGAGGGCAGGTCGCCAAGGCGCGATTTTTTGCTCTCTAGTACTCTTGAGTAAAGTATAAAAATCTTGACCTAATACCTGGGGAAACAGCCATTTCATCGTACCGACGATCGCGCCACCCAGAGTAGGTATCAATAATAACGTCCAACCACCCCAAATGGAGATTATGCCTAATAGTTTTTCAAAACTCCAAGTTTGAAAGAAATCAATTAGATAGCGAAATAAAACAACAGTTAAACCTGAACCTCCGCCAACAATTAAAGCCACAATCAACACTAAGGTTTCTGGTGAAGGTTGAAGGCGATTGAGGCGATCGGTTAAATATTCTGAGAGGGAAGATGGATTTGATTTAGGAGCTAAAAATAGCTTAGATTGAATATGTGTATCGAGCATTAATGGGTAAGTAGGCGATCGCTAACCATAATTCCGAGATTAGCGTCCAATCTTAAGAATAACTTGTTTCTCAATGAATCTGTGTTTCCCGAAAAACTCAAAATAAACTGAACTCTATGGCTATAATTATGCGGAGACGATCGCTACTTTAATTTTTCGTTACCTAATCTAGAGCCAAGCTACTGTATGAGAATATTACTGGTTGAAGACGATGATCGCATTGCCCAGCCCTTAGCAGAAGGCTTAAAAACGAACATCACATAGTGGAAATAGCTCAAGATGGCATTGAAGGTTGGGAATATGCTATGGGGGTTGCATATGACCTAATTTTATTAGACTTGATGCTACCAAAGTTAGATGGCATTACTTTGTGTAAGCGATTGCGAGGGGCTAGATCTAAAGCCTTGATTTTGATGCTAACTGCTAAAGATACCACCGATGATAAAGTAATTGGATTAGACGCAGGAGCAGATGATTATTTGGTCAAACCATTCAAACTCAAAGAATTAGCTGCCAGAATCAGAGCTTTATCTCGTAGAAGTCACGAACTAAAACCGCAGACTCTTAGCTATCAAGCATTACAATTAGAGCCGAGTACGGGAGAAGTAAGCTATGAAAGTAATTTACTTTCCCTAACTCCTAAAGAATATTTAATCTTAGAATACTTTTTACGCCATCCTAAACAAATTCTAACCCGCTCGAACATTTTGGATAAGCTCTGGGAATTTGACAAATCATCAGGGGAAGGGACAATTAAAACTCACCTTACCAATCTGCGCTCAAAGCTAAAAGCAGCAGGAAGTAAAGATAATTTAATTGAAACGGTTTATGGAATTGGTTATCGTTTGGGGTCATTATAAAATTAGCTTCTCGCTATTGTGTTTCAAAAAATTCGCTATCGTTTATTTGTATCTAACTTATTTGTTTTTGCCTTAGTTTTGTTTGGATCGGCTTTTGTCGTGCGTTTTGTATTTGTTCGCAATCTCCAAGAGCAACTAACTAACCAACTAATAGCCTTAGCCCAAGCAGCAGAAGCCAGTATCGAATTTGATCAAGGGTATTTAGAATCAGAAACCAAGTTTTCTCCTCAACAGTTAACAGAACAGCAACAGACTTTTCAATGGTTCGATTCCCAAGGGCATTTACTCGAACAACAGGGCGACCTCGCCTACATTCCTACTTTACCTTTGGCAACTGACCGCATCGTTCAAACTCAAACTGATGGAATTAGTCTTCAGATTGTTACCTTGCCAATTCTTAAAGGTGATAGTAAACAGTTAATTGGCTATATCCGTGTTAGTCAATCTTTAAAAGAAATAGATGAAACGATATCCCGATTAGATCGAGGTTTAATTGCTGGTGCGCTTGTCGCCATAATTCTGAGTAGTTTAGGTGGTGGTTGGCTAAATCGTCAAGCAATGCAGCCTATCGAATCAAGCTTTGCACGTCTTAAACAGTTTACTGCCGATGCTGCTCACGAATTGCGGAGTCCTTTAATGGCAATTAGTACCAATGCAGAAGTAGCTTTAACCTATGATGAAGAAATGCGAGCTAGTGATCGAGAAAAATTCAAGGCGATCGCATCAGCAAGTGACCAAATGTCTGGGCTTACCGAAAATTTGCTACTTTTGGCGCGAACCGATAAAATCTCTGATTTCGAGTTTAAAAAAATCGCTCTAACAACGTTACTTAAAGATTTAGTCAATTTATATTGTCCCCAGGCAAAAGCCAAACAAATTGAATTTAAGGCAGAAATCGCCAGTAATTTATGGTTAATGGGGGATGAAACCAAACTAGTGCGAGCCTTCACCAATTTAATTCAAAATGCGCTTCGGTATACACCAACCAAAGGAAAAATAGCTATCATTGCCAATCGCATCGGTCGAGAAATCGAAATAATGGTAACTGATACGGGTATTGGTATTGCTTCAGAACATCTTGATCTGGTTTTCGAGAGATTGTGGCGGGCAGATCGCTCTCGTTCTTATTATGAGGGAGGAGCGGGATTAGGATTGGCAATTACTAAGGTGATCGTTCATAATCACGGTGGCACAATTACCGTTACTAGTCAGCTGGAAGTTGGTAGTTGTTTTGTAGTGTATTTACCTGCCAGTGCGATCGTAAATACCTCTATATAATTTCGATCAGCTATTTTTTATTTGATTAAGCTTCAGTAACTATTTTAATTATGCAACCTTGGTTACGCAAACTCGCTAATTTTTGGCTTCATAAAGTTAATCCTCAAGTAGTTTCTCTAATTGCCACAATTGGTACATTGGGACTGCTATTGTGTTTGGCGATTATCTATGTCTTAGCCCAACTGTCGGAAGAAGTATTAGAACAAGAAGCTTTTGGTTTTGATCAAACCATTTTAATCGGGATACATCAGTTTGCCAATCCAACATTAAATACGATAATGTTAAACGTCACGCGCTTGGGAAATCCCAGCACAGTCGTATTTATTACCTTAGTTGCTTTAGGTATACTTTGGGGACGAAATTACCATCAAGAAGCTAAAATTTTTTTACTCAACTGTTTGGGTGGCGCGATTCTTAGTTACGGATTAAAGTTAGCTTTTAGCAAACCTCGTCTTCAATTATGGAAATTGCTAATTTCCGAAAAGTCCTATAGCTATCCTAGCGGTCACGCTTTAGGTTCAATAGTGCTGTATGGGCTTTTAGCTTATTTACTAGGAAATCACTACCCGAAATATACCAAAGTCTTTTACTCTATAGCTGCAATATTAATTACCTCAATTGGTTTGAGTCGGCTTTACTTGGGTGTACACTGGCCGACAGATGTAATTGCAGGCTACGGTGTAGGATTTTTATGGGTTACTTTTTGCATTACCATGCTGAAGTTACAAAAAGCCAAGTAAGTACGTACATCGAAATAAGAAAGAAAATGGTTAAGGTAGGGAATAAAGGAATAGGGAATAGAGAATAACTGCAACCCAACTCTATTTTGTTTTGGTTTTATAAGCGTATATTATTGCCATTTAAAAAAAACTACGCTTACCAAGAAAAAAAAGTAATTCCACTATCAATAGAAAATCTTGCAAAGTTCTTGACGGTTGCTTCTTAAAGTGAAAGTGTTCAACATCAATCAAACAAATTATGAATGCTTTCAAGAAAATAATTTTAACTACTTTTGTCATTAGCACACTGGGTTTAGGCGGATTAGCAACCTCAGCCTCAATTAAAAACTCTCAAACTCATCCAACTATCTCTCAAGGCGACAAAAACACTCAAATAGCACAAGTCAGTGATGGCGATGGCGAGATGAACGATGCTTTGGAAGCCGAACTAGAACAGAAAACCCAGACAGAAAATCCTTCTACTCAAGCCCCAATTGCTTCTGAAGTTAATGAGAGCAATCCTACTCAGGCAAGCTCTGAAGATGCTGATGGAGGAGATGAGACTCGCGAAATTTCTGACGAACCTAATGACCATGATGGGGGCAACGAGACTCACGAAACTCATTAAAAACCCGATTGAGGAAGCTGTGACTAATTGCGGAAAGTTAATGTGTTCAAATCTCCTAGCTTCCTCTCGCTTTTTTTTATTAAGGAAAAATCAAGCAGAAAAAACATTACAAAAAAGATGAACAAAATGCTTAATAGAGTTCCTGAAGTAACCCTTTATTTCTGGATTATCAAAGTTATGGCAACGACCGTCGGTGAAACTGGGGCAGATTTTCTAGCATTTACGATGAACTTTGGTTTAGCTGCCACATCCTATATTATGAGTGCTTTACTAGCAGTTGTGCTTTGGAATCAGTTTAGGCTTAAACGATATATTCCTATGAGTTACTGGGCGGTAGTAGTTTTAGTCAGTATTGTTGGCACCTTAATTACCGATCGCTTAGTAGATGAAATGGGAGTGAGTCTTGTAACCACTACCATAGCTTTCAGTGTCGCTTTGTTAGGTTTATTTGCCTGGTGGTATCTCAGTGAAAAAACATTGGCGATGCACTCGATTAAAACAACGAAAAGAGAACTGTTTTACTGGGGTGCAATTTTACTGACCTTTGCTTTGGGTACGGCAGCAGGAGACTTATTAGCAGAAGGTACAGGGTTGGGTTATGCAATTTCAGCACTGCTGTTTGGGTTTGTCATTGCTTTAATTGCGATCGCTTATTATCGCTTGGAAATGAACGCAGTCTTAGCCTTTTGGCTGGCATACGTTTTAACTCGTCCTTTGGGGGCATCTATTGGTGATTTACTATCTCAACCAGTCAAAAACGGTGGGCTTGGTTTGGGAACAGTGGGAACTACCGTCAGCTTTATTACTACCATTGCCATCCTCATTGTCTACTTAAGCATGAAGCAGCAGAAACCAGCCTAGTAATTAACTTTTGGGTGTTTTAAGCAAATTGCAATCAGCTTCAATACTATTTTTACTCGTGAGCCAGAAATGAGCAGAGCTACAATAAATCAAGTTAAAACGCACAATCTTGCCAACAAAGTTGCACAAGTTACGATTTTCTTCTGGATCATGAAGATTATCGCCACAACTCTGGGCGAAACCGCAGGTGACTATCTCTCCATGTCTCTAGGGTTAGGCTACTATATAGGCTTTGCCATAACGGTTGCGTTCCTGGCAATCATTTTATTTTTTCAAATTCAAGCCAAGAGATATCGTCCTGCCCTTTATTGGCTAGCGATCATTGCGACCACCACAGCGGGAACCGAAGTTTCAGACTTGATGGATCGCTCTCTCGGGCTAGGTTATGCTTTAGGTTCGCTGATCTTGGTGACCTGTCTTTTGAGTGTTCTCACCGTTTGGTACTATCGCGATCGCGATTTGAGCGTTTATCCCATCATCAAAAAAGACGCAGAAACTACCTATTGGCTGGCAGTCGTATTTTCCAACAGTTTGGGAACGGCTTTTGGTGACTTTCTAACAGATAATATGGGTCTAAGCTATATCCAAGGTGCATTACTAACAGCTACAGTTATTGGTGTGGTCATCGCCCTGCACTATTTAACTAAGCTTAACGATATTTTTCTCTTCTGGCTGGCATTTATCTTTACACGACCTTTTGGGGCTACCTTTGGCGATTTTCTGACCAAATCAGTTGATCAAGGCGGTTTATCACTGTCAAGAGGTTATGCTTCGGCGATCGCATTTATCCTTTTGGCAGTTGTTCTGTTCTTTTCAGCGCAAAATGAAAGACAAAATAAAAGAAAAGTGCATGAATGATTATCTAGTTAAAGTTTTTGCAGTTATTAATAACAAAGCGATTGCCATGGTTGAAGTCAGACACTACCTTGATTGATTAATTATTGTTTTGGACAGTTCAATAGTTCGGACAATTTTTGGTGAGAGAAGAAAAAAGCTAT
>JAIMKV010000001.1:0-4666 GCA_020692205.1 Myxosarcina sp. GA_180221_E-2-1-MAG-40_15
GATGCATTATCTCTCTAGCTACTTTTGAAAATTGGTATGATTATTGATCGCATTTGACAAATCTATGATTTGTTTTACCCAATTGTTCACTGTTTCGGGTTAGATACCAAAATAGTATTATTGGTTACAAAGTAAAATTATTAATCATAGGAACGACCGACAAAAGTTCAGATAAATCAATCCGCGTTTCTTTGAGCGAGACAGATTTAATGTAACGAGAGTAGGTAAAATTTTGGTTATTGATCGCGATTGTTGCTACTTCAGCAAATTATTTTTGACTAATTGATTCTGGGGAATCATCCCGCCAAAAAACAATGGTGTCATCTAAGGGTTTGAGTTCAGTTTGCGGATAATAAAAAGCTAGTATTTGGGCTGCTGACCAACCTAATTTTGCTAAGTTATAAGAACCGTACTGACTCAAACCCACTCCATGACCAAAGCCACCACCGATAAAATCATAGCCGTTAAGTTTTTTGGCTTGGTCATAAGTTGGTTGCAAATAGAAAAAGGTACTGCGGGGTGGTTCTAAAGCACTGCGAATTTCGTTTTTGTGTAGTTGTAATTCGCCTTTGTCAGTCTGAATATTTAAAGCTAAAATTCTGCCAGAGCGCGATCGCGCTTGTATCTGCATTGATTCGATGGTAGTAAAATCAGCTAGGGGATGACGAGTTTTATCAAGGTATGTACGCAAATCTTGATTTAAGTCGGCAATACTTCGAGTTTTGTGCCAGCGAAATACACCTGTTCTCCCTGTTTCATTAAATCCTTGGGTCAGACTAATAAAGCGGCGAAAGGTTGATTCGTGATTAAGAGGATATTTAATTAAATCCCAAACAGGTTGAGGCGCGTCGATTACAGGCTGAAGATAGGGTCGTTGAACCCCGTCCCAAGTATCTTCAAAACCCGCCGTTACTCCCCCAGTAGTCGAAGAGTAGAGTGCATCAATCAGTTCATTTTCGTAGGTAAGAACTAAACCTGCGGTTTTAGCAATCGCGCGATCGCTGATAGCATTAGTATCATTCAAACCGTAATATACTTGACAGTGAACCGTAGCGCATAATTGGTAGTCATCTACGGCAAAACGCCTGAGATTGCGTAAGGCATAGGTACGAGCAATAATTGTTTGAGCAGCTACCGCTTGAGGAGGCGCATTCGCACCAATTTCATGGGGAACAACTCCCCTCAGGTAAGTTTCTAAGGGAACATGATTGACTAAAGTAAATTCTCCATGAGCATTTGGCTGAAGCTTTAAACTTCCTCCATAAAGACGATCAGCCTCGGGATTATTAGTAGTGTTAACCTTAACTAAATTTTTGCTGCTAGTAATTTCTACCTGATCGCGATTGTATGCTTGCCCGTCAATTTCTAGGGTAATTTTAGGTTCTTGATTGAGGACTTGAGTATCAAGATAAGGGGTGCTATAGCCATTGGCTTCTAAACTTTGAAGTAACCAACGACGAACTAAAGGACTTTGATAGACATCTCTTTTTGCCCAAACCTGCCAGCGTCCAGGTTGCGCCACCTCGACTTCTATACCGAGCTTTTTCCAAGAGTTAGCACTATCTTCTGCGGTTTCAAAGGTTGAGCGATCGCTTAAGATTAACTTTTCCTCTAGTTTGGGTTGAGCTAGAGGCGTAAAATCTACCTTTAGCACAACTTGTTGAGTTTCAATTTTGGTTGGTGCTGTATCAAGCTTTACTTGTAGAGAGTCGCCAGGAGTGCTTTTGATTGTCACTTTCTCAATGGTTGAATCGCTGTCATCTAAAGGTGGGGCTCCCAATCTTTGGATAATACCAATCTGTAAGACAATATTTTCAATATTTTGGGTTTTAGTTCCCGTAGCCAAAGCCGACTGCGTACCCCAAAGGCTACCCAGCCAAAAAATACTCAGACAGAAGGTTATTTTGATCATGCTTAGATTTTGCTCTCAAGGGATACAATGTTGCTCAGCTGCTCAGGTAATTTAAGCAATCTGAATCGAAAAATCAGGCAAGAAGTTGATTTATGGTCAAGGTACTGCCTTAACTTTAGCTTCTTCCACCTAAGCTTCTTCATCATTGTGTTCAATCAACATTTCTCCATTCATCATCCTGGCGGCTGCTTTCAAGAGGTCATCCTCGACATAGGGTTTGACAAAATAGCCATTTGCGCCGCGAGAGGCAGCTATATTACGCATTTTTTGCGCTCCACGAGAGGTTAGCATAGCGATCGGTAATGACGCTAATTTTTCATCTTTCTGAAGTTGAGATAAAAGTTCTAAACCGTTCATGCGCGGCATTTCAATATCGCAGAAGGCAAGATTACATTCCAAACCGTCGCTCAGTTTCTCCCAGGCTTCTTGACCGTCTCTAGCTTGTTCCACCCGATATCCAGCTTTTTTGAAGCTCATCGACAGCAATTCTCTTACTGTGACCGAATCGTCAATAATTAAGACCAGGGGAGCATCTTGAAAATTTGTTTCCGATTTGACTCGGTTAAAGTTAACCGTAGCAGATTCTGCTTCTTTGTTTGCCCGATTAATCTCAATTAGATGTTGTGCTACATCCATAAGATCTTTTTCAGTGTAGGGCTTAGTTAAATAGGCTTTTGCTCCTAAGTCGTTAGCTATTTTGCGATGCTTGTCTGCACCACGAGAGGTCAGCATCGCAACTGGTATAGATTTGAGTGCGCTATCTTGATGAAGATGAGACAATAGTTCCAAACCATTCATACGAGGCATTTCAATATCGCTAAAGATCATGTCGCAGACTAAGCCACCACGCAATTTATCCCAGGCTTCTTGACCATCTCTAGCTTGCTCTACCCGATAACCCAGTTTATTAAAACTCATCGACAGCAATTCTCGAACGGTAATAGAGTCATCAACTACTAGTACCATTGGTTCTTGCTGAACATTCTCAGTCTGAGCCTGTTTAATCGCTCCTTGTCCAGCAAGAATATTAAAGCCAATTTCAATAGTTCTCTTGCCTTGGGCTATTTCAATTAGCTCTAGTACATCCCCGATGGGCATGATTGTACCATCACCTAAAACTGTGGCTCCTGCAATACCTGGTGGCTTGGCAATAGGACCATCTATTTGTTTAATGACAATTTCTTGCTCTGCTCTAACTTCATCCACCTCGACTGCCAGTAAATTGTCGAGGCTACGAAGAATGATCACCGAAATCGTATCATCATTATTGTGATTAGCATTATAGATGCCCGCTCGACGAATCTGACGATTATAGTTGAGCAGGCTATTTAACGGCCTTAGGGGTAAGAGTGCGTTTTTCCAAACAATACAGCGTACGCCATTAGCATTAGTTTGAATATCGCTGGGTAAATACTCTTTAGTATCTTCTACACCATCAATGGGAAAAGCAATTTTGCTGTTGTTATCAACACAGGTTAAAGCCTTACAGATACTCAAAACCAGAGGTAGACGGACGGTGAAGGTAGTACCTTTGCCAACTTCTGATTCAGTACTGATCGAACCACGAATTTTCTTCAAGTCGGTATTGACCACATCCATTCCTACGCCTCGACCCGCAAAATCATCTGCTTGGTCTTTGGTGCTAAAACCTGGATGAAACAGCAGTTCATATACTTGTTGCTCTGATAGGTTTTGTGCTATTGCCCAAGTAATTAGGTTTTGCTCGATCGCTTTCTCTTTAACTTTTTCGGGATCAATACCCGCACCATCGTCTTTAACGGTAATTACAGTCTGATTTCCCTGAATAAAGGCGCGAATATAAATGTTCCCCACTTCAGGCTTGCCTTTGTTTCGTCTGTCTTCTGGTTTTTCAATCCCGTGAGAAATAGCATTATTAACTAAGTGCGTCATCGGGTTGTACAGATGCTCGACAATCATTTTGTCAATTAGGACATCTTTACCTTCGATATGCAGCTTAGTCTGTTTTTTTTGCTTGCGCGAAATATCTCGAATGGCTCTCGGTAAGCGATCTGCTGCTTGTCCGAATGCTACCATTCGCGAAGAGTTCATGCCATCTTGCAGTTGGCTTGTCACCTGACGGAAGGTTTGAGCCACTTTATCGGTTTCGTCAACTACGAACTGAATATCAGATGCAGCTTCTCTAACTCGAACAATTAACTCAATAATTTCTTGAGATAGCAAATGGAAGCCATTGAAACGATCCATCTCTAATGCATCGAGACTTTCTTCTTGAGGTTCATTGCCGTTGACAAAACTAGACCGCCCCGCAGCCACTGCTGAATTGATCCGAGACTGACGACTAGCCATTAAAGCTCCCTCTAAAAGCGATCGCTCATACATATCATGCATCTTAGCTCCTGCTTCTCCTAAAGACTGGACATGACCCAGCAGGTTGTCTAAAAAGCGACGTAATCTTTCTTGGTCATCTTCTAATCGATTTCGCTTGACTACTAGTTCTCCAATTAAGTTGTTCAAGTCATCTAACTTCCGTACCGAAACTCTCATGGTCTGGTCGAAGCCAACTGGTGCTGGAGAAGGTAGATTCAAAGCTGGTCGTGGCGCAGCAATACTGGGGGTGCTGATGGGGGTAAGTATTTGAGGTTCTTCATCATCAAATAGCAGATCCAGCGAATCTATCTGGGAATCTAACGAGTCTTCCAAATTATCGAGTTCATTAAGTTCCAAACCATCCAGTTCTAGGTCGAATGAACTATCAAGAGTCAAAGCTGGTTC
>JAIMKV010000001.1:4813-90725 GCA_020692205.1 Myxosarcina sp. GA_180221_E-2-1-MAG-40_15
GCTGGTTCATCAAGATTATCTAAACTAATTTCAGCGACTGATTCTTGATCTAAAGATTCTACCGTCTCCAAATTATCGAGTTCACTGAGTTCCAAACCATCCAGTTCTAGATCGGATGAACTAGCTAAATTTATCTCTATTGCAGGTTCAGCGGCCAATAATTCTAATTCTTGAGAATGCTCTGACTCTAAATCTGCTGTTGAAGCTGTTGATTCGGATAAAACATCTAATTCTAGACCCGAATCGAAATCTTCAGTTGAGCTTATCTCTGGCGGATTGCGAAAATCCCAATCATCTAAATCTAAATTAATATTATTTTTCGGTTTTTGAGACTTAGATTCATTATTGGTGGGGGCAATTTCTGCTAAAGCTTCAGCATCATTTTGGGCAGCAGTTTCTGCTGAGATAAATTCCGTGACAATTTCAGCATCTTCATTTTCTCCTGTCCATAAATCTACTAAATTTTCATCTCCCTGCCTTGAGGCATTAGAAATTTCCAATGATTCATCGAGATTATCATTTGCATCGATAGGCTTATCTTGACTGTTCATATTAGTTAGTAGTTTTAACCGAATATTGCTTTATTGCTTAACCTTGAAATACGGTTGAGATAAATTTAATGCTTCCAATAAGTAATTGCCAGGTCAGTTTCACGAAGTCAGAGTCAGCCCCGTCGTTTGCGGGGCTAACGCCCCATCGTCTGCGAAGCAGACTGTCAAAGCTTCGCTTTGTGCGCGGGGTCTCTCTGACCACAAATGTTTAAGCTTAGGTTTTGTAAATTTAAAAATATAGTTCAGACATTTAGTTAAATGGTTGTCAGTAAAACAGATTAAATTAGCTATATTTATCTGAATTATTATAGTTGACGACACATTTTTAGTTTGCCCAAAATTGCAGTGTCAAATTAAGTCTGGTGATCAAAAAATCCAGTTACCTCTGTATAATCTGTTATTCCCTACTGCGCCATACCTAGATCAACATCTTGGTAATAGTTGTTATAAAACGTTACTTGTTAAGTATGTTATGTATGAATCAACCTACTGCAACCCTATTAGTTTCTTGCCCTGATAGTCCTGGATTAGTTGCTAAAATAGCTAACTTTATCTACGCTAACGGAGGCAATATTATTCATGCCGATCAGCATACCGATTGCGCTACAAGTTTATTCTTGATTCGCATTGAATGGCAACTTGAAGGCTTTAATTTGCCCCGTGAAGCGATCGCAACTGCCTTTAAGGCGATCGCTAAACCGCTAAAAGCAACCTGGCAGCTACACTTTTCCGACACTTTGCCCAAAGTGGCAATTTGGGTCACCAAACAAGATCATTGTCTTTGGGATCTCCTCTGGCGACATCAAGCTAAAGAACTACCTGGTACTATTGCGCTGATTATGAGTAATCATCCGCATTTAGAAGCGATCGCTAAACAGTTTAAGCTTGATTTTTATCATTTTACGATTACTCCAGAAACTAAAGCAGCACAAGAAGCTAAACAGCTAGAGCTTCTCAACCAATACGAAATAGATTTAGTAGTCTTGGCTAAGTATATGCAAATTATCAGCCCTGAGTTAATTAACCAGTTTCCGAATATTATTAATATCCATCATTCATTTTTGCCGGCTTTCCCTGGGGCAAAACCTTATCATCGCGCTCATGCTAGAGGGGTTAAAATTATTGGAGCGACGGCTCATTATGTTACCAAGGATCTTGATGAAGGCCCAATCATCGAGCAAGAGGTGGTACGAGTCAATCACCAAGATACGGTAGCGGATCTAATTCGTCAGGGAAAAGATCTTGAAAGATTGGTCTTATCTCGTGCGGTAAGACTACATTTGCAAAATCGCATTTTAGTTTATGAAAATAAAACCGTAGTTTTTAGTTAAAACTGTTGATGGCTGTGATTACTTGATAGAGTGATTATATAGACAAAGAATAAACTAGCTGAGATCTTAAAGCTTTAACTTACTGCGCTATTTGTTACTCACGTCTTACGAAATTTCGCGCTACTTCCTACTTCTGGCTTTTTACTGCGCTTTTGAAATGAGTAGACCACAACAATGAAATTCAAAAAAGCGCGTGAGGGATGCTGAATTTATTTCAGCATATCCAATCACGTAAGAAGCTAAAAGTTAAAAGCTACGAACTAACTAATTAAAAGCGAAGCAGCGCGGTCTTGGGGCGGCGGCTTTTGGGTAAGAAGATTCTTACCCAAAACGCGCCTTGGTTTCCCCGCAGCGCTTCGCGCAGATCGTCGTCTTACGACGACTGGCGGGCGAATGCCCGCGCAGCGACTGCTTCAAGAAAACGTAGTCTATTCAAATGAAAACGGCTGTAAATGACATCTAGTAAAAAAAACAAAAAACATTCTAGTTTTAGACCGCGCAAACAGTTTGGTCAACATTGGTTACGGAATGAAGCTGTTTTAGATCAAATTATCATTGCTGCGGAATTAAACCAAAGCGATCGCATCTTAGAAATTGGACCAGGTACAGGAAATTTAACTTCTCGGTTACTCTCAGAAGTTGCGGCTTTAGTTTCCGTAGAAATTGACCGTGATTTGTGTCAACAACTCGTGCATAAATTTGGCGATCGCGATAATTTTTTGTTAGCTCAAGATGATTTTTTAAAGTTAAATTTATCATCTTTACTCCAAAATTTTCCCAAGTTTCAAAACCCGAATAAAGTAGTTGCTAATATTCCATATAATATTACAGGGCCAATTATCGCAAAGCTCTTAGGAAAAATTGCTACTCCTGCACCGCAACAGTATGAATCAATCGTATTACTCGTGCAAAAAGAAGTCGGAGAACGTTTAATAGCTTTGCCTGGTAGCAAAGCCTTTGGGGCATTATCTATTCGGGTTCAATATTTAGCTGATTGTGAATTAATTTGTGATGTACCCGCCAAATCCTTTTATCCACCACCAAAAGTTGATTCCGTTGTAATTAGATTACATCCCAAAAAAGTTAAAGATCCAGCCGATAATCCTCGGCAGTTAGAAACATTAGTTAAACTAGGGTTTGCTAGCAGAAGGAAAATGCTGCGAAATAATTTAAAAAGCCTAATCGACACCGAAGTTTTGAACCAAACATTAGAAAAACTTAACTTTAATCTTCAATGCCGTGCCGAAGATTTGAGTTTAGAGAATTGGATTTTATTAAGTAATAATCTTCATCTTTTAAGCTAGTTCCAAAAACTGTCCGCCCTAACTATCTATTATCTATTTTTGTTTCATAGTTAATCATCGATCGATGTCACAATACGATCGCATTTACGCCACTGTCCGTAAAATCCCACCAGGTAAAGTAGCAACTTATGGACAAATTGCTGATTTGGCAGGACTATATGGCAAATCTCGTTTAGTCGGATATGCTCTTTTTCGGGTAGATATTGAAGCTGATATTCCTTGGCAAAGAGTAATTAACGCTAAAGGCGAGATTTCGTATTCTTTTCAACGTCAAGGTGGAGACTATTTACAAAAGCTTTTATTGGAAGAAGAAGGAATTAAATTTAAAAATAACGGTAAAATTGACCTTAAGAAATATCGTTGGCAACCGAAAAAAATTGGCTAGATTTTAGCAGAACCATTTGTAGATTTTCTAGTAAAATTTAGCCTAAAAAAATGGGTTTGAAAAAATTATTAGGAGATAAAACTTGATAGTCTACGACTAGAAAATGTTTAGTTTATAATATAAAACTGTAGTTTAAATATTAATTGATTGATCTTTATTTGCTCAATTAATTAATCGTAGAACAAGGTGAATACCGCTAAATTTCTGACCCTAAAATAATTAAACTTACCAACTCCAATGCTGATTAGTTGAATTATTTACAATAGCTTAAAACCCAGTAAAATTTGTCAGCTTTGCCAGCGATTTACCCAGTTAAACTTTAATTGTTTTGCTCTAATTAACTGTAAAATAAAATTGTCTAGAGATTGTTGCTCATAGCCAGTGAATAATCAAAAACAATTGTTTCCAGTAATTAATCTCATTTCTGCCGACACACCACAACAAAATGACACTACAAACGACAAACCAAGCAAATACCGATCAAGTTCTTTTGGGTCAATCTTTATCGCAATTAACCGACTGGGTAGAGAAGCACGGACAACCAGCCTATCGAGGTAAACAATTATATCAATGGTTGTACCAAAAAGAAGCGCGATCGCTTTTAGATATTTCTGTCTTCCCAAAAAAGTGGCGGGAGGAAATGGCGGATTATCCTCTTGGACGCTCGACAATTCATCATCGCAGCATTGCCCCCGATAAAACTCGTAAGTATTTATTAAGCCTGGCGGATGGTTTGATTATCGAGGCAGTTGGTATTCCTACGGCAAAACGTTTAACTGTATGTGTTTCAACTCAGGTCGGTTGCCCAATGGACTGTGATTTTTGCGCTACTGGGAAAGGAGGTTTTACACGTAATCTTAAGGCTTACGAAATTGTCGATCAGGTACTGACGGTACAAGAAGACTTTGAACAAAGAGTTAGTAACGTGGTGTTTATGGGCATGGGAGAACCCTTGGCAAATATTGATGAAGTTATCGCGGCGGTCAAATCTCTCAATCAGGATGTTGGCATTGGGGCGCGATCGCTCACCGTATCAACTGTAGGCATTCCAGGAAAAATTCAACAGCTAGCTCAACATCGATTACAAATTGTCTTGGCGGTAAGTCTTCACGCTTCTAATCAAGCTTTGCGAGAACAGTTGATTCCTAGTGCCAAAAAATATACTTTAGACAATCTTTTAGATGAGTGTCGAGATTATGTTCAGGTTACGGGTAGAAGAGTAACCTTTGAGTATATTCTTCTGGCAGGAATTAATGATTTGCCTGAAAATGCCCATGAATTAGCTCAATGTTTAAAAGGTTTTCAAACTCATGTTAATTTAATCCCTTACAATCCTATTTCTGAAGCTGATTATCAAAGACCAAACAATCATCGAATTAGAGAATTTACTAAGATTTTAGAATTGGCTAATATAGCTGTTAGCGTACGCTATTCCCGTGGCTTGGAAGCGAATGCAGCTTGTGGACAATTAAGAGCTTCAAAAGTTTAAGCAGATGTAGCATTAATCAGACAATAACTATTAATGCCTGGAGCATAAGCTTCGATTACTTTGCCAGTTTTAGCGCACTGTACTAGCAAGTAGTCACAACTATCGCAGGAAGTGCGTTGAATCGAATCATCTATAATGCTTCTCGTAGCGCGATTGCCACAGTTAGGACAATATATTATCTGTGTTTTAGTCATTTTGATTATAGAAAATATAGGCACTTATTTGGTCCCATAAATTCTGCTTAAGTAAAGGTGGTTGATTATTAAATGTAACTCTCCAATTATAATTTTCAACTAGATAAAAATAATCATTCTTTATATAGATTTCATCTGCTTAAGGCTCGATCCCCAATTAGATCAAGTTAATGTATAGCATAGTCGCAAATTCAAAATAGTATTAATGTAACTCTGTATATAGTTAATCAACAACAGTAATTTTTGGGGTCACAATTGATTCATAGCTCAATCTGCTACTACATTTTACTTGGCTGAGTAATTTAGCAATGATTTGTTTAACGTCAAAAAATACACTCTAAATATCTATTTATGGTTCATCGTGAAGTTCAATGATTTAATTTTAGAAAACAATTACTTTGCTTTTGATAGCGATAAACTATGCAAGTTGAATGGCAGACAGCTAAAACTTACGAAGATATTCTTTACCAAAAATGGTCTGGAATTGCCAAAATTACGATCAATCGCCCTCACAAACGTAACGCCTTTCGCCCCAAAACTGTATTTGAGATGTACGATGCTTTCGTTGATGCTCGTGAGGACAATACTGTTGGCGTAGTTCTCTTAACTGGCGCAGGGCCTCATACAGATGGTAAATATGCTTTTTGTGCTGGTGGAGATCAAAGCATTAGAGGTAAGGCAGGTTACATAGACGATCGCGGCACACCAAGACTAAACGTTTTAGATTTACAGCGTTTAATTCGTTCGCTACCGAAAGTTACGATTGCTTTGGTTGCAGGTTATGCCATTGGTGGGGGACACGTACTTCATGTCTTATGCGATCTAACCATTGCAGCCGACAATGCTGTTTTTGGACAGACTGGTCCCAAGGTAGGTAGTTTTGATGGCGGGTTTGGCTCTGGGTATTTGGCTCGAATTGTCGGGCAAAAAAAAGCCAGAGAGATTTGGTTTCTCTGTCGGCAATATAGCGCGACTGAAGCCCGGGAAATGGGTCTGGTCAACTGTGTTGTGCCAATAGAACAATTAGAAGCCGAAGGAATTAAGTGGTCTCAAGAGATCTTGACCAAAAGTCCGATCGCGATTAGATGTCTTAAAGCCGCATTTAATGCTGATTGCGATGGACAAGCTGGCATACAAGAGCTAGCAGGTAACGCTACCATGCTCTATTACATGACGGAAGAGGGTGCAGAAGGAAAACAAGCCTTCCTAGAAAAACGCCCCCCAGATTTTCAGCAATATCCCTGGTTACCTTAAGCAATGAGATAATAAGTTAGCGGTACACCGCCTGACGCGGTCGAAGGTACTCCTCCCTAAACGGACGGAGTCAAAGCGTTAACAAAAATACAGTGAAAACGCGCTCCTAAAATTTTAAGAGCGCGTTTTAAATCAAAAAGCCGATTAAGCTAGGGTTTGCTGTTTCAATTGATGAACTAAGAAAATGGGAAAATTTAAATCATCTTGGCAAATTCTGGGTTACAGCAACCTACTGCGATTTTGGAGAAGCCATTTGAGGACAACTATCGTCAACTTTAATCTTAGATGGGCTAGAAGCTATTTGAGTGGAAGAATTCAGCGAAATTGAAGTTTCCAGCTGAAAAATGTCTTCTAATTTTTTTAGCGTTGTTTTAAAAGGTGGAGAAGCAAAAGAGCAGGCTTTCCAATTACCCTGGACTGGTACATCTAACATTTGGCAACAACCGCCTCTACGTCCCTCTGGCTGATAAAAACGGCAGTAGCGACATGCCGAGGTAGAAAAATTTATTTCATTCATTAGTTCATTAGGTTTTCTGGCTGGATCGGTTCTATTCCATTCCGCTATTTATATTCTGCTCTGTCTTCATAATCACGATAATCCAATTGAAATGATTATTTGGTAAGGCTTAGAATGATCCCCAAGCACGAGCGCTCTTTCATATTCTCTTTATAATTGATTAATGAACAGATACAAAATTGCCAAAAAATAGTATCCCAAAATACTTTTGACTAGGTATTTTTATGGAGATATAGCGACGAAAATCTATAGGGATCATTAATAACTTAAGCAAAACGGCTTAAGATTTTTTTATTTACGTTTGAGGAAAATTTGGAGGTTGATATTCTTCAGACCATTTCTGAGCAATACAGTGATAACATAAATTCCAACGTTCTATTTCTCCCTTGGGCGTGAGAGAATTACAGCCAGAACAAATCAGCCAAGCAGAAGATTTATGTTCAAGAGTTTTTAGCCAACGTTCAGCAGCATTCTTAGCTTTAGCCGAAGCAGATTCAGACAAAGACAAACGAGCATTTTGGCTGTTTTCGTCTTCTTGCTTCGTAGTAATTGAGTGCATCGGAGCTATGTTAAATTTTCGTTGATCACCAGCACCAAACAAACTTGGTTGAATTTCTAGTTGAGCCGTTTTTTGATGCCAGTGAAAAGATGAAAAACGAATATCTTTTAAAGTAAAGGTTAGCTTTTGGTTGAGCCGTTTTAATAGAGAATATCGTTGAAAAGAAAGTTCTTGCGCTCTTGCTGCACTAGATGTTGCCACCCAAAGTACTTGTCGGGTAATGTGAAGTGGACGAGTATGTTTGAGCGTCTGCTGATTAACGCTATTTTCCCAGCATTGTAGTAATTGGCGATGTTCTCTGAATTTTTCCCAACCAGGCTGCTGCTCAAGTTGGGTTAAGATTTGTTCTACAGAGTTGAAATGCAAGTTAAAGACTAGGAATTAAGGACTGAAGATTAAGAATTAAAGATCTGCCTAAAATATTGAGGTCTTGGATCTATCTAGATATAAATATAGTTTATCAAAAGCGTAGAACTTACAGTTGGTGAGTAATAGCTATTGAGCAATAATTCCTGACCATTGGACTTTTTTCTCGCCAGTACGCCGATAAGAAAAGAAGAGATGGCTCTGTTGGAACGTGCAGTAAGGAGCGATCGCAATATGTTCTGAACTAATACCTAATTGCTCAAGTTGAATTTGATTGATTCGCGATACGTTTAAACGGGCTTTTTCTGGTAGCGCATCATTGAGAATTGGTGTGTTAGGAAGCTGTTTTAACTCAGTTAAAATTTCTGAGTCGGTTTTGCTCTGAGCATCTAAAATTATGCTTTGACCAACCTTGCTCGCCACACTTTCATCTACCTGGTAAACTTCTCCAGAAATCGCCGGACCAATAGCAACACGCAAATTTTGTTTCTGACTGCCGCAGCTTAAGAATCTAGCGATCGCCTTAGGGACAATTTTCTGCGCTGTTCCGCGCCAACCCGCATGAATTGCACACACCTGTCGGGTAACCACATCGCCAATTAATATAGGTGTACAGTCGGCACTAGCTACCCAAACAGACTGTTGCGGGCGATCGCTAATTACGGCATCGGCTTCGGCAAAGGAATTGTGACAATTTGGTTGCTTAACTAGATCGATGATTTCCCTTGGTGTTAAGACTAAATTGCCGTGTACCTGCTGAACCCGATATGCGGTTGTATCAGGTTGCAAAATCGAGGTTAGTTCTTCTGGGGTGCGGGGATAAAACTTTTGAGTAAAGAAGCCATGCTGCCAAGCCGATAAAAGTTTACAGGCTAAGTAAGAATAATCTTGGCAGGCTTGCCAATGCCAGTGCTGATTAATCAGATTAGACACAAAAAATCACCAATGAAGTAAATAGAAATTAAGTCTTGATACTTTCAAAAGTTACAAGATGATAGAGCTAACATAACCCATTAAAACTTAAAGGATTAGGAAGAGTAGAAAATAGGACCTGTACAGGCTATTTTTCCAACTCAAACCCTAATCCTGTTTAAAAATTGAAAGTTTTACTAGGCTCGAAATGATCTTGAGGTAAAATCGGGTTGACAAATCAGGCTTAACTACAAGAGAAATTTTAGTTTGGCAGAACCGCTACATAAAGCTTGGTATCCGATTCGTATTTCCAAGCTATTCCTTCAGGATCTTTACTTTGACTCCACTCTTCAAAATCTGGATCGGATTTACGTCTACCAACTGTGCTGGAATTTAGGTCGAGGCGTTTTGCTAGTTCAGCTTGGATCAAAGATTGACCAGCATCAATAGAAGCGGATCGATCAATGGTTATTATATCTGCCTCGGACTCAGGTTCTGTTGCAGTTGAGTGTGGAGATTCGTCTCTGGTAGCCAGTGCTACAGAAGATAATTCGGAATTTGTAACTGTCTGAGTAACTTCATGTTGTTCTTGCTTTGCCAATTGAGCAATACCTCTAACAGATAATTTATTAGAGTCTTTAGCCGCTAATTGATAAGAGTTTACTGCTGCTTCTGGTTCACTATCATCTAAGATACTGCCCAAAGCACTTGCAGTGGGGAAATAATAGACAACACCTTTGTCGGCAACAGTCTGTGGCTTAGTGCCATACTCATCACTTTTACGAGTGAGAAATGCTTTGGCTGCTCTAGGAGTAAGGTTGGCTTTTACGGATAGATCTACGGGAGTTAGATAGCCTCTATTTTCCTTAATCAGTTGATTAAAGTAAGGATTAATTTCTCTACACCACTTTTGCCACTGATAGTTCTGCCAAAGTTGGAAAGCTACAATTACCGCTGCTATTAATAGCAGAAAGGGCCATAGCATATACAAAACGACAAAACCAAATGCCAAAGGTAAGATGAGAACTAAAGCTCCAGCAGAACCATTATCTAGTACTTTTCCAGTCATAGTTGTGGTTGCAATTGCAAAAATTTACGAGTTGCAAGGTTATCTTGCATAAATTGTCTCATTGCAATATTAAGGCAAATTGTGTTGCAGCGCACGCAACTGAATGCAAAGATTAACAACAAGTTGAAGATGCTATTTGGCAACAGCTAGTTTCGACAAACCCAAACGTTGCAACATCGCCTTACGTCCAGAAATAGCTAAAGCATCATCTAGAGGAGTCAGGGCAATTTTTGTCTCATATTTTCGTTGTAGGGCTTTTGCGATCAGCCAGTCGGCAATAAAATAATTTTTGGGGAGTAAAGGACCATGAGCATACGTCGCGATCGCATTCTGATAAAAAGCTCCTGCGGTTCGATCTTCACCATTGTTGCCATATCCTTTAATGACTCTGCCCAAAGGCTGCACATCTTGCAAATAGGTTCTGCCTCCGTGATTCTCGAAGCCGATGACGACAGGTTTTTCACCTAACATTGCTTCTAGCTCAGAGGCGATTGGAGTTGCTGTAATTTCAAACACCAGGTTACCAATACAGCGTTGCGCTTCAATACCTGGGTGTTGGCTAACCATATCTAGTAGACCTAAGCCCTTAATTCTTTTGCCTAGTGCTGGCTCATAGTAGTGACCTAGCAGTTGGGGGGAACCACAGGTAAATACTCCTGGAGTGCCTTGAGCTAATTTTTGCTGTAAAGCCGCTGCTTTTGCTCCCTGCAAGTCGCGCATGACAATTTCTTGCTGACGATCTTGCGCTCCTCCGCCAACAATTAAGTCTACACGATCAAACTCGGCAATCTCTGTTTCTCGTTTGAGGGGAACAATCTCGACCTCTATTCCTCGCCACTGACATCGCCGTTGCAGACAGATAACGTTGCCGCGATCGCCATAGGTACTCATTAGCGTTGGATATAGCCAGCCAATTGCAATTTTCATTAATCTAATTGTCAAAGTTCAAGAATAACAAATTCACAATTGATCGCCATAATTAAATGAAAATTAGCCAAGTATTCTGTTTGGTAAATTTTGAAGAAATTGTTAAAAATAGTTAAACTGTTTATGAGCAAATTATGAACGAACATCGCTAGTAGATTTGTTTGATATCTACAAACCCCTTTTGTTTAGTTGAGTTATGAGGATTTATTAATATGACTTTTACCCCCACCGTAACTAAAGAAAAAGCTGGTCAGACAATCAAGCAACATTACCCTAACTACAAGATAATTGTTTTGAATGATGACTACAATACCTTTCCTCACGTGATCGAGTGTTTGATGAAGTACATTCCGGGGATGAATGGCGATCGCGCTAGAGAATTAACCGATCAAATACATTTTGAAGGACAAGCTTTAGTTTGGGTTGGCCCTCAAGAACAAGCAGAACTATACCACCAACAGTTAAAACGCGCTGGCTTAACTATGGCACCCTTAGAACAAGCCTAATTCATTGAGCATCCAACATTGAGCGTTTACTATTAAATAAACGTTTAGATAGAATTTTGCTGTCTCACTCAATGGTAAATGCTATGGAGAAAAATAGGTATGTCTTCTGATGGTCGGTTAGTCTGGAATCATTCAACTCATCTCCCTGGCTTGATTCCGATCCTGGAAAAATTAATTAAGTGCGAAGGAGTTACTACCGTTACTCCAGGCAGAATTAAGCAGACTAGAAGTCACATACCGAAAATGAAGCTGCGAGTTTCTGTGCCGATTCGAGGCGGTTACAAAGTTATTGCGCGTCAAGGAAAGACAGTGCAAGAAGTCTTTATTCTTAGTACCTTAGAGCAGGGACAGTTAGAACAGGCGATCGCCAATTTATTATAAATAAAAATTATGTATTGGCGATCGCAAAGTAGTAAATAGCGAATTGAACAACTGTAGGTTAGGTTAACGGCAGTGTAACCCAAAAAAACTAACGCCTAATAGCTACGAATAAAATCGCCATCGGCTTATGACATTAAATAAACAACGACTTAAATCTTAGCCATATCTTTAAAGGTAATTTTCAAGTAATCATCATCCATTTTCGCTCCTGATGGTTGGAGTGCTGCCAGAGCTTGAGGCAGAACTAAATTACGGCGGTGATTACCAATGCGAACGTTTAGCTCATCCCCAGTTTTATTGAGCTGAATTTGTTCTTTCGGAATTCCTGGCAAATACAGCTGAAGGCTATAGTTGCCTTCTTCTTGAACTATCTTGATCGTGCTTTCTTTGTAATAGACTTGAGTGGGATCTTCATCCTGATACAAAATTTCTTTGAGCTTTTCTAAAGCTTCCATGCCACACATTTCAGTAGGAAATAGAGGAGCTTCTTTGACTGGTAAAGGGTGAAAATTATCGTATATTTCTTGCTTGTATACGTCTTGATTTGCTTTCCAGCGTTCAAAGAAAGGATCGTTAACTTCATTAGGAATCACTCGATTGGCAATGACTAAATCTGTGGCAACATTATATAAACTTAGATAAGCATGAGCGCGCAGAGATTCTTTGATGACCATCTTTTCAGGATTCATTACTAAGCGCACTGAAGTCTTAGTATTGTCAGTCAAGACTTTTTCTAAAGCTTCAATCTGCTCGTAAAACTCATAAGGCGCGTCCATAACTTCTTTATCTGGCAGCGAAAAACCCGCAATGGGTTTGAAGAAAGGCTCAACCAAAGGACGTAATGCTGCCGACATCCCCTGTAATGGTTTATAAAAGCGTCTCATATACCAACCACCAACTTCTGGCAAACTCAATAGCCTTAAGGCTGTTCCAGTAGGTGCAGAGTCGATGATTAGAGTATCAAAATCACCTTCATCATAGTGGCGTTTCATTCTCACCAAGCCAAAGATTTCGTCCATTCCAGGCAGAATGGCTAATTCTTCAGCCTGTACCCCATCCAAACCTCTAGCCTGCAAAACCTGAGTAATGTAACGTTTTACCGAACCCCAGTTGCCTTCTAATTCCCGCAAGGCGTCAAGTTCTGCACCCCAAAGATTAGGACGAATCTCTTGCGGATCATGTCCTAGCTCAAGATCGAAACTATCTGCTAGAGAGTGTGCTGGGTCAGTACTAAGTACTAAAGTTCTATGACCCAATTCCGCACAGCGTAAACCCGTAGCAGCAGCAACGGAAGTTTTACCAACTCCACCCTTGCCAGTCATTAAAATTACACGCATCTAAATTTAGATCCTAGATTAAATATATTTACATTACTTAACTTTATTGTGACGCTTTTTGACTGTAAAAGAAATTCTGACGTAAAACTTTCCAGGGAGAAATGTGCCAATAATCGATATGAGAGCTAATCAAATTCTCATCGTTTACTTTCAATTCGCTCCAGCCAGGAATAGACAAGTGAGGTTTCCAAGGTAGTGGAGAAGTCATATTAAGCGTCCACTCGGTTTTAATTACTTCTCCTTCTTGGTCTACGTTGTGAACTTCCATTTCAACATCGCTAAAAAAGCTGCCTAAAAAAGCAATCATTGCCTGATACTTTTTGATACCATTAAATTCATTCAACGGGTCTTTAAAATAAACATCATCAGCATAGATCCCAAAAGTTTGATCCTCAGGAAATTTTTCATAATCCTCTTTGAGAATCTCCATCAGATCTGGTTGCTGTTGCTTGTTAATTGTTGAGGATCGATCGTTCATGGCGTTGGTTTTTCAGTTAATAATAATTTTAAGTTTGTGAAAAGATGAATCATAAGCGAATACTCAAAGGCTAATAGCTAAAAGCTAATAGCTGATAGCTAGCAAAATAAATTCACTTTCAACTAATGCCAAAAAATCAGCTCAAACCTCAACCTCAGACCATAAACGTTCCAACTGAGCTTTCCAGGCAGCTAGAAATTGTTCTCTTTGAGCAGGATCTTGGTCAATACCGCCCATAATTCCTTCTTGATAGAAGCGGTCAATAGTTTGGTAAGTAGACTCTAAGCTTTGTCCTTGAGCTTTGGCTGCTTTGACAATTTGGATAATTTGTTTTTCGATTAGCTGGTTAAAAGACTGAGATAAACCTTTTTCAACGAGAGATGCTAAAGATGCGATCGCACTTTCTAAATCTTCTGAGGTCAAACTTGCCAAACGATGATGAAATACACCCCACAGGACATTTTGATTGACAGCATAGCGAACTTCTTGGGTAGTATCAAAGTTGTCTTCTAATAGTTGGGGCAATAAAGACTGAGCTTCACTAGCTGCTGCGATGGGAGATAATAATCTCAACCAAGTATGATCTTCGGAAAGAATAACTAATAAATGTATTTGAGAATTTTTAATTTGCCAAGCTTCTTCTACATCGTGGTTAATATCTTCGCGATTGAAAAGACGCTCCAGGATGGATGATATTTCCGCTGTTTTCATTACTAATAATTAAAAAATAATCTTATCTGGTGAATGGTTTAACATTAGTTTAATGTTTTTCTCAGACAGATCGATCTGCAATTGTATATATTCCCACTGATGTTTGGAAATGACTAAAAAGTCAAGCTACAAAGTAGTCACAGATTCTCTGGCTCAATTAAGCAATGATTCATATCTGATTCATTGCCGCTGGATGAAATATGCTCTAAAGTTAGCTCAAACCGCTGGAAATGTAGGCGAAGTACCTGTTGGGGCAGTAATTATTGATCGCCAGGGCAATTTGATAGCTGAAGCAGCCAACCGCAAGTTAAGAGAGCAAGATCCAACTGCTCACGCTGAAATTTTAGCCATCCGTACAGCAACTAAAGCCGTCCAAAATTGCTATCTTAAAAATTGTACCCTCTACGTCACTCTTGAACCTTGTCCGATGTGTGCGGGGGCAATTGTTCATGCCCGTTTAGGTTTATTAGTTTACGGTGCTGACGATCCCAAAACTGGAGCGATACGAAGCGTTACCAATATTCCTGACGGTTATTGTTCCAATCATTCTTTACAAGTTTTAGCGGGGATCGAAGAAACATCTTGTCATCAACAGTTGCAGACTTGGTTTAATCGCCAGAGAAAAAAATAATGGCGTTGCCGCTTTGAAGTATACCATTTGCGAAGCTTATCCTTTAGGACAAGGGCGACGCGAAGCTAGTGTGATGCGAAGCGAATCCTTTAGGGCTTTAGCATACAATGTGAAACTGAGAGTAATACTGTTCGTAGCTCTTAGCTCTTAGCTCTTTAAAATTTCGTTTCTTCGAGTGAAAAATTCAAAATCGTACCTCGATTCAGCAACGCCTAACTAATTCACATTACTTATTACTTATTTCTGTGACATCTTATACATTTTTTCCGTCATTGCCATGCTGGTTAAAGAGCGTAAGAGCAAGATAAACCAAAAGGTAGCAAAGCAAAAAAGAGCGATCGCCACACCTTTGAATTGACCTACTAGCAGCACTGAACCCGATAGCAAGCTAAAACCTGATAAGCAAGTGTAAATTAAGCTTTTGATTCCTAACTGAATTTGTTTGAGAGAGCGTTCGCTTTCTATAGATTTAACCTTGACCTGTAGTTCGCCCAAATCTAGACGAGATTCTAGACGCATAATCGACATTTGAGTACGGTTAGGCTGTTTCAATTTATATTGAATAAAATCTTTTGTTTGTCTGGCTAAAATACCCAACATACTTCCTTGCTGCTGCTGGAAGGCAATTTGTTTTAAAAATGGTTGAGCTGCTGCTAATAGGTTGTATTGAGGATCTAAGGCGCGAGCTATTCCGTCGAGGGTAGTTAAGGACTTAACGATAAAAGTCATCTGAGGCGGGAGACGAAATGGCTGTTGCTCAAAGATCGCATAGACTTCATCGGTTATTTGTTCAAAAGCCCTAACGTCTACAGGTTTATCACGAAATTCCTCAATCATAAAGGCGATCATCCGCTTAACGGGAGTCATATCGGCAACAGGTTCAATTAACCCCATATAGATTAGAGTTTCTACTACCTCATCCGTATCTTTCTTTAAAACCGCAAAAAACGTTTTGATCATTTGATCTTTGTCGATGGTTTTGACTTCTGCCATCGTGCCAAAATCATAAAAGATAATATCTCCTCTGGGACTAACCGCCATGTTACCTGGATGGGGGTCTGATTGAAAAAATCCGTCTTCTAGAA
Organism: Myxosarcina sp. GA_180221_E-2-1-MAG-40_15; assembly: GCA_020692205.1. Classification (GTDB taxonomy): domain Bacteria; phylum Cyanobacteriota; class Cyanobacteriia; order Cyanobacteriales; family Xenococcaceae; genus Waterburya. The sequence continues at coordinate 20,801 of JAIMKV010000001.1, forward strand.
GCTGCTTTAAATAACAGGTGATGCCTAGCTGAATAACTTCTTGAGTGTCAATTTGACTAGCTTCTAAAGCAGGGCGATTATCAATTTTGATACCTGGTAGATATTCTAAAGTTAAAATCTTTGAGGTAGTATATTGCCAATAAACTTGAGGCACAGCCACTCGCTGATAGTTTTGGAAGTTCTCTCGAAAGCGATCGGCATTTTTGCCTTCGTGAATATAGTCAATTTCTAAATAGAGCAGTTCAAAAAATTCGCGATAAATTGCTTCTAAATTAAATTTTCTCGCGCTTTTAAGCAAACGATTGAGCCATCTGACCAAACGGTGTAAGATTTCAAAATCTAAGTTAAATAACTGGGCTAAACCAGGACGCTGCACTTTAATTACCACGTCTTCCCCTGTATGTAGCCTAGCTTTGTGTACCTGACCTAAAGAAGCAGCGGCTAAAGGAGTCGGATTAAACTCGGCAAACAGCGTTGAGATTGGCTTGCCCAATTCGGTTTCAATTACGGCGATCGCTAGGTCTGAACTAAAGGGTGGCACTCGATCCTGTAGCTGACCAAATTCCTGAATATATTCTAGGGGAATCAAATCGGCACGAGTTGATAAAGCTTGTCCAATTTTAATAAAGGTTGGACCTAGTTCCAAAATATTTCTGACCAACCATTTGGCGATACGATGTCTACGCCCAGAGGAATTGTTCCCTGTAACTTTGTTCCACCACAAAGAAAATATTAGTTTAATCGTGATGCCAAAGATTTTTAGCTGACGAAAAAATGGCGAGTAAGGATAGCTGCCTGAAGGCGATCGCGATAACTTTAGCTTAGTAGGCTTTTTGTTTTTATGCCATTTCATAGAAATCTCAGAGAATCGATCGAGAGGGAAATCAACTTAATTGAAAAGCGATCGACTGTGGTCATTACCTAACATTAAATAATTTACCATTAGCCTAACTAATAGACGGTTGAATTTGAGGTAATCTAAGTACAAAAGTAGTCAAAAACGATGCCAGATCATTGTCAAATGGTTCGCTGGTTACTTCAATAGTGCCGTTCAAATGTTCGACTAAGTATTGAACTAAAGTCAAACCTAGACCTGTTCCTGGTACAGCGCGATCGGTAACTCCTTTACCACGTCTAAATTTATCAAAGATATAAGGTAGTTCTTCTGGAGTGATTCCTGCACCAATATTGGCTACTGAAATTACGATGTCTTTGCTGTCTATGGTGGTGCAGCTTTCTACTGATAGTTCAATGGTGGTATGGGGAGCGGAATATTTACCAGCATTGGACAACAGCTCGTTAAGAATATACTCCAGACTATCTGCATCAGTATAAATTTTTAAATCTGGTTCGGAGATAGTGCTGACTAAATTAATTTCTCGGTCTGATTGCCATTTAAGGGTAAAACATTGCGTCAGATTATTAATAGTTTGATTTAAATCTAGTTCTTGAGGGCTATAGTCTAATTCTCCTGATTCTACCTGTTGCAGCGTCAGTAAATCCTTAATTAAACCATATTCGCGATTCCATTCCTGTTCGAGAATATTTAGGTATTTTTCCCGCATTTCAGGTGATATTTGCCCTTGACGCAGCATTTTGATGGCGATTTTCATGCTGGTTAAAGGTGTTTTTAGTTCATGACTTATGCTGTTCATGAAGTCATCTTTTAACTGATTTAGCTTTTGTAGTTGTTCAATATGTTGGCGCATTTTGGCTGAAAGTTTTGCCTGCATATCGATGCTGGACTTGAGTTGAGCTGTTCTTTCATCAACAATTGACTGCACCCGATTTAGGGTTTGATGATGAATAATCGCCGTACTAATTTGAACTCCAACCCAATCGACCAAATCTCGTTCATCTTCTGACCAACGACGGGGAAAATTATGCTGTAAAACTAGAAAGCCTAGAACCATTGCTGTATCTGTTTCACTAGTTTTTTTGCCCATCAAGGGCATGATTAACAATGCAGTTCCACTGGGATGAACCTGATCGTTAGTCAGATCGGGAAAAGGTGCGTTAGATTCAAAGTACAGGCAGTTGGGAGCATTTTGCCAGGCTTTTTGACATAAAGCTGAGTTGTTAATACTAAAAGATGGTTCTGCATGAGAACCTGATCCTGGCTGAGAATTCCACTGATAAGCAATTTTAGCTGTTCCTTTAACAGTATGTTTGCCTCTACCTTTAGCTCTTAAAGGATTTTGATACTTCAGCATCAGGATGCTGCCTTGGTTTACTTGCAGGGCGCTGCAAATTTCAGCTAGGCAATTATGAAACAATCGCCGAGGCTGATAGCCCTGACTGATCTCTCGGCTCAAATTTTTCAGGAGATTTTGATATCTGGTTTTAGTATTCGCTTGTTGCTGAAGTTGCACTTGAGAAATTGCGATCGCCATTGAATCTAAAGTCTTGGTTAATAGTTCGCGTTCAGAATTAGTCCAGGTCGAGGACTGCTTAAGTAATAAAACTAAGCCGTTGGTCTGATGCTGAAATCGAGTGGTCATTCCCAGCCAGGTTACTGTGGGAAATATTGACCGAAGCAAAGGCTCAAGTAAATCAAACAGAGGAGATGCCGGCTCGATTATCGGAAACTGAATAGAATCATCATCATCTAGGGATATACAGCTTAATTGCTGAATAACTTGATCGGGAAGTACAGCAGCATTTTTTTGCCAGTAACCTAGATCGTGAAAACTTTGAGGGTGAGCTGCGATGGAAATAACAATACAAACGTCTGCTAGCAACAAATCACCAATTTTACCTGCTAAATCTGACAGAATTGTTGAGCTGTTAGAACTTTCTAGAACAACTTGTAGGATTCTGCCGTCAAGGTGGTCGATTCTTGATGCGTGTTGCATAGTCTTAGACAATTACTGCTCCATAAATTGGATGTGGAATTGAACAGGGTCTTAAATTTGATCAACCTGTCTCGAGTTAATCGATTATTGTTTTAATCAGCTACTCCCTACAGCCACAGAAAATAAATTGATTACGATAGTTCTGTAGTTTGTTCTGCCAAAATTAGCATTCCCATTTTTGCTAAATTTATACCAGGATAACTATTTTTGCTGAAGTATTGAGGGATGATTGATTTTAGTCACTGACCAAAATTAGAAATGCTGAAATCCTTTATTTAGATTTAAGATTTTTGCAGTGGCGCAATTTTGCGGATTGACGATTTGAATCCCTTGACTGGCAGTAATTTCACCAATCACGGCTGCATTTTCACCTAATTCCTGGACTAGGTTAGAGGCGCAATTTTGAGTTAGGCAGAGAACTAGCTCAAAGTCTTCACCACCATAGAACATCCATTCCCAAGCTGTTTTATCTCCCGCTAGCTTAACTAATCCTGGAGCAATAGTTATGGTAGATAAATCAATCGCAGCACCAACTCCACTACACCAACAAATTTGTCTAACTGCATCTGCTAATCCATCGCTGCTATCCATACCAGAGATCGTAATTTGCTCGGGAAGTTTTGCCAAATAAGGCAATATGTCTAGTCTGGGTTTTGGTCGTTGATGAGCCTCAATTAGCTGCGATCGCTCTGCTGGAGTCAAATTATTTCCCCGACTAGGATTAAGCAGCAGTTCTAATCCTCCTCGTGAAAGCCCATGCCCACCAGTAATTATAATTGCATCTCCTGGTCGCGCCAAGTTGCGACGTATAGCTCGATTTGGAGTTACTTCGCCAAATGCGGTGATAGCCAAACTGACTACAGGAGAACGACAAACATCACCGCCAACTAGAGATGTCTGATAAGTTTTTAAACACTGATCGATTCCTTGATAGACTTCTTCAACCCAACTGACTAGCTTTTCTCCTGGTAAAGACAAGCCAACGGTAATACCCAGGGGAGTTGCCCCCATAGCTGCTAAATCCGATAAATTAGCCGCCGTAGCCCGCCAGCCAACATCAAAAGCAGCAGTAGTGCGATCGCTAAAATGAACCCCCTCTACCAAAACATCAGTGGTAACTACCAAAGAGCGATCTGGATGAGTGTCGATCATCGCCCCGTCATCACCAACCACACCAGGAGGACAAAAACGCTGCAACCTTGCCAACAAACCACTCTCCCCCAAATCTTTGACTACCAGCGGTTTATTACTCATTTTGGACTTTAGCCTAAAGTAGTTGGTAAATACTTATGATAGCTATAGCTATCAACTCTCAGCTTCTAAATCCACTTGTAGGATGAGTTTAACGCCCATCCTACTTAACAGTTAACTGTTAGCTGAATTTGGTTCTTTGAGATTTTCTATTCCCTCAATCACCTTGGCGGAGATGATTTGATCTCCTGCGGTCAATTCCTCTAGAACTTCTTTTCCTTCTGTGAGATAACCAAAGACCGAATAACGCCCATCCATCAAGTTATAGCCAGGGGGTGTAATTTCTGTATCAAACTTGAAAAAGAAAAATTGGGAAGAACCGCCATTGGGATTGTCAGCAGGGCGAGCCAGAGCAACTGCACCATAAGCATTGAAAGGAATTGCTGGGACATCTAGATAGCGACCCAATTCTTCTAGAGTTTCACCATATACAGGTAGTTCATCTCCTTTTACCAAGACTTCCATGGGAATAGCTCGATATTCATTGGTTTCCGGGTCAATAAAGCCATCTGCTTCACCTGGAGGATCACCAGCTTGCAAAATATAGAAATCTTCAGCGCGATTAAAATCTAAGCCGTCATAAAAGCCTCGTTTAACCAAATCGACAAAATTGCCTCCATTAATGGGCGCACTATAGCCATCTACGACAATTGCCAAATTACCTTTATTTGTTTCCAATTCAACTGTGGCGCGGCCTAAAAGTTGTGGCAGATCAGCATATTCTTCTGGTACTTCAAAAGGATATCCCACCACCATTAATTCTTCCAAGTCAGTGACTAAATCTAGTAGCTCTTTTCTTTTGATATAAGTTGCTTCGCGGTTTTTAGATTCGACGATTTCTTTTAGTTCGGAAGTTCCAGCAGCTAATCGATCGATTAAAGATTCTGCTTCGAGTTTACGAGCATCAGGAACGCTTGCCAGCAGGCGATCGCGACGAGCAGTCAGCACAAAACTAGCATCTGTAAGATCGCGACTAATACCTTTCCAACGTTTCCCCCGTAGTTGATTGGAAATATCTTCGAGACTTTTTTGCAGTTTTCTAACCGAGTCATTATCTATAGGTAATGAATATCTCAAAATAGCTTGGGGATCGGTGACAGCATCTCCTTGGGCTAAGATAGCTGATGCCTGAGACTGCCAACCCAACAAGCCCGCACTAAAAATAGTGAGGCTGAGGATCAAGCTTAAAACTCGATAATTAAACCAATGCTGAAACCATCGAAAAAGAATATTTTTGTGTGTGTTCATAAATTCAATTTTGATTAGAGTGCGGACATAAGACAAATCAAAACTACTAACTACTAAGGTGTATGTTCTTAGTATTCGCTCTACCTTGTCAACATTTCTTTACTTCTAGTGGTACTTCATTGCTTTTAATTCAGGGAGACTGAAAATAGGCGATTGGAGACTTAAAGACTTAAAGCTAATTGATTAGCTACTACCTTCTCATTTTTTATCCTTCATGCTTCATCCTTTTAAAAGTCCTTCATCAGGTACAATGAAATGTCGATCTCTAAGCAAGTATTTTTAGCTTCATGATTTCTAGTAATGACTTTCGTACAGGAGTTACTGTCGAGCTAGATGGCTCTGTCTGGCGAGTAGTAGAGTTTCTGCACGTCAAACCAGGTAAAGGTTCAGCCTTTGTTAGGACTAAACTCAAAAACGTCCAAACAGGAAATACAGTAGAAAAAACCTTCCGCGCGGGAGAAACTGTCCCTCAGGCAAATTTAGAAAAACGCACCATGCAGTATACCTATAAAGATGGAGACGAATTTGTCTTTATGGATATGCAAACCTATGAAGAGACGCGGATAAGTGGCGAGAGTTTAGGCGATCGCATTAATTTTCTTAAAGAAGAAATGGAGGCTAATGTTATCTTCTGGAATGAAAAAGTACTAGAAATAGAGTTACCAACTTCAGTGGTGTTAGAAATTATCGATACCGATCCTGGAGTTAAAGGAGATACTGCTACAGGGGGGACAAAACCAGCTATAGTGCAAACAGGCGCTCAGGTTATGGTGCCATTGTTTATCTCAATTGGTGAAAATATTAAAGTCGATACCCGTGATGGCTCTTATTTGGGTCGAGAAAATTAATCCCTGCTGAAGCATTAATCGGCAAGTTACTTAATCTCTTAGATCGGCAATACTACACAGCTATCTTTGAGAATGGCAAAATTACTCTTAATAACGGTTGTATAGTTTGTGTCTATAAATTTCCAAGAACTCCGCGAATTGTTAGGGGCGATCTCTCAAACCGACATCACGGAGTTAATTCTCAAAAATAACGATTTTGAATTGACTGTACGTAAAGATAGAAGCGTAATTGCTGTTGCTCAATCGCCAATGTCTTCTCAAGCTATGGAAACTACTCCAGATACCGCAGCAGCTGGGAATCCTGTAACTGTTTCGGCTGTAACCTCAGAGGTAGCACCTATATCTACAGTAGATGATAAAAAGTGGGTAGACATTACCTCTCCTATGGTGGGAACGTTTTATTCTGCTCCTGCTCCCGACGAAGACCCTTTTGTCTCGGTAGGCGATCGGGTTAATAAAGGTGATACAGTCTGCATCATTGAAGCAATGAAGCTAATGAATGAAATTGAAGGAGAAGTAACTGGACAAATTATGGAAATATCTGTTCAAAATGGCGATCCAGTAGAGTTTGGACAGGTTCTAATGAGAGTTAATCCAGGATAAATCAATCGACAGGATGAAGATAAGAGGTCACAATTAAACAATCTCCATCCTGTTTTAAGTATGTTTATTTATTTGGTTAAACTCATTTTTTACCTTAAGGTAAAACTACAGCGACTAGCAACTAAAATTGAACAATGCTAATTTCCGACAATGTTTAGTTAATAATTACTTTTAGCATGGAAATTCTGACAATTGTGCTGTCTGGATTGCTGTCTTTAGTCTCTGGTGGGAATACAATTTTGGACTTGATTGCTGCTAGCCAAATTCGCTCGCAAATAATTAGTGTCGAGGAGCAGGCAGTTAGAGTTGATAATCGACCTAGCTATCAGATTGCTCGCGGAAAGCTGCATCAGGTCAGAATTGCTAGTAGAGGTGTGATGGTTCAACCAGGTCTAAGAATTGCCGCCGTAGATCTAGCGACTGACCCCATAGCATTTAAACTGCCAAACTTAAATTTCGACAGTGTTGATGGATTGAGAAATTCTTTAGCAAAACCAGCCTCAGGAGCAATAAAACTGGTTTTGACGCAAACCGATCTCAACCAAGCCTTACAGTCTCCTGAAATTTTAGCTCAACTACAAAAAACGCTCAATCGCCTGCTAACTAGTCAAGCAGGTTCAGCTAGAATCAGCTATCAGCTATCCAATCTTCACCTAGAGTTACAACCTGAAAATCGTCTAGAAGTAAGATTTAAGCTAAGTAGACCCAGGCCTAATATTGGTATTAATGAACAGGGAATGGCTGACTCAGCTTCTGGAACTAATACGATTAATAATCGCTCTAGAGAATTAAATATTACCTTAAAATTAGCTATTGAGGTTATAAATGGCAAAACACTTCGTCTCATCGAACCCCAGGGAACTGTCAACGCTCACCCCATTTCAGCCAGGCTGCTTAACGGCTTTGCTGAAGGTATAGGCGATCGCCTTGACTTAAATTTTCTAGAAGCCGACGGAATCTTAGCCCGTATCTTACAATTAGAGATTGAAGAGGATAGATTAGAGCTGGTTAGTTTTATTAGACTAGAAACAAAATCAACGTTATCTTCAGAACAGATCAAACTATTTCCTCGTATCGGGAGCGTAATCCATGCAGGATCGTAATAAAAATCGTTTTTCTCTTCCCGTGGTGGCAGCCATCACAGGGGCTATTCTGGCTTTGGGAGGAGGCGCTGCTTGGTGGGCAAAATCCGCCCTAGAACAAAAAGCGCTGGTTACTCAGCCTAATCCCGCTCCCATAGTGGAATCAGAATTAGAAGTTCCAGGAATCCCAGAACCAATTACTCAGCAACAAGTCGTCGAGATTTCCTGGCTGAACCCAACCGATCAGAGCATTGAGCTAGTTTCTAGCACCATGACCTTTCAGAAGTCGATTAGACCTGAACGAGTCTTGGAAACTGCTTTAGAAACCCTATTAGCTCGTCCTCCTAAAGATTCTCCCTACACTACGGCGATTCCCCAGGGAACTCAGTTAATTAGTGTCAGTAAAGATCAAAAGGGAATTCATCTCGATTTATCCCAAGAGTTTACTTCTGGCGGTGGCAGTGCCTCCATGACTAGCAGATTAGCTCAGGTTATATATACTGCAACTAGTGTCGATCGTAATAGCGCCGTTTGGATTAATGTTGAGGGTCAACCTTTAGAACATTTGGGACAAGAAGGAATTATTGTCAACCAACCCATGACCAGACAAGATTTTAAAGACAACTTTACTCTATAGATTTATATTTTTTGCTCTGACTTTGAGTTGATTATTGTTTGTGATTAATTTTCCTAATTATACCGTCAAAGTACCAGTTTAATATAGGAGTCAGTAAACTATGAAATCGATTTAGAATTGTGAGTTCCATCCCAGGAGCGATCGCAAAATTACCTTTTTCTAGTCCTCGAAGAATTTGCTCGGCTACGGCTGCTGCACTCCAAGTTTTTGCCGTGGCCGTAATTTTCTGAGTTTCAGGAGGCTTAATTTTATTTTCGGCTGCTAGCTGGGGAGTGTCAGTATCAGGAGGATAAACAATTGTTATGCTAATACCTTTGGGCTTTAATTCTCCTCGTAAAGACTCTGCCAGTCCCCTCAGGGCAAACTTAGAAGGACAATAAGCACTGTAGCCATAAATGCCGATTAAGGCTGCACCAGAAGAGATTAGAACTATCTGTCCTCTTTGCTCTTTTTCCATGGCTGGTAACACTGCTTTAATGCTGTATAGAGAACCAAAATAATTTACCGCCATTGTTTGCTCAAAAATTTCCAGGGGAATTTGGTTAAAATAACCAGGATGAGCAATTCCTGCTGAGGTAATTAATAGTTGAGGCGTTCCTAATGTCGCGATCGCCTTATTAATTGCGGCGGTAATTGACTGGCGATTGGCTACATCTGCGGCAATAGTCAGGATTTTTGAGCTTGAATTAAGGCTTGCTGTTGCTATTTCCCGTTGAGCATTAACCAGCTTTTGGCGGTCGCGGGCAATCAGGGAAATATTTGCCCCTCGCGGTGCTAATAATTTAGCTACCGCTTTACCAATGCCACTAGAACCACCAGTGATAATTACGTGTTGATTAAAATATTCCATCCTAAAATTATAAATTGTTGACTTGAAAAACTAGCTTAATTATGCTTAACACCTGACCAATATCTTGAATTTTAATCTGCCCAAGAAATTTACCCACAACATTGCAAAATGTCAAAATTGACGGAGAAAGACTAGTATAGAAAAGCAGCTTTTATCTTCCCGAATTTTTATCATGCTAGCCAAGCAACACCCTTTAATACGAAGAAAAATTAGAATATGGATAAGTAAATTTACGCTAATTATAATTGTCTTTACTACTTGCTGTTATATTTACGCTGCAAAAATAGAGCCTAACTGGATTGAAGTTGTACCAATTCAGCTGACAATTCCTAATTTATCTATGGTGTTTGAAGATTTTAAAATTGTTCAGATTGGTGATATTCATGCTAGTAAATTTATGCCAGAAAAGCGGTTAGCAAAAATCATTAGATTAGTTAATCAACAACAGCCAGATGTGATCGCAATTACGGGAGATTTAATTACTCACGGCTACAGCTTTGATGCTAACCAACTTAGTCAGACATTAAGTCAGCTACAGTCTAAGTCAGGAATATTTGCCGTTTTGGGCAACCACGATCATTGGGAAGAAATGCTCGCTGTGCTGAAACAAGTCTTGGTCGAGAGCAACATCACCAATTTAGACAATCAAGTTTGCTTAATTGAGCGTGATGATCAACAATTGGCTTTTGCTGGGCTTGACGACCCCTATTGGGGCAAACCAGACCTTCAGAAAACTATTACTCAACTGCCGAATGATACTACTGCCTTATTGCTAGTTCACGAACCAGACTATATTGAAACAAGTGCAGCGACTCATCGGTTTGTGCTTCAATTATCAGGTCATTCTCACGGAGGACAAATTAGAGTTCCTTTTCTCGATCCTTTGATCTTGCCACCTGGCGGCAGAAAATATTTTGCGGGATTAAACCAGGTTGAAGACACAATAATTTATACTAATCGGGGTCTGGGTATGACTAACCTACCTTTCCGCTTTGGTAGTCGCCCAGAAATTACTGTCTTTACCCTTCACAGTGCATCATAGTATCGCTACGCGGAAGTCATCAGAAGTCAGGAGTCAGGAGTGGTTAATATAAAGGCTTGTAGGTTTTGTAAATGGTTGCTTTACTTACGCCTGCGACTACTAGTTAAACTCAATCGAGTGACTTGTTGAGCGTTTAAACTCCTGTGGCAATTTGAATTACCTGCATCAAGTCGGCAACGCTGCGATGTTCAGCAGGAAGCAGACAAGGATATACATTTAACCCTTTGATTTGGTTGGCTGCTTCTGTGGTTCTAGCATCTAAGGTGATTAAAGGTAAAGCAGCTAAATATGCTGATTCTTGAAGCGATCGCAAATATTGAGCGGGTTCAATAATTTGATAGCCATTTAAGATAATTACGTCTAGTTGCCAAATCCGCGCTAGAGTATGTGCCTGTTCTAGACTATCTGCTTCAATAATGCGATGTTGACAATCGAATTGTTGTTCGCTGGTGTCTGACCGCGTTAGGCAGGGAACGCTTGACCATTTTTTGAGATCGAAATTTGCACCACTGCCATGATTAGCTTGAGGATCGATTACCTCCAGTTCAGGATAGAGGCAAAGAATAGTTAAATTCTGATTAGTTGGCTTGGTTAAGCTTTTGGGATTGATATTTGAATTACCAGCTAACTGCTGCTGAGTCTGATCTTGAGGTAACAACAGGGTGAATTGACAGCGATTTGATAAATAAAGGCTAGTTACACTACCGCAAATGACTTCAGCTAAATATTCAGCAATTACTAAGTTTAAGTCCGAATCTGACCCCAATGAGCTATTTTTTGAAGCTGATGATCCATCGCTTAAGTCGCTACTGACCACAATTTCCGTCATTCCCTGTAGACTCTTAATATTGATCTTTAAATTGTCTGGAGATTTGGCAAGCTTAATTGTCGCCAAAACCAAGTGAGAAAGTATACAGGACAAAAATAACTTGTCGGCGATCGCTATTCCTCCTGATTCAATTTCCAGATCTAATTTTGACCCAAAAGCCTGAGCCTTAAACGAAGATTCAGCCGATGCCAGTTCGACTTTATTTAAGACCTGTTGATAAAGCTGCCGACAGAGAAACTCTAAATTGATTAACTCAGGCTCTAATAGCTGTTTAGTAGTTAGGCTTGTCAGTTTTGATAAGTCATCAACAATGCTCATCATTTTTTGTCCGCTGCTTTGGATCAGCTGCACGTATCGAGCTTGTCGCTGATTTAGTTGACCTAATTTTTGTTCTCTAAGCAAGCTAGATAAGCCAATAATGCCCGTTAAAGGAGACTTAAGCTCATGACCAATAGTTGCCAGCAATCTATGGTTAAGTGTTGCCAGACTTTTCGACTCACTAATGCTTGTTGGATTTAAAGGCTTTTGTAAAGCTATTTTAGTGGCGATCACCAACCGATAGGGAAAATTATTGATTTGGGTTAACCGTTGTTTAGCAACTAGAGGAATCTTCAGGTAATTCCAATCTGATACTTGTTCGATCACTAAGCTTAATTGGGAATGATCTAGCTGTTCTTGCTGTTCTACCCTAGAGTCTGGATTAGACGCTGTGTAACCTGAATTGAGTATTTTTGGTGATATTTCAGACAAAAACAACTTATGACAATTACTCTTGGCGCGATCGCCATTGGCTAAATTTGGTAGTTTTTGGGCTTGGCATTGCTGCTGGCAATCCTGTTGTGCTGAGTATAGCTGCTGTTCCATCCACCAGGTTGCGATCTTAGTATCGGGTTGTGCTAGCGGTGGCTGTGAATCTTGATTGTCAGCAACTTGTTCTTGCCAACACTGATTCAGCTGAATATCTTTGCCTTCAACAGTTTCTATTTTTAAGGGCAAAGCAATAAAATCAATTAATTTACTTATGTAGTCTAAGCTAGCTGGTAATTGAGGAGGATTAGTTGAAGATTGTTTAGCTAAATATTTGAGTATTTTGTTTCGATCTAACTTGCCCTGTAGCTCTCCTGTAGCATTAACAACTAAGTATTCGTCTTGATGATCAAATAAAGATTCGTAATGTAAGTAATTTAAAAATTCATCTAGCTGAATATCTGCCTGACAAATCAGCGCGGGTTTGATTATAGAATCAAAGTCTGAAGTCTTTACATAAGGAATGCTGCGTTGATCAGCTTCACTTGTGGGATGACTAACCAACGCCACTTTGTCTGCCAACCAAGTTTTAGCGATTAAGGAAAGTAAATCTTCAGCATAAATAATTCCCCACCCACCATAATTTTGAGGAACTGCCAGTAACTTGCAATTTAAATGTTGAAAAATTTTGAGGAGGCTGCTTAAATCAGTTTCTGGTTGACAGATCGCAATTGGGTAAACAAAATTTTTTAAATAAGCAGTATTGCTAATAGACATAATTATTAAATTTTTGTTTTCCAAAGCAAGCTTAAATTATGAGCAAGCATAACTTTTAAATACCTTAAAGCCATTTCATCTTAATAGTAACTAGCTAATATTTTTCAAGTAAGTTTTTTAAAGAACCAGCAACTTATCTTGTCTCGGTTCTTAACCGATAAAATGTGATGAAACTAAATCTGCGACATAGCTTTTAGCTGCCTTAGCCTCGATCTATACTTGAGAGAGGTGATCCTTAGTTTACTAATAACTTTGATTTGACGCTTTATTTAACTAAACTAGAAAATTCATTTCACGTTTTACCAGTCTTAAGTTAAACAGATATATTATGTACAATCCTAATACGTTCTGCCCATAAAATGAATCTCTTTTTAGGTTGCTTTTTATTACAATTCGCAAAGAGGCTCAATAAATGTTAACTTTTTATTAAATAGGATTATGTCTTGATTGAACTCGAATCATCTCTAACCTTTAGCGGATGAGCATTAGAGACTATATATCAGAGGTTGTTGCGATCGCGGGTATCTTCGTTAAAGTCTCAGCTGATATTTTGCAATCAATGACCGCGGAAGGCGGTCACAGGCAAGCACCGCCTTTTAAAGGCGGTGAACCTGTGACATTTGCAATTATTAACGTATAAATTATCCAGCAATGTCAGATTACCCAGAATTCAGTTCTGCTAAAGAATTTGCCTCAGCTAAATTATATATCTGCTTGTTTTTGACTCAACAGCAGCTATCTAATTCGGTAACCCAACTATTAAACAGCGATCGCTATGAGCTAAAATATCTCAGTCTGGTTCAAGATTTAACTGATTTTATCGTTGAAAACCAAGAACAGATCGATTGTTTGGTTCTATTTAGAGATGCCCAGTTAGATTCGGTCATGAATCAGCTATGGCAATCAGAGATTTTACTGCCGACGGTAATAGTTGAACTAGAGCAGTTAGTTGACGGGGCATACAAGCCCTGCCCTTCGAGGCCAGGTACAGCCCCTGACGCACTAGCTGAAGCACCGACAGAATATAGTACCTCTTTACCTAATTTGACTACTATTCATCCTCTTTATCACCAAGCAGAAATCCGCCTCTATCCAACACAACTAACCGAAATAAATTCATACATCAATTTAGCCATTACCAAGTTCATCAGCTTTGCTCCAGGTTCAAAAATTGAGCATAATTCCCTTCAAAACGAACTCCAAAAAGAATCGGTAAGAAAGTCTTTAATCGCGCAGCAGCGACGGTTAACCGAAAAGCTCAAGGAAAGACTCGGTTATTTAGGCATATATTACAAGCGCAATCAAAACTCTTTCTATCGTAATTTATCCTCAGCCAAGCAAAAAGAGTTACATCATCAATTAAGTTTGAGGTATCGCCAGATTTTAATTGAATACTTCAATAGTAATTCCCAAACCAATAAATTAATTGACGAATTTGTCGATCTAGCTTTTTTTGCGGATATTGCTACAGCTCAAATTTTGGAAATTCATATGGAGTTAATTGATGATTTTTCACACCAGCTAAAAATAGAAGGAAGAAATGATGATATTTTACTTGACTACCGTTTGCCACTAATCGATGTTATTTCGCATTTATGTGAAATGTATCGTCGTTCTATCCCTGGAGAAAAAGACTCTTTGGAATTGCTCTTTGCAGTAGAATAAACGATAGTATGTTAGGCCAAGATTAAAATAATTAATTAAGTGCTTGGTGTTTTTCAAGCAAAATTTTCGATTTATCATCTCAAAACTAGTTGATAAATTACTTAGTATGATGGATCAATTTAGAAAAACTTATGTACTTAAATTGTACGTAGCTGGCAATACACCAAATTCAGTTCGAGCCCTCAAAACTCTAAAAAATATCTTAGAAAAAGATTTTCAAGGAGTTTATGCTCTCAAGGTCATTGATGTGTTAAAGAATCCTCAATTAGCTGAAGAAGATAAGATTTTAGCGACTCCAACTTTATCTAAAGTGTTACCACCCCCTGTACGAAAAATTATTGGTGATTTAAGCGATCGCGAAAAAGTATTAATTGGCTTAGATCTACTTTACGAAGAAATTCGCGAGCAAAGATTGTCCAATCCTACGGACGGTTTACTGTAAGATATTATACTGTTGCTTAAAACCCAATCACTATCGTTTTAAAGTAAATTCTTCAGTCCCGCTATTTCTGTTTTAGATGAACGAACCAAATCCTAATAATCAGCCACAGCAGCAAGAATTAAGTACTAAGGGAGTTCGTAAGATCCGCACCATGATCGAAGGATTTGATGAAATCACTCATGGTGGTTTACCTATTGGCAGAACTACGTTGGTCAGTGGAACTTCAGGCACGGGAAAAACACTTTTAGCAGTTCAGTTTCTTTATCGAGGAATTGAATTTTTTAATTGTCCTGGGATATTTGTGACTTTTGAAGAATCTCCCAAAGATATTATTGAAAACGCCTATAGTTTTGGCTGGGATTTGCAAGACTTAATTGATCGTGGCAAGCTTTTTATCTTAGATGCATCCCCCGATCCTGAAGGGCAAGAAGTAGTTGGTAACTTCGATTTATCCGCGTTAATCGAGCGCATTCACTATGCAATTCGTAAGTACAAGGCAAAACTGGTTTCGATTGACTCAGTAACAGCAGTCTTTCAACAGTACGACGCGGCTTCGGTGGTGAGGCGAGAAATTTTTCGTTTAGTTGCACGTCTTAAACAATTAGAAGTCACTTCAATTTTGACGACTGAAAGAGTTGAAGAATACGGTAAGATCGCCCGATTCGGCGTTGAAGAATTTGTTTCCGATAATGTAATTGTTATTCGTAATGTTTTAGAAGGAGAGCGTCGTCGCCGTACCATCGAAATTCTCAAGCTTAGGGGAACAACCCACATGAAAGGAGAGTATCCTTTCACTATTACTAATGATGGGATTAATATTTTTCCCTTGGGAGCGATGCGCCTTACCCAGCGTTCTTCTAATGTTCGGCGCTCTTCTGGGGTTAAAACCCTGGATAAACTATGTGGAGGAGGTTTTTTCAAAGATTCGATTATTTTGGCTACCGGTGCCACAGGAACTGGCAAAACTTTACTAGTCAGTAAGTTTCTGGAAGAAGGTTGCCGTCAGGGAGAAAGATCAGTGCTGTTTGCCTATGAAGAATCTAGAGCGCAGCTATCTCGCAATGCCTCTTCTTGGGGCGTGGACTTTGAAGAAATGGAGCGCCAGGGTTTACTCAAGCTGCTCTGTTGCTATCCAGAATCAGCAGGTTTAGAAGATCATTTACAAATGATTAAGTCTGAGATTACTGATTTCAAGCCTTCTCGCATTGCGATCGATTCCCTGTCTGCTTTAGCCAGAGGAGTTACTAACAATGCCTTTCGTCAGTTTGTGATCGGAGTCACGGGTTATGCCAAACAAGAAGAAATCACGGGTTTCTTTACCAACACTACCGATCAATTTTTAGGAGCTAACTCAATTACGGAATCTCATATTTCTACCATTACTGACACCATTATTTTGCTACAGTATGTTGAAATTCGGGGCGAGATGTCTCGGGCGATGAACGTATTTAAAATGCGTGGTTCGTGGCACGATAAAGGAATCCGCGAGTATGTGATTAGCTCTGACGCGCCAGAAATTCCCTTAATCAAAGAATCTTTTCGCAATTATGAGGGAATTATTAGCGGTTCTCCGTCTCGCGTTGCTCTCAACGAAAAAAGCGAGCTATCTCGAATTGCCAGAAACGTGAAAGATCTCAGCGTCGATGGGATAAAAGACGAAGATAGGCGATGAATAGTGAGATTGAGCAAATTGAGTCTTTTTTACAAGCTCAGATTGCTCCTTTAGCCAACAAAATAGATCGTCAGCCTCAAGTTTTAAAGTTAGCCTTGCAAAAAATCGGCGATCGCTCTTGGTTGGCTTTAAAAGCTGCTCCCGAATTGGGCGGAACAGGTTTGAGCGACGCAGACTATCTGAGTTTACAAATCAGGATGGCAAGAGCTTCTGGAGCTTTGACTTTTTTGCAAACCCAACATCAGAGTGCCGTAGCTAAGCTCGCACAAAGCCAAAATAAGTCTTTGCAGCAAGAATTTTTTCCTGATGTAGCACAAGGCAAGGCTTTAATCGGGGTTGGGTTTTCTCATTTGCGCCGTCGCGGGGTGCCAATGATGCAGGCAACCCAAACGCCAGGGGGATATCTTTTAACCGGAAAAGTTCCCTGGATTACTGGCTATGGTTTTTTTACCCAGTTTGTTTTAGGGGCAACCTTGCCCGATGGTAGAGAGCTTTATGGCATGCTGCCGCTGCAAAATCAATCACCAGAATTGGGAGGCGAAATAAAGCTCAGCAAACCGATGGAATTGATTGCCATGTCTGCTACTAATACCGTTAGTGCAGAAATCAATCAGTGGTTTTTGACTAGCGATCGCCTAGTAGCCATCAGCCCAGCAGGAGCAATTCACGCTCTTAGTCGTCGAAACATCCTCAATCATGGTTTTTTCGCTTTAGGCTGTGCTTACGCGGGGCTAGATATTCTTGAGGCTATAGCTGCAAAAAAACAGTTAGAGTTTTTGCAAGAATCTTGGCAATCTCTCCATGGAGAGGTAATGCAACAAGAACATAAGGCGATCGCTGCTTTATTAAACAACCATTATCCCCAACAATTACAGCTTCGTGCTGCGATGATTAATTTAGCTCAACGCTGTAGTTTAGCTGCGGTAATTGCCTCTGGTGGCGCAGCAAACTATCTCAACTCCAGTGCAGGACGAATTTATCGCGAAGCTTTACTATTTAGTGTTTCTGGACAAACTATTGACGTAATTAAAGCTAGTTTAAACAACTTATTGCGATCGGGCTGAGAATAACGAAGACAAGCTGGGCGGGTTTTCCCACCCAGCTTGAGATGTCACTGCTGTTGCGACGGGGAACCCATCGGTATAGCAAGCCCCGCCGCCCATACGCAGATCTTCGCATTGTAGTAAAGTAATCAGCTTTTAAGCTGCTGCTAGATGGTTCTATAGGTACGGTAGTTAAGATTAGGAAAAATATTGTCGATCGCTTCAACTTTTTCTAACCATTCCGAATCCACTTTGCCTACCAACAGATCTTCGTAAATTTTATTAAAGCGGAGTAAATGCGATCGCGTTCTGCGAATTGCATAGGGAACCATGGTTCCGGTACGCATAATAAACGCCCAATCAGAGGACTGCGCTAACAGCAACTCCCTAGCTGCTTGATTTAAGGCCCGCCACTCTAGTTCATCAGCGGGTTCACGATTTGCCAGCTTAATCATTCTTTCGGCTGCTTTATGTAGATGAGGATAGACCCAAGCGTTAGTCTCATTTAACCAATATTCATGGAATCCTTTATAACCCCAGCTAGATTGTGACGGACGACAAACTTGTTGAGCGGGCTGCTGCTGCAAATATTCCGACAGGTGTGTCATGTCGTAAGTATTTTGATCGTACCAGCTCTTGCGAAAGAGAAAGTCAATAAATTGTGGTCCTTCATACCACCAATGACCAAATAATTCGGCATCATAGGGAGAAACTACAATCGGTGGACGTTGCAACATATCGTTTAGATGTTGAATTTGTCTTTCTCGGTTGTACATAAAGTTACTGGCGTGTTCTGCAGCTTTTTCCCTTGCCCAATAAGGATCGTAAAGACCTTTTTCTGACAATCCGCCATCGCGACTAGTAATTTTATGATATTTGATACCCGTATTTTTGCGCTGACCATTAGGCATAATGTAGGGCTTAATATACTCATATTCTGCCTCCCAGCCTAAGTCTTTATAAAATTCACGATATTCAACTGCACCAGGATAGCCAACTTTAGAAGACCAAACTTGCTGCGAAGATTCGTGATCTCGACCAAAAGCAGCAACTCCTGTTTCGGTAAAAATCGGCGCATAAGAGCCGAAACGAGGACGAGGACGTGCATAAAGAATACCGTGTCCATCAGTTAAAAAGTAGCGTAAGCCAGCATCAGCCAGCATTCTTTCTAAACCTTCATAGTAGGCACATTCTGGTAGCCAAATTCCTTTGGGTGGACGACCAAAGTTTGACTCATAGTGTTCGCAAGCGACCTTGATTTGTGACCACACTGCTTGAGGATACATCTTCATCAAAGGAAGATAACCATGAGTCGCACCACAGGTAATAATGTCAAGGTTGCCACTATCTAAAAATTGTTTGAATGCAGCTACTAAATCTCTACTGTAGTCTTCCCATGTTTTTCTGATTTGATTAAAAGAGTTAGCATAATATTCGGCCAGATAGCGCATATGACCATTGTGTTGATGACGTTCTAACTCTTTGCTAATTAATTCCTGTAGCTGAGTAAGATGAGCATCATAACGATCTTGTAGTAGTTCATCACGTAACATTGACACTAAAGGCGGTGTCATACTCATCGTCATTTTGAAATCAACCCCGTCTCGCTTCAAGTTTTCAAATACCTGAAGCAAAGGAACATAGGTTTCAGTTATGGCTTCAAACAGCCATTCTTCTTCTAAAACAAAATCGCTTTCTGGATGACGAACGAAAGGCAAGTGAGCATGTAAGACGAGAGCAAGATAACCAAGAGCCATGATAAAGTAATATTTCTAAAAATTTTCTGACCGCGAAAGGGGTTGGGGCGTGTAACCTGAAAAACATTTTGAGGGCGTAACAAATGCGGGTTTAGCCTTGATGAGGTTTTATGCCCGATGTCAACCGCCACCCGAATTAGGTAACAGCCCTTCGTCAACGCAAGCGCCATCGTCTTATCTCAATCCTGCTTGACAGGGGACAAGTCCGCATCGTCAGGGGTCTTTCCTGACGTTTGAGTGCGTGGGCTATGCCACTGATGAAGCAGCTAATCTAACCACGCTGTTAGCGAACGCGGTGGTTTAACGTTGAGCGAAATTAAGCAATTGAGGCAATCTGGGTAAATTTTATGATATCTTAATAGTGTCTTATAAGAAAGTTTGAGTTGTGGGGAAAATCTTTCCAACAGCGGTGATTGCTGGCTAATAGCTACTTTCTAATAAACTAAATAAGCTACTAATATTGGCACAATAAGTATTAAAAGGCAGTTTATTTAATTGCCATTTTGTTTATATTAAAGGGTTAAGGTAGCTTTTAGCTACCTTGTTGGGTTTTTAGATCTAGTGTTGCAATCCAATAAGCAATACCCTGATTACGACCAAAGTAATTCTGAGGAACTATTGCTTCAACTATTATTGTTTGTAGATAAACGCTCTTCTTCAGATGAGCAAATTCAAGAAATTCAGGCTTACTTAGAGAGTTTGCAATCTGATTACTCTTTTAAGCTAAATGTGGTTGAGATCGAAAAACAACCTCACTTAGTAGAGTTTCTGAAGCTGGTTGCGACTCCTGCTTTGGTTAAAATAGCTCCAGCACCCCGACAGACTTTAGCAGGAAGCAATTTAATTAAGCAGTTAGAAAAATGGTGGCCTAAATGGAAGACTTCTCAAGCAGATTTAGCAGCAAGCGAAAATGAACCTAATACGCTAGAGAAATCAAACTACCTCGTAGCCCAGCAGAGTTATTCTGTTAAAGATATTGAACTAGCCGACGAAATATTTAGCCTGAAGCGAGAAAAAGAAGAACTGGCTGCACAGCTAAAGTTTAAAGATCAGATTCTGGCTATGTTAGCCCACGACCTGCGGACACCTCTGACAGCAGCTTCAATGGCAGTAGAAACTATTGAACTATCAGAGCAAAATGATCGCTTAGAAGCGAACAAGCTAAAAACTCTCAAACAAAGGCTTTTTCGACAAGCCAAAAATCAATTCGGCATCATGAATGGCATGATTAGCGAACTATTACAAAATTCTCAGAGTGTGAATGCTAACTTAGCCGTTAAGCCTAGATCGCTAGATTTACCAACCTTATTCCAGGAAGTAATTAGTCAGTTTGATGCCAGGCTAAAGCAGAAACTGATGAATTTTCAACAAGATATTCCTCGAGATCTGCCTCAAGTTTATGCTGACGAAGAGTTAATTCGTCAGTTAGTGGGCAACCTGCTTGATAATGCCATCAAATACACTCCCAAGCAAGGTAAAATTTCGTTATCTGCATTACACCGTACCAATCAGAAAGTTCAGGTCAGTATTTGTGATACAGGACCAGGGATTCCCCCAGAGAAAAGAGAACGAATCTTTGAAGATAGCTTCCGTCTGAAGCGCGATCGCGACTCCGAAGGCTATGGATTAGGGTTAGCAATGTGTTATCAAATAGTTTGCGCCCATTACGGTCAAATTTGGGTGGAAAGCTCTCCTGAATCAGGTAGCTGTTTTCAATTCACTTTGTTGGTCTACAAGTAATTATTTTAGTCATTTTGGTTGGGGCAAACGGCTGTTTGCCCCTCTGTTATGTTTTTTAGCTGCTAAGATTAGCCTGTATTACGCATTCCCGCAGCAATACCGTTGATAGTTAGCATCGCACCTCTGAGTAACTCTTCTTTGCTAAAACGGAAGTGTAGAGCCTGAGATTTATCATGCTGACGCAGGCGTTTAATTAAAGCCACCTGTAAAAACCCTAAAGGCACAATTGTCCCGTTGCGCAACTGTACCGATCGCTGTAGTTCAGGATCGCCATCGAGAAGTTTCTTCTGACCATTAATTTTCAGAATTAGAGCTTTGGTCAGATTATATTCTTCCGAAATTTGGGCGAACAACTTTTGAAAACGTTCTAGATCCTCTGGTTGAGACAACTCTTTGACATAATGTTCGGCTATCTGCAAATCTACCTTAGCCAAAGTCATTTCCACTTTGGAAATCACCACTCTAAAGAAGGGCCACTTAACGTAAAAATATTGCAGCAGATCGAGATTTTTCTTGGGTTCTTGGTCTAAGAATCCCTGTAAGGCAGAACCTACTCCATACCAAGCAGGTAGCAAAAAGCGACTTTGAGTCCAGCTAAAGACCCAGGGAATTGCCCTCAGACTGCTCATGTCTTTTTTCTTGTTAGCGTTTCCCTTGCCAGGACGCTTAGAAGGACGAGAGCCAATCTGTAGCTGGCTAATCACGTCTACTGGCGTAACCGAATGAAAGAAATCAACAAAATCTGGCTGCTCATAGATTAACGAGCGGTATACGGTACGCGATCGCGCCGATAATTCTTCCATAATCTGGTTCCAGGGAGCTACTCGGTCAAATCCACTACCGAGCAAACTAGACTGAATCACTGCCGTGGTCATAGTTTCGAGATGATATAAAGCCAGTTCTGGCAAAGAATATTTAGAAGCTAATACTTCTCCTTGTTCGGTAATCTTTATTCGACCCTGAATTGTATCTGTAGGCTGGGCTAAAATCGCTGAATAAGCAGGACCACCACCACGACCGACCGAACCACCACGACCATGAAAGATTCGCAGGGAAATGCCAAATTCTGAGGCTACCTTTTGCAATGCTCTTTGAGCTTTATGAATCTCCCAATTACTGCTGAGGAAACCAGAATCTTTGTTACTGTCAGAATAACCCAGCATCACTTCTTGAAGATCGCTAGGCTGGAGGGGAACGAGACTAAGATGAGCTTTAATGTTTTGTTGATTTGTGGCAACATGCTCGTAGCCTCCTGCCAGAGATGCGCGGTAAAGAGGCAGTTCAAATAATTCCCGCATTACCTCAGGAGCGCGTTTTAAATCTTCAACTGTCTCAAACAAAGGTACGATTCTAACGCAGGTGCTACAGGTAGCTGGATCGTATAGACCTGCTTCTTGGGAAAGTAATAATACCTCCAAAACATCACTAACAAAGTTAGTCATGCTGATAATATAAGTCTGACAAATATCCCGCCCAAATTCTTGCTGCAACAAGTGCAACATCCTAAAGGTTTCAATCGTCTCGCAAGCTGTATCAGAAAAAGGCATCTCCGCAGGAATCAAAGGGCGACGAGTTTTTAATTCTTGAATTAGCCAGGCAGTTTTTTCGGCTTCGGAAAGCTCTTCGTAAGGTCTGGGTAGAATTTGGAGATATGCAGTGATTTCGGCGATCGCCTCACTATGGCGGGAGGAATCTTGTCGAAAATCTAGTTCCACTAAATTAAAGCCAAATACCTCCGCCTGACAAATTAAATTATCTAGCTCGCGACATTGTAAGCTGGTTGCAGCCAAACTATTCTGCATCAACTTCAATTCAGCTACAAACTCAGCTCCTGTAGCATAGATATTGTCGGTATTAATTTCCGAAATTGCCTGTCTTCCAGCCGCTGAAGATAAAGCCCGATTCCGCTCTAAAGTAATTTTTAACCTCTGAGCAATATAAGCCAGCTTGAGTCGATAGGGTTCTTGGCGATAGCGAATTGCTAATTCTTCATAAATGCCAGACATACTTTGCTGGTCTTGCTCCAAAGAATCTAGTAATTCCTGCTGAACATCGCTCCAATGTAACGAAAGGCTCAATAATTCCCGTAGTTGATCGATGGAACTGAGATATTTTTCAATGACAATTTTTCTTTGATAACAAGCCGTTTCCCAAGTTACCTGAGGCGTTACAAAAGGATTACCATCGCGGTCTGAACCGACCCAAGAGCCGAAATAACAAAAATTATGAGTTGGAGCAACCAGACCAGGAAAAGAATTGGCTAATGACTGTTTGAGACGCGAAGCCAGTTGAGGAATTACGTCAAACAATACCTCCTGAAAATAGTGCAGCGAATAATCAACCTCATCTAAAACTTTAGGCTTAAACTGGTGTAGTTCGTCCGTACGCCACCAGAGCCTAATCTCTTCGGTTAGTTGACCAACAGCCTCATTAGATTCCCAAGATTCTGATAATCCGATTTCCCGCATTACTTCTTCTGCTACATCGAGCTGTTCGAGAATGTGGGATATACGACGCTGTTTTTTACGGATCGTGTGACGCACAATCTCCGTCGGGTGAGCCGTAAAAACTAGCCTAATGTCTAAGCGATCTAATAATCTTTGTAGCATTAGCGGTGGCATATTAATTTCCTTAAGATAAGGAAATAGCCAGTGAAACAGCCCTGCTTGATTGCTACTAGATATAGTGGGTTCAACCCAATTATCAGCTAATTCATTCGCTAGCGAGCTATTATTGCTGCCAAAAGGAGTATTGGAGTGCTGCTGTAAACCATTGCCATTAGCAGCCTGTGGTAATGATACAGTACGGGTAACACGCCGAGCTAGTTTTTGTTCTCTAGATTCGTAGTGTTGTTCAACAATATTAGTTAATTGAAAATAAAGAGCAAACGCCCTAGCTGCTTGAATAGCATCGCTCAAGGTTAGCTTTTCAATTAGCTGTGGCACAGAAGACTGAGGAAATGTATCTGTTACCTGTCCTTCAGCAGAAGAAAGAGAGCGCATTTGCTGAAGTAGGTCAAGCATTTCCTGACCACATTCAGAACGTAATACAGATTCCCAAAGATCTTCTATCAATTTTTGGCGATGACGCAGCAGTAAATAAGAAGTGTCGACTACGTTAACCTCTGTTGGATCTGCTATCGAAGATTGAACAACCGAACTCATAAAAACCTCTGCTTAGCGTGTGTAAATCGTAATTTGGTGAGTGTAGTAATAATATTTGAGTTTTGCTGTACTAGATCAATAGCGATTATCGATCATCAAAGTTAGGAAAGTTCAAGATCGGCAAGCGTTCGGAACGAAATATTTCTTCACTGGCTTTACCTAGCTCAGTCATGAATTCGGTTAAGAAATATAAAGTCAAAATGCTAATAATGAAAGGACTTGTAGCAATACTCAATCCTAAAAATGAGACTAGGTAGGATGGATTATTAGGCTTCATGGTTTGAATTGCTGATGTTATTTAACTACTATTGTATGGACTTTAGGCAATTGCAGCGCAAAGCTAGATTATTTTTCTTTAATCAAACCAAAACTTACCTTAGTTTTCTGTATATTTTGTTCAGACTTATATTTTAGGTGTAGAGCTAGCAAAATTTGATGCCCCAAAAAATTATTCAGGTAGATGCTTTTACCGCTCAAGCTTTTCAAGGAAACCCAGCTGCTGTATGTGTCTTGCCATCGCCCCAAGACGACTGCTGGATGCAGTTGGTAGCACAGGAGATGAATCTGTCCGAAACAGCATTTTTAGTCAAACAAGAACAACAACACTATAACCTGCGGTGGTTTACCCCAACTACAGAAGTTCCGTTATGTGGTCATGCAACTCTAGCCAGCGCGCATGTATTATGGACCGAAGGTTATGCTTCTACTGGTCAAGAGGTTAAGTTTAAAACTAAAAGTGGCGTGTTAACTGCTAGGTATGAAAATGATTGGATTAAATTAGATTTTCCCGTAAATCGATCGCAAGACATTCCGCCGATTACTAAACTAGGCGATGCTTTGGGCGTACCTTTGAAGACTGTTTTATATAATTCTTTGGGTTACTTAGTCGAAGTTGCCTCGATTGAGCAGATAAAACAGCTACAGCCTAATTTTATTTTACTGAAGCAGCTTCCAATCTCCAACGTAATTGTAACTAGTTTGGCTGGGGATAATTCAGAATATGATTTTGTCTCGCGATTTTTTGCTCCAGGGTTAGGCATAGACGAAGATCCAGTTACAGGTGCTGCTCATTGCTGTCTAGCTCCTTATTGGCGCGATCGCTTACAAAAAGATCGGTTTTTAGCTTATCAGGCTTCTCCCCGCGGTGGCGTGGTCAAAATTGACTACGATGGTGGCGATCGCGTTTTTCTTCAAGGACAGGCAATAACGGTGATGCGGGGGGAGTTAGTCTGATTTTTGGGTTATCTGCTTACAAAGGTCAAAACGTAAGGGCGAACAGCTTTTAGAGGCTTTAAGCTAAGAGGATATAACATCTTACTCTTTATGTCATGAGGTGCAGCCGAGTCGATTTTAGTCAATCCTGATGGAACAATGGTCGGTGTTAATGACGTTCGTAAACCCGCAGGAAAAGCGATGGCTTGTTGAGCAAAACTATTCCTTTAAGAATGCTGGATAAAACTCTAGATTGGGGACATCTGACCAACGCTGACGCAGCAGATCGAGAATTCGACTGAACGTACTACGTCAACTAGTAAGTTGATTAAATATAAAAGCGAGGGCTATGCTCGAATTTGTTAGGTATTGTGCTTAAGAATTGATGTTGAGCGATGCAGCAGCGATCGCCGAATCGATATTGTCTGACGCAGCCAAAAACCATTTAGCCAACCGTACCATAATTCAAATGGGGAC
The DNA here is from genome assembly GCA_020692205.1 of Myxosarcina sp. GA_180221_E-2-1-MAG-40_15. Classification (GTDB taxonomy): domain Bacteria; phylum Cyanobacteriota; class Cyanobacteriia; order Cyanobacteriales; family Xenococcaceae; genus Waterburya. The sequence goes on from JAIMKV010000001.1 coordinate 46,742, forward strand.
GATCGCCCCGACAGAGAGTCTGTCAATTCGCGATGCGGTATCTGAAGCAGGCGGAGAATATTTGGAAGCACCTGTATTAGGCAGTATTCCCCAGGTAAAAACAGGGGAGTTGATTGTTATGGTAGGCAGTTATGGTAGGCAGTACTAAAGCGCAGTTTGATCGATATAGTGAACTACTCAAATGCTATAGTCCTGAGCCGATGTACATTGGGGAAGTAGGTACAGCAGCAGCAATGAAGCTAGCTCTCAATCAATTAATTGTCGGTTTGACTAGTACTTTTGCCGTCAGCCTTAGTTTTGCTCAAAAGCAAGGAGTAGATATAGAACAGTTTATGTCAGTGGTACGTCAGAGTACTTTATATACCCCAACCTTTGACAAAAAGCTGGAGCAAATGCGCGATCGCAATTTCGCCAACCCAAATTTCCCTACCAAACACCTTTTAAAAGACACTAATCTGTTTCTCAACCAAGCAGCAGAGTTAGATTTAAATACCAGTAGTTTAGAGGGAATAAAACAAATTATCGAACAGGCGACCGCCATAGGTTTAGCAGATTTAGACTATTCAGCTATTTACTCCGCCATTAACCAATCCGACTTTTGATGTTATACCCTTGTGCTACTTCTGACTTCTGACTTCTGACTTCTGACTTCTGACTTCTGACTTCTGACTTCTGACTTCACTATGCTACTAAATTCTGTTCCACAACCTGAACTAATTTATCTGTCCAATAGTTAGTCAATTGACGATCTGCGGCTTCTACCATGACGCGAATTAGAGGTTCTGTTCCCGAAGCACGAACTAAAATACGTCCTTGTTCTCCCATTGCCGCTTCCGCCTGAGCGATCGCCTGCTGTAAAGGTTCGCATTCTTGCCATTTACTACGACGTTCTTGATCTTCAACTCTGACATTACGCAAAATTTGCGGATAGGTTTGAAAACTGTTATCCACCAATTCGGTTAAGGAAGTTTCTGATTGACGTACCAAAGAAGTGAGGTGCAAGGCGGTTTGAATTCCGTCGCCTGAAACTCCATGATGATGACAGAGGATATGCCCAGACTGTTCTCCGCCTAACATAGCTCCTGTACTCCACATCGCCGCCTGCACATAGCGATCGCCAACTTTGGTGCGCTGCATTTTGCCACCTATAGCTTGCCAAGCACGCTCAAAGCCTAAATTTGCCATTACCGTCGCCACAATTAAATCGTCTGGCAGCTGTTGTTTCTGTCTTAATAGTTCGCCCCAAAGATAGAGGATATAGTCGCCGTCAATGACTCTACCTTGACTATCTACCGCCATGACTCGATCAGCATCACCATCAAAGGCAAATCCCAGATCTGCCTGGTATTCTCTAACTCCTTGCTTTAGTGGTTCTAGATGAGTTGAGCCACAGTTAACGTTAATGCGATCGCCATTGGCTGACTGATGTAGGCTAATTACTTCTGCTCCCAACTGCTGAAAAATAGCAGGAGCAACCTGTACTGATGCTCCCCAGGCCAAATCTAAAACAATTCGCATACCTTCAAAGCTAGTGTTTTGAGGCAAAGATGCTTGGAGAAATTGAACGTATTGCTTGACCAATTCTGGACGATGATAATGCCTTCCCCAAGCTTGCTCAACTTGATCCTGCATATCGTTGCTTCTAAGATGTGTCTCGATTTTCTGAGTCAAAGAATCAGCTAACTTAGTTCCTTTCTTGCCAAAAAACTTGATTCCATTGTCTTGTGGAGGGTTATGGCTGGCAGAAATCATAATGCCACCAATTGCATCACTCTGGTTAGTTAAGCTAGCAACACAAGGAGTCGGACATAAACCTAAATGCCAAACTTCTAGCCCAGCTGAAGTTAATCCTGCTGCGATCGCACACGATAGCATATCGCTTGAATTACGGGAATCCTGTCCAATGATAATTGGCCCTTTATTTTCTGCTGCCTGCGCTAAAACTTTTCCCGCCCAATAACCCAACTGAAGCGTAAAAGGTGCATTTAATATGTCTCCTGCTCTGCCTCTAATTCCATCTGTTCCAAATAGAGGAGTTGTGGGTAGTTGATTCGCATCCAATAAGGCTTTTGCTAAACTGTTCACACCAATATACTCCTAAGTTAATTCCAGCTAATTTCTCTAGTCTTTTTATCTAAATATAGAATGTTTGATAATTAGGCAAAATTGCGCCGCTCAATCTAATACTTGCTTGAAATTTCACAACATCTACACCATAAAATTAAGCCATAAAGTTTAATTTTGGGTAAATAACTTGATTTTTGAGTATATGTGCTTAAGATATGTCCTACTCTCAGCCGATTCACCTCTCCGACTCTTGTAGTTAAAGATTCATCTTCTCTAAAAGATCGAGCATGGCTGCTAAACTTAGTCCAGATTCAATAATCTCTGGCTCTCTAGGGTTATAGGGACTAGCAAGGCGATCAATTGAGGTAATATAAGAATCGGCTGCAATTACAGGCACATCGGGATCGAAGGCAGTAGCTCTCATTAAAGAACTAGAAAAACCCGCATAAATCATGACGGTATCAGGCTCACCTGAAGCAGTTTCCAAATGAACCATCAGTACTTCTTGTTTACGTTTGAGAGTATATTTTTCCAGACGCAGACTAATTGCTTCAGACATGGTTTAAGTTGATTATTCTCTTAGTCTCTCAATTAATCTTAGCCATTCAATCATAATGAAGAGCCAATTAATTATTGTTCTAAGGCAGAACGCCCTTGCTTACCAAGACGAATCAACACGAAATAAGCTAGATAAATGATATATATCACTAAGCCAACTGACCCCATAAAGCCTAAAAAGCCTTCATTTCCTGGCTCGCTGTGGAAGAAATTACGATAAGCTAGGGGTGCTTCTAACCATACTTGGCAAAAAGCCGTCTCAACGGTTGTGCTAGATAAACCACAGGGAAGAAAAATAGCTTTGGCGATCGCTCCTAAAACACAATAACCCGTCATTGCCCAACGCCAAGAGGTAAATACTAGCTTTAAAATACTCTGGGGTATATCTCTAATTTCTTCATTTAAATCTACCCAAAACCAGAGAGAAATTGCAATTAAAATGCGCGCCGCCAAGCCAGTAATAAATCCAATGTTCCAGCCAGGGATTAATAAATAGATCGTAATCATCAACAAACTGGCAACCCGCCAATAGATGATTAGTAATCTTTGCATGGCTTCTTGTTTTTGGAATAAAGTCCAAATCAACAGCACTAAGGGGATAATTACCCCCATCAGTACTCCTAAACGATAGTCCATCCATACTAAAGGTCTAAACCAAATATCCATTATTTATTGTTTGATTGAAATTATGTCGCTTATTGTGTTTGAGATCGAACACCCTTAGATCATCTTTTAAGAGTGCATTAACAATTGCTCTAAGTCAACGCCTGAAACGCTAAACAATTCTGGTGTATTGTGGTTGATCTTTTATTTTTAGCCCCAAAAACAAAAGATCAACGCAGGCATCGTCAAAAAATAACGATGTAACGTTGACCGCATGCCACAGTGAGTAGATAATTATATTCTCACTTGTGTTTGGTAATAATTAGTTAACCGCAGAATGCGGTAGAGCGTTTGAACTACCTGTAAGTAAATTCAGACGACAGCACATACGCCATTTAAAACCAAGTTGTTAAGGGACGTGACCGATAAAGCGTCGGCTGGCAATTGTTAAGTCCGTTGACACAGAGCTAACGCTAGTCTTCGTAGACTCGACATTCTAAAGCATCAGGGTTATCTTCGCAATATTGCTCAAAAGAATTTTTCTTGGGAGCTTTTTGCTTTTGATGAGCTGCTTCAGCGGATAATTCTTCTACTGTGTCCCAAGCAGCAGCACATTCTCCCGAAGTGTCACCTTCAGTACTGCAAACTTGTCTTGCAGCCTCTCTTTCTCTTTGTATTTGTTCTTGTATATCGCTCATCTTAGTCCTCTTATTTTTAATATCAGGATTATGTTATACCATGCCAGGTTATTCAGCGACGGTAGCTGCTGACAGGCTTTATTATTATAAGAAATTTCATAAATACCATACATTTTGGTATCTATCAATAATTATTTCTCTAATATTCGATTAGCCTAGGCATTTATACTTTATAATTTAGCATTTTTGCTAATCTAACTGGCTAACATCTATCTTAATTTAATCCCCCAGAACAAATTATAGATCTAACCGCGATTCCAGATTGTTACCCCTCCAGGTTTATCGATTAAGGTAATACCTTGGGCTTGTAATTCATCCCGAAGGCGATCGCTTTGGGCATAATTTTTATTTTTTCTAGCTTCATTACGCTGCTGCACTAAAGCATCAATTTCCCAGTCCCTCAATCCTTCTGAACTATCAGTGCTAGCTTGTTCTGGTTTGGCTTCAAAACCCAAAATTTCGGCTAATTTAGTCAAAGTTCGCCATTGCAGCTCTAATTCTCTAGCTTCAGTTTTAGTCGTTCCTTCATGGATGATCATATGCCCTTCTTTGCTCAAGTTTTTAGCAATCTCAAACAGCACAGCCAAACCACCAGCAAAATTGAAGTCATCGTCTACGGCTAATTTAAACTTGCTTACTAATATCTCATCTTGCAAATCGGCATCAGCAAAACCTAATTGTTTTCCATACTGATGACCAAACAATAATCCTGCCTTTAAAGTTGACCAGCTACTAGTAGCAGTAGTTAAGGCTGCTTCGGTGAAATCTACTGGCTTGCGATACTGAGTTTGCAAAATGAACAACCGTACCGCCATAGACTCATATTTATCCAGCAGTTCACGGATGGTAATGAAGTTGCCTAGTGACTTAGACATCTTTTTCCCTTCCACAATAATCATGCCGTTATGCAGCCAATAATTAGCCAGGGGTTTACCTGTCACAGCCTCAGACTGAGCAATCTCATTCTCATGATGAGGAAAAGTTAAATCGCTCCCACCGACATGAATATCGATAGTTTCTCCCAGCATTTCTCGCACCATTGCCGAACATTCTATATGCCAGCCAGGGCGACCATTACCCCAAGGAGACTCCCAGGCTGGTTCACCCTCCTTGGCTGCTTTCCAAAGGGCAAAATCAAAGGGGCACTGTTTTTTGCTTCTTTGTGCGTCTTCTGTACTAACTCTACCGCTAGCACCCGCCTGCATATCCTCCAGTTTCCTACCCGATAACTTGCCGTATTCAGGAAAATTTTGGACTGCATAGTAAACATCACCGTCGGCGGGATAGGCAAAACCTTTTTGTTCTAATTCATAAATCAGACGCTTAATTCCATTTAGAGTATGGGTAGCACGGGGATAGGCATCTGCTTGTCCTACTCCTAACCTTGCCATATCTTCAAAATATGCGGCAATAAATTTCTCGGAAACTGCTGCCATTGATGTTCCTTCTTGCTTAGCGCGGTTGAGAATTTTATCGTCAATATCCGTAAAGTTCTGAATATAATTTACTTCGTAGCCAGACCATTGTAGGTAGCGACGCACTACATCCCAAACCAAACAAGTTCTTGCATGACCAAGATGGCAATAATCATAGACAGTGATGCCACAGCAATACATCCGCACTTTGTTTTCTTCAATGGTCTGAAACGTTGATTTGCTACGGGTAAGAGTATTGTATACGGTTAAAGTCATGACTTTAGTTTAGGGTGGAAATATTATTGCAGACTCGCAAAGATCGAAGCTAAAAGTCAAGCTTCCTTGGTCAAAAGCTTGATCTTTCATTTAACAGAAGCGATCGCCTTAAGCAAAATTACCTCAATAAACTTTGATAGAATTTTAAATTATCTTTACATAGTCATCCCACTAATGAAATCCGACTACTTGGAGAGGATTCTCAACGCCCGTGTTTATGATGTTGCTCAAGAATCGCCTTTGGAATATGCGCCTATTTTATCAGCTAGACTAAACAACAAGCTGCTATTAAAACGAGAAGATATGCAGTCGGTATTCTCCTTTAAGCTACGGGGTGCCTATAACAAAATGGCGCAACTACCGCCTGATGTTCTGCAACAGGGAGTGATTGCCGCCTCGGCGGGAAACCATGCCCAAGGAGTGGCTTTAGCTGCTCAACATTTGGTCACAACGGCAATTATTGTCATGCCCGTAACCACCCCACAGGTAAAAATAGATGCGGTAAAAGCTCGTGGCGCTACTGTAGTTTTGCATGGTGATACTTATGATGATGCTTGCGCCCATGCCAAACAACTATGTCAACAAAAAAACTTGACTTTTATCCACCCCTTTGACGATCCTGATGTAATTGCTGGCCAAGGAACAATCGGCATGGAAATTTTACGGCAATACCAGCAGCCAATACACGCGATTTTTGTGGCTATTGGTGGTGGTGGTTTAATTGGCGGAATTTCCGCCTATATCAAGCGATTGCGCCCCGAAATTAAGATTATTGGGGTAGAGCCTGTAGATGCCGATGCCATGTCTCAATCCCTCAAGGCAGGATATCGAGTTTGTTTACCCAGAGTAGGTCTATTTGCCGATGGTGTAGCGGTGCGGGAAGTGGGGGCGGAAACTTTTCGTCTTTGTCAAGATTATGTAGACGAAATTATCTTGGTGGATACTGATGATACCTGTGCTGCGATTAAAGATGTATTTCAAGATACACGCTCTATTTTAGAACCCGCAGGCGCATTAGCGATCGCCGGAGCTAAAGCCTATGTAGAACGGGAAAAGATTACGGGAGAAACTTTGGTGGCGATCGCCTGTGGTGCGAATATGAACTTTGATCGCCTGCGATTTGTCTCGGAAAGGGCGGAATTTGGCGAACGTCGGGAGGCAATCTTTGCGGTGACTATTCCCGAAGCGAGGGGCAGCTTTCGTAAGTTCTGTGAGTGTATTGGCAAGCGTAATCTGACTGAGTTTAACTATCGTATTTCTGACGACGAGAAAGCCTATATTTTTGTCGGCATCCAAATTCAAAATCGCGCTGATGCCGAATCAATAGTAACTACTTTTGAAGACCAAGGATTTGAAACGATCGATTTAACTGATGACGAACTGGCTAAGATGCACCTCCGTCATATGGTAGGAGGGCGATCGCCTCTTGCCAAAAATGAGCTACTCTATCGCTTTGAATTTCCCGAACGCCCCGGGGCATTAATTAAGTTTCTTAGCTGTATGAGTCCCAACTGGAACATCAGTCTATTTCACTATCGTAATAATGGTGCAGACTATGGGCGCATTGCCGTGGGGATGCAAGTTCCTCCTGATGAAATGACCCAATGGCAAAAGTTCCTTAACTCAATGGGTTATCGTTATTGGGATGAAAGCTCTAATCCCTCTTATAAATTATTCCTGAGTTAAACATAAATCACCCAGGAATAAAACCATAAATTAAGCTGCGATAAACTCCAGTAAATCAAAAGTGCTTAACTGTTGACTGTTGACCATACTACTCTTTCTGCTCAAACGTAACTGGTTTATAACCATCAGTCGCTTGAATCGGCGAAATCTTAGCTAAATCCTGATTAATACAGCCTTTTTGCTGCTCGGCGACATATTGACATACCCGCGCCCAAAGTTTAGTGCGATCGCCTGGCTTACCCGCGCTAAATATTACTTCGCGATCGTTTTTGATCTGAACCTTACAAACTGGGCAAATCTCGATGTTTTCTGAGGACATAAACCTTACCAACTAGTGCTTGCTTTAATCATCATACGTATTTTTGTGATCAATGCTACTTATTAAGCAGCGATACTTAATTAAACATAAAGTCGATCTGTTTTATTAACTTGCCTGTCGATGAGCAGAGATACAATGCAAATAAGAGCAGGCTTAGTCGCATTGGATTGATGACATATACCACCAACGAACTAATCAAAATACTAGACTCTGAACTAAAAGAGAATTGGAAAGGAAAGCGTGTTGTCCTGTCTTCAGCGCAACGAATTAGCGATCCAGTAATGGCAAAAGCCCTTAATATGGATCAGGTCAACAAAGTCTTTGCCTATCGCGATTTTCGCCATCAAATTCATGAATACCAACACCAACATGGAGTATCGGGCATTATTTGGCGCACCTGTACTTTTAACCAGCAAAGTATTACCTATCCTGAAATTCATAATCAATTGATTCCTGTTCCAGGAGATAAAGAAATTTTAATTTCTGCCCGTGCCAAGATTTTAAATTTTTGGCATCAAGTCACCTCCAAAATGAATTTTTGGCTAGTCAATAATCGAACTAACCGCCATGGTAATCATCATCAACCAATTTCGCCAGAATATCTACATAAATTGGTCATTCAAACCGAGTGGGCAGAAATCGACGCAGCCCTGACTGAGATATACCTTGGCTTGTGTTGGGGAGATCCTAAAGATCATCAATATCAGTGGGCTAAACCAAAATCAGGTTGCGATCGCATTATCGCAACTAGATCCCAACCGAGCGCAATCAAGATATAGTGGTTTAGATAAAGCTTACTCCGTCTTCCAAGCGGTACGAGTTTATTTCAGAAAATCTGCCTTAACTATTAAAATTTTGAAGCAAAAAGTTTATGTCTCAACAACACGCAGTAGGCGTAATCCAAACTTTAGGTTTTCCTGCTGTTTTAGCTGCTTCTGATGCGATGTTAAAAGCTGGTCGCGTCACTCTAGTTTATTTTGACAAGGGAGAAAGCGGTACTTTTGTCATCGCTATTCGTGGTCCAATCGCGGAAGTAAGACCGTCAATGGAAGCAGGATTAAAGGCGGCGGAAAATACTTTTGGTGGAGAGGTAACAACCCACTATACTGTCCCTAATCCGCCTGACAATGTGGTGACGGTCTTGCCCATTGATTATACCGAACAAGTAGAACAATTCCGCTTCTAGCTTATCTTTTACCAAGAGTTGAATTTATTTAACAATTACCCCGCGTCAGTTAAAATTAGTATTCGTAAATGCAATTTAGCCTGACTAAATTTCTATTTGTAATTAATAATTTCAGGAGCAAATTTATGCCATCTCAATCTGCCGTGGGGTCGATCGAAACAAAAGGATTCCCAGGCATCTTAGCAGCAGCCGATGCTATGGTAAAAGCTGGGCGAGTAACCTTAGTCGGCTACATTCGCGTTGGTAGTGCGCGCTTTAACGTTAATATTCGTGGCGATGTTTCAGAAGTTAAAACGGCTATGGCTGCGGGAATTGAGGCCGTAAAAAAAGCCGAAGGCGCGACCTTAGAGTCTTGGGTAATTATTCCTCGTCCCCACGAAAATGTCTGTGCTGTGTTGCCGATTGATTATACTGATGAAGTGCAGCCTTACCTAGATCGTGTTGAGGGTAGAACATTGCCTATTGCACCCAATAATTAAATTGCTTTGGTTGCAAACTTCTTGATTTAATCAATGAATTGAGCGATTGATTGTTCTGTTAAATGCAGTTTAAATCGAGCTAATCATTAAAGTAAAAAGTAACGGATGGGTTTAATCATAGCTTTACCCATCCATCTTATATTGACTTGGCCTTGAATCATTAGAGTTTAATGATCTATCGTAGATAACTTTCTTTTTAAAGCTCTGACATAGAGGAAAATTGGGAACTGATAATACTCAATAATGAGCCAAATAATACAACTTAGGTGAGCGCAGAAAGTCAAGATTGCCCAAGTTAGAGGAAGCCATGATAGCAAGCTGCCACTCATTGGCGGAAATAAATATACCCCTGTGCCAATGACGGATGTGGGGATCACTACAAAAGCCAAAGCACACACTACATAAGTCCATCCTACCTCAGCACCTTCTCGATGAATACCCTTCCAGATTTTACCATTCCAGTACCAGGTCAGAGGAAGTTGGCTGTCTACCATCTTAAGTAACTGTTTATCAAAATTAGTCGTAAAAATATGCTGACAAAAATTACAAGAAAAAGTTTCCATTAAGGGCATTTCAGTAACTTTGCCATGACGACATACGGGACAGGGATATTCTCCATGGTCATGAAAGCGATTATGCTCTGTCCATTCTTGCTGCAAAAGATCGATTCTAGAATTTGTTAGTGAACTATGAGAATTATGAGCGTTAGCCATATACTTCAGATGTCGTGATACTTTTCAAGTGCTGATAGATCTGAAAATTATCGAGCTGGTAATTTGGATTTAACGATTGTTTAACTAAGTGGTAAATTGTTGCGTCATGTAGGCAAAGCAAAATAGGTAAAATGCTGCTTCTCTACATTTGTTGATGAGCATTCGATTTAGAGTGTAATTATAGCTAGCTTAGTGTAGCTAATCACTAAGTTCAGCTATATTTCGATATAAATGTCAATATTAATTTGCAGAATAGACTTTTATTGTAAATATTATGGGTATGTGAAAACAATTGGGGAGAAAATTCATCAAGCTCAAAAAAATGCTGTATTTAGGCGATATTAGGCGGAATTGAACCTAGTTGCTGGATCTGCTGTTGGATTAATTCAGCTAGGCGATCGCGCTTGATTTCGATACCGCGACTAAGATTTTGGGAATCTTCCAGAAAAATAATGCTGTCTACCTGCTGTAGAGAAAACAGCCTAAACAAAAGCTGGATAACAGAAATTGGCATTGCCATAAGATCGGGGTTAATTTTGCCTTGAAAAGTGGCGGCATCCTGAACTGAGACAAAAGCATAAATTACTTTTTTGTCCTGCTGTAGTTGATGATTAGTAATCGTAGTTAAGACCCAATCTTCGGCAAGATTTTGTAGCACATAATATTCGAGATGCTGAAGCTGATCGGCAAACAATTTTAATACTGGAGCGATCGCCTGTTCGACTACTATGGCTGGCACACCATAATTTGCTGCATCTTGAATAATGATTTCTAACTGTTGCTCCAAGTTCATTTAATCTACTGATTGTGAGCTACTTTGGTTCAAATTTATGACTTCTGATACGAAATCCGATTGTCAACACGGTGATTGCACAAGTGGAGGAAACCTCCGCGTCCCTCACAGTCAAAACCCACTTTTAATTAAAAGTGCAATAAAGACCTTTTAACTTTTGACTTCTGACTTTTGACTTTAATCTGACTTTTGACTTTAAAGTGAGGAACTACTTAACAACTGTTACCTAAAATGTATTAAGCTTTGGCTTTTTTCGGTTTTTGTTGCTTTTTCTCTGCTTGTTTAGCTCTTTTTGCTTCTTGCTTGGCTGCTTTTAACTCTGCTTCAGCTTTTTGTCGGGTTTTTTCTTTTTCTTCGGCAATTTTGTCTAGATAGTAGTGATAATCACCACGATAAGTAATCAATTCTCCATCGCGGATTTCGACAATTTTGTTGGCAGTTTGAGAAATAAAATAGCGATCGTGAGAAACAATTAGCACCGTACCATCATAATGCTGTAAGGCTTCTTCTAGCATTTCTTTGGCGGGAATATCTAAATGATTAGTAGGCTCATCTAAAATCAATAAATTAGCTGGTCTAAGCAGCATTTTTGCCAATGCCAAACGAGCTTTTTCACCACCACTTAATGCGGCTACTTTTTTAAAGGCAGTATCGCCACTAAACAAGAATTGTCCTAGTAAAGTACGAACTTCCTCGTTTTTCCACTCAGGAACTTCATCATGAATCGTATCCATGACGGTTTTCTCAAGATCTAACGCTTCAGCTTGGTTTTGCTCAAAATAACCAGGAATAACGTTATGTTTACCTAATTCAACCGTTCCCTCGTCAAACTTCTCCATCCCCATAGCCATCCGCAACAAAGTAGATTTTCCCGCACCGTTTGGCCCTAAAATGGCAATGCGATCGCCCCTTTCGATAGTCAATTGGGCTCCTAAAAATAAAATGTCGTTATTATAGGCATGAACTAAATCCTGAATCGTAATTACTTCTCTACCACTCCTAGGAGAAGGCGGAAAGCGAAACTTAAGCGTTCTTAAATTGGCAACTGGTGCTTCGACAAGTTCTACTTTATCTAGCTGTTTTTCTCGACTTTTGGCTTGAGTACTGCGAGTAGCACTGGCTCTAAATTTTTCGATAAATTCTTGCTGTTTGGCAATTTCTTTTTGCTGTCGCTCGTAAGTTGCTCCCTGAGATAACCGCGCTTCAGCTTTTTGTTGGAGATAAGCAGAATAATTTCCTAAATAAGTGGTCGAAATACCTCTCTCTGTTTCAACAATTTTGGTACAGAGACGATCTAAGAATTCGCGGTCATGAGAGACAATAACCATGGGGGTGTTAATGCCTCGCAAATAATTTTCTAGCCACTCGATCGTTTCTAAATCTAAGTGATTAGTCGGTTCATCCAGCAGCAGCAAATCTGGTTCTTGCAGCAAAATTTTACCTAAACTCATTCGCATTTGCCAGCCACCACTATAGGAGCTTACCAGGCGATCGCCATCTTCTGAGGTAAATCCCATCTCTGGTAGGATTTTTTCAATTTGAGCATCTAGGCTATAGCCTTCGAGCGCTTCAAATTGACGCTGTAGCTTGTCAAGCTGATCAATTAGACGATTTAACTCATTAGGATCGGCTGTCTCCATCTTTTGCTGTATTTGCCCCATCTCCTGCTGAATTGCATTGGCTTCGGTAAAAACCGTCCAGAATTCCTCATAGACTGTTCGTGTGGGTTCAACTTCAAATTCTTGAGTCAAATAAGCAATTTTAAGGTTAGCTGGACGAATTACTTCTCCAGATGTAGCTTCAATTTCACCACTAATTATTTTTAGCTGAGTCGATTTTCCTGCACCATTAACTCCAACTAAACCCACCCTTTCTCCAGGTTTAACTTCCCAAGTAACGTCTTTGAGAACCTCCCCCGTGGTGTAAATTTTGTTGATGTGTTCGAGTCGCAACATGAAGTATCTCCTGTAATGAGTGAAATGTAACCAGACAAAATTTTGAGCTGTTTGTTTATTTTTGTTACATTTTTAGTCTAATTTCTATTATATGATTGATGGATTGAAACATATCTAATAATTTCTTCAAACTATTGTTTGGTTGATTTAGTCAAGCCAAGATCAACTTAACGAGCTTAGTTTCTTAGAAAAGCAAAGCTTTCCAGCGACTATTAGATAAGCTAGCTCAGATGAGTGCATCACAACTAGTATTAGCAAATCGTCCAGAAACAAATTAATCCTTGTCAGCAAATTGCCAATTGCATAACTTTAATGTCTAATACTTAAAATAAGTTAAATAGAGAAGGAGGCTAACTCAAAATTTAGGTAGCACTAGATTTGAGCTGTAATGCCTTTAACTATTAGTATTTTTTCGCCTATTCTTCAGTTTAGCTATTAATTTTTTAAACACGGGTTTAATTTTTCTGGTTGTATTTAATTTTGGATCAAGATGACAACAGTTCTAATCGTTGATGACTCAAGCAGCATTAGAGAGTTTTTGAAAATTAACTTATCTAGTGAACTAAATATACAAATAATTGGGTTAGCAGATAATGGAGAGAGAGCCATCTCGTTGGTTGAAGAACATCAACCAGACGTGGTTTTGATGGATATTGATATGCCAGGCGAAATCAACGGCATACAAGCAACCGAAAAAATTATTCAGCGTTTTCCCGAGATCAAAGTTTTACTCCTAACTAGTCAAGATGATCGAGAACAGCTAAACCTAGCTCTCAAAGCGGGTTCTCGAGGCTATGTTCTCAAAAATACTAGCGTTAAAGATATTGCCAGCATTATTCGCCTAGCTGAAAAGGGCTTTTTTCAAATCGGTCCTATATTCGGTAACTGGGACGGTTCACTACACAGCAACGTACAGTCAAGTAATGGTACTAGAGCAATAGTGAGAACTTCTGGTCAAGCTGGAGCTATCATCCAGCAAGACACGCAGCCTGCTAACAATTACAGTGAAGCATCCGAAATGAATTATGTCCTATCTAACCTGACATCTGGACTGTTTCAATTGCAAGAAACAATTAAATCTCAGGAAGATACTATTGTTAATCTAACTAATCAATACTCGCTAGTTCAACAAGAAATTAGAGCTAAGCTAAACAAAGACAAGCGTACTTTTAATGCACCAAAAGCCCCAGGCTATAGTTATAAAATAGCATCCAAAAGTCGCACCCAAAGACGGCAACATCTTTTATTTATTAGCAGTTTTTTCTTGGGAGTATTTACTGTACTTATTTTAATGCTGCTAATTATGACTTTAGGAACAGTAATTTAGTTTAACCTAGTAACTAATTGTTTTTAGCTTTACCTAGTTTGACGCAGCAGTTTCGCCAATTAAATTAGAATGCCTCCCGCCAAAAATTACTTCAGGCTTGCTATAGTATTTAAATTCAAGCAAGTTGAAGAATGGATCTTCTAAAAAAAAGCAATAATGCTCTAAACTTTGATCACGAAAGCGTAACTTTGGTTGATGATAAAAAGTAATTTTTTGCTCCTGAGCGCGATCGCAAATCTGCGACCAAGCCAATTTTGTCGGTAAGATTAAACCCAAGTGTCTGGGATAGATCCCTGGTTGTCTGGTCAAGGTTTCTCTCGTAACGTGACCTACTAGCTGAGTACCGTAAAAATTAAAGATTACAGCGAATTGGTTTTCACGCCCTACTTTGCAGCCTAAACCCTCAGCGTAAAATTCTTTGGCTTGAGCAACGTTGCTAATGGGAATAGTTAAATGAAAAATAGCTTTTTGATTCATAATTTTGCTACCGTCAATTATATTTAGTCTAGATCGATAATTCTAGAAAAATTCTCGATTGAAAAACAGTCGAGCAAGTGACAGGTACACCGCCCATACGCGGTCAGAGATTAATCCATCGCGTTTGATTTTGGATGCCAACATGTATTTTCAGGCTTACTAGCCTTGCCACATTCCAGGGTAGAATACTGAATGTCTTAAAAACATATTAAAGAATCTAAAGAATCATGAAGCACCAGGGAGTAGCAGTTTGGTTGACAGGGTTTAGTGGTGCAGGCAAAAGCACTATTGCTGCGGCACTTACTGACAAATTGAAATCGGAAGGGTATCAGTTAGAAGTTTTAGACGGCGACGAAATCAGAGAAAATTTGACCAAAGATCTTGGTTTTTCCAAAGCAGATCGAGATACTAATATCCGTCGTATTGGCTTTGTTGCCAAGCTATTAGCCCGTAATGGAGTAATTGTCTTAGTCCCTGTCATTAGCCCTTATCGTGCTATTAGAGAGGAAATGAGGGCAAAAATTGGCAACTTTGTCGAAGTTTTTGTGAATGCTCCTTTATCAGTATGTGAAGAGCGAGATGTCAAAGGGCTTTATAAACAAGTTAGAGCTGGAAAAATTAAACAATTTACTGGTATTGACGATCCTTATGAGCCTCCAGTCAATCCTGAAGTAGAATGTCGAACTGATCTCGAAGAATTATCTGAAAGTGTGGAAAAGATATTCAGCAAACTCAAAGAATCAGGATATATTTCCTGAACTAAAAAAATATTTGCTTGATTTTGATAGCTAGATTCTGCAATCTGGCTCCAAACTGCTTAACTTTTTAAATGTATAGCTAATCTATGGATGATGTAGTATTCGATACAGCCGATTGGCAATTTAAGGTAAATCAAATAGTTTGCCTAGAACATCAAAGCAATCAACTTTATGGTGAAGTAATTCAGCTGATTCCTGATCGCCAACTATGCTGGTTTAGACCGAAGTGCTTGGTATTATCTAACTTTGATCCTGCACAGCAAAACGATTATTTATACAAGCAAAGTTCACAGGCTCAGTTGAACTCAAGCTCAGTCAATTTGGCGCAAAAAGCTTTTTGCCGCAGTTCCAATTTAGAAGCAACTCAATTAATAGATCTACAATCAACTTCAGATTTATTATGGCCTGTAATCCTATTTAGACCAGCCTTAGACACTGAAATTATTTATTTATTAGCTCAATTAAAAGATATAAACTATTGTTCAACTGATAAAACAACTAATCGACAATATTTAAACCGATTTGTTCAGCAAGTTTGGCAAGCCAATCAAGATAAGTTTTAAATATATATATAGAAGATAATCTACCTTATTATTACTTGACTCTTTAATTCTTCATCGGTCTTTTTTCTCCTAGTTCTTTACTTTTGTAGTTTAATCTGAATAAAACTAAATATAGCTCTCTAGCAATTAAAGATTTAGTAAATTCTAATACCAACTATTAGCTATAACTAAATCATAATAGGCGTATTATGCCAGTCAGGAGTAGTTTAATTAGTGCCAGCAAAAACTAAAAATTCAGTAATTGCCCCGATCTAGAAAAGCGATAAATTGATTATAAATGTAAGGTGTTTCTCATAGTTAAGGTGGAATGGAGTTTTTCAACGCACAGCGTGAAGCAAAAAAATGTAAAGCATTTTACATATATCCATAATTGACCAAGCTTTCAGGCAAAGTTTAGTACTGCTTTATCTCCCTATCAAGATTCTATAAAGTAGGTTGAAAAAAGTGGATAACCGTAAATTTACCGATTATTCTTGGGACATAAAACTAATTTTTTTAAGCAATATCTAAAGTGAGAAACAATCAAATGAGCAGCACACAACTACGTACGCAATTTACCACTTTCAGACCAGAAGGTTTTTTGAATGCAGCAAATGCGGCAGAATTTTTGGAACGTTTGACGGTAGAAGTAAAATCTTCAGTAAATTCCGCTTTACTTGTCAATATGGAGGCGGTAGAGTTTATGGATAGTGCGGGATTAATGGCTTTAATTAAGGCATTTCGTCTAGCTGAAAGTTTAGGGCGTAGGTTTGGAATTTGCTCTCTTGCCCCTTCGGTACGCATGATGTTTGAGCTAACTCAATTAGATAAAGCCTTTGAAATTTTTGACACCCAAGATGATTTTCAACTAGCAATTAAAAATTAAGGATCAAGAGATTTTTATCTTGCTGTTAGAAGGCAGATAATCACCCAGTGAAGTCGTTAAGATCGTAACAGTTGTCATAATTTTTGAGCATTGCTTTTCCAGCTTGATTTTTGTAGTTTGGCTTTAGCAATCAGGTCTATCTAAGCAAAGCGACTCGTTACTTTGCCTACTATGTCCAATAGCCCCACTACTCCCCAATGACGGCTATCAGTACTGGCGATTGGATTATCTCCAGTTAGAAAATACTGACCATTGCGATCTATAGCTGAAACTCTTTTGACAATAGTTAATTTATTTAGCTGAGGATGCTTTGTCACTACGATGTCATCAATTCTTGGGGGATATTGGTGATAAGCATATGGATCGACTAAGATCTCGTCTCCTGGATTGAGAAAAGGCTGCATTGATTCTCCGACAACTTTAAGTCGTTTTCGCTTACGTAGCAATAACAGTAATAGTTCATAATAGCTAGTTTTTGGTAGGACATTTGCCATGTTTTACCTGCTCAAAATTGAATTAGATCTTAAAACTTTAACAAGTTATTGCATTTAATTAGCGTGAAATACGCTAACACACACACATAATTTTATTTGTTGTTCAAAGCTGTTATTAAAACTATTTTGGTCTTGATTACCCGATCGCTTTTGACAATCTCAAGCAAGGTTAAGCAACTACAACCCGAGACTTGATAATTTTGCTTTCTTACCCAGACGATCTGGCGAATTACCCTTTATCATTCGAGGTAGACTTTAAAATTATCTTACTTGGTAATGAGTGATTATCGATTTTCCTGCCTTTGGCAACGACCAGAAAAAATCAGCAGATATCTATGCCTGTTTTTAATTTGCTTGTTCTTGGCTATAGGGTGCAACAATAGTCAAACTCCCGAAAATAGTAATAATAATGTTGACAGCAATCGAATTTCTTTTGGCACAACTTTAAAACCCCGTACTCTCGATCCAGCAGATAACTACGAGCTAGCAGGATTGAATATTATTTACAATGTGGCAGAAAGTCTCTATACCTATGAAGTAGGTACAACAGAAATTAAGCCACTGTTGGCAACCGCAATGCCAGAAATTAGCGAGGATGGTTTAAGCTACACAATTCCTTTGAGAGAAGGAGTTACCTTCCATGATGGTGCTGTTTTCGATGCTAAGGCAATGGAATTTTCTATCAAACGTTTTATAGAAAACGGCGGGCAACCCGCTTTTTTGTTAGGAGATGTAATTGAGACTGTAGAAGCGATCGCTGAATATCAACTTAAGATTGGCCTGAAGCAGCCTTTTGCTGCTTTTCCTGCTTTATTAGCTTTTCCTGGTGCTTGTGCGATATCCCCTCAAGCTTACAAAATTGGTTCAGGAGAATTTAATCCCAATAACTTAGTCGGTACGGGAAAATATCAGCTAAATCAGTTTAACAGCGACTCAATTAGTCTTGATGCTAATAATAACTATTGGGGCGAAAAACCAGCTAATCAAGGGATCAATATGCAGATTTATGCTGGAAATTCGGCTAATCTGTTTAATAGTTTCAAAACTGGAGCAGTAGATGTAGCTTATCAGTCACTTGACCCGCAACAGATTGAGAGCTTACTTAACAGCAAGGACAATATACAGGTAACTGAAGGTTCGGGGACTGTAGTTAATTATTTGGTGTTAAACCTACAGCAAGAGCCACTAAATCAGCCAGAGATTCGTCAGGCGATCGCTGCTATGATAGATCGGGCTTTAATCAATGAGAGAGTCTTAAAAGGGCAGGCTGAACCTATTTATAGTCTGCTTCCTACCGCATTTGATGCTTACCAGCCCACATTTAAAGAGCTATATGGTGAAGCTAATACAGACAGAGCCACAGAATTGTTAACCAAAGCGGGCTATTCAGTTGAAAATCCCGCTATTATCGAAATTTGGCATCCTTCTGGCTCGATCACGCGAGGTATTGTGGCAGATACGATCAAAGCCTACGCCGAACAAGAGTTAGGTGGGATCATTCAGTTTGTGCCTAACAGTATCGAATCAGCTTCATTTTTTAGCAATTTGAGTCAAGGAGTATATCCTGCTGCTTTGGTAGACTGGTATCCTGATTTTCTTGATCCTGATAATTATCTGCAACCTTTTTTAAGCTGTAGTCAGGGTTCTCCTAATGTCGGTTGCGAAGAAGGTGCAGCCCAAAGTCGGGGTTCATTTTATTATAGCGATCGCGCCAATCAATTAATCGAGCAATCGCGACAGGAACAAGATCCTCCTAAACGTCAGGCTATCTTAGTGGAACTGCAAAAACTTTTAGCGCAAGATGTTCCTTATATTCCCCTGTGGCAAACCAAAGACTATGCTTTTGCGCAAAATAACATTAACGGTGTGGTAATTAATCCTAGCCAAACTTTCCCCTTGTGGACAATTGAAAAAGCTGCTAGCTGAGTCGCTCAGATCTAGTTTGACTCAAATTGGTGAGCATTCATTTAAGATATGACAATTAGCTTACCCCACCAAACAATTGACGGTTTCAGTTTAGAACAAAGATATGAAGCTGATTATTCAAATTCCCTGCTATAACGAGGAAGCAACTCTGGGGCTAACTTTGTCTGAGCTACCCCGCCAATTAACCGGTATAGACCAAGTAGAATGGCTAATTATTAATGATGGTAGTCGAGATCGCACTTTAGAAGTAGCGCAGGCTTGTGGAGTGGATCATATTGTCGATTTACAGTCTAATCAAGGTCTGGCAAGAGGCTTTATGGCTGGGATCGAAGCTTGTCTCAAAGCGGGAGCAGATATTATTGTTAATACCGATGCCGATAATCAGTATTGTGCAGCAGATATTCCCAAATTGATCGCACCGATCCTCGAAGGTAATGCAGAAATAGTCATTGGTGCTAGACCAATCCCCGACATTCCTCATTTTTCCCCAATCAAGAAGTTGCTGCAAAAGCTAGGTAGTTCTGTGGTTCGTCTGGCTAGTAAGACCAATATTCCTGATGCTCCTAGTGGTTTTCGGGCCATGAGTCGAGAAGCTGCTTTAAGGCTCAACGTTTTTAATGAATACACTTATACCTTAGAAACAATTATCCAAGCTGGTCAAAGGGGTTTGGTAGTTACCTCGGTGCCGATTCGCATTAATGGTTATCTACGTCCTTCTCGGTTAGTCAAAAGCATTACTGCCTACATCCAGCATTCTATTGTCACCATTGTGCGGATTTTTATGACCTATCGTCCGCTTCAGTTTTTTATGATGCTGGGTAGTGTGCCTTTTGGCTTGGGCTTTCTACTTTGTTGTCGTTGGCTACTGCTTTTTTGGGGCATTATTGGCGATAATCCCGCCAAGCCCCGTGTTCCCAGTTTGATTTTAGCTGCAATGTTAATCATCATTGGATTCCAGCTTTGGCTCTTTGGTCTAATTGCCGATTTGATGGGCGTAAATCGCCAGTTACTTGAAGACATTCAGTTGCGATTAAGACGTAAAGATTTTGAATCGCATCATAGTAAAAAAAGCGATCGCCAAAAAGATACTGTTTATTGATCGATTAACTTACTGCGCTTTTCCCTAAAGGATTAACTCCTACGTCCTAAAGGATACCGCTCCGCATATCGCGTCACAAATGAGTAGACCACAACAATGAAATTCAAAAAAGCGCGTGAGGGATGCTGAATTTATTTCAGCATATCCAATCACGTATATTAGCTAAGAGCTAAGAGCTAAGAGCTAAAAGCTAAAAGCTACGAACTAACTAATTAAAAACGTAACGGACATCTTACAGGCTTGAGGCAACCTCAAGCCCCGTGTCCTCGTCTATTCAACTGAAAATGGCTGTATTAGTTCGTCAATCAGCTTCAAATCTAGTTTTTCCAGGTTACTCAAAACAACTTCTGCACCAGCTTCCATCAGCTGATGAGCGTAATCGGCTTGCTTTTCTGCCGAAGTTTGGACATGAGGCGGCAGAATTCCTACAGCAATCCAGGGACGTTCTGGTTTGATTTCTTTGGCTTTGACTACGGTATACATATCTGCCACCGTATCTCCCAAATAAAATACGGGAATGTTGCCTGGAGTAGTTTCGATTTGAGTCAAAACCGCAAACATTCCTGTAGGATCGGGTTTACTGGGAGCATCTTCCATGGCGATTAAAACTGGTTCTTTTAGTTTCAAACGCTGTTTCAGCACAAATTCTGCCGAACCTCTGGTTGCACCACTAAAAAAGCCGTAACTAATCTGATTTTTACTTAACTGCTCAAAATAGCCAGGCGATCCCAGTAAAGGTTCATCGGTAATATACCCGTCAAGAACCTCAGGGTGTTTGCCACGATAGCGTTCTTGAAAAAAATCCACCAGGCGATCATAATTGAGATTTACTGACTCACGGGTTCGATCCATTGCTTCAAAATAACGATAAATTAGTTCTTGTGATGCTAACCAATCGTTATTCCAAATTCCCTCTGACTTGAGCTGATCCATGTCTTGCATCGTCGGTCGCCAACCACCATTGGTAAACTTTTCTACGGTATCAGCGATCGTCTTCCGATAAGAATTTCCCACATCCCTAATCACGCCATCTATATCAAAAACAACAATTGCGATTAATTGATTTCTATTCATGTTCGCTTTCTTGTATAATTATCATTGGTTAATTATGTAAAATATTGATTTAAATATTTATTGGAGGCTTAATTGGAGTCAGAGGCAAGGTTTAAATTAAAAGTTTTGTGGTTAGATAAAAATGTAGCGATCGCAGTAGATCAGGTAGTAGGGAAGGGTACGAGTCCCCTGACGGCTTATTACTTTTGGCCGCGTAACGATGCTTGGCAACAGCTTAAAGACGAATTAGAAGCTAAGCACTGGATTGAGGAAGCAGAGAGTATTGAAATCCTCAACCAAGCTACAGAAGTGATCAATTTTTGGACAGAAAGGGGTAAGACTACTCCGATGACTCAAGCCCAAACTAAGTTCCCTCACATTGTGTTTACTGGAACTAACTAAATGCTAAACAGAGAAAGAAATTATAAATTTAAGCTTCAAAATTTGAATTAATCTTTTCTCTAAGATCAACCTACAGATAAAAGGGCAGAATTAACTCCTATTCTGCCCTTTTATGCGGCAATTTTGGTATACAGACTTAAAATAGTTTACAGCTTAATTTAATGCTGCCTTTCATCTCTCATCCTTGTTTTAGCCATTTAAACCATTCCGCCTGCGGCTTGAAGACGCGCTCTAGCTTTTCTCATTGAGTTTTCAGCTTGGATTTTCTCTTGGCGATCCTCGCTCTTTTCAACTTTTTGAAATCTGGTTTGTGCCTCTTGATACTCGGTACGAGCAGTATCTCGGTCAATGTTATCTCCTAATTCTGCGCCGTTAACTAAAATTTTAATCTCGTCATTTTCTACTTCGGCAAAACCACCCATCAGAGCGATAGTTTTCCATTCCTTGTTGGGGCGGACACGCATTACGCCTACTTCTAAAGCCGTGAGTAGCGGCGCATGACCAGAAAGAATTCCTAGTTGTCCAGTGGTACTGGGTAGAATAATCTCTTCTACTTGATCATCCCAGACTGTTTTGTCTGGAGTAATTACTTTTACAGTTAACGCCATTTCTTTTAAATATTAAATGATCAATTATTTAATTAGTTACCAGGCTTTGATTAACAGTGATTAGTTATTAATAACTTTGACTAATAACTGATCACTGCAAGAGGAGCGATCGCCGCGCCTACTAGTAACTATTCACTGAATACCGACTCTAAGCAGCAGCTTGCATCTTTTGTGCTTTTGCTTTTGCTTCTTCAATATCTCCCACTAGATAAAATGCTTGTTCAGGCAAGTCATCTAATTCACCATTTAAAATAGCTTGGAAACCCTTAATAGTCTGCTCTAAAGTTACGTATTTACCAGGGGAGCCTGTAAATACTTCTGCGACAAAGAAAGGTTGAGACAAAAAGCGTTCAATTTTGCGAGCGCGATCTACGACGATTCTGTCATCTTCAGAAAGTTCATCTAAACCAAGAATGGCAATAATATCTTGCAGTTCTTTGTATCTTTGCAGAGTTGACTGAACCGCACGAGCAGTGTTGTAGTGTTCTTCACCCACAATACTTGGTTGAAGCATTGTGCTAGTAGAATCTAGCGGATCTACCGCTGGATAAATACCTTTGGAAGCCAGTCCACGCGATAATACTGTAGTTCCATCTAAGTGAGCAAAAGTAGTTGCAGGAGCCGGATCAGTTAAATCATCCGCAGGTACATACACCGCTTGAATGGAAGTAATTGAACCTTCTTTGGTAGAAGTAATCCGCTCTTGTAAATCTCCTACATCAGTACCAAGAGTAGGCTGATATCCTACCGCTGAAGGCATACGACCCAGCAGCGCCGATACCTCAGAACCAGCTTGAACAAAGCGGAAAATATTATCAATAAACAGCAATACATCTTGCTTATTAACGTCGCGGAAATACTCAGCCATAGTCAATGCTGATAGACCAACGCGCATTCTGGCTCCAGGAGGCTCGTTCATTTGCCCATAAACCAAAGCAATTTTTGATTCTTCAGGATTATCGGCATTAATTACGTTGGATTCGATCATCTCATTGTAAAGGTCATTTCCTTCACGAGTTCTTTCTCCTACACCACCGAATACGGATACACCGCCATGCTGAATGGCAATGTTATTGATCAATTCCATCATAATAACGGTTTTGCCAACGCCTGCACCGCCGAATAAACCAATTTTTCCACCTTGACGGTAGGGAGTCAGTAAGTCAACAACTTTAATCCCAGTTTCAAATACTTTGGGTGTAGTTTCTAAATCAACTAGTTTAGGTGCAGGTCGATGGATTGGAAAAGTTTCATCTGTACTAACTGGTCCTTTCTCATCTACAGGTTCACCTAGAACATTGAAAATTCTACCTAAAGTACCTTTACCGACAGGTACTTGAATTGGTGCGCCAGAATCGACAATATCCATTCCTCTAACCAATCCGTCAGTACCACTCATGGCAACAGCACGAACCTGGTTATCACCAAGCAGTTGTTGCACTTCGCAAGTAACTGAAACGTCTTGTCCAGCTGGATTTTTACCCTGTACTTTTAAGGCGTTATAAATTCGAGGCATTTTTCCGCTAGGGAACTCGGCATCTAGAACGGGACCGATAATTTGGGTAATTTTACCAGTGTTTGTTTTATCTGTGGTGGCTACCATTTTTTTATATCTACTTGGTGGTTAGCTGTTTTATATGGCAGGTAAAATCTTAAAAAAAGTGTAAAATTTTGCCATCTTTAAGATTATCATTGATCGATTCATCTGAAAACTCTCTTTTTGTCGGCGTTCAAGTAGATACTACCTGGTCAAAAAAACCTAAACTGTTTAATCGCTAGAGAAAAAAAGTCAAGCGCAAGACCTGCCTTCGGCGGTAATTTATTGAGCAAAAGCTTGAATCAGTTTGGCCAGAGCGATCGCTATTCTTCTTCAATTAAGAGATAAGACACCAAACTCTTGCAGTGCAGGAATAAAGTTTTTATTTTCATGACTGGGACGACTTAGTTTAATCACGGCAAAACGCTGGGCAGGAGTCAAGTTAGACCACTGCTTTAATGAGAGATTAACTTGGCATTCTCTGGCTTTTTCGACGACGCTGCTGGGAATATTTGTTTCGTCTAGCCACGGTGGATGAGGATTAATCGCTAATTCTTGAGCGGGATGACCAGTTTTAACCACAATCAAATTTTGCAGGAATTGGCGATAAATCTGGCTTTCTGCTGGATTAGTGCAGGGCATATCTACTAGTGCTTGGCGTTCTGTTTGGCTCAATTGATTCCAATGTGCTAGCTTCAGTTTAACACCACAGTTATCTAGCTTCATTCTTACCTGCATTGGAATGCACTGGAGAGAGCCAACAAAATCTGCTTCAAATTGAAAGTAGTTAGTATTCGAGTTGTGTGACTTAGGTTGTAAGTTTGACATCAAGTTCTATCTTGTCAGATTGATATATTTCGGTATTTTTGAGTTAAAGATTAGATTGTCAGCAATCCAAATAATTACATTTGATTGAATCTTGAGACATTAAGTGGGCGGATTCACTAGGTTTAACTTGCCAAAATTTAAATAGTTAGTAGGATCGACAGTAATGTACTGCCTTTTTGGTAATTAAATATTAAACTGCTCGGTAGTTTCATTGCAGTAAGCTCAGACAATTTTTTCAGATTTTATATTTATTGCTAATCAAGTGATTAAACTTCGCTCTCAATCTAGAAAACCAAGTACTTCGAAATCTAAGCTGACATACATTGCTCAACAAGCATGGTTCTTGCTCTACTCTTGGAGACAGCTAGACTGGCTATTACTGATGCTAATCGTTGGCCTGACTACGTTTGGGGGATTTACTATTTACAGTACTGAACCTCCTGGGGAACATAGTTATAGCTATCAACATTGGCTGGTTAGCATACTAGGCTTGGCAATAGTTTTAGTTTTTTCTCGTTGGCATTATCAACTATTATTGCGTTGGCATTGGGTAATATATGCTTTAACCAACATATCTTTAATAGCGGTAATGGTAACAGGGGTTGAGGCTAATGGAGCCCAAAGCTGGATTAATATTGCGGGTTTTAACGTTCAGCCTTCGGAGTTTGCCAAAATCGCCATAGTCATTACCTTGGCAGCTTTACTGCACAATCAAGATGGAGCAGATTTAAAAACAGTGGTTAGAACCTTGATAATCACAGCTCTCCCCTGGGGTTTAATATTTTTACAGCCCGATTTAGGTACTTCTTTGGTTTTTGGAGCAATAGTAATCGCCATGCTGTATTGGGCAAATGTTAAGACGGGATGGCTAATATTAATGATTTCTCCCTTGCCTTCGGCTATTCTCTATCATGTCTATCTTCCAGGCTGGCTGTTATGGGTTCTGAGTGTGGCGGGAATAGCTTGGCTAACTTTGCCTAATAAGGTTGTTTCCACTCTTAGTGCTGCAACAATTAACTTAGGTGCAGTAGAGCTGGGCAATTTTTTCTGGAACTTGCTCAAAGACTATCAAAAAGCACGACTAATTATGTTTCTTGATCCAGAACAAGATCCTTTAGGCGGTGGATATCACTTAATTCAATCGCGGATTGCCATTGGTGCGGGCAAACTTTGGGGACAGGGATGGCATCAAGGAACTCAAACTCAGCTTAATTTTATTCCCGAACAGCATACGGACTTTATTTTTTCTGGAGTGGGAGAAGAGTTTGGTTTTTTAGGCTGTATTATTTTGTTGTCAGTATTTTGGTTGATTTGTATTCGTTTGATTTGGATTGCATCTACTGCCAAAGATAATTTTGGCTCTTTGTTGGCGATTGGAATATTGTCAATCATTGTGTTTCAAGTCGTGATTAACATTAGTATGACAATAGGATTGGCACCAATTACGGGAATTCCTCTGCCTTGGATGAGTTACGGGCGTTCTTCCTTGTTTTCTAACTTTATTGGTATTGGCTTAGTAGAATCTGTGGCTAACTATCGTGAGCAAAAAACTAGAAACACTTATTAAACTGCAGTATAGTTGGCTTTAATATATTGCTGATAATTAATTGTTTTCTTGATATTGGAAGATGAAGATCTAATTGATCAAAGGTTAAATATAAAGATAAATATTGCTAGTTTCTGTATTTCTCAGTTATTCTGACTTTAGTTCCAGATTAGCTAAAAATATTCAAGTCTGAATTGAAAGCCAAATAATTTTAGTTTAGTTGTCTATCCATAAGATTCAATTTTTTCTTTGCCATCTGGCATAGAAGGTATGAATTTTTTTAATCCCAAATATTGCTGTAAAATATTCCAAAGATAAAGTGGATTAAGAATCGCGTAACGCTGCCAGAGTCTTTTTGGCTCTTGAACTAAACGAAACAACCATTCTAAGCCTGCATTTTGCATCCATTTAGGAGCTTGAGGTAAGGTTCCAGCATGAAAATCAAAAGCCGCCCCGACAGCCAATACTGGTATGTTTAGCAAATTTCGATACTCATAAGCCCAAGTTTCTTGTCTAGGACAACCTAACCCAAGAAAGACTGCATTAGCTCCAGAGGCTTTGATTCGTTCAACTAGCTGTAGACGCTCGGAGTCAGAAAGCCGTCTAAATTTAGACTCTTCCATTCCAGCAATTTTAAATCCAGGATAGAGTCGTTTGAGATTTTGAGCAAATTTTTCTAAGGTTTCTCTCTTGCTACCATAAAGGTAAATACTTAATCTCTCTTTGGTCAGAGATTCAGCCACCTTGAGAGTTAGATTTGGTCCATAAACGCGGTCAGGTAGCTGCTTTCCATATAGCCAAGCCAGCGCCCACCTTACAGGCTGTCCATCTGGTACAACCAGATCTAGACCATTTAAGCGTTTGGCATGAGTAGCATCCAAAAATCCAGTCATCACACCATGTACTGCTAAAGCACTGACAGAACAAGGTTTTCTCTTGATAGCCGCTGCGGTAATTGCCGATACCGCAAAATCGTAATCAACAGCATTAATGTTGATTCCTAATATCGAATACTTTCCTAGATTAATCATTTGTCATTCCATCTTGTTAAACCACTTTCGTAAATTTCTGATAATATTTGGTTAATATTATATTTCAGCGACCAGTCAGGATAATGAGACTTAAATTTTGATAAGTCGCTGATATACCAAATATGATCGCCACTACGATTATCATCAGTATAGGAATAGTTTAATTTTCTACCTGAAAGCTCTTGCGCTACTTCAATTGCTTCTAGCATCGAGCAATTGCTTTCTCTGCCACCACCAATGTTATAAACCTCAGCCACACGAGGATTTTTATAAAACTCGTAAAAAGCAGCGATTAAATCTGAAGAATGAATATTATCGCGAACTTGTTTGCCTTTGTAGCCATATATAGTGTAAGGCTTACCAATAGCAGTGCATTTGACTAAGTAAGCTAAAAATCCATGAAGCTCAGTTCCTGAATGATTTGGTCCAGTTAAACAACCGCCCCTAAATGAGGCTGTGCGAATACCAAAGTAGCGTCCATATTCTTGAACTAGCACATCAGCAGCAACTTTGGAAGCTCCAAATAAAGAATGTTTACACTGGTCAATACTCATGGTTTCAGGTATGCCTACATGATATTCATGAGCCGAATCTATCTCCCAACGTTTTTCTAATTCTTGCAACGGTAAAGAATTAGGAAGATCTCCATATACTTTATTAGTAGATGTAAAGATAAACACTGCATCAGCACAGTATTCACGGGTTGCTTGCAAAAGATTTAGCGTACCATTAGCGTTAACCGTAAAGTCTGAAAAAGGATCTTTAGCAGCCCAGTCATGGGATGGTTGAGCTGCCGTATGAATGATTAAAGAAATATCATTACCAAAACGTTGGAAAATTTCTTTAATTTTGTCGTAATCTCGTATGTCTACTTCACGGTGTTGATAATTATCAAGTTCTTTTTCTAATCTTTGGCGATTCCACTTAGTTGAAGCTTCTTCCCCGAAGAAAAACTGACGCATATCATTGTCGATGCCAACAACATCCATTCCTAGGTTACTAAAAAATCTGACCGCTTCTGATCCGATCAAACCAGCAGAACCAGTAATAATTGCTATACCCATAATTCAAGTCTTTTGGTGGTTGTCTAATAAGTTCAAAACGAAGCTCTAATCAATGATTTAAGACTTTCAATTCTACTGCATTTTTGTAAGTAATTACTACTAAGTATATTCACTATTTATTTTTTGTCATAATACAATAAGCTCCTAATTATGTCGATAGCTAATCAGTAAAAGTTCTGAATTCAAAACTTGGGCAAAAAATAAAATAAGGATCTGATTTTATGTGTTTAAAAAACAATAAATATGTGTTTAAATATAAGGTTTGTTTGAAGCAAAAATATTTATATATTGAAACCTTGCTTCAAGGAAATATAAGATAGTTGTAATACGGTTGATTTTTTGCTGGTATTTACTTATTTTGGGTAGTCCAGGATTAAATAGTTGTTTCTACGCAAGTGTTTATAGATAATTTAAGATATTGTTAATCGATCATAGTTATGCTTATTGGAATCATTGAAGTTAGCGAACCCAACCATTATTCAGCAGTTAACGGTTTACTCAAAACTTATGCCAACAATCCGAACAATAAAATAATTGTCTATAGTCTGCCTTTAATACAGAAGGCTCTAGAAGAAAATGGCTTACCAAACAATTCTAGTTTAGTAGCCTTAGAACCAGGGCAATCTTTAAAAAAATTACTCGATGATATTGAAAAAATCGCCTTTGATCGCATACATATTTGTACTATTTTTGACAATTATCTTGAGTTTGCGCAATTTAAGCCTCAGACTAAAGAAATATTTTTCCATGTTCACCAATGCGAAGAATGGTATAACGATAATTTCAGTAGGGCTATGAATACTTTAGTTTTAAGTTTAAAGAATAAAGACCAAAACAGAGATTATTCCCGGATCCTAGCTCGTGCAGTCGTGGACTATCTAATTTATAAACCCATTCGGAAAAAAATGCTGGCTCAGTATGAACAAAATTATCAGCTTAAAATTATTGTCCATAGTGAAGGACAAAAAGAAGCTTTACTAAAGTATTCATGTCAATCTCCAATCACTATATTTCCCTTTGCGATATATGAAGGGATGGAAGATAACTCTCAGTCAAATGAGCTTCTAACAATCTGCATACCTGGAGTTATTACTCAAGCTAAAAGAGACTATTTGGGATTATTTCAAGCTTTACAGGAGAACTCGGAGACTTTAAGTGACCGTATTTATTTGTATCTTCTGGGATATATCACCGATCGCGAAAAAGCAGAAATGAGTACAGCTATAGCTAATCTAGTTGATTCTGGTTATCAGGTTCGTTACCACGATTCATTTGTCTACGGAGAAGAATTTGACCAGGCGATCGCCAATTGTGATCTTTTGCTTAACAATCAGTTTATTAGCAGAAATAGTACTGAAGTCTATGGCAAAACGAAAGAGTCTGGCATGATCTTTAATATGCTTAGAGCAGCTAAACCAGGATTATTACCCAAGGAATATAATGTTGCTTCAGAATTTCAAGACTCTAGTTTATTTTTCGAGAGCTATCCTCATTTAATTGAAATTATCCACCAAATTTTAGACGATTCTCAGAAATTACAGCAGTTAAAGATATCTGCTCAAAAACTATCAGCAGTTTATTCTGCTGATAGTCTCTATCCCAGACTAGCGTCTGCTTAGTTAATTACAACTACCGCGGCTAACTCGGTTAAGTCAAATCAAGCTTCGGGCGGTCGCGTTTCTAAATGTATAGTAAAAAGATCTCAAGCTTTAAAGAGAAGCTTGAGATCAACGTATTTAGGTAAATTTTTATCAGGTTACAAAACTATACTCATTACTAAATCAAAAACAGACCATTTACTCACGTTTTTTGTGTAACAAAGCAATCCTCAACCTATTATGTTTTCTGCTCTGTCAGTTTAATCAGCCGAGTAATTTCCTGCTGTACCGAAGCATTCCATTGCTCACGATATGGGGCAAGATCTAACTCTTGTAGAGATAAGTTCTTTATAGCATGAATAATTGATTCAGAAGAATTTTCTACCAGCACAGCCCATTCTCCAAAAAGCTTTTGAGTCAGAGATGTCTTACTAATAATCAGTTGAGTGTTTGAAGATAAAGCTTCACAAGCACCGCTCGGCTGAGTAGCATCACTAGTAGTTAAAACCAACGATGCCAAGCTAGAACACAACGTCTGATGATATTCTGCTGTAGCTAAAAAACCAGTAAGCTTGACGTTGTTTAGCTGTCTAAGTTTGGCTGCCGTTTCTAAAGCGAGTTTATCAGGATCGGCAGTAATAATAAAATCAAAATCGGCTAATTCTGCCATGGTTTCAATGAGCAAATCTATCGGTTCATCCCAAGGATCGAAAGAAGCAATGACTAATATCTGCTTTGGATGGCGTTTTTGAGGTTGAGCTGGTTTGATTGATTCAATCGGATCGCAAATAGTAAACAATTGAGCTGAAGGATAATTCTTGTTAACCAACTGAAACATTTCTGCATTATGCACAATTATCCCTAGAGCATTATTTAATATGCTTTTACTCAAAGGTAGATTCTGCCATATTTCCACTTGAAACAATGGATTGTGAGCATCAATAACATATGGAGTCTTGGTAATCAACGGGGGAAGTGCGCTAAAAGTAGGAGGACATTGAGCAACAACAAAATGAGGTTTTTTCAGCCAAATATCTTTAACGCTTGCTATTAATTTAATTGCATAATCAAGCGGACGTAAATATTTGTTTTTGAATACATGGGGAATAAATTTCAGTTTGCAATTTATTAGAGGTGCCATAATTTCTGCTCTTCGTTGGTATTTTTTCCAAACGAGGAACAAACCAAAAGATTTTTTATTTACTGTAGAATTGGACATTATTATAAATTCTCAAACTAGCTTAATTGTTAGAAATGTATAGTTTTAGGTACGAATACATTGAACAATAATTAATATATAATTTTAGCTGCATATTTAATTCACTATACTTTTTGTGCATGTCCTAAATTTTACATTAAGTAATTAAAAAATGAAAATATTTACTTTTAATGCCGCCAACGATACTCGGGTCGAAATATTATGGTCACTTAGACCTAAAAACCGAGATAATATATTTAGCCAATATATTACTGAAAATAAATACACTGAAGTTAATTCAATTCAAGACTGTCAAGTAGCTATTTATCCTAAAAAAGCTTTTAATCCAGAAAGCTTAGCTTTTGATAGTTTTGTATATGATGCTGTTGAAGAAGCAGAAAAATATCAAAAACCATTGATTATTGATGCTACTTGCGATTCTGATGTTTTTTTAGATATACCAACCGCTAGAATTTTACGTTGTGGATTATATAAAAGTTTACAACAAAGTTTTGAAACAGAATGTCCTTTTTGGAGTAACTTTAGAACTAAAAATAGCTTAGATCTATTAAAAATATTTCCTAAACAAAAGAAACCCGCGATTAGTTTTTGTGGTACTATATCTTCAGTTGGCAAATTATCACAAATCAGTAAGTTTTTATTTCCGATAAAGACAGTTAAATCAATTTTATCGTCAGGACAATCATCTCGTAAAGTTGACATAAGATTAAAAGAAGGAATGAGTCTTAAGCTTCGAGAAACTGCTCTAAAACTATTAACTACAGATCAGCGTATAAATAGCTATTTTGATGTTACTAATCCTGATCAAAGCTACTATCATGACGATGACAGTAATCGAGTTAGGCTGGAAAAATTGTTTGTGAACAACATCAGTAAATGTGACTATGTATTGTGTTCTAGGGGTACTGGTAATTATTCTGGAAGATTCTACATGGCTTTAAATGCGGGACGTATACCAGTAGTAATTGATACTGATGTTGTTATTCCCTTTGAGAACAAAATTCACCTTATAAAAGTTCCTGTAGAATCTATTGAAAGAATAGGAGATTATGTTTCAGAACATTTTGAAAAGACATCTGAATTAGAATTAGAGACTATGAAACTTGAAAATCGTTATGTTTATCATCAATATATAGCTCCAGAGAAATTTCTAACTAACTTTTTGCGTAATGTATCTGAGTACAAGTTTGACAATATTTTATAATTTGCTTTATTTGATAACCAAAGTAAAAATTAAAATTACCTAATCCTAGTAAAATAAATAATTGTATTTAAAAAACATTTAAACAGCTTTTTATTTATTTTATTTAGCTTAAGCACTTGTATAGGATAAATATAATCAACTTAATCTAAGATTAGATTAATTTATTCTTACCGTTGCAATTTGCCGTTGGCTGAAAAGACAAAGAAAAATGTAGTTCTGTTAGCTGAGATTGAATGTAGGTTAACAATCCGCGAATAAATATTACTATGCCCAACATCTCTAATATCTCTTCGATGCTAGAAGCTATTCCATAAGATAATGTTTTGAATCCATAGGTATCGGCAATATATCCCCCAATTAACTCCATGCCTAATGCTCCACCGACATAAACTGCACCTGAGGCAATAAACAAAACTTTAATTCTCAGCGGAAGACTAAAGACAAATTTTCTAAATACGATTAAAAAAACTATTAATAAAATAAACGCAGGCACAACCCAGGTAAAATATAAAATACCTCGGGCATTCATCGCACTTCTTAAAAAAGGAATTGACAATTCGTGAATACTACAAACTTCGTCGATCGCCAAAAATATAAAAATCACTGATAATGCTTTCCAATGCTTGGCATACCTAGCATTTCGAGATTTTTTAATTACAGCAATAATCGCTAATAAATAGCTGGAGAAACCTAGAGCTAAAGCCGAATATAAAGTAGGAAAATTTGATTCTTGGTCGAAATTAAAATAGTGAGAATTAATTTTACTATTATTAATAAAGTTTAGCCAGCGAACAATCGCTCTCTCTCCAAGATTCAAGAAGATTAACAATCCGATTACTAAAAGTAAAAATTTAGTAATTTTTTGTGGTGATAAATTGTATGCAGGCAGCTCAAATTGACTAGATCTTGTCGATCTCATAAATTTCGGATTAGATATGATTTCAAATATTATATTAAGCTTAGGTTAACTTTTAAATAATTTTACTTAAACTAAATTTTAGCTTTACATAGTTTTTACAAAGCTGATTAAACCGTAGCAGCAACATAAATAGCTTGCCAAAAGCTAACCAGGGGTTAATTAATTGCGCTCGCTAAATACCTTTGTAGTTTTATAAGAATATAATATACTTAATATAGTGTCGAAATTAGTTAATTAACCTGTTTATTAAAGCAATACCGAATATTGATTTGGATCATAAATTTAAACTTAGCCAAATAGACTGATCTAGCGCGACCGCATCTCACACTAAAAATTATCGTGTTACAATTACTCAGCTATTTTGCGTCCGTAGCAGACTATAGACTAGATAGGATAATGCGATCGCCTCGATCAAAAGGGAGTTCGATTTATGGTTTCTAACTCCAATGCTCAAATAATTCACGATCTCTATAGAGATTACAAAGTTGAGTTGGTCTATGCAACCAGAGCAATTAATTCCCAAGCCAATAAGCGAGGCAAAATCCCCGAAGTAATAATTACCAATTATTAAGAGGGAAATATAGGCGATCTCTTCTTAAATTACTCTTGCTGTGGAATCTTCACCCCGCAGCGGTTCGGCGCATTTGTACTCACTAACAACGCTCTTTAATCTACGTGGCAGACTGGGAATGGCTAGCTTTAAATAGCTTCTGAAAATGTTGTATTGCTCAATATTTAGCTACGCCAGTTTCGCACTTCGCGGACTTCAAGCATAATTTCGATTCTGATAACTTTTGTTCTTCTAGCTGAAGTTTTTTTTCAATAGTAACAGTCAAACCTGTGAAAATAAAGGCAATGGAATTTTACCTTGGGTAATGATTTGTCAAATCGTTTTCTCTGTAGTTTTGTTAGCTTGGGCAGTATGGTTAAGTCAGCTTTCTAGATTAATTAATCTTTGGTTTTTGGTCAATAGATATTTATGGTTTATTAACAGATTTTACATCATAGCATCTCGACCAAATTAAACTTTTAGTTAGAGAAATACTGAAGGCAAGATTTGAAGCTACTCTTGTATATAATGCTACCTGAGAGTCGAAATAATCTTGTCTAATTGCGTATTTCATACTAGAGTTTTTTACTTTTTTCTGCTTTTTAATAAACTTAGTGTAAAGCAAATGTCTCTTTTGAACTAAGTCATTGACAGCGCGATGCACCATGAGTTATACATAATCCTACAACTTAAGTATTTTTTCTTAAATAAAAATACTTACGGTATTATTGGATCAACACATTACTAATATTTTTTGAAGTTTGATTATCCGAAACAAAATTGCTGTTAAATAGCTAGTGGAATAATTAAATATTTATACTAGTATTTAGTAAAAGCGGTATAAATGTACTAAATAATACTTTGTTGATTCCGATTTAGAGCTTTAAGACCAATTTGAAGAGCAAGTTATGTTAGACAAATTCTCCAGTACTACAGGCTACGCGGTCAGAAAAAGTCATCTAGCTGATAATCTAGCTGAAAATAAAGATCTTCGTTCTCCTGGATATTTAAAGTTAGCTGAAAAAGAATTTTCTTACAGACTTAAAATAGTTATTTTGTTAGCTTTAGATAGTTTTTCGCTTTGGCTTGGCTGGTCTATTGCCTATGCTGATAATTGGCAGCCATCTAAGATTAATTTACTTTGGCAAAGTTCAGAGCTACCTAGTCTATTTTTAACTGTATTAGCTTTTATGGTTTTTTTGTTTTCTGCTTACGACTTATACCGTAAAGGAGACAAAGGTCGAAATCTTTCAAACCCAATTAAAGCGGTTTTCTTGGCGCATTTGGCAATCATTCCCATTATTTTTAAATTTTACGAACCACCAATTATTGCTAAATTATCAGTAGCTGGATTCATAACACTTGTATTAGTAACTTTCCAACGCCTAACTTTGAATTGGATCTGGGCTTATGTACGACAAAAGCACACTCCCTTAAGGCAAAAGATATTATTGATTGGTAACCCTGAACAACTCGAACGCTCAAGATCCCTGTTAGACAGCAGCGAGGTATTTAAAATTGCGGGGCAGCTTAATCTTGCAGAATTTGAGGATGATGAATCGCTATATATAGCTTTAGATAAAATTAATTATAAAGAGCTGGATGAAGTCTTTATCTGCTCTTGGGAAGCAGTAAAGGGAGCGGCTAGTTTATATTGGAAATTAAGAACCATTGGGGTCAATTGGCGGATCTTGCCAATCAACATCAAGTTGCCAAACAGACAAGCTGAAATGGCTACAATTATTGGTGTTCCAACCATTAGATTTGCTCATTCTGCTATTGTAGGTATTGATTTTTTTAGCAAGCGCATCTTTGATATTATGGTGTCTTCTATGCTATTAGCCATAATTGGCTTACCGATGTTATTTATTGCTACTTTAATTAAGTTAGATTCACCTGGCAATATTTTATACAAACAAACTCGTGTAGGTTTAAAGGGAAACCATTTTAAAATTTGGAAATTCCGTACGATGGTAGCAAATGCTAGTGAATTGCAGCACAAGCTAGAGGCTCAAAATGAAATTCAGGGCGGAATTTTATTTAAAATCAAAGACGATCCCCGCATTACTAAGGTAGGGAAATATTTGCGTCGCTATAGTCTTGATGAGTTACCTCAATTGTTTAATGTCTTGCGTGGTGAAATGAGCTTAGTGGGGCCTCGACCATTGCCAGTCAGGGACGTAGCTAAGTTTTCCCCAGATCACTTTTTTCGACAAGAAGTTTTACCGGGAATCACAGGCTTGTGGCAGGTAAGTGGTCGTTCCGATACTGGTTCTGATGGAGTATTTAATTTGGATTTTGAATACATTGAGAACTGGTCTTTGGCTTTAGATTTTAGAATTTTGCTGCAAACAGTTCAAGTTGTTTTCCGCGCCAAAGGTTCATATTAAACAATTCAATTACCTGAGTTTTCAAACATAAATAAATTTAATACAGTAAGTTCATCAATTAAAATTTATGGATTCTAACTTACATATAGAAGAACATATAGACTTCAATCAATATTGGCAAGTTCTTAAGCGTCGTTGGATTCCTGCAACAGCTACCTTCGCAGGAATTTTAGCTCTTTCATTAGTGGCAGCTTTGGCCTCCGAGGATGTTTATCAAGCACAAGCTCAGTTACTAATTAAACCTGATCGCACCTCTAAAATAATTGGGATTCCCGACGGCAGTACGGAAGAAAAAAGCTCCTTTCAAGACAAAGATCCGATTGAGACAGAAGCCAAAATTCTTCAATCTAGACCAATCCTGGAAAGGGTAGTTAAAGAACTTAACCTAAGAGCAAAAAATGGTGAACCGTTAACCTATAAGAAAGTCAATCGCTCGCTTAAAGTTGAGCCAGTTATAGGTACTGATTTGCTCCAGATTACCTATGAAGACCCCGATCCAGATGTAGCTGTTTCCTTTGTTAAACGGGCAGTGGAATTATATTCTGAAGACTATGCTCTGTTCAATAGCGAAGAAGCTATAAAAGCCAGAGACTTTATTGATCAAGAATTACCTAAGACAGAAGATGCTGTCAGACAAGCGGAAGAAAATCTGCGTCTATTTAAAAATCGCAATGATATCTCTGATTTAGAAGGACAGATTGATGCTGCGATTGATTCAGTTTCCAAGATTGAGAACCAACTTGATCAGGTCAACGCTGAGTTAAAGGATGTTAATGCCCGACACGACAGACTACAAAGTCAATTAGGTATGAGTTGGCAAGAGGCTTCTGCGGTCAGTTCTCTCAGTCAATCTGTGAGCGTGCAGCAAACATTAGCTCAACTACAGAAAGTTAAAATGCAGCTAACGCAAAAACGTAACTTTCTGTCTGATAATGCTCCTCAAATTATTAGCTTACAAGAAGAACAGGCGGACTTAACTGCTCTTTTAGAGCGAGAAATTGCTAGTACTTTGGGCGCTCAACAGCAAGGTTTAGCTAGCAACATTAATATTTTGGGCTTGGGAGATCTCAAACAAGCGCAATTGACTGAGTTTGCGGATCTAGGACTGCGTAAGGAAGGTTTAGAAGAAAGACTGGCATCCCTTACAAGTGCTTATGATACCTACAGGAAAAGATCTAGCCTGTCTCCTCAATTGCAAGAGCAGCAAAGAGAGCTGGAGCGTCAGCTTAAGGCTGCTACACTAACTTACGAAACACTGTTGAACAAACAAAAAGAAACGGGAATTATCGGCAATCGAGATGTTGAGAAAGTTCGTGTAATTGCTGATGCGGCGATCTCTGAAGATACGGTCAACCCCGACGGCAAGATAATTGTAGCAGCGGGGGCGATGATGGGAATTTTGTTTGGTGCAGCGATCGCTTTTCTGTTAGATCTCAAAGACAATACAATCAAAAACACTCAAGAAGTGGAGAACTTGTTTGCCTACCCTCTTCATGGTGTTGTACCTGACTTGAATTTACCAGCAGATAAGCAACAGCTTAAGCTGGTGGGTAGTGAAAAATCACTGCCAAATTCAACAACACCAAGCGAAATCTCAATGATGCCTCTCCAAGAAGCTTATCAAAACATTCAGGTAAATTTAAAGCTTCTTGATGCTGATATTAAGAAAAAAGTTATTGCTATCACTAGTTCCGTTCCTCAAGAAGGAAAGTCTTCGGTATCTGCCAACTTAGGAGTGGCTCGCGCTCAATGTGGTCAGCGAATTTTATTAGTAGATGCAGATATGCGTCGTCCAACTCAACATCATATTTGGGAAATCTCTAATCAAACTGGTCTTAGCAATGTTCTTAATCATGAAATTGAATGGCAAGAGACCGTACAAAATGTAATGCCTAATTTGGATGTTTTAACTTCAGGCTCTATTGCTGAACATCCTATCTCTCTACTAGATTCTCCATCATTCAAGGATTTTATTGACAGCATTTCTAATCATTACGATCAAATCATTTTTGATACGCCGCCAATTATTGGTATTGCCGATACCAAAATCATCGGCAAACTAATAGATGGTTTCTTATTTGTAGTGCGCCCTGGAGTCGCCGACTATAACAGTGCTACAGCTGCGAAGAAGATGCTAGATACCACTGGACAAAAAGTTTTAGGTGTAGTCGTCAATGGAGCAAATATGAATCGAGAACCCTACCATTACAATAGCTACTATCCCAACCAAGTTGGCACTTAACTTTTTGCTAACTAGCCTGGGTTGCCAATAACTTCATTGAAGTTGAGTTGGAATAATGGTCAAACTACGATTTGGCTGCTTGAACACTTCACTATCGATCAATTACCAGGCAGTTAATTTAATTGTCATAACTAAAGGTAATTATCCGAAGGCAAAATTTGCTGAAAAATTTTCTAGTTAGTTTGCTTCCATCTTTGGTGAAGTCAGTAAACTAGCTAAATTTGAATATTAGTTAGTTTAAACTCAATAATCAACGGATAGTTCCAAAATAGCGATCGCTATTTAACCTGAATGATCGAAAATATTTTTTAATTAAGCAAGGATTATGAAGTACTCAATTCGCTCTTTTGAAAACATATTTTCTATTATCTCGTTGTTACTATTTTCACAAGGATTCTATCCGATTATATTAGGCAGCGGCAGCTCTGAGGAAGGAGATGTAGATAGCCCCTTGCTCCGCATCGTCTTTATCCTGATATATTTTATTACTATGGCTTTGCTAACATTTCGTTGGCAAAGATCTCTAGCCTTTTTGAAAACAAATCTA
Source organism: Myxosarcina sp. GA_180221_E-2-1-MAG-40_15 (assembly GCA_020692205.1). GTDB lineage: Bacteria > Cyanobacteriota > Cyanobacteriia > Cyanobacteriales > Xenococcaceae > Waterburya. The sequence continues at coordinate 85,737 of JAIMKV010000001.1, forward strand.
TGGCTGCTATTTTTAATTGGTTTGGCAATTGCTTCGATTTCGTGGTCTTCTATTCCAGCAATATCATTTAGAAAAGTAATAGGATTGATTGGAACAACCTTTTTTGGTATTTATCTAGGTTCTCGCTATACATTTGAACAACAGCTAAAAATATACAGTTGGGTTTTTGGTATTGCTATAGTCTTTAGCTTTTTGTTTGCCTTACTAATTCCGGAGTACGGAATAATGAATACATTTGCTATCCAAGGAGCCTGGCGGGGAATCTATCCTCACAAAAATGGCTTAGGAGAGAGCATGTTTGCCAGTTTCTTAACGTTTTACTTTTTATCTCTTTTAAGCAAACGGCAGCTATTATCTCAAATACTTTGTATATTATCGGTAGTTTTGATCTATTTTGGTCAATCAGCAACAGCTTTAATGAGCGTTTTATTTATTTTCTTAACAGCTCAAGGATTAGAAAAATTATCTTTAAAATCTAAACGAAGTGTATTGATGATTTTGCTATTTTTGATTCTAACTCTATTGCTGATGTTTTTAATTTTAATCAACTTTAATACCTTTTTAAATGTAAATGATAAGGATATTACCTTGTCGGGTCGGACAATTTTGTGGGATTCCCTAGGGGATTTTATTCGCCAAAAACCATGGCTAGGTTATGGTTATGGCAGCTTTTTTTCCAGCGAAGCTAGGGAAGCCAATCTATTATGGCAAGTTCATGATTGGTCGCCTGTACATTCTCATAATGGATATATACAGCTATGGCTTAATTTAGGAATAATCGGATTATTGGCATTTATCTGTGGATATGCTTTGTGCTTATTTAATTCACTGTTCAACTATTTGGTATCTAAAGATCTCCAAATGCTCTGGATATTTTTGTTCTTAATATATACCGTATTTTTGAACTTAACCGAGGTGTCTTTTGTTGGTAACAACAGTGTCATCTGGATTATTTCCGTAGCTTCAATTTATTCGCTCAAAAAAGTAGCTCCAGCAAAAATTACAGCTTAAGCCAAAATAATTTATGTTGATTAAAAAAGTTAAAGATTTTGTTGGTGATAAGTTACAAAAACCTCTGCTGGTCAGCACCTTAGCCTTTTTTAAGTCGTATTTATTACGTTTGGTAGTACAGGGCGTTTACTTTGTAATTTTGGCTCGCAGTTTTGCACCAGAAAAATACGGGGCTTACGTCGGAATAGTGGCAATTATTGCTATTTTCATTCCTTTTGCTAACTGGGGCAGTGGTGAAATATTAATGCAGGAAGCTTCTAGAGATCATCGACTGTTTAAGGATTATTGGGGAGCAGCAATTCTCAAAAGCTTGGTGATCGGTTCAATTTTGATCGGACTTGTACTAATAATTTACAGCTTTATTCCGATTGAAAATATCTCGATGGCTATAGTATTTTTTACTGCTTTAGCTAATCTAGTTTTTTTCAAAGTAGATGAAGTGGCAAGACACGCTTTGATGTCTATTGGACTATTACATGAGGCGGCTAAGGCACAAGTAGTTCTTTACCTTAATCGATTTGTAGCTTCTTTAGCCTTCCTGGCTTTTTTTAAGGGTGCTAATATACTTGACTGGTCAATACTTTATTGTCTATCTACTTTAGCTACTGCTGTTATGACTACTGCCATGGTTGTTAGGCAGACTGGATATCCAAATTTTAGCCTATCAGCAGTTACCAAAGAGTTAAAGCTCGGTTTTGCTTTTGCTGTCGGTGTGTCCGCACAAAATATCTATAGCGACTTGGACAAATCTATGCTGGCCAAGTTGTCAACTCTAGAAGCTACTGGTATATACGGAGCCGCCTACCACATTTTGAATGTAGCTTTTGCTCCCATCCAGTCTTTAATGTTTGCATCGTTTAGAACCTTCTTTCAGCAAGGAGCTTCGGGAATCAAAGGCAGTTTTGACTTCTGTAAAAAACTATTGCCTTTATCCTTAGGATATTCATTGATCGCTATTGTTGGACTAATTATTTTTGCTCCTTTACTACCTTTGATTTTAGGGGCTGAGTATCAGGATTCTGCTGGGGCATTAATCTGGCTATCGCCAACAATTTTTTTTAGGACAATGCATTTCTTTGGAGCTGATACATTAACTGGGGCGAATTACCAAGGCGCAAGAAGTACTTCTCAAGTTATGGTAGCAATGTTCAATGGTCTGCTCAACTTTTGGCTCATTCCTCTTTATGGTTGGCATGGTGCTATTTGGGCGACAATTGCTTCGGAATGTCTGTTGATGATTTTTCTCTGGTCTTTTGTCTTCAAATATTCAAGACAGTCTGCTTAAAAAAGGCGATCGCCAGATCGGACAATCTTGGGTGTACTAATGTTCAATCTAGGCTAACTAATAACTGCCAAAGTCTGCTAAGTTTTCTAAAGATACGTCACAAAATTACCGATTAAGCATGACCTCAAGTAAAGCTAAGTCGTCAAAGCATCCTCTAGCTCGATTACTGCAATATGGAGATAAATATCAGGTTACTATATGGCAAGCTGCTATCTGTTCTATCCTGAACAAGCTCTTTGATCTTGCACCTCCAGCGATCATTGGTGCTGCGGTGGATGTGGTAGTTAAACAAGAAGACTCGATTGTGGCGAGCTTTGGCATTACCGATATTTTTGGACAGCTTGTAGTATTGTCAGTACTATCGGCGATTATTTGGGGTTTGGAATCTGTATTTGAATATGCTTTAACTAGACTATGGCGTAATTTGGCTCAAGATGTGCAACATGATATTCGTTTAAATGCTTACGCTCATGTTCAAGATTTGGAGTTGGCTTACTTTGAAGAACATAGTACAGGGGCATTATTATCGGTTCTTAATGATGACATTAACCAGCTAGAGAGATTTTTAGATGTTGGTGCCAATGAAATTATTCATGTACTGACGACGGTATTGATAGTTGGTGGTTCGTTTTTTATTTTGACACCTGATATTGCTTGGATGGCAATTATTCCTATCCCCATTATTGTTTGGGGTTCAGTAGCATTTCAAAAATGGTTAGCACCTAGATATGCCCAAGTGCGCGAAAAAGTAAGTGCGCTCAATTCTCGATTAGCTAATAATCTTAGCGGAATTACCACTATCAAAAGTTTTACCACTGAAGCTTATGAAATAGAGCGTTTAAGCAAAGATAGCCACGCCTACAGACAAAGCAATCAAAAAGCGATCGCTCTTTCGGCTGCTTTTATTCCGTTAATTCGTCTGGTAATTCTCGCTGGCTTTACTGCTATCTTGCTTTATGGTGGCGTTCAAGCTGCATCGGGGGCATTAGCCGTAGGTACATACAGCGTCTTAGTCTTTTTGACGCAAAGATTACTTTGGCCTCTAACTCGCTTAGGACAAACCTTTGATCTATATCAAAGAGCAATGGCTTCGATTACTCGCGTTATGGATTTACTAGATACTCCTATTGCGATTCACCCAGGAGATCAATCTTTACCTCTGGCAACCATTAAGGGAGAAGTAAACTTCAACAATATTACTTTTGCCTACAGCCAAAGGCAGCCTGTAATTAAAAATCTCTCGCTACATATTCCCGCTGGGCAGACTATAGCCATAGTTGGGGCAACTGGTTCAGGAAAAAGCACCCTGGTTAAACTATTGTTACGTCTATATGAAATAAAGTCGGGCAAGATTACTTTAGATGGTCAACACATTAAAGATATAGTTCTATGGGATCTGCGTCGTGCAATCGGTTTAGTTAGTCAGGATGTCTTTTTGTTCCACGGTACGGTTAGAGAAAACATTAGCTATGGTTCTCCTGATGCCAGCATCGGTCAAATAATTGAGGCTGCCAAAGCTGCCGAAGCCGATCGCTTTATTCGAGAACTACCTGAAGGTTACGACACTATAGTCGGGGAAAGGGGGCAAAAACTCTCTGGAGGACAAAAACAACGAATTGCGGTCGCCAGAGCTATTTTGAAAGATCCTCCAATCTTAATTTTAGATGAGGCAACCTCGGCAGTAGACAACGAAACCGAAGCTGCCATTGCTCGTTCTTTAGAAAAAATTACTCAAAATAGAACCACAATCGCGATCGCTCATCGCCTATCTACCATCAGACATTCAGACTGCATCTATGTAATGGATTATGGTCAACTAATTGAACAGGGAACCCACGAAGAACTACTAGCTTTAGGTGGCGTTTATGCTGGTTTGTGGCACGTCCAGACAGGCTCTCGTCAAGGCAGACAGTTAATTGGCTAACAACAGCTAGTGAAGCATTACTGAGTCCTTCGGACAAGCGATCGCAACCGCTACGAGATCATCTCTGACTTCATACTTCATTTTTCACTTAAACCGATACTGGCTCTTGTGATTTAGACACAGCTTCTGGTGATTTTTGATAATCAATTTCTGATTGAGAAGGTTTTTCGGTAATCAAACGCGCTCCCCTACCGAGGGTAATATAGTTCCACGCCCACTGGATCATAACTATCAGCTTATTATCAAATTCAATTAGGTAGTAAATATGAGCAAATACCCAAATTATCCAGGCAACAAAACCAGAGAAGCGACCAAAATTAAGATCGGCAACTGCTTTATTTTGCCCAATTACCGCCATGCTGCCAAAGTTATTGTAACTGAATGACTCGACTGTTTTGCCTGCAACTCGGTTAGTAATTAGTTTAGCTATATATTCTCCTTCTTTCATCGCTACGGGAGCAACTCCAGGTAGAGGGCGATCATCTTGATGGGGGAAGTTAGCTAAATCTCCAATCACGAAGATATCAGAATGTGATTTGAGGCTTAAATCTGGTTCGACAATTACTCTACCAACCCGATCCAATTCTGCCCCAGCACGATCTGCCAACACTTTACCCATAAAAGAGGCTCTAACCCCTGCTGCCCAAAGAACTGTGTGAGCCTTAATCGTTTTCGTCTCATCACCTTGACGGAAAGTAACGCAATTATCGGCAATGTTAGTTACTAATGTTTGAGTTTGGACATCTACACCCAGTTTTTCAAGCGACTT
>JAIMKV010000001.1:90742-172258 GCA_020692205.1 Myxosarcina sp. GA_180221_E-2-1-MAG-40_15
ATGCTTCTGGATAAGGAGGCAAAATACGATCTACACCTTCAAATAACAATATTTTTGCTTGGGTTGTGTCAATATCGCGGAAGTCATTTTTAACCGACTGATGAGCAATTTCAGCGATCGCACCTGCTAATTCTACTCCAGTTGGACCTCCGCCCACAACTACAAAGGTTAGAAGGGCTTGACGCTTTTCGGGATCGCTTTCTTTTTCCGCTGCTTCAAACGCCATAAAGATTCGACGGCGCATTTCTAAAGCATCTTCTACGGTTTTTAAGCCAGGTGCCTCATCTTGCCACTGGTCATTACCAAAGTAATGATGGCTAACTCCAGTTGCTACAACTAAAGCATCATAGTTTAATGCTTCTCGATCTTTCAGATAAACTTTTTTGGCTTCAGGATCAATATCTACAACTTTGTCTAGCAAAACCTGAGTGTTTTGATGTTTACTCAAAATCACGCGCAGAGGAGAAGCAATATCCGCAGGAGACAGTGTGCCTGTAGCTACTTGATATAGCAGGGGTTGAAACAAATGAAAATTACGTTTGTCAATTAACGTTACTCTCACCGGAGCATTCTTGAGAGATTTAGCTGCATAAAGTCCGCCGAAACCACCACCAACGATAACTACATGAGGAAGTGCTGTCTGATTAGTTTGAGTGTTGTTCATAGTGAAATGAGGGTTGAGTGTAGAAATATTGTTCTTAATAAATTGGCTTAAATATAGAAAACTTCTAAAATGTCGAAATATTTTCTAGCAATTATATACCAATATTAAATTTTGTAAATTAATGTCAACTGATTATCACTTATGAATTGGAAGCGCATAAGTGTTTTAGCTTGTCAATATTATATGTAGCTTCTATCATTCAATAATGATGTAGCAAACGAAACAAAACTTCTATACATATTTTAAATAAGCATCATCAGAGCGAGTAATCACTTCAAATCTTGACAAAAAACTCGTTTTTCTTGAATTCAGCTTCATATTTAAAGAACAAAGCAAGTTACAAAAACAACTCGTGGCACAATATATAGATTCGGCAGCGAATTACATATTTAGGGTAGTGATTTAAACTTATCTTGATTAGAGAATCAGGATCGCACCTCAAAAACCACATCGTTATTGCAGTTGTGCGATCGCATTTAAACCCAAATTAATAATTTCCCTCAATTTTGACAATGTATTGATAGTTAATGTAGTCTACAATAAACTTAAACAATATTTTTGTTGTTTAAGTAGTAAAGTTTTACTTAATTCTCTTCAGCGCATAGCCTGATTTACCTACGTCTGAGAGTCTTTAAACCCATAGTCAAAAATTGTTTATTTAACAAACAATGAGCCAAACAATTTTATCAGTACGCAATTTAACCGCCAACGTAGAAAATACACCTATCCTCAAAGGTGTAAATTTAGAGATCAAGGCTGGAGAAATCCACGCTATTATGGGGCGCAACGGCTCAGGAAAAAGCACCCTAGCGAAAATTATTGCCGGACACCCAGACTACGAAGTCACTGGAGGGGAGATTATCTATCAGGGTCAAAATATTATTGAGCAAGAACCCAATCAAAGGGCTAATGACGGTATATTTTTAGCTTTTCAGTATCCTATGGCAATTCCTGGAGTCAGTAATTTAGACTTTATGCGAGTTGCTTACAACGCCAAGCTTAAACATCAAGGGTTAGAAGCAATTGACACCTTTGATTTTGAAGATTTGATTGAAGAGAAGCTAGAAGTGGTAAAAATGAAGTCTAGCTTTCTAGAGAGAAGCCTCAACGAAGGTTTTTCTGGTGGAGAAAAGAAACGTAACGAAATTCTCCAGATGGCATTGCTTGATCCTACTTTAAGCATCTTAGATGAGATTGATTCAGGCTTAGATATTGATGCCCTGAGAATTGTTTCTGATGGAGTAAATCAACTGAAAACTCCCGAAAAAGCTTATTTGTTGATTACTCACTACCAACGCCTGCTAGATTATATCGAGCCAGATTTTGTCCATGTCATGCAGGATGGCAAAATTATTACCAGTGGTGGGAAAGAACTGGCTTTGGAACTAGAGTCTCGTGGTTACGACTTTTTGGATGATAAATCTGCGGCGGGGGTAGGAAGATAATGGCAGTACAAATTCCTTTTGCAACTATTTCTAAGGTTCATCAAACTACTGTAGTGGAAGATATTTTCTTCACAGGTTTACTCCAGCAATGCCAAGTAAATCAATCAGAATCTCAATGGTTAAAAGATATTCGTCAAGAGTCCAAAAGCTGGCTGTCTCGTTTATCGGTACCTACTCGCAAAGATGAAGACTGGCGATTTATCGATTTATCGTCTCTGACAGAAGAGAAATTTGTTGCAGCCCAAAATGTTAAAGCAACTGATGATTTGTCTTTATCAGAAACTAAACATAGTCGTTTGATATTTGTTAACGGGCTATACAATGCGGAACTATCTGACATATCAAGATTACCTTCTGGGGTGTATGTCGGTAACTTAGACAATTTGCCTAAAGAATTTGATGCAGCAAAATATTTTGCCCAGCAACATGGTCAACAAGATGCTTTTACTGCTTTAAATACCGCAGGTGGTAGAGATGTTGCGGTAGTTTGGGTAACCAAAAATATAGTGATTGAAACTCCGATACATTTAATTTTTATAGCTGATGGTGAATCAGAGGCTAGCTTTATTCAACCTCGCACCTTAGTAGTAGGCGAAACAGGATCAAGTCTTTCTCTTGTGGAAGAATATGTCGGGAAAGGAAAATACTTTACCAATGCCGTTACTGAAGTCTTGGTGAAAAATAACGCGAGAGTAAATCATACTCGCATCCAGCAAGAATCAGAGGCGAGCTATCATATTGGCAAAACCGCCATTTCTCAGGAGCGTGATAGTCACTACACTATAAGTGAGATTAATTTAGGAGCAAAGCTGTTTCGGCATAATCCTGAAGTCTGGCAGCGGGGAGAACAAACCGAAACTAATCTCAACGGTTTAACGGTAGCGACAGGGGAACAAACATCGGATACCCACAGTATTATCGCTCTGACTAAACCCTATGGCACTACCGATCAGCTGCACAAATGTATCGTCAGCGATCGCGCTCATACAGTCTTTAATGGCAAGGTATTTGTTCCCAAAGAAGCACAACTTACTGATGCGACTCAGCTAAACCGCAATCTGCTACTTTCTTCTAAAGCCAGGGTAGATACTAAACCAGAATTACAGATTACTGCTGATAACGTCAAATGCGCTCATGGTGCGACAGTAAGCCAGTTAGAACCAGAAGAAATCTTCTATCTCCGTAGTCGTGGCTTAAGTGAAGCGGATGCTAACCAGCTATTAATTGATGCTTTTGCTGCCGAGATTATTGAGCGCATCCCGCTAAAATCTTTGAGAACCAGGATTACCCAAACTATCGAGCAAAAAGTAAAGCATTAACCAGTAACCAATTAATATGACTTTTACCCAATCAAAAACTTTAGGCGATCGCGTCAGAAGCGATTTTCCGATTCTACATCAAAAGGTTAACGATAATCCCTTAATTTACTTTGATAGTGCTGCTTCTTCTCAAAAACCCCAGGCAGTACTAGATGTGCTGCAACATTATTACCAAAGAGATAATGCTAACGTTCATCGTGGCGCACATACTCTAAGTGGTAGAGCTACCGATGCCTATGAAGGTGCCAGAGATAAAGTGGCGCAGTTTATTAATGCTGCTTGCCGTGAGGAAATTATTTTTACGCGCAATGCTAGTGAAGCGATCAACTTAGTGGCATACAGCTGGGGATTAGCTAACCTCAACCCAGGGGATGAAATCATCCTGTCAGTAATGGAACATCACAGCAACATTGTTCCTTGGCAGCTTATTTCACAAAAGACTGGCGCGGTAATTAAGTATGTCGAACTAACGCCTACTGAAGAGTTTGATTTTGAACAGTACAAGTCTTTATTGTCTAGCAAAACTAAGCTAGTATCTATCGTTCATGTTTCCAACACTCTTGGGGTAATTAACCCCGTCGAAGCGATTACTCAAGAAGCTCATCAATACGGTGCAAAAGTACTAATCGATGCTTGCCAAAGCGTTCCCCATATGCCGATTGATGTCCAGGCAATCGACTGTGACTGGTTAGTAGCATCAGGACACAAAATGTGCGCTACTACAGGGATTGGCTTTCTCTACGGCAAAAAAGAGATCTTGCTAGCAATGCCTCCCTTTATGGGTGGTGGCGAAATGATTGATGAAGTATTTTTAGATCATTCTACCTATGGCGACTTACCCCACAAATTTGAAGCTGGAACACCTGCCATTGGGGAAGCGATCGCGCTTGGTGCAGCAGTGGATTATCTTAACAGTATCGGTATGGATAAAATTCACGCCTACGAAGAAGAATTAACCGCCTATTTATTTAAAAAGCTCGAAACAATTCCTAACTTAAGAATTTACGGTAATAAACCTAACTCAGACGGCAAAGGTAGAGCAGCTTTAGCAGCTTTTAACGTACCTGGTATTCACGCCAGCGATCTGGCCACACTACTGGATCATGATGGTATTGCAATCCGTTCTGGTCATCATTGTACTCAACCTTTACATCGCATTTTGAACGCCTCTGGTAGTGCTAGAGCTAGTTTATATTTCTATAATACTCGCGAAGAGATTGATGCTTTTGTAGCGGCTTTGAAAAGTACAATTGATTTCTTTCAGAGTATGAACGAATAAGTAGCAGATTACTTTTTTGCTAATTTAGCACTTACAAGAGCGTTAAAGGAAATTCCAGCCTTTTATTTCGCGCAAAGACGCAAAGGATTTTGAGAGAAATACTACATATTATGTTTAGTATAAAAATCAAGGGCAGCTAAGGCTTCAATTTGATGATCATGATGCCAGTTTTGCACTGTTTCAATCGGATAGAATCCAATATTGATTGTTTCATGAGATTCAGCGATCGCTCTATCCACAATTTCACAAAAGTACTCTAGGTGATAGGTGGTGTAATTAATTTTTTTAGCAATATCGCAGCTTTGATCAATGCGATTGCTCGATATCTTGGGCAACAATTCTCTAAAATGTAAGATATAACGTCTAACAAACTCAAAGCTCACGCATTTTTTAAACCACAATTACACCAAATGACTATAGCAACTACTAAGACTACAACAACTACAGAGCAAATAAAAAGCGCGATTACCCCAAGGGTACGCTCCGCGATCGCAACTTACAAAGACAAGGTAGATTACTTAGAAATCCGCGTTGAGCAAAGCGAGTCTACAGGGCTTTCGTTTCGCGGTAAACATTTGGACTCAGTAGATCGTAGTTTTTCTCTTGAGGGAGGAATTCGCGCTTGTCACAATGGTGGCTGGAGTTTTGTGACCTTTAATGGTTTAAAAGAGTTGAATGAGAGAATTGAAGAGGCGATTTCGCAAGCAAAACTGGTAGGTCAAGAAGAGACTCAACTAGCAACAGTTGAACCTATAGAGGATTATGTTCCCGAAAAAATTAAGCGCGATCCCCGTAGTGTATCTCTACAGGATAAACGGAAACTATTAGAGGCTTATAATCAAATATTGTTAGATTACGATCCTCGCATCCAAACTACAATGGCAAGTATTGGCGATCGCTTTGCGACTAAAATCTTTGCTAACTCGACTGGTAGCTGTATCGTTCAAGAAAGGTTAGACGTTAATGGACGCTTTGCGGCGATCGCTAAAGATGAAGCTGGTATTGTGCGTCAGGGTTTTGAGTCTGTCCACTCCCGCAATGACTTTGATGCTTTAGTCGGTATTGAAGATCGGGTTAGAGGTGCAGCAGAGCGAGCAGTCAGACAATTAGAAGCAAAATCGGTCAAAGGTGGTCAATATACGGTAGTTCTCGACCCTTACCTCGCTGGTGTGTTTATTCACGAGGCTTTTGGTCATCTATCAGAAGCTGATTTTGTTTATGAAAATCCTAAGATGCAAGAATTACTGACTTTAGGTAAGCCAATGGGGATTGAACAGCTAAACGTAGTAGATGATGCAACGCTTGAGAATCTGCCAGGATCGATGAAATATGATGATGAGGGTGTGCCAGGGCAACGCAAATATCTAATTAAAAACGGTGTTTTAACCCAGCGTCTCCACTCCCTAGAAACAGCAGGCAAAATGCAGGAAATCCCTACAGGTAATGCTAGAGCGATTCGCGCCAGCTATCCCCCCATAGTGCGAATGACTAATACTGCTATTGAACCAGGAAACACTCCTTTAGAACAAATGTTTGAGGGCGTGGAGGAAGGAGTATACGCCGTCAGAATGTTAGGTGGACAAACTAACGGCGAAATGTTTACCTTTGCAGCAGCAGAAGGCTATATGATTCGTGACGGTAAAATTGCCGAACCCGTTAGCGATGTAACTCTATCAGGAAACGTATTTCAAACCCTCCAGGATATAGATGCAATTAGTAGCGATACTCTCTATACTAACGGTGGCTGTGGTAAAGGAGGGCAAATGCCTTTACCTGTAAGCGTTGGTGGCCCTCACATTCGGATTAGAAACGTTGTGGTTGGTGGAAAATAAGCTGGAGCGAACATTTTTGTTAGTCTTAAAGCAAGAAGGTAGCAGAGATTTTTTCTATCTTCTGGTGATTCAGCACTGAGGTAAATCGCCTATAATTCTTAATATTATCAATTCCCCCAAAGTATTTGGACTATGGACAATTCAAACAACCGCATCATTATTTTCGACACCACCTTACGAGATGGAGAACAATCTCCTGGCGCGACTCTCAACGTGGAAGAAAAGCTAGAAATTGCCCATTCTCTATCTAGACTGGGAGTTGACGTAATTGAAGCGGGATTTGCTTTTGCCAGTCCTGGAGACTTTGAAGCGGTACAAAAAATTGCGGCTCAGGTTGGGACGGAAAAGGGGCCAGTGATCTGTAGTCTAGCTAGAGCGATTAAAGCTGATATCAAGGCTGCTGCTGAAGCTTTAAAACCTGCGGCAAAGGGCAGAATTCATACTTTTATTTCTACTTCTGATATTCATTTAGAGTATCAGCTCAAAAAATCTCGTGCTGAAGTTTTAGATATTGCTCAGGAAATGGTATCTTACGCTAAATCCTTCATGGACGATGTGGAGTTTTCCCCAATGGATGCAGTGCGGACAGATTCTGAATATCTTTATCAGGTATTAGAAGCAGCGATTGCAGCTGGGGCAACGACAGTTAATATTCCTGATACAGTCGGCTACACTACTCCCACTGAATTTGGGGAGTTAATCAAAGGTATCTGTGAAAATGTACCAAATATAGACCAAGCAGTTGTTTCGGTTCATGGTCACAATGATTTAGGCTTGGCGGTAGCGAACTTCTTGGAAGCCGTAAAAAATGGCGCTAGACAGTTGGAATGTACCATTAACGGTATCGGCGAAAGAGCAGGTAATGCAGCTTTGGAAGAATTAGTAATGGCTCTCCATGTACGCCGTCAGTACTTTAATCCTTTTTTGGGTAGGTCAGAAGCATCGAATGAACCCCTAACTAATATCGATACCCGACAGATTTATAAAACCTCGCGTTTGGTTTCTAATCGTACAGGGTTAATGGTTCAACCCAACAAAGCAATTGTCGGGGCAAATGCCTTTGCTCATGAGTCGGGAATTCATCAGGATGGGGTACTGAAGAACAAGCTGACTTATGAGATTATGGATGCTCAGTCTATTGGCTTGACCGATAATCAGCAGATTATTTTGGGTAAACATTCTGGTCGTAATGCTTTCCGCACTCGCTTAAGTGAATTGGGTTTTGAACTATCGGAAACTGACCTCAACAAAGCTTTTGTGCGGTTTAAAGAAGTTGCGGATAAGAAAAAAGAAATTAGTGATTGGGATATAGAGGCAATTGTCAGTGACGAGATTAGACAACCTCCTGAACTATTTCGCTTAGAACTAGTACAAATATCCTGTGGCGATCGCTCTCAACCAACCGCTACTGTAACCATTCGCACTCCTGATGGTGAGGAACTTACCGATGCAGCCATTGGTACAGGGCCTGTTGACGCTATATACAAAGCGATCAATCGGGTCACCAATATTCCCAATGAACTGATCGAATTTTCGGTTCAGTCGGTAACGGCAGGAATTGACGCTATTGGAGAAGTTACAATTCGCCTACGTTATCAAGACAGGGTGTATTCTGGTCGGGCTGCTAATACCGATATTATCGTGGCTTCAGCCAGGGCTTATCTCAAAGCGTTGAACCGCCTTTATGCGGCTTTGCAAAACGAGAAAAAAGTCGAATCTCAGATAGCAATTTAGTAGTTGTAGGTATGAACAGAAGCGATCGCTTTCATCTTAGAATGGCGATCGCTTTTTTGCTGTTTATTTAAGATAAATTAATTAATGATGATGGTTCAAGACGAAGTTTATTTTTACACAAGCTAAAAGCTAAAAGCTCTTAACCCGTCTACTTTACCTACTAAACCATCTACAAACTAAACCTTACTTGTTTCAGTCGGTTCTAAACTGTTGCTTTGCGATTTTGCCTGCTGTTTTTGAATCCATAAAGAAGTACAGGGGATTTTACTGCGATCGCATCGATGAGCATATTTTTCTGCTACTTCGGTTACTTCTTTGAGCAATCCCTGGCTAAGAGTAGTCGGTTCTAATCCTAAATCAATAAAACGCTGGTTTTTAACAAATAGTTCGTTCTCTACTGCTTCATTGCGAGGATTTTTCAGATAGGCTATTTCTCCCCCAGTCATTTCGGAAACCATCTTGGCAAGATCGATCACCCGATGAGTTTCTGTCATTTGGTTGAGAATTCTAACTCGTTCACCCCGACTGGGTGGATTGGCGATCGCCAACTGTACGCAACGTACCGTATCTTTAATATGAATAAAAGCACGAGTTTGACCTCCAGTACCATGAACCGTCAAAGGATAGCCAATGGCAGCCTGCATCAAGAAGCGATTGAGAACTGTCCCGTAGTCTCCATCATAGTCAAAGCGATTGACCAATTTCTCATCCATTAAAGTTTCAGGAGTATTAGTTCCCCAAACAATGCCTTGATGCAGATCGGTGACGCGAATACCGTCGTTTTTATTGTAGTAGTAGAAAAATAGCTGATCCTGGGTTTTGGTCATGTGATAGACGCTACCAGGGTTAGCTGGATAAAGAATTTCTTGTTGAATGCGATCGCCATTGTCGGTAACGACTTCCACGTCTAGGTAGCCTTCAGGAATTTTCATTCCTGCTGTACCATAGCCATAGACTCCCATTGTACCTAAATGCACCAGGTGAATATCCAAGCCAGATTCAACAATGGCGCAAAGTAAATTATTAGTGGCGTTAAGATTATTATTAACCGTATATCGCTTGTGCTTGGAAGACTTCATCGAATAAGGCGCAGCCCGTTGTTCGGCAAAATGGACGATCGCATCGGGTTTTTCTGCCAAAATCAGATTAAGTAGGCGATCGTATTCTTCGGCAATATCTATATTGTGAAATTTAATTTCTTTACCAGTAACTTTTTTCCAGGTATTTAGCCTTTGCCCAATAGGTGCAATCGGCGTTAAAGAGCTAACTTCCAGTTCGTTGTCTATATTTCGCCTCGATAAATTATCGACAATAATGACTTCAAAGTCGAGATTCGATAAGTGCAGTGAGGTAGGCCAGCCACAAAAACCGTCTCCACCCAAGATGATAACTTTCATATTCTACTCCCAACTATAAAACTCATAATTAAACGATCACATTTAAGTTGAATCGCTAAAATAGCAACTTAAATTATTTAAGCAAACTTTATGCCTTTATTTTCTCTTTTACGCGGGAATTGTGTTGGGGGATACAAGAACGAGATTCAAAAAAGCAGTTGTCGTGGTTTCTCAAAATATTTCTCAGACAAAGCTGATAGCTAAATCCAGTAAAGTGAGCTATTGGCATGGTTGCGATCGCTACGGTACACCAAAACCAGCGACTAGCAAAACTAGGAATTGATTCTGTAGATCCGTTCCAAAATTCTTCGCCAAAACTGCGGTTATATTTCCAAGTCACCCTAGCTGCTTCCATAGCAATTAGACAGATTCCCAACATAATTAGCGGTATCGTGTGTAGCAAGCCATTTAGGATAGTTAAATCAGCAATTACAGCTATAGTTAACAACATTACGCAAAAAAAAGGAATTTTGTTTCTCAGGGGTAATGTATCAGCATATCTA
Source organism: Myxosarcina sp. GA_180221_E-2-1-MAG-40_15 (assembly GCA_020692205.1). Taxonomy (GTDB): domain Bacteria; phylum Cyanobacteriota; class Cyanobacteriia; order Cyanobacteriales; family Xenococcaceae; genus Waterburya. The sequence continues at coordinate 100,916 of JAIMKV010000001.1, forward strand.
GCAGACATAATGCAGCTACCACGACCATACTTGACATATTGTCGCCACAATCCTAACAAATTGGGACGAGGATAATACCAAACTTTAATTTTCGAGCTGATATAGATAGCGCGATCGCCCTTAGTTTTCAGTAAGCGAAAATTTAGTTCCGAGTCTTCTTTTCGAGTAACTTCGTATCCACCAACCTCAGCTAACACCGAGCGCCAAAAGCAGCCTAAGAAAACTGTTTCGGCATAGCCATCATAGTTAGGATCGCGATATTTCGCGCCTCCGCTACCCAAAAGACTTCTCGAAGCTAAAGCAACTCCAGCCTGAAAACTATTGGCAGCAATAAATCGTTGTGCGCCTCCGACATTAACCGCCTGAGAACTTTGTAAAGCTGCAACACATTGTTCTATATAGTCTGAGGCATAATTACAATGAGCATCGGCTCTTAAAAAGATATCTCCTTTACAAGCTTCTAGACCAATATTAAGAGCTGCTGATTGAATACGTCGTGGGTTTTCTATTAATTTTATTTGGGGATGAATACGAGATAAACCGATAACTTTTTCCTGTGTTCCGTCTGTACTTATTCCATCTACAATCAGTATTTCCAGTATATTAGAATAATCAGAAGCCAAAAACTTAATTACAACTGCCTCAATGTTGTCGACTTCATTGTAAGTAGGAATGATGATTGAAACAGAAGGATTTTTACTCACACTCATGTCAGTTTTGGTCTAGGTTAGTTTATATATTGACATTATTAAGTGAATTTATCGTCAAATAATGTAAAAATAATTCAAAGTCACGAATTATTTGCCTTTATCGGTTGAGATAGCTCAATTAAAACTAACCATGCTTGCTGTCTAATACCTGGCATCCTTAGCACAATAGAATCAATAAATTCGCAGCAGCGTAATAAAGTTTTAAATCCTGGTTTGCCCGCCACGAAACAAGCAGCCAGAGAAGTTAGGTAAAAGTAGCGAATTTTTATCTGTTTGAAGCTACGCGAGATCGTCTGCAAATCCTTTTCTATCAAGGGATGCTCATCTTCTGTCCGAATCGTAGGTGTTAGTCGACGATAGAGGTTAATCAAAAAATTGTGTCCTAGCGGTTCAAGAAATACCGCCTTGCCATTGGGTGTAAGAGTTTGGACAATAGAATTTGTAGCCAAATCTACATCTAGATGATGTAGTATACCTGAACCACAAATTAAGTCATAAGAGCCTTCAGCAAACTCTAAATATTCGGCATTCATCACCTTAAATTCAACATTGCCATCAATATTTTCAGCGACTGCTTGCTGTTTAGCAGCTTCAATAGCAACTGGTGAGATATCAATTCCCGTAACCAATTTCGCCTGATTTTTCGCTAGTTTAAAAGCACAGCTTCCTTTGCCACAGCCATATTCAATTACTTTAGAATTTTTACTGCTGTCTAACAGTTTTTGCTGGTACGCTTTGGTAATTGAATCGGTAATGCTATAAAATTTACTTACTTTTTGCCGACGTATACTTTCGTCACTGTAACGAACATCATGAAACTGCTGTTCTCGTTCGACTCTCTCGTTAATTTTGATCATGAATATTTAGCCTTAATAGTTATTTTGTTAGAACCGAGGGGTTATAGATTAACCTGTTATGTATCGACTATTAATCGGTTGAACTAGGACAGCCTAAACTCACAATGCAGCACCAATAAAATCGGGTATAAGCTGGGGAAATTGTATCAGAAATCTTCATAGTATTACGAGTTTAATGGTCACCTAGTCGAATTTATCGTTATTTTGGGGCAAAATTCAATAAAATAGGTTTTGGCGATCGCCAACTAAATTTTTGAGGCGAGAATTGGGATTAATTTTGTGTCGAATTAAAACTACCTTTCGCCCCATAAACGCTACTAGCAAATGCTTGACGTAACCAATTATAATTAGTCTTAAAGCTATGAGCGCATTGTAGACGATATTTAGGTTATTTTGCCGAATTTTCAGGGCTTCTCTAGCTCGAATTGCTATACCTGCTAAGCTTTCGGATACTCCTCCCATACTCATAGAAGCTAAAATGCTGTTGGTAAAAACAAACTTTACTAATTTACTATGATACGCTCGAAAAATTAAATCATAATCACCACAAATTTGCAACTCTGGATCGAAATAGGCAATGGTTTCATAAACACTTTTGGTGACAAAAGTAGCGGGATGATTGAGCGGCATTCCCCAATTTATTCTACGGTTTAAATCTATTTGGTTTCGTTGCTGGATAAATTCAATCTCAGCCTGAGTATCGAAACGAATCATCGCTCCCGTAATAATTAAATGTTCACTTGTTTGGTTGAGTAAATATAGTTCAGCCACTTCTTGTAAAGCATTTTGGCTGTATAAATCGCCGCTATTTAAGATCCCAATAATTCTGCCTTGAGCTAGTTTAATACCTTTATTCATCGCATCATAAATACCGCGATCGCTTTCACTAACCCAGGAGTTCAGATATGGTTCATATTGCTTAATCAACTCTACCGTGCCATCTGTTGAACCACCATCAATAATTATATATTCTATGTTTTCATAAGACTGATTGATTACTGACTGGATAGTTTTCTCTAAAGATTTTTTACCGTTAAAAACTACTGTAATTATCGAAATTAGCGGATTTGCCTGAGAATTGCGATCGCCTTCTAAATTATTTATTTTCATCAAATATTAGTATTTAGATAAATGTTAACCAACAGTTTCTTTAAGTAAAATCTTCCCAAGTAAACTTCAACTTAAACTGCGAGTAGGCTTCTCTTTGATCTTAACGTCTTCAGTGAAATTATCTATAGCCATTTCAATGTAGTCAACAATTGTAGAGCTGTACACCTGATCGTTTAAATAATGAAACTCACTTTTTCCTAAACTAATATCATATAAATAATAGTTGAAATACATAATCTTAAGTGTAAATATTAAAACCAAAATAGGCATTTTGAATATTTTCCACTTGTGATCAATTGCGAAATAGTAAAACAAGCCACCAAAAGGGAAAAGTAGAAAGGCAACTCGATTGGAAAACATATCGATATCTTTCCCGAGATACATAAGAATGTAAAAAACTGGATATAAAAAATAAATTAATCTTTCTTGAGCAGTCTTAAATTTTTGATTTTTAACAAAAACAAAAATAATGATTAAAATCAATAAATGTTCTACTAAAGGAACGATAAAGCTAGATTCATTAACTCTTTCTTTGGCGTAGTAGGCGGTTTTTCCGACAATGAGCATAGAATAGTCCCCAGGTAATAATCCTGCCACACGCTCGGATAAATTTACTACTAAAGTATTACTAAAAGGTAAAGCAACTCCTAAAGCAACCATTAATACTACGACTACTTTGTTCCCTAATAAGCGAACCTTATCGTACAGTAGCAATATGGGCAAGTAAATTAGATTTGCCAGATGCGCCAGCAAACTAAGTAAATACAACCCCCACATTACAGGTTTTCTATCTATATTGATAACGGCAATCAAAAAGATCAAAGTAGCAAAATATTGTCTAACTAAAAAGCCTTGAAACCCGATATAAATAGGATTAGAAACAATAAATAGCAGCAGTAGACCATAATTTCGGGGCGAAAAGCCTTTGGCAATGACAAAAAAAGTTACGGCGTTAGCAAAAAAAGACCAGAAAAAAATAAAAGCATAGTTAGAGCCATTAGAAAGTATATAGATTGGATAGCTAGCTATCCAAAGCAAGCATTCTAGTCCTAGCGCTCCAGAGATTTCCAAAGGAGTTTTACTGTTCAATTTGCTGTAATTGTCAACGTACACCGCTAGGTCAGAAATAACATCTGCCGATGAGACAAAAATGGTAATTGTGAAGATTACTAATAAAGAAACCAGGACGTTAAGCTTACTTTTTGACTTTTGGTTGAGATGAATAAAGAAAATTAGCGGAAAAATGCCTAATATGGGAATAAAAACCCATAAAGCCAAACCCAAAAACAGGAAAATGGCTTTGTCGTTTTTACTACTTGATATATCTTGGCTGTAATGATTGGCTAGTTTAAGTTGCATTTGGCTTGACTAAAATTTCTTGAAAAAGTTGGCGGTATCGATCAGCTTGAATAGGAATAGTAAATTCCTGGATTACTTTAGCTCTGGCACATTCTGACAACCTATGCCAACGCTCAGAATTTTCGATAATCCAAGCAATTCCTCTGGCTAAGTCTTGGGGATCAAAAGCGGTGGCTAAATAACCGTTTTGTTGACTATCGATAATATCTTTCAAACCAGTTGTGTTAAATGCTACCACAGGTATACCGCAAGCTAATGCCTCAGAAGCCGTTTGTCCAAAAGCTTCTTGGGTCGAAGGTACTACCATTACTTCAGCCGCAGCATAGGCAATGGCAAGAGAAATATCATCATGGAGATAGCCTAAATAATGAGTTTTAAACCCTAAGTCAACTGATCTAGCTGGTCGAGATGAACCATATACTAGTAGTTCAACCCGATCTGGTGATATAGATAACTTTAAGTGCTGTAAAGCGGTTTGTAAAAGCTGGAAACCTTTACGCGGATCACTAGTACCACCCATTGCACCAAATAAGATGATTTGCTTATTTGAAGGCAGTTCCAGTAGATTTTTGGCGAGCTGTTTATCAATAGGCTGATATTTATGAATATCCAAACCATTGGGAATTACTTTGATAGGAAAGTTGTGAAACAGTGAACTAGCTTTGGCGCAACTGGCTAACCATTTGCTAGGAGTAACGATAGTCAAGTTAAGATTTTGCCATGCTTTGGCTTTGCGTTGCCAGAGCCAGCGAGACAAATCCCCAGCTTGATCGCTTTTGAGGATGGGACATTGACCGCAAGAGTGCTGATAGCGATCGCACTGTTGGCTGTAATGGCAACCGCCAGTAAACGGCCACATATCATGAAGAGTCCAAACTAAAGGGCGGTTAAATTTAGCTATAGTTTCTACGGGAAAATAGCCCCCACAGATCCAGTGAAGATTAATTAGATCGGGGTTTAAAGCTTGAATTTGAGCATTAATGCGACTAGGTAACCATTGGCAAGAATAAATATTCGGAGTGCGATCGCGCTGACGATAAAACAACAGCGGTAGAGCATCCAATGTTGGTCTAGTAATGGCTAAACCTTTAAGTAGTTTGCTGGTTGCGCCAATCACCTGAGCCGAATCGCCCATTTTTGTTTGCACCAGCATTTGAGCATCAACACCAGCTTGGATCAAACCTTGATGCAATCGAGAGGCAGCGCGGGGTGCGCCTCCGTTTAAATCACTGGTGCTTAGGCTCAGAATTTTCACAAATTAGATAGTTAGATCTTGACGTAGTTAATGGAATGAGACTAGCAATAATTAGTTATGCTTAGCAACACTTAGAGCCATTTTTTTAGAGGAGTTTGGCGCAGCAAGATTTTAACAGCTCTTTTGGTATTGCCAACTGGATTAGTGCCGTATAAAGTTCTTTGCGTTAAGCGATCGGCTCTACTGTCTCTGATCATAAAAGGTGGGTGTTGGAGCGGAAATTCCATGGGTTTGGTTGGTAAATTAGCAAAATCATTCTTTTTGGTTGTATGAGTCGATTGAACATCAAACCCGATGTTAGAGATCAGGTTGTGATTGGCTAAAATACTCAGATAATTTTGCAGCCAACAGGAAAATGTCCAGCGAATTGCCCAACTGTCAATCTGTCCTTCATAAGTCGATTGAAATAAATAATTCCAAAATTTGACCGCATCATCATCTAATAAAAGATCTTTTAACCAACCTGCTTCTTTGACTGTTGTCCATAGTTTCATATCAAAGTCAAAATCTTGCCAAGCTCTGCGCCAGCTTGCCCAACCCCAGCAGAGATTATAGCGAGAAAAATAGTAGCTATCATTAGTTCTGGCTTTACCGAATTGAACGTTTTGTCCTGAGATGACGGCGATACGGTTATCGTGGCGATAGCGGTCCAAAAGCTGTTCGCAGAAAGGGAAAAAGCTCGGATCTGGTAAACAATCGTCCTCTAAAATAATTGCTTCTTCTACCAGTTCAAATACCCAATTTAATCCGCTAGCAACCCTTTTAGCACAGCCGAGATTAACTTCCGAATAATTAGTTAACACTTCGCATTCCCAATCAACTGAATCAATAATTGCCCTTGCCGCCTCGCATTTAGCTGCCTCTTCTGGGCGATCAATTCTCGCACCATCAGCAACTACTAAAAGTTTGGGCGGTTGTGCCTGACGAATTACCTCAAATACTTTTTGGGTAGTGTCTGGTCGATTAAAAATTAAGAAAGCAACTGGGGTTTTCATCCAACAAAGTGGTAATTAAATCGATTGATGCTTGGATTCGGCAGCAGAACCAAGAGTAGTTTAGCCAAAAGTTGAAGATTGTGGCTCAAAGCCTTGAATACCTATAGATTCAAGGGGAATTGCGAGAAACTGAAGTTGCTTAACTATAGCGCAGTCACTCTTGAGTTTAAAATCTTTGGGCTGAATTTGATTTAAATCTTGATTGAGAGAAGTCTCAAATGGTGGCTCGGCAATTAAAGAATGAAGATCGAAGCCAGCCGCCTGCCATTGTTTAAAATCTCCTTCAGGTGTAATGGCTGTAGCAGTTGTGGCGAGGTTTAATCCATCAGTGTGCCAGTATAAATTAAAATCGCTGTTGATGATCAAATCGGGTTGCCAATTATTATTGCTATCCCAAAGTTTTGCTTGCAACCTGTTGTAGACAACAATATTGCGACAGAACTGATTATCTCTCATAAATTCATCTTGGGGCGATACTTGAATTTGGTTTTCTGTTCCGCCAATAAAGATATTATTTTCGATTAGGTTGTCTCTGCCGCCATGAATCATTACTCCACCCAAAACAGTACCGACGACAATATTGCCGTAAACCAGGGTACCGCTACTGTAGTCATCCAGATAAATGCCCCAAGTAAGGTGTGGTGAAACAATTTGTCCCTGCGGGGTAGTTTTCATACCAACTACATTACGAATAAAGTTAAACCGAATAATATTGCCACTAACCTGTTTGTCTCTGCCTAAAGTTTCTATTGCTCCGGTGTCGTTGGTTTCTAAGTTTGTATCGATAATTTCATTAAATTCGATAATATTGTGGTGAGAATAGCGATCGCCATCAAGAGATTTGAGCGAGATCCCATAGCGAGGCAGATTACTAATACGGTTATGAGCAATAAGATTACCACTGCCAGTAATGAGGTAAATTCCCGCTACGTGCTTATAAACTTTGCCACAGTCATCGATTTGATTGGCGGCAATCGTATTATTTAATGGCTGAGTCGTCTGGTTACCCCAAAGCACAACTCCTCCTTGACCTAACTTAGTCATGTTGTTGTGCCTTAAGCAATTTTCGGAACTACCTTCTTGTAAGCGTATGCCGTAACCACCGAGTAAAGTAAAATCACAGTTTTCAATTACACATCCTCGCGCTGCCGATAACCAGATAGCTGCATCTGCGGGAAAGTAAGAGTTATCTGCCAGAGTATAGTTGGTATCTGTAAAAGTCAAACCCTTGAAGTGAATGTTTTCGACATATTTTGCCTGAGCGCGATCGCCCTTTAAAACAATTAGCCGCTCCAATTTTGGGGCTACCACATTTACGTCATGGGGAAAATTGGGACTATGGGGATAATAATGTAAATCTCCAGTGGTGCGATCTAAATACCACTCGTTAGGAGTATCTAAGGCTTCAAGGGTATTGGCAATAAAAAACCGATTTCCTGGCACGAGATTTTGCGGGGATTCAACATAAATAGTGTTTGATTGACTATCTACCTCGGTGACTGGCAAAATTGCGTTGACCCAGCCGCGATCAGGAAAAATGTGTATTTCTGCTCCATTCCAGCTTTGCCACCGCGGAAATTGCTTAGCCGCAGTGGCAATATTAGTACGTAAACTGGTTTCAGGAAATATGGCTAAATCTTGGCCTGTGGCCTGCTCAAATGTTTCTGCGTGAACGATAATCAAACTTTTTCCCAATTGAGGTTGCTTAATTTCAGTCTGGCTGTTGACCGATTCGCTACGCAACGCTTGGTTAGGATTCCAATCAAGATCGTTGGTCAGGCCAAAAGCATCCAGGGTTAAACCACCCCCTTGAAGATTCTGCCAAGCTAATTGCTGCTTTCCCGAACTAAGCTGAACTGTAGCAACCGACTGCCAACGGAAGGTAGAAAAGCTCCCTGTATCTGGCAGATCGGCAATCGAGATGTTAGTATTTTTCTTGCCTAAACGCAAAGCCGTTCTTCCGCCCATGTTATCGACACCGTAGGCTTTCATGTTATTGGCATAACGCAGCCAGACTTGATATCTTCCTGATTCAGGCACAGAAATATTCCACTCCAGCCTATCTCCTCGATGATGAACTCGAGCAACACCATGATTAAATTTGCCAAGCTCTGGGGCAACAGGTTGGGGTTGGGATGGCTGAAGATAAAGCCAGCCTTTGGTTAAAGGGTCATCGGGTTCAAAATTAGGATAACGAGCGCGAATTGCCCAATCGTCATTGACGCGCAGCAGGCGAAAATTCAATCCCGTCTTGACTTGCGGCAGATTAGCAATCCAAATATCTCCCTGTTGCTTCCAGTCAGTAATGCGCTGTCCACCACTAATCACGGGTTTTTCCCCTGGATATGCTCGGTAGATAATCGGAAAATCTGCTGTTCCCGAATCTTCGGCAGTTAATTCTAAAGGTTGGGGTAAAAAATGAGTTCCACCGCGTAACCAGACTGTAATTGATTGCCTGAGAGTACCGTTTTGCTGGCGTTTTAGTTCGCGGATAGCGTCTCGCGATCGCTGTATGGTAGCAAAGGGTGCATCCTTTGTTCCTAAAGCTTGATCGCTGCCCTGAGGATCTACGTAAAACATGACTGATAAATTTTGGAGTAATTTGGCGATCGCTCTGGGGGAAATAGTAGCTAAAAAGCTTAACCCGATTAAGGTCAGAAAAAACCGACGATTCATTTCAATTTCGCCTAGAGACTGCATTGACAATTAAAATGCTGAACAGTTTAATGTCACTAATTTGCTGGATTAGCAATGATTAAATATTTTTCAACTGATATAAATAATCATGACTAGAAAAGCGATCAACCTGAACATATAAATCTGAGATATACTCTTCGATTTCTGACTTGAACCTTGCCTCAATTAGCATATATTTGGGCTGATATTGATCAAAGTCCAAACCTTTAAGTACGTTTAATTCAAATCCTTCTACATCCAAAGACAAGAAATCGATCGCTCTAACTTGGCATTGATCCAAAATAGAAGTTAAGGTTCTAGTGGGTACATCAACTTCATATGGCACAAGATTTTTTTGAATTTCGTTACCTTTTTTGAGGTGAACCTGATCGGCTGCTTCGCTTTTGAGCGCGCCTTCCACAATTGACATTAAATTAGCGTATTTCATCGTAACATAAGGCTCGGTCGAGTCTGCTGCCACTAAAGCGCAGTTAAAAACCTGTGATTTTGGTCTTTGCGCAACACACTGTTGATAAAGTTCGGGAATTCCTTCAACTAAAATCCCTGTCCAGCCGCGAAATTTCTCCAGATAATAAGTATTACTTTGACTAAATCCATCGTTAGCCCCTGCTTCAATAAAAAAGCCGTTAGTGTGAGTCAGATACTTCTCCAGCTTTCTGTCTATCTCAGATAAAGATGGTCTAGAATAGCGGTCTGAACCAATAGATTCAAAGGCTTTTCTTCTAAATTTGGCTAACTTTTTTTTAAACATTGCATTTTATCCAAATCAACGACTGAAAATTAATTATTGCTTTAACGCTTCAGTGCCATGTTCAGGCTGATTATTGCCTTGAGGCGTATAATTAGGGAAATTTAATTTAATTAAGAATTTTTTTAACCTTGTTGAGGTAAATAAAATTTTGCCGAACTCTCAAGGGTACGAATAGAGCCTTAGTTAACATCCAACCACAATTGAACATCCTCGGGTAGATAAAGCAGGCGACATGAGAAGAAACGGCATAAGATATTACAGTAGCGATCGCTGCGCCCACACCTCCGTAAGTAGGAATCAGCACAAAATTTAACCAGACGTTAGCGATCGCTCCTAAGATGGTGGTGGCAAAATTAAATCGGGTAAAGTTTTCAACAATCAACCATTTGCTCCGAGCCACTCCTAAAAATACAAATGGTCCTGCCCAAATATGCAAAGCCAAAATATCTCCTGCCTCGGCATATCCTTGGCCCAATAATGCATCGACGAGAATCCCTGACAAAAATGTCATCGCAATAGCAATCAACAGCGAGATCCATGCCATCAAGTCATACAGTTGTTGTAATCTATCATAATATTCTTGTTTGCTTTTCTCTCTAGCACGAATAATTGCTGGAAACACAGAAGCGCAGATAGCGACGGGAAAAAAGTACCAAACTTCAGAAAATCTTACTGCCGCTGCATAGTTGCCCACGGCTTCATTGTTGACCAAGTTACCCAGCATTATTTGGTCAATCTTCATGTAAATTACCACCATTACGCCAGACAGAATTAGCGGGTAAGAATCTTTAAGCAGAGCGATCGCTCTAGTAAAATTAAACTTCCAGGCCAAAATTGACTGATTTTGTTTGAGGTAGATCCAAATAGTGCCAGCAGCCATCATCACTGCATCTGCCAGGATTAGCCAGACAAATGCGTTTAGAGGAAGTCTTAAAACAATAAACAATAATTTAGCAGTAGAGCTGAGGACGAGTTTAATACTTCTGATGATGACAATCGATCTCGCCATAACTTTTGATTGAAACCAAAAATCAATTACTTCGGTCGAGTTGAAGATTAACCCCCCAGCAATAACCATGGCGATCCAGTAGGTTTGTGCATCTCCTTTTAAAGCCAATACAGCCCAGGCAATTAAAGCTAAAGTTACAATCGAGCTAAACAACTTAAGGATAACAGCAGTACCTAATATTTCTGGTGTTGACTCCTCATCTTGCACCAAATCACGCACGACAACGCCATCTAATCCTAATTTGGCGATCGCCCCAAACAGCTCAACCAAACTAAGACAATAACTGAGCTTACCAAAATCCTCAGACCCTAAATATCTAATTACGTAAATGCCGATCGAAAGGTTCAGGATCATTCCCAGAACCTTTTCTCCAGATAACCAACCGATATTACGGATGATTTTACGTAAACCTGGACTAAACCTATCCATCAGTTTGTTTGACATCAACTTTAGCCGTGCGTGATCAAATTAATCGTTTTCTCAAAGCAGCGATCGCTGATAATTTTACTATTTACTCGCACTAGCTAAAAAAATAAGGTGACAATTCATTCTCACCTTAAAAAAATACCGCTTAAATTTTTTGCTTCTAGCGATCGACTGAACCCATAATAATATCGACACTACCAAGAATAGGCATAATATCGGCCAGCTTAACTCCCTTGAGCAATTCTGGCAGAATTTGCAGGTTATTAAAATCGGGGGAGCGGATTTTCCACCGCCACGGAAAAACATTATCATTACCGATAATAAATATACCTAATTCGCCTTTACCAGTTTCCATCCGCACATAATGTTCTCCCGCAGGAATTTTGAAGGTAGGAGCAACTTTTTTGGCTATGTATTGGTATTCAAAATCGTTCCACTTTGATTTACGTCCTTCCGCCATCCGTTTCGCTTCTAGATTTTCATAAGCACCACCGGGAATACCCTTTAATGCCTGACGAATAATTTTAAGTGATTCGCGCATTTCACGGACTCGGACAAGATAGCGAGCAAAACAATCTCCCGCTGTCTCCCACTGAATATCCCAGTCAAAATCGTCATAACATTCATAATGATCGACCTTGCGTAAATCCCATTTCACCCCAGATGCCCTCAACATTGGTCCAGATAGACCCCAGTTGATCGCTTGGTCACGGGTAATTGTACCAACACCTTCGACGCGACGACGGAAAATCGGGTTATTGGTAATTAATTTTTCATATTCATCTACTTTGGGATCAAAGTAATCGCAAAAATCACTACACTTATCAATCCAGCCGTAAGGCAAATCGACAACTACTCCACCGATACGAAAATAGTTATTATTAATCAACCGCTGTCCCGTAGCAGCTTCCCAAAGGTCATAGATTAGTTCCCGTTCGCGGAAAATGTAGAAAAAGGGTGTTTGCGCACCCACATCTGCCATAAATGGACCAAGCCACAGCAAATGATTAGCAATGCGGTTAAGCTCCAGCATAATTACCCGAATGTATTGAGCGCGCTTTGGTACTTCAATACCAGCAAGCTTTTCGGGAGCATTTACCGTAATTGCCTCATTAAACATCCCCGCAGCATAGTCCCAACGACTTACATAGGGAACATACATAACGTTGGTACGGTTTTCCGCAATTTTTTCCATACCTCGATGGAGATACCCGATTACTGGTTCGCAATCAATCACATCTTCCCCATCGAGAGTCACAATCAGACGTAAAACCCCATGCATTGATGGATGGTGAGGCCCCATGTTCAGAATCATGGGTTCGGTTCTAGTTTCTATCTGTGCCATAAATTAGCGATCTTGCTTTGATTAAGAAATTTATTTATATTTTGCAGCTGCTTTAGTTATCTATCTTATCTATTTTCTTGACTCGGTATGAAGCCAAACTTTGGCTTCAGTGAAATTGTTGCTGAATTATTTAAACTCATATTACGATTCACCACAAATTTACGCTGAGTTTGCCAAAAATTTAAGGATAACTAAAGACCATGCTCTGACTTTCGATTATGATGATTTCAGGCATAGTAATTTGGCAAAGCTGTCAACATGATAGTTCAAGAAGACATGGTTAATTCTCTTCTCAAACCTTTTCAACGTTTTGGGGTCAATCTGGGCTTGAAAAGAATTGAAACACTATTGGCAGGTTTGGGTAATCCTCAAAATCAAGTCCCCATTATTCACGTTGCTGGAACTAATGGCAAAGGATCGGTGTGTGCTTATTTAGCTTCGATATTGACCGAGGCTGGTTATCGAGTCGGACGCTATACTTCACCTCATTTGGTTGATTGGACAGAGCGCATTAGTCTTAACGGACAGGCTATATCTAGCTCTAATTTAGCCGAAATATTAGAGGATGTTCAATTGGCGATCGCCCCTAATCTAGAAAGCCCGACGCAATTTGAGGTGATTACCGCAGCAGCCTGGCTCTATTTTGCTCGATCGCAGGTAGATTTGGCAGTAATCGAGGTAGGTTTGGGTGGAAGACTAGATGCTACCAATGTTAAAGACAATTGTTTAGTCAGCGTGATTACTTCTTTGAGTAAAGAACATTGGCAACGTCTTGGTCCTACTGTAGCTGACATTGCCCGAGAAAAAGCAGGGGTAATTAAACCTAATTGTCCCGTTGTCGTAGGTCAAATACCCAACGTAGCTAAAGAGGTAGTCATCTCCAAAGCACAAGAGCTAAACGCGCCTCTGACGTTAATCGAACCAGCCCAAGAAATTAGTCTGGCTGCGCCCAATAATCCTCGATGGGCAAAGTATCAAGACATTAAATATCCTTTACCCTTACTCGGAGAGATCCAGCTAAGTAATTCCGCTATAGCGATCGCCACGATTAAAATATTACAGCAACAGGGTTGGATCATTCCTGAACTAGCGATTCAAACCGGGATGAATAAAACGCGCTGGCTGGGAAGACTACAGTGGACAACCTGGAAAAATCAGCCGCTGTTGATTGATGGCGCACATAATCCCGCAGCTGCGATCGCTCTCAGGCAATATTTAGATACGATCAAGCGGCCAGTTACCTGGATTATCGGCATGCTATCGACTAAAGATCACGAAGATATTTTGGCAGCATTATTAAAGCCTCAAGATGAGCTGCATTTAGTTCCCGTACCAGATCATAGCAGTGCTGAACCAAAAGAATTAGCTATCCTAGCTACTCAGGTTTGTCCTAGTTTACTTAACTGTCAAACTCATCAGAATGTCATCACCGCCTTGGATGAGGTTATTGAGTCGGTCAAACATAGTGATCCAGAAAAATTAATTGTGTTATGTGGCTCTTTATATTTAATTGGTTATTTATTTCAGCAGACTAATATTTCTCACTCGAACCTGATGAACTAGTATTGCTACTCTCAAGATACTTCTGGCAGCAGTTTGCTCAGAAAGAAGAATCGATTAAACTGTTTTCTTCAGGGCGATTAAAGTTATTACTAGATGAGGGTGTGCTGTAATCAGAAAGTGACGACTCCCTACTCTGCTGAATCAATTGATGGCAATTACGTTCTACACTAGAATCAATTTCAGGAGGACGATTAACTATAAATCTTTTCTTTACGCAATTAAGCCTCGTAGCTTTGAATCGTTTCAGGAGCTAATTGACGCAAGATTGGAATAGCGCGATCGCTAAAACCACCTGAATTTTCCACCAATACGAGATATTTGTCTGCATCAAGATAATCTCGGTAAGGAACTGTATCACTTGCAGTACTGGTAGCCCAACCTACACCACCACCAATAAACACGCTGCCCATAGCACCGCCAATCGCACCTAAAATTCCCCCAACTATATGATTTCCAGGATCTCCAGCCCAATCTAAATTGTCTAATCCCGTAATTAAATTAAATATATAGCCACCAATAAAGCCAAAAGGAACTAGCCAGTAAGCCATAAACCTAGCTTTTTTCTTGGCTTGTTGCTTGGGATCGAATAACCCCAGCTCGTCAGCAGTTCTGTAGCCCTTACCAGCGATCGCAATTTTACTTAGAGGAATTCCCGCTTTTTCTAACGCTGTGTAAGCTTCTTCTGCCTGGAAGCGATCAGGTAATACAGCAATTAGATAATTCATTAGTTAACTCGTGATTTAATCAAACATCACTTAAAATCCTATCTCAGTAGGGCATTAGATTTTGGTTACTTAATAAGAAGTATAAATTTCTAGTTATTGGTTAAATAGCTGTTGCTTGATTTGGAATCAGAGATAATCGATGCTGGTTTGGCTACTTGAGTATTTTGGCTCGGTTAAGATTTTAAGCGCAGTTTGCTATTTGCTACTGTTTTGGTAATAATCAATCATTGTTTGGCGATAAAATAAAGGCATGCCCGTGTCATAGTATTGTCCTTTAACTAAATAAGCGATCGCTCCATAGTTGGCTCTTAGTTTATCTAAGCAGGTGGTTAATTGAAATTCTCCTTTAAAGCGTTCATTGTTGGCGATCTCTGCTGCCAATAACTCAAAAATAGCGGATTCTAAGACATACATACCAAAAACTCCTAAAAATTGAGCTTGGGGCATACCTGAGATGTGCAAATGTTGCCTAGCATACTCTATGGTTGGCTTTTCGTAGATCTGAGAGATTGCTAGGATCGATTCACTTTGCCACTTACCACCAACACATCCCGCTTTGTGAATCACATCAGCATCCATCACGGTGATGCCAATGACGCTGGTGCCTGTTTGGTGATAGATATTTACCATCTGGGCAGCACAAGAATCATGATCGCAAGTATAAACGTGATCGCCCAGTAAAAGTAAAAATGGCTGGTTATTCACCCAATCACGGCTACAAAAAACAGCATGACCAAAACCTTCCTGATCACTCTGAGTCAAAATAGTAATGCGATCGCCAATAGTTTGTAGATACTCGCTGTAGTCTTGATTCTCGGCAGAAAGCTTGTTCCATAGTTCAGGTTTTGGAGGAGATTTAAACAAAGCGTGAAATAAATTGCGATCGCTCTTTTGCACCACGATGGCAACTTCTTCAATCCCGGCACTGAGCGCTTCTTCTACTATAGCCAGGATAATTGGCTTAGCTCGTCCATCCTTGTCGATGATGGGAAACAATTCTTTTTTAAAAACCTTGGTCGCAGGATACATCCGAGTCCCAAAACCTGCGGCAGGAATCACCGCTTTGCGTATTTTCTGGCTAGACATAGAAATAGTGACTAATTACTTCTTGCTTAATACATTTCATATTTCAACAGAGTACAGGGAATTGTGCCGTTATATAGTTTAATGCGCTTAGAAGTCCTCAGTCCTACCTGTCTAGAAAGCTTCATACTACCCGTAAGAATATATGCTGTCCAGCCTTTAAATCTTTGCTTAAAGATATCCCCTAAAAGCTGATATAGTTCACCTAATTCCGCTTCTTTGCCTAATCTTACGCCATAGGGAGGATTACAGAGCAAAACTCCCCGATCTGCTGGTGCTTCAATGGTAGAGAGTTCTTGACGGGCAAATTTAACATAGTCTTCGAGTCCAGAACTTTCCGCGTTGGCAAAGGCTTGCCTAATCACGTTAAGATCGCGATCGCTGCCAATAATCGGTACAGCCAGATCGTGTTTTTGGCTTTGGGTAGCATCTTGAAGTAAACTTTGCCACAAATTGTCGTCGTAGTCTAACCAGCTTTGAAAGCCAAAGTTGCGATACAATCCTGGGGCAATGTTTAAAGCTTTTAGCGCCGCTTCAATTGGTAACGTACCACTACCACACATTGGATCGAGAAAGGGCAAGTCTGGTGTCCACTCTGCCATTTCCAGCAAAGCTGCCGCTAGAGTCTCTTTCATCGGTGCTGCGCCAATTGCTGGGCGATATCCCCGACGATGCAAACTAGAGCCTGAGCTATCTAGGCTGATAATACAGTGTTTTTCGTCAATATGGGCATTAATGAGCAGATCGGGGTTTTCCGTATCGACACTAGAACGGTTTCCTCCTCGGCGTTTTTGCCAATCAGTGATGGCGTTTTTAATTTGCAACGCCGTAAAGTGAGTATGATTGAGATTTTGATTCTTACCCGTACAGGCGATCGCCAAAGTCATGTCGGGGTCTAAATATTCTGACCAATCTAGCTTTTGCACACTGCGATAAAGCTCATCGCCGTTCAAACTTGGTACTTTAGCGATCGGCATTAAAATCCGAAAAGTAGTCCTAGTCCAAAGATTAGCTTGATAAAGTAGTCTTTTATCGCCTTTAAAATGAACCCCGGTAAAGTCTGGGCGAACCTCTTCTGCACCAATACGTACCAATTCTTGTGCCGCAACCTCTTCTAAACCGCGAGATACTGTAGCAAAATAATTATTCATACGCCTGATGTGAGTTGGCTTGATTGATGCTCAAGAATTTTTGACCAGCTTTTAGATTATTGTAGGTGAATCTGGGACACAGATGACAATTCAGATTTGATTACAAATATTTAAAATCAGCATCGTCGCACACAATCTCGTCCTTGTTTTTTTGCTTCGTATAAAGCTTTGTCCGCTGCACCAATTAGCCCATCAACGTCAATACTATCATCAGGAAAACAACTTACACCGATAGAAACGCTAATTGATTCTAGTTTTTGACCTTGATATTCTAGCTCAAGCTGTTTTACTCCCAATCTAACTTCTTCAGCCCGAAGAATCGTACTTTCAATCGAAGCTTCAGGCATGACAATAACTAATTCTTCTCCGCCAAAACGACAGGCAATATCATATTGACGAGTTTGAGAACGGAGGTATTGTCCAACCTCTTTGAGGATCAAATCTCCCGCACTATGCCCATAGAGATCGTTGAACCGTTTAAAATGGTCAATATCAATCATCAGAATGCCAATAAACTGCTGTTTTCTTTGAGAGCGATCAATTTCTTTAGTTAAACATTCTTGCAAATAGCGGCGATTATATAATCCCGTTAAAGGATCGCGCAAACTTTGATATCGCAGTTTTTCCTGAAGTTTTAAATTGGCAAAAGACATGGCAATATTTTGCGCCACGGTTTCTGCTAAGTCTTGAATTGATTTATTAATTGTTTCAACACTATTGAAACGCAAA
The DNA here is from genome assembly GCA_020692205.1 of Myxosarcina sp. GA_180221_E-2-1-MAG-40_15. Classification (GTDB taxonomy): domain Bacteria; phylum Cyanobacteriota; class Cyanobacteriia; order Cyanobacteriales; family Xenococcaceae; genus Waterburya. The sequence goes on from JAIMKV010000001.1 coordinate 118,681, forward strand.
TACAGCATTCCTAATGTTTCTCCCTTGGCAATCATGGGTAAACAAAGAGTAGGAGTCAAATCAGTTTGGCACTCAACATGAGAACAATAAAGTCCAGCAGTGTTAGGGTGAGAGATATGGGAATTTCCTCGGCGCAATGACCAACATTCATTTGGCTCAAAGCTAATCTTACTGTGAGATGTTCCCCAAACTGCGATCGCATTTAATAAATTTTTGCTGTTGTTCACTAGATATACCGCACCATGAGTTTTGGGAAATAATGGCTGGAGTAGATCAATTAACGCTGTCTCAGCTTCTTGGATCGTCAAACAAGCTTGCAGAAATTCGTTCATTTTTGCTAGCTTGAGTCGTTCTTGGTGCCATGTTTCTAGAATTTTGATTTTTTCAGCTAATTCCAGATTGAGTCTGGCTGATTGTGACTGAATTTTTTTAGTTTCGGTAATATCTTGAATAACGCCTAATATTTGTGTTGGCTTACCAGTTTTGTCTCGCTCAAAGACAGTATCTTTGCTCTGAAGCCAGTGCCATTTTCCGTATCGATCCTGCATCCGAAATTCGAGTTCAAGACAATTATCATGACTCAATGTCAGGCAAGCTTGATGATGCTGCTTGACCAAATTGCGATCGTTTGGATGTAATGATGTATCAAATAGTTGCACATTTATCTGCTCTACTTCCGCAGCAGAATAACCGAGCATTTCACCAGCAAAACGATTAATATAAACATTACATTTTTTTTCCAAATCATAGATGTAAAGAATATGGGGAGTTAGTTCGGCAATTTTCTTCATTAAAAGATTGCTTGCTTGGATATCTTGATTAAGTAGACTTATACTTGCGGTTCTTTTGATAACTTGAGATTCTAATTTAGTTTTTAATTCAACTGTTTCTTGTTCAGCAGCAATTTTAGCCTCACTTTGTTGGTTTGACTTTTTGATTAAATTTGCTGCTAATTGATTATTTAGCAAAAAATTTATAGCTTTAAATTTTAAACCAACTGCTGTACAAATAAGGCAAGCTAAAATTAACGGAGCAATTGTTGGTGTATTTAGATAAGTTTTTTTACCTAAATTGAATACATTTTGATCGCTTGAAAAGTAAATGACTCCATAGATTGTTGATAATAGACCAAATAAGCTAATAGCAATTAACGCTTTCTGATAATGTTTTTGACCAATAAAATAGCTCGGCATAAAAGCTGAAAAATAACTAAAAATGAGCGTTATCAAATCGACTTGTTGATAATCATCAAATGTACTATCTTGATTAATAAATTGTAAAATTCTGCTGATACTTTTCATAAATTATTTTTAGCACATTGTTGAATTGGCAAAGTAATGTACTTTTAATTGAATATCTTATAGAGCAAACGTTGATATAGCAATGGTAGTAAGTAAATACCGACATGGTACTATCACTAATTAATCGAGTTGATTTTCTGGTAAATAATCATTCGTTAATAGCTAATTATTTAATTATGTATTAATGTTTTAATAAAGTAATTTAAATGTAGTATAAAATTGTTATTTAAAATTACAGTTAAAATTTGCCTAACCAATAAAACATAAAAGATATATATTTCAGTGAAACAGTCGACGTGGAATCTGCTGCTCTCATTGCAGCATTTAGACCCACTAAATAGCTATTAATTACTAGTTGAATTTTTGTCTAATCATCTAATTGCAATTAACCGTTTTAAATACTGTAAAATCCCTATGCCAAGAAATATAGAGGCAGCACAACCAAGCCAAAAATAATTAGTAAACTGGGGATTATCTAATGCCCAACCGCCTAGTGGTGGCCCAATAAAGTAGCCAATCGCCCAACACTGAGAGTTAATCGATAGATAAACTCCTCTCAAAGATTCTGGTGCTAAATCTGCCACTAACCCAGAGGCAATAGGAGTATAAGTCACCATTCCCAAAGACATTAATCCTAAAGTCAGGATTGCCCAATTTAAAATATGATCGCTTCTAGTTCCTGTGACCCAAACCAAAATAAAGGCGATACCCCAAAGTAATAGCGAAAAGCTTAAACCTGTAACGCGACTGAATCGATTTAGCATCCAGGCGGCGGGAAGCTGGCAGATAGCAGCAAAGGCGATGTGCCAAGTAAATAGACCACTAATGATCTTTTCGGAGAAACCCGTACTCGTATCAGGCAGTTGCACAAAATTTTTCAGATAGAGAGGCATGGTGCTTTGCACCTGAGAGAGATAAATGGTAAATAAAATATTTACCAGAACAAAAACCATCAAAGCGCGATCGCGTAATGCTAAAGACCAGCCATTTTGCTTGGTTGTGGTTGATTGGGATTTAAATTGATAAGTTTCGGCGATCGCAAAATAAATTACGGCAAAAAAGATTGTAAAAGAAATTCCATCAATAACAAATAAGGCTCGGTAATTACCAGAGTTAGCAATCCAAGCACCACCTAACACCACCCCCAAACTTAAACCTAAACTATCAGCCAATCGAGTAATGGCAAAGGCTTCGTTACGTTGTTCTGGAGTAGTTAGATCGATAATTGCTGCTTCAGTAGCTGGCCAATACATCCCCACCCCGAAACCCATTAACAGATTGCCCAAAACCAAAATCGGAAAATTGGCTGTCAAAGATAAAACCACATCCGCCAATATGGATACCGCCGCCGAAGCCAGCAAAGTTTTTCTGCGTCCCCATCGTGGAGAATCTGTTCCTTGTCCACCTAAAAATCTCCCGATAACTCCCGAAACAGATCCACTACCTAAAGCTATGCCAACCAGGGTAGAAGAAAGCCCAACCTGATTAACAAAAAAAATCGGTGCATAGAATAAAGTAAAGCCCGTTCCGATCTGGGATAACAGTCTGCCTGCTGCTAAAATCCAAACCTTAAAATTAAAAGTCAGTATTCGAGACATAAAATTATTGCTCGTTGATCAATTCGTAGTCATACTTACTAATTCTCATCGAACACTGCATCAAAAGTAGACTAGTCGTATACTAGAGCATCTTAAAGTTTAAATATGTCTAAAGCTGGATTGAAGTTAGGTCATTTAAAATTATCAGATCGATCCGAAGATGGTACAGGATCGTAACCTCCAGGATGAAAAGGATGACACCGCAAGATGCGACCAACGGCTAACCAACTACCTTTGATCACTCCATAAATTGCGATCGCCTCCAGAGCGTATTGAGAACAAGTGGGTTGAAAGCGACAAGTAGGAGGAAACAAAGGCGAAATTAGCTGGCGATAACTGCGGATTAGCCATAACAATATAGTTTTCATGAATAAATTGATGATTCGCTACGAAATTACCTAATACATTTAAACTAATTCAATTGTTCGAGAAATTCGCTAACGTTTAATTTATCTCCATCCTCATTTTTTAGCAGAAGTTTTGGATCGTTAATGGTTTTTTTAATTAGCGCAACGGAGCGCAGAATTTCAGCTCAGGAATGCCATAGCGATCGCTTCTTGATAAGCTGCAATAGTTTTGTCATACATATGTTTAAAAGTAAATTGAGATTCATATTTCTGGCGAGCCATAATGCCCATACTGATTCTAGCTGGCTCATTGGCAAGCAGATAATTTAGCTTTTGACGTAACGTTTGGCGATCGCCACGGGGAATTATATAGCCCGTCTGCCCCTCAATGACAATTTCTTTGACCCCGCCAACGTCAGAAGCAATTACGGGTAAACCAGCTCGCATCGCCTCAATGATGGTGCAGGGTAGCCCTTCCCAGTTGGAGATTAAAACATAAATATGTACTTGGGCTAAAATTTGGGCTATGTCTTTACGAAAACCTAAAAAAGTTACTTTTTGATTCATTTCTAGCCGCTCAACTCTTTGACGAGTTTTGTCTAAGCTTGGTCCATCCCCTACCAAAATTAATTCTGCATTTACGTCTTTAAAGGCTTCAATGAGAGTCAAATGATCTTTTTGTCGATCAAAACGAGCAATCATCGCCACTTTAATCGGTTCAGATTGAGCAGGATTGGCTCGCAAATTGGCAGCAACATCTTTCATGCCATTATGAATCATTACTAGTTGCCGAGAGTTGATCCCAGCTTTTAAACCAATTTGGCGATCGTATTCGGAAACACAGATTATTTTATCTGCCAATGGTGCGGTTAGTTTTTCTAGCCAACGATAAATCGTACGGTTAGGCTCAGGAATCCCCGTAGTAAAAGACCAGCCGTGAGCAGTGAAAACACAAGGTACTTTAGTAATTTGACTAGCTAAACGCCCCAAAATTCCAGTTTTGCTTGAATGAGCAGCGATTAAATCTGGTTTAAATAAATTCACTATATGAAGAATGTAGCGTAAGCTTTTACCGTCTGCAACGGGGCTAATTCGCTGCTGCAAGTATTGGCAGGCAACTGATTCGATACCTGCTTGGTTTAAATCTTCGTTGTAGATACTTTGTTCGCCAGTGATAACCATTACTTTATGCCGATCTTCCTGTAAAGCAAGAGCCAAGTCTTTGACGTGTACTTGAGCGCCTCCAATAGTATCTGCTCTAGTAATTACAAACAGAATATTCATGTTTTATCAATGTCGCTCAAATAAAGTTAATAAATTGCCCTAATTATAATTACAGTAAGTTAAACCGCAACGATCTTCTCTATTTTTTCCCTGAATTGTGCCAAACAATACTCGCAACAGTTTTACCAGAGCTTCGCTTGTCAAAATAATCTTCAGAGAAAATGTAATCAAAAAGTCGGCTTAGGGGAACTATATAAGGGAAAAGGTACTTTCTAGATGACTGTTGTTTATGCACTCTGCTGATTTATCACCCACTTTTGCCTCTAGTAATTCAATGCCAGTAGTTCAAACCTGGAATTTAGGTAAAACTTACCGAACTGGTTTTTGGCTGAATCAAAAAATTGAATCGCTAAAAAACTGTTCTTTGACTATTTATCGCGGCGAAACTTTTGGTTTATTAGGTCCAAATGGTGCAGGAAAAACTACTCTATTAAAAACGTTACTAGGCATTACTCGTCCCACTACTGGTAAGGCAGTGATTTTGGGTAAGCCGATAGGTGATCGCACCGTCAAGCAACAAATTGGCTATCTACCTGAAAATGCTTATCTTTATGATTTTTTGACTGCTTGGGAATTTTTGGAATTTATTGCTGGACTATTTCAAATATCAAAGCGCAAACAGCGTCAACGGATTGCCGAATTATTAGATTTGGTCGGATTAGCTCAATCTACCGCCCGCCAAAAGAAGCTCAAGCAGTATTCTAAGGGAATGTTACAGCGGGTTGGGATGGCGCAGGCTTTAATTAACGATCCCGAAATTGTGTTTTTAGATGAGCCGATGTCTGGACTTGATCCGATGGGGCGTTATCGAATGCGAGAAATTGTTCTATCGCTTAAACAGCAGGGGAAAACGATTTTTTTTAATTCGCATGTTTTGTCTGATATTGAGCAAATTTGCGATCGCATTGCTTTTTTGGCTTTAGGAGAATTAATTTGCCAAGGTTCTCTTGATGAATTACTTGGTACTAGTAATGCTTACCAAGCTGTTGTCTCAGGAGGTAATTCACTCACCCTAGATCCGTGGTTAACTAATTTAACTCAGGAAAATAACTATTGGCATGGACAGTTAAAGGTCAAACCTAATCAATTCGTCGCTCATTTAGATGATGTTGAAGCTCAGTTAGTCAGTATTCATTTAGCCAGACCTTCTTTAGAAGAATTTTTTATGCAGCAACTGCGAGATCGCGGGATCGAAGTCAGTCGCTAAAATACTGAAAAACATTGAACTTATGGACAGTGAATTAAAAGTCTGGTAGCAAGAAACAGTATTGCGCTCATTCTTCTATCTAAGACTAAGACCAATCAGCCTCAATCGCAATACCCCAGCTAGCTTTTAGTTAGGGTGTTTTTGCTGGATTATCGGCTATTGAGACTGGCTAAACATTTTGCAAAGTTGGCGCATTATCTGAATTAAGCGATTGAGCTGCCGATGGCTGTGCCTGGTATTTAATTAAATCTGCTAAATCCTGTAGTTGATTAATTGCTTCTGCACCTTCTAATTTCATTAGTTCGCGGTCATCTCTCATTTCAGTCCAGGTGATTCCATAGTCTGAGACTAAAAACCGAATTAAATGCTCATCTTTCAAACTGACCATGAAAGAAGCACTATTCATCTCACCGCCACAGGTATAGCAGGATGCTAAGTAGCCTTGATTTTCCAAGGCGATCGCTAAAGCCTGAAGAGTCATCACTAAATTGCTGACAAACTGACGATGCTGTTGTGCAAGTCTTGTAAACACTTTGTTCCTCCGAACACCTTAAATTTTATTGTAAACGGTTAAGTATTTTTTTTATACTTTCTTTAGATTTTCTCAGCACCTCGTTTGTGGCTAAGCGCATTTTTTATCAGTCTAACTAAATTCAAACCAAACTTTGTGTGTCATTTGATTCAATTGTTAAAGGTTTTAGCCGAAAATCGCACAAAGAAACAACGGTTTTATCGGTTAATAACGCTTCTAGACTAAGCTCAATTTCCGCTGGGATACTTGCAACTGCTACAGAAAATTCAAACCCGCTTTTACTAGCACTGGGAATATCAGGATACTGCTGGATAACTATTGGACGGCGTAACTGAACAGGGGTTTCTAATAAACTTTCATTTTGATACTTAACCCTTACGGTTTGAGCCTGAGCTTTTTTCCCCAATACCCATCCTTTGACTAAAATTGCTCCTGTAGTAATCGTAAAATCAACGTTCGGCGTGATAATTCCAAACCCCCACAGAGTTTCAAAATCTTTTTTTGGCAGGGTTTTTTTGATCTCGGTAATTTGAATTGGAGTTTTAAGCTGCTGTGGCCAATTTTGAGCTTGAGCTAACTTCTGCTGTATGTGTTTGAATTGAGCTTGAGTTGTATCAAACTGCTTTTGCTGCTCAAATAATTCTTTTTTGTAACGCTGTGCCTCGGTTTGAACTTGCTGTAGCTGTTGCTGAGTTTCTCCCAACTCGATTTGAAAACCTTGATTGATTTGTAACTGAGCTTTTGCTTGAGCCAGTTTTTTTTGAGCTTGTTGGAAATCATGGCTAAGTTTTTCTAGCTCAGACTGCATTTTTGGCAATTTAGCTTGTGCCTGCTGTGCCTGTAGTCGGTATCTCTCTAAATCTCCATTAGATAACCAATTTGCAAGTTTTGTCAGCCTCAAATCTTTACCTCTCTGGCATTGTGGTCAATTCAAGTCAACGTTACTCCGTTCAAGAGTGAACGGGATTTAATGTTAAATATGTTATGACCGCGTTCCACGGTCAGTTAAATTTTAGCTTAAGATTTAGACTATCCTGACAATAGACGATGCGTCATAATAAATCCTGTTTGGTTAATTATCAAGGTTGAATGAGATAATTTATGAGGGAGCGCCATATTCGGCCCGTCTTACGTTTAGAACAAGTTAGTCTTCAGGCAAAAATTAGCTCAGATTATTTATTGCGGAATATTTCTTTGCAAATTCAACCAGGAGAAAAAGTAGGAATTATCGGAGTATCAGGTGCCGGGAAAACTTCTTTGCTGAGACTGCTCAATCATTTGGTTTCTCCCAGCAGTGGTGAAATATATGTTCAAGAACTACCAGTTCGACAGCTAACCCCAGTTCAACTGCGCCGTAAGATCGTTTTAGTTACACAAGAGCCTAAATTATTGGGTATGAACGTTATGGAGGCTTTGAGCTATCCTCTCAAGCTACAGCAAGTGCCAGAGTTAGAAATCCGTGCCAAGGTTGAAACTTGGACAAGCCTGTTGCGTATTAACTCAGAATGGTTCAATAAAACTGAACTACAGTTATCTTTAGGACAAAGACAGCTAGTAGCGATCGCTCGCGCTTTAATCATGCAGCCTGAAGTAATCCTGTTAGATGAGCCGACATCGGCTTTGGATGTTGGTCTGGCGACTCATTTATTAACTGTATTAAATGAACTAAATCAAAGTCAAAATATGACTATAATTATGGTCAACCATCAGCTAGAGCTAATCAAAAAACTTGGCGATCGCTTCTTATTGATTGATCAAGGAACATTAGCAGCAGATGTTCCCGCTACCGAATCAAATTGGCAAAAGCTACGTCAAAAAATGTCTCAGCTACAGACGCAGCAGGTACAAGATTGGCTTTAATTAATTAGTTAGTGATTGCTAATTAAGTGAAATTATATTTGACGAGAAAAACGAGTCATCTTCGGTGGTGCGATCGCTGGTAAATTATTGTCTAGTGAATTTGCTTCTGGTTCAACTAACTCAGGATTAAATCGATAGCCTATATTCCGTACTGTTTGAATTATATTAGGCTGCCTGGGATTAAATTCAATTTTCTTACGCAACGATAGCACATGGGTATCTACGGTACGAGGATTGTCAATCGCATCAGGCCACGCACGCTGTAATAGCTCTGAGCGACTTAAGGAATTTCCTTCAGCTTGCGCCAAAACATAAAGCAAACTAAATTCTTGCGGGGTCAATTCAATAAAACTGCCTTTTAACTGAACTCGCCGCTGTGCCAAGTCAATCTTTAGATCTTTACATTCCATAGATAGGGGAACAGAACTAGACAGACGCATTCGCCGGACTAATGCTTCAACTCGCGCCAAAAACTCTTGCATCCCAAAAGGCTTGGTTAAATAATCATCAGCACCAGTTTTTAGCCCTCTGACAATGTCTTGCTCATTGCTTCGAGCCGATAGCAAAAGAATTAGAGACTTTTGTTGTTGGAATAACCAATGAGATAATTCTAATCCATCTCCATCAGGTAAATCAGAATCAATAATGACTAATGTTGGCTGATGCCGATAAAAAGCATCTCGACCCTGTTGCAAACTAGCAGATTGGCTAACAACATAACCTGATTGTTGTAAGTGCCAACCTAGTAGCGAGCGCAAGTGAGGATTACTTTCAACTATAGATATATGTGTTGACACCACTTTTGCCTCATTAAATTTAGGGAAAATTCCTATAAGAATAAGGCTAACAGAGGCTTCAATCGTATTTTGTAGCGATGGTTACGAGTCAACGTTACTAATAATTCTCGCCAAAAATGTGATTGTTAAAAGCCAACACAGTAAAATAAGAAAAGATAGAAAACTTAATAACAGTTCAATTTCTACTAATCTCTTAAGTAATACTAACGAATTAAAGACATGATTCTTCAAGATCCTCAAACCATTAGACATTACCAAAAAATTACAGATGGCATGGTCGATCTGTGGCGCAGACGCTATAGTTTCGAGGAAATTAGGCTGTATCTCGATGGATACATTGCCTGTCTACGTAACAGCGACTTTGTGGAACAATATCACATTCACCGCCTAGAAGAACAGACACTACGCTTTTTAAGAGATTCATCTAACTTTGAGTTATCATCACCTCAAACTCAGATGGAAGTAGACACTGATTATTATTAAATATTTATCTAGATTGACTGCGTTCGTATCGGAAGTTTTCTAACCTAAGCTTTCAATCACTGTCGAGCGCCATAGAGATCAACTCAAAAAACTACTTTTTGCCCGCCAGTTTTATTGAAAATTAATAGTTATAGTTATTCAACTTTTGAACTAAATAAAAGACGACTATATGGTTATACTGCGTTAGTCGTCTTTTGCTTACTGCCGAGTTAGAAGCTTTCAATAGCTAGCCAGACTTTAAGAAGCTAATGCTACTTCTGCCATCTGCTGCAATTCTCCACTTTGGTAAAGTTCGATCGCAATATCAGAACCGCCAACAAACTCTCCATCAATATAAATCTGTGGTATGGTGGGCCAATTGGAATATTCTTTAATTCCTTGACGTATTTCAGGATCAGCTAAGATGTCCACGGTTTCGTAGGGAACACCCAGAGTATTCAGGATTTGCACCACATTATTAGAGAAACCGCACTGAGGCATCAATTTTGATCCCTTCATAAACACCATAATTTTGTTTTCATTGACTAAGCGATCAATTTTTGCTTTCACTTCGGGTGTCATAAGTCTTAGTTGTCTATTTTTCTTAATTTACTAAAAACGCCAATGATAATTTATAGCGATTAACTTGCTTAATTCTACTAAACTGTAAAACTAAAACAGTTGGATAATTTTAGATAGCCATTCAGCATCTTGCCAATTCTTAGGTTCGCACACCTTGGCTGCAAATATCTATCGCTATACAGCTTGTCCAGTAGCCTGCCAAGTTTCAGGGGTGTAAGTTTTGAGAGACAAAGCATGAATAGTTTCGGAGGCCATTTCGTTCTGTAATGCCGAATATACCATCTGATGTTGTTTGACTCTGGTTTGACCAGCAAAATCAGGAGAGATAATTATGGCTTCAAAATGCTGTCCATCGCCGACAACTTTGACTTCGGCACGGGCTAACCTCTCTTGAATCATTGTTTGGACTTGTTGTGGACTAATCATGATTGGTTTAGTTGGTTTAAACAGATTGATTTGAGGATTGATCGCTCTTGCTAATTGTAAATGTTTTAAACAGCGACTCTATCTTGTGATGATGTTGGCTAATAATCTCTATTTTACTTTTAAATTTAAGTAAAGATGCTTAATTATTATGACCTTAATTTTCTCCTAGTTTGGCAAAGAAATTGTTACGACTAAGGACTATCTGGAGCTGGATTTGGTGGCTGCTCTGGAGTTAAAGCTGGGGGTTGCTCTTCCGCAGGAGGTTGGGCATCACCTGGGGGTGTTTGAGGAGCGGGAGGAGGAGTATTGGCTGGGTTTGGCGGAGTATAGGGTGTATCAACAAAGCCAATTTCTAGAAGCTGTTCATAGGCTTTTCTGCCGAGTCCAATACCAGGGCTTTGGGAAGTAACAATTTGTACCAACAGAGGAATAGATAGCTCTGGCTGATTTTGCGATCGATGTACCAAAGCTAGCTGATAAGTAGCGTTATCCCTTGCAATGCTAGTATCTAACGCTTTTTTACGGTGAGATTCGGCAGCAGCATTATCTAGTCCCGAAAAGCTATTAAATAGCTGGAGATAAAAGTTAGATAGTTGGTTAAAAACTTGTCGCGCACTCTGCAATTTCTCGGCAGCAAGATCGTATTGCTGAGCATCAATAGCTTGCTCTGCTTCCTTCATTAATCTATTGCCTCCTTCAATACTAAAAATACTGTTAGACTGTGTCGGAGTAGAACTATCTGAATCAGGAATGCTGGGCGTTGATTCGGCTGGAGAGACTGTCTCTTGTGCCTGTAAGTTGGTGGTTAAACCGATGGACAATAAGCCCAGCAACAACAAATAACGCGCACTACGATCAATAATATTTAGTTTTGGCATAAGTTATCTATTTTGGTTCTTTCTCGCCATTTTAAATAAGAGAATTAGACTTCAGGTATCTTATCACCCCATAACCATAGTGTCAGAAGCAGAAAATGTCTCTTCTTTCGGGTTCGAGACTAGTTGATTTTAAGTTAGTTCGCTTATGGTAGAAAGGTTTATTTTTCAGCAGTAGGCTTTTGATTTATGTATCGCTTTAAATGGATCTTTTGGTTCGGCTTTACTTTGACTATTGCCTGTTCTAAAAACTCTCCACAATCGGCTAGCTTACCCCAAGACGAGTTTGTGCAAGTTTATTTTAATCACCGAGAAAGCCAGACTCAAATTTATCGCGATCCTTACCGTAAAATCGAACGCCAGGGAGATGACTTAGAATCAGTCATTATTCAAGAAATAGCGGCGGCAAAGTCTACTATCGATCTGGCTGTGCAAGAGCTTAACCTACCGTTAGTTGCTCAGGCTTTAGTCAAAAGCCAGCGTTCTGGGGTCAAAATCAGAGTAATCTTGGAGAATAATTACAGTCATTCCTTAAGCAAACTAAATTCATCAGAGATTGAAGGCTTAAATCAGCGTGATCGCCAAAAGTATAATCAGTTTTTTCAGCTAGTCGATCTAAATCAAGACAACTACTTAAGTTCCGCCGAAATTGCCCAACGAGATGCTTTAGTGATCTTAGAACAAGCTGGTATTCCCATAATTGATGATACTGCCGATGGCTCAAAAGGTAGTGGTTTAATGCACCATAAATTTATGGTTGTAGATCGTAAAACCATGGTTACTGGCTCAGCTAATTTTACCCTTAGTGATATTCATGGCGATCTAGACAATCCTGAAACCCGAGGAAATGTTAATCATTTGCTTAGAATTGAAAATTCGGCAGTGGCCGATTTATTTACCGCAGAATTTAACTATATGTGGGGCAATATTAATGGAATTAACCCGAAGTTCGGTTTGGGGAAGCCTTGGCGATCGCCAACGACAATTACCTGGAAAGACACTGAGATTACACTACAGTTTGCCCCCACTTCTAGTCGTTTGGATTGGCGTTTTAGCACTAATGGTTTGATTAACGAAACAATCGATCGTGCTACAATATCTATTGATCTAGCCCTGTTTGTTTTTAGCGATCAGACAATAGCCAATACTTTGCAGCAAAAGCACAGCCAGGGTGTAGAAATTAAAGGTGTATTTGACTCTGGTTTTGCCTATCGTTATTACAGCGAGGTACTTGATATGCTTGGCGTTACTTTATATCGAGGTTGTCAAGCTGAAGCTGCTAACAATCCTTGGGATCAGCCACTGAAAACTATCGGTACAGCACAGCTAGCCACAGGTGATAAACTGCATCATAAGTTTACAGTCATTGATAATCAGACAGTAATTTCAGGATCGCACAATTGGTCAGAAGCTGCTAATAAAAATAATGATGAAACTTTGATGATCATTAAAAATTCTCTGGTGTCTCAGCATTTTGCTCAGGAATTTAACCGTCTCTATAGTTCAGTACAATTAGGATTATCTCCTAAGATTCAAAATAAGCTAAAGCAACAAAAGCAACAATGTAATTGATCTCAAGCACGGTTAAATATCTCAACTCTCTGCCTGAACCAATAATTTTTTTCGGTCTATTGACAAAGATTACTAATTAGTGTTTATAATCTTGTGAGCCTAATTAATTGAATATTATTTTCAATAAGCTAGTTAATTGATTTTTTTAGCAAAATATTTAATCCAGGAAATTGACAATGAGCGATCGCACCTCAAAAAAAATCAGTCCTTCAGAAAAGCAACAGCCTAGCCGTGTACTGCCAGTTAAGTGGGCTTATCGGTGGGATGTATTTCGCCGCTTAAAATCCTTAGAGATAGATTGTCAATGTTCCACTAATGAGCCTTTATTAGTGGATATATATAGCCCAACTACTCTGATCCAGATTTGGAGCGTAGTCAGACAATTTAGCGGCGAACGTCACCAATTGATTGATTGGTTGGATAATTGCTGGTATGTGCAATACGATGATCAAAGTCGGCAGAATGAATTGATAAAGCATCATGGCAAAAGTTAATCACCTAGTTTCTGAGTTCAATTTCCAAGGCAAGCTAAGCAAACTGTCTTGGCGGAAAAACCAAATCAAATATATTAAGCTAGTTACCGATGAAGGTAAATATTGGCTGAAAATTCCTCAAAACCTGAGAGAGAAAATTGCCAGTTTGTCTCCTGGGTGTCAACTAGAAGTAGCAGGAAAATCTAAACAGCACCCAACCACGGGCAAAACTAAATACAAGGCTCAAACAGTAGTGCTAGTTGCTCGCGATCAAGCTGTGGTTAAAACCCAGTCATCTCGATTACCTGTCTTTGACAGCAAAACTAAATCCAAAGCCAAGGTGCTAGTTTGCCAAAAGTCTAACTGCTGGAAGAAAGGAGGTAAAAGAGTTTGTGCCGAGTTAGAATCCATTTTGAGCGATCGCGGCTTAACCAACCAGATTCCGATTCAGAAAACAGGTTGTCTGAAACAGTGTAAAAAAGCGCCAGCGTTGGTGATGATGCCAGATAAAGCTCGTTATAACCAAGTAAAGCCTCAACAGGTAGAGAAAATGGTCGAGAAACATTTAATTGCTGATAGCTAAAATTAGATCTGATACCAATTCTCCATAAAGATGCATTAAATTATAGTTATCAAGGCTTTATTAAGTGCAACGTCATAGAGATTTGGTATTAGCCGAACAAGAACAAATAGAATGGCGATCGCGCCAGATATTAAATCCGATGTCTACGAGCAAATTTTGCAGTTGTGCGGTTTGGCATAGAAAACACCAATCTTCAGCTTGATCTCAGTTTATTAACGATTTTTTGCTTATTTGTCATAGACTTCTGGCATAATTACAATCGATCCAACCATTGTTGAATATCTGCCAAAACCAGATCGGGGATTTCCCAGGGGAAAAGATGCGCCACTTGAGAATAGTTTTTATATGCGCAATTGCTCAAATGTTCGGCGGTTTTTTGACTAGCAGAAGGGATGATATGGCGATCGCATTCTCCCGATAACATCAAGCAGGGTATTTCAATTCGATGTAAATCTGATAAGCGATTGTAACCCTGTCTCATTGCCGTTCTCAAAGCTGTATTAGCCGTCTTAGAAGTCTGAAAATAAGCGGGAACTCCTTCTTTAGCCAAATACTGATAGGACTCTGGCTGGTGATGACTAATCAAATAGCGGAAAAGCGATCGCTTGCCAAAGGTATCAATATTCCATTGCCAAGCTGGTTTGAGGTAATTCACCATGCCGCCAATCCCTGTAAACAGTACATCTTGCCAAGTTTCTTGAGGATGACTACTTACAGGATGTGCTGCTGTAGCAATTAAAATCATGCCACTAAACCTTTCAGGCTGTGCTATGGCCAATTCCATGGCGATAATGCCCCCCAAAGACCAACCTAATACTAAACAACGATCTATTTGCTGTTTGTCCAACAAAGCAATAATGTCCTGTAAATGATCTTGCATGGTAAAGTTTTGTTGATAACGACTCTTGCCATAGCCACGAAGATCAGGAGTAATAGTTTGATACTGCCTGGATAAATAATTGGTAAATACAGACATACTGGCAGCGCAACCAGGGTGACCATGTAAGCAAAGGATAGGATATCCTTGCCCTTTAATTTCTGTATTTAATTCCATATATTTTCCACAATCAACAGTAAATTTGAGCAAGTTGGCGATCGCTTAAAACAATTAGGCAATGGTGTTGCCGATCTAGCTCACGATTATGCAGATATTTTAGATAGTTCTAATAATAAAATATCTTGAGAATCAAGGATCTGATTGATAAGACGCTCTCTTTGACAGCAGGCGCCGCCTTAAAAGTGCCTGCTATCACTTTCCTTTATGGTTTAAGAACTACTTTGGTGCAGTTATCTTCTTTGTTGCGGAACATTTTATATCCTTTAGGTGCATCGTCGATACTCAGATGATGAGAAATAACATAAGAAGGATCGATTTCTCCCTGTTGAATCCGCTCAAGTAGAGGCTGGAGATACTTGTGAACGTGGGTTTGCCCTGAGCGCAAAGTTAGAGCTTTATTAACAATTGCACCCAAAGGTATTTTATCGACCAAGCCACCATATACCCCAGGAATAGACACTGTCCCCCCCCTTACGGCAAGCAACAATTGCCTGGCGCAAGGCTGTAGGACGACCTGTTTCTAGCTTTACTCCCTGTTTAACTTTATCGTAAGCTGCCATAGCATCTGTGCCGTGGGCTTCCATACCTACCGCCTCAATACAGCGATCTGGACCTCTGCCACCCGTCATTTCTTTGAGGGCTTCTCCTGCGTCTATTTCTTCGTAGTTAATTACTTCGGCTTTGCCCTGTTCTTGTGCCATTTGTAACCTTTCGGGGAAGCGATCAATCGCAATTACTCTGGCTGCACCTAACATATAGGCACTCTTGATGGCAAACTGACCAACGGGACCGCATCCCCAGACTGCTACGGTGTCCCCTGGTTCGATATCCGCATTTTCCGCTGCCATGTAGCCAGTGGGAAAAATGTCAGTTAGAAATAAGACTTTATCGTCTTCTAAATCATCGGGTACTTTTAATGGGCCGACATCAGCGTAAGGAATCCGAGCGTATTCTGCTTGTCCCCCTGCATAACCTCCTAGCAAATGGGAATAACCAAAAAGACCAGAAGGGGAATGTCCATAAAATTTCTCTGCCATCCAAGCATTAGGATTAGAATTATCGCATAGTGACCACAAATCTTTTTGACAGAAGAAACAGCCGCCACAGGCGATCGTAAAAGGAACAACGACGCGATCGCCTTTTTGGAGATTTTTTACTTCTTTACCAGTTTCGACTACTTCTCCCATAAACTCGTGACCTAAAATATCTCCCGATTCCATAGTGGGAATATTGCCTTCGTATAGGTGCAAGTCTGAACCGCATATAGCGGTGGAGGTTATTTTAATAATGGCATCACGGGGATTGAGAATTTTTGGATCGGGTACGGTTTCAACTCTGACATCGTGTGCGCTATGCCAACATACAGCTTTCATAATTAGTTGGGGTTTAAAGGTGTGGGGAGTGTATTGGGTATTATTTACGGCAGTTGTCAGTTAAATTGACTACGCTTTTTATTAACTAGTTTTGAGCTTCGTCGGTTTTTGGCGTAGTCCTAAAGGACTATGCGGCTTGTCGAGTGAGAAGCTTCTCACTCAACAAGTCGATTCCATCTCTTGTAGCGAAACCTCAGCATTGCTCGACTTCAAAATGCGCCGTATAGCTTCCCTAAAGAACCAGCTTCTAGCTTCTTAAAGTCAAACTCATGTATTCTACTCAACCTAAAAGCGCGGTAAGTAACTAGAGCCTCACTAAGAAGCGCGAGATAACTAAATTAAATATGCTTAAATTTTAATGATTATCTAATGTTATCTCGCGTGTCTTTCGGTTCTACAATAATTACATCAGGGTCACTATTTGTAGTAACGTTACGTTTATTTGTAGTTCTTGGTTCGGTGGCTTCTAGGCGATCGCTTGAAGTTGTTAGAGGTTCACCTGCCACTGTACGACCACCTATAGTATTACCCACGGCAGCATTAGTTTCAACTACTCCAGAGCGATTAATGCCAGAGGTACGATTATAAGCATCGTCATCGATATCGTTAGCGTCGTAAACGCCATATTCTTCAATGCCATTATCTCGTAAAATTCTTTCTGCACGGCTAATATCGGCATCTGTACCATTAACCATAATTAAATAACTGCCGCTACCGACGCGATCGCTATAAATTTTGGCTTGATCTTCAGGAATACCCAAGCCTACTAAACCGCCAATAATACCGCCTGCTGCTGCACCGATACCTGCACCAGCTAAAGTTGTTGCGATCGCAGTTGCTGCTTCGCCAGCGACAATAATTGGACCTACACCAGGAATAGCCAAAGTACCTAAACCTACTAGCAAACCACCGATACCGCCTAACACAGTCCCAGTAGTTGCGCCAGCACCAGCACCCTCAGCTGCGTTGTTGCCTTCATCTTGAGCTGTATCTATTCCTGCTGCTTGAGTAACCTGATCGGCATCTTTAGCAATAACGTTGACGCGATTCATATCAAAACCGTCGTCTTTGAGTGCGCGCAAAGCTCTTTCTGCTTCATCGCGACTATAAAATAAACCTACTGAACGTCTGTACTTATTCATGATTTTTTTTGAGTAAACGACACTTCATTCTTTTCTGCATCGCTAATTTATTCATCGCTCAAAAGTTATAAGTGTAGACAACTACAACTTTGGGTAGAGAAATATGGCGTTGCCTAGCTATGAGTTAGTTTAGTTTAGATAGCGATTGATGAGTCTTTCATTCTTCGCCTCCAACTAAACCATTCCACAGTGACGCAACGCCAGAAATATTTATTTAAGGGTGCGTTTCGTTATTGATTGGTTCGTCGCCCGTAATCTGTTCGACAAACTTTTTGGTGCTACGAGGTAATGTTTCGTCTAAGTTAAGCTTTTCACTAATACTTTTATTATCTTCGTCTGGTTCAGCCATCTTAGATCGCATTGCTTGTTCCTCTTGTCGACGCATTTTAGCCGCTTCGTATTGAGCATCGCTTACCACATCTGTCGGATCAAGATTAGTTGTATCACGAGTAATAGCATCTGCTGCGATCGCAGTAGTATTACTGATAAAAGCTACGCCAAAACATAAAGTAATTGAAGCTAAAAATATAGTGACAATGCGACGTAAATTGAGCGAGAAAAATGACAACATGATTACCTCTTGGTTAATCTAAATTAATTGAATTATGGTTTGCTTTTGGTTTTATTGTTGGAATCAGCTTTAACCAAAGTATCTCGTTTATTGACTCGTTTGATTTTTCGGCATGATGAATGGTTAAAACAGCTCCAACCTGTTTAT
Organism: Myxosarcina sp. GA_180221_E-2-1-MAG-40_15; assembly: GCA_020692205.1. GTDB lineage: Bacteria > Cyanobacteriota > Cyanobacteriia > Cyanobacteriales > Xenococcaceae > Waterburya. The sequence continues at coordinate 136,870 of JAIMKV010000001.1, forward strand.
TTAGGACCCTTTGGTTGCCCTGTGGTGGTAGCTATTTCACCAGTTTCCATCAACTGTTTAAAGCGATTTAATTCGTCACCTATTTGTTCTTGAGGTGATTCACCAAAAAGTTTGGCGATCGCATTAGTTAGCGCGCCTCCTGGAGGTTGATATTCCAGAACTACTTTGACCTGAGTACCGCGATTGCCTGTAGCCGGTTGAAAGCGCACCAAACCACAGTTGTTGATGTCTGCATTGCCCAAAGCATTCCAGGCGATCAGATGATCTGGTTCATCAGCAATAATTTCTGCATCCCACTCAACGTTTAGATCTAAAGGTGCATTGGCTACCCAGTGAGATACTGTCCCTGCTTCGTTTTTATTGGTTACGGACTTTAGATGTTTCATAAAGTTGGGCAGGTTAGTCAAGTTACGCCAGTAGTTATATAGTTCGCTAGCAGGACGATCAATTGTCACCGTTTTTTCTACCTGAATATTTGGCGTTAAACCAACTGCTTCGGCAACCTGATCAACTAGATTGGTTTCCTTCGGTTTGGGCTTCTGGCTATAATCGGCTAAAACCTCTTGTAAAGAACGCTGCTGCAAATTTCTAATGACCAAGGGACTATTAATAATTTCCTCGGTGGTAGTTGCCGTAATCGTACCTGACGAATCAACTCGTTCCATAATAGTTGTGGATAAGGGGTGTACGCGATCGCACTCAATTAAACTGAAAAATCAATTCAAATTCATGCAACCGTAATAGCTACAAAACTATATTTCGCTAATTTGGTCACTTTGACTTCAATCTAAAGACAGAAGTTTTGTGGGTAACAATAACGTTCAGGCAAGAATTGATCACACTGAGCCAAGTAAACTAAAAATTACTAGCGTCCTGGAACATTTGCTTGGTTTTCTCTAATAGTTTGTTTTCAGGATTGACACGATTAATAGCTGGTTGTTTGGGAGTCGGAATTTGACGGGGATTTAATAACTCCTCTTGTTGTTTTGGACTGATAAAATCATCAACGCTATCTAATGATTTTGCTTTTTTGGATTTGGAATAAAGTAATCCTACTTCCTGTTTTCCCGTTGACAAATCTGCTTTTGCAGTTTTACTTGTTTCTTCATTGTTACAAGCTGTAGCAAATAAGAGAATAACTCCCAACAAAAAGCCAATAATAATTCTGTCTAGCTTCAATTGTTGAAGTTTGTTGCTTATTTTCATGTTTGAACCTCTATGAGTAAATCGATTAAATAATTGATCTATTTGGCGGTCGCCTGCAATTCGAGCTTTAAACTGCTTTCGGTTCTAAATCTTTGACAGGAGGGCCTTGAATTACCTTACCGTCACAGGTAAAACGCCCACCGTGACAGGGACAATCCCAGCTTTTTTCGGCACTGTTCCATTGAACAATACAGGCTAAATGAGGACAGGTAGCATTAACCGCAGTTACTCTGCCTGCTTCATCTTTATAAACCCCAACTTTCTCACCCTTGAAGGTAATTATTTTACCTTCTCCTGGTTTAACATCATCGGCAGACCAGTTTTGAATGCCTTTGAGCCTGTCTCCTACCCAGTGCATTCCCACATCTAAATTGTTTTTAATTGATTCTTGAGTAATAAAAGGAGTTGCCCGCAGAGAGTCGTATAGTTCTGCCCAGGGGTTTTCTTTGCCTAACACTAAATCAGATAATAGCATTCCCGCCATTGTTCCTTTACTCATGCCCCAAAGGCTAAAGCCCGTTGCCACATAAATGCGATCATTAGCAGGAGTCAATTTACCAATGTATGGGAGTCGATCAAAAGACTTATAATCTTGACTAGACCAACGATAGTCAATCTGGTCAATGCCAAAATGAGAATGTGCATAGCGTTCTAATTCTGCGTAAGACTCTTCTGTATTGGTTTGGTCAGCTACTTTATGACCACCGCCACCAATTAATAGCAGTAAATTACCATCATCTGTGGGGGTTGTACGAATGGAGTGATAGTTTTTGCCAACACCAATATACATTCCTGCTGGGGCTTTTGTGGGATTAATTTTGGCCCCGATAATGTAAGAACGTTGGGGATATGTCTTGGCAAAGAATAACCCTTGATCCATAATTGGCAGCTGGGTAGTTAACAGTACATCACTAGCTTGTAAAGTAGTATCGTTAGCAAATACAGTACAGAGTGTACCTTCTTCGACAGTTTGGACACGGCTATCTTGAAACACATAGCTACCGTCACCAGGGATAGTATTAACTAAGTGCAAAAGATATTTGCGGACATGAAACTCAGCTTGGTTGGTGAATTTTAATGCCCCGGCAATCTCAAACGGAAGAGTAGTTTCGGTAACTAATTCGGCTGGCAAACCAAGCTTTATTGCTGCATCGTACTCTTGTTGAATCTGATTAAGATTGTCTTGATTCTCGGCAAAGCTATAGGTATCATTACGTTGAAAATCGCAGTCTATTCCTTCTTGTTCTACAGTAGCTGCGACAAACTCTACCCCAGCCTGATTTGACTCGCCATAGAGTCTGGCTTGATCTTCGCCAAGTTTGTCGATTAAGTCTGCATAGATTAACTGATGTAAAGAAGTAACTTTAGCGGTAGTATGGCCACTGGCACTAGCTGCTATCTGTTGTGCTTCGATTAAAGCGACAGTCTTGCCTGCTTTTTTGAGTAGATAGGCTGCGGTAATACCCGTGATTCCTGCACCAATTATTGCTACATCTACAGTCACGTTTTCCATTTGAGGAAAAGAGGTTTTAACAGTAGAATCTAGCCAAAAGGAAATCGGTTTCCCTGGCAAAGTTTTCATAATATTAAAGGGATTAAAAAGATTCAGCTAATGTATTCAGTCTAGATAATTAGGCCAATAAAACACCATCTATCATCAGATTTATTTAATTGCTATAGAAGTAAAGAAATAGAAACAACTAGAAAAACCAACTAGGTTTTAATTGATGAATAACTACTATTGGTGGCAATTAATGGCGATTAATTATCTGCTGAGGTTTGGTCGGATAAGTATCTAAATTGCTTTGGTTTTGTTCAATTTGCCTTTGAATCGCGATCGCCTGTTGATGAGCCTGTTCTCCCTCAATACCTTCAGGGCGCATATCTAACTCGATTAAAGCTGCTTTTCGACCATAAACAATCAAAGTATCTCCAGGATAAATACAGGTATCGCCGTATGGTGCGCCGATATAAATGCGATCGCGTCTCTCAATACCCAAGACAGCTATTCCTTCATCCGCTAACCGTAACTGTTTAAGTTTTTTATTGGCCAGCCAATTATCATCATTGACTTCTATTTCTGTTACTTGGTATTTTCCTTTAAGATGTAGCAACCTAGCATAATCTCGTAAATCTAAATCCGTCCAGCGACGTAAACCTTTTCTGACCAAACGAGTCAAGATACGATTAAAAGCGCGATTGGTAGCCAATAGCCACAGCACCCCAATGCCGATTAATAAGTAGAGTAACCGAGATAGTCCATCTCCCGTCGAAGAAGTGGAGACAAAGGTAATAACCAAAGAAGAAATAACGGTAATGAAACCCGCGTTACCTAAAAACATCAGCCACATGATAATGCGTCGGCGTAAGGGATGCTTGACTATTGCCTCGGATTCAGCCGTGGCAAATCCTGTACCAGTAAAAGCAGAGCGTGCTTGAAATTTAGCTGATGTTCGCGATAAGCCTGTCAAGGTTAAAGCTTCTGTGGCAATACGAGTAATTAGTAGAGATAGTGTAATTGCAATTAAAACTGAAATCAGAGCAGCCATTATTTAAGTCAGAAGTCAGAAGTTAGAAGTTAGAAGTATTGTTGCTCTATTAACCTTAATATATAGTATTTCCTTATTTGCAGCTGAGAATGATGTCACTTGTCCCAGGTAAAATAAAAAGTTGCTCCCTGGGCGAGTTACAGTATCTTTAGTCTGGTAGCAGCAGGAACATTAAATCTAAGTCTTTGGTTAGTATTGATGCCGTAGAATCACCTATAAATAAGTACTAAATGACTACCTATACCGACAACAATAAAAGCGTAGAAATAACTCTCCAACCTGGCGAGTCTATTTATGCAGAAGCTGGCGCATTTTGCTACAGTGATGGCTTTATTGAAGCTAAAACTACTACGGGTGGCGTTATGTCGGCAGTAAAAAAGCTAGTTACTAAAGAAAAGTTGTTTCAAGTCCTCTGGATAAATAACGGCAGTAAACCTGGCCGAATTGCTTTAGCTAGCCCGTTTGAAAGCACGATTGAAGAAGTAGAAGTTTCTGCCAACTATAGCTTAATAGCGCAAAGAGGCGCCTGGTTAGCTTCAGACCCAACTGTAAGGCTAGATGTAACGATGAATTTGGGGTTGAGTGGCTTTCTGGGTGGAGAAGGAATTATTTTTCAGAAATTCACGGGCAAGGGTCGGGTTTTTATTACGGCAGGCGGGGATCTCAAAGCAATTAATCTCAATGCAGGAGAAAGCTTGAATGTTGATACTGGGTGCATTGTTGGTTTTGCCGAGTCGGTGAAATATGAGATTAAATCCGCAGGCGGCATATTCACTTCGATATTCGGCGGAGAAGGTCTGATTTTAGCTAAATTAAGCGGCCCTGGGATCGTAATCCTACAAACACATCCCGAAAATGCGATCAACAAAGTAGCTTCAGGCTCTGCTCAAAGATCATCGGGGGGTTTCTGACTTCTGACTTCTTGTCTCTTGGCTTACTCGTCCCAGGTAAAGTAAAAAGTTGCTCCTTGTCCTAGTTTGGACTCAACTCGGATCGAGTTACCTCGTTCCTCTAAAATCTTTTTGACGATTGATAAGCCAATGCCTGTACTTTCAAAGGTATCCCTGGGTTGTAAAGTCTGAAAAATTTGAAAAATTCGTTGATGATGTATGGGGTCAATGCCAGGCCCATCATCGCTTACAGCAAACTCGTAACAATTATCTTGCTCTTGAACTGAAATCTCAATTTTGCCTTGATCTTGGTGATGATATTTGATGGCGTTGCCGATAAGGTTAGTAAACACCTGTTGCAGAGAGATAATATCGGTTTTGAGCGTGGGCATATTAGGGGCGATCGCAATTTCGATCCCCGCAGGAGGGGACAGGAAATCGATTACTTTTGTAAGCAAGTCTTTAACCTGAACTGTTGCCGACGAGCGATCGCTTCTGCCAACCCGAGAATAGTCTAATAAGCCTTGAATTAAGCCTTCCATCCGCTCAACCCGCGACTGCATCAACTGAAGATGACGCTGGTTTTCCTCGGGGATGATGCCTTCTAAATCTTCTCCTAACCAAGTAGCTAGATTGGCGATCGCTCTCAACGGGGCTTTGAGATCGTGAGAGGTAACGTAGGCAAAACGATCTAATTCCTGGTTACGTTTTTTAAGCAGAGATGCGGTTTTAATCAGTTCTTGATTGACCCACTTTAGTTCATCAGCTCTTTCTCTCAGCGACTTTTCTGACTCGATTTGCTCGCTGAGATCTCGCATCACCGTAGATATATACTCCACATCACCTTTGGCGGATTTATGGGCAATAATCAGTTGAGAAACTGGTATTTCCTTGCCATCTCGCGTCAGCAAGGCACTTATTCCCAGCCAAGTTCCTTGGGCAGTGGCGGTAGGAATTCCTTCATTCTGGACGACCCTTGATGCCCATGCAGGATGGTAGTCATTTACCGCTAGATTGGTTGTGTCGTTATCGGCGCTAACTTCGACAATCTCCTCCATGCGGGGATTGTGCCAAATTACCTTTCCTGCCACATCAGCTAGTCCGATATAGTCCTCTGAGGCTTCTAAGACTTTAACCAGACGTGCTAACTCTATCTCCAGTTTGTTTCTCTTTTCCAACTCGTGCTGCAAATTAGTAATTAATTCTGCTTGTTGAATTGCCAGCGATAGCTGTACTGCCAATTTATCTAACAAATCAACTTCATCGGTTTTCCACTGGCGAAAGCGATCGCATTGGTGCGCAATCAGTAATCCCCACGGAAAAGAAGCATTGGCTGAGGTGCAGGCAAGTAAAATCGGTACGACAATCTGAGCTTTGACTTGAAATTTCTCTAGTAGCTGAAGGTGACAATTAGTAAACCCAGCTTGATAGATATTATTGATTGTCAAAGTTTTTCCGAGTTCATCTGGGCTTGCAGCTCCATTATGAAAGCAAGTATCGCTGATCTTGGTGTTTAATGACTGTTTTTGACCCAATTTAACCGACTCGGCGACAATATCACCACTCATGTCTGGGGCAAAGCGATAAATCACCACGCGATCGCATTCGAGTAATAGTCTTACTTCCTTAACGGCGGTATCGAGAATTTCTGATAAATTGAGTGACTGGCGAATTCTCAAGGCAGTTTCGGCAATTAACTGTTGCTGTTGCTGATTTTGAGTAAATAGTTTTCTTAGGTGTTGCTGCTGAAAAACATTAGCGATCGCATTAATTAATATATCCGAGGTTAAGTTTACTTTGACTAGATAATCTTTGACTCCGCTTTTCATTGCCTTGACCGCCACAGCTTCACTTCCGTGACCTGTTAACATGATAATCGGCGGAATTCTGCTTCTTTGAGACTGTAGTTCATCAATAAATTCCAGACCATTGCAGTCAGGCAGTAAATAATCTAGCAAGATTAAATCTGGTAAAGATTTTTCTAGTTTTTCTAAACCTTCTGACCCAGATTCTACTGCGGTTATTTGGTAATCAAATTGTGTTTGCTGGTTTAAGCAACGACGATAAACCTCTTGGTCTTCTTCTGAATCCTCAATGATCAAAATATTAATCGGGTATTGATTGATAACCATCGATCCTAAATAGTTAAACAAAGCAGCAATTATTAATCACAAACAAGATCCCCAATTGAGATCTCCAATCATGATGGAATAGTCAACAATGATTAGCAGATTATAAGCCAAATCATCCAGCCACTGTGCCATGCCGAACGGGATTTAACTTTATTATGATCTCAAATTTGCTTGTTTTGCCCAAATATACTGATAAAACTATCGTATTACAGATATTTACTCCATCAGCAGTAAGATATTTAGGTTCAATAACGAATGGGTAATGGGTAATGGGTAAAAGATATAGTTTATCAACCTCTGACTTCTGACTTTCTACCTAACGGCGCTTTGATACACTTTTTCATTAGCCTTAATCGATTTAAAAAAGTCTACGACTGGATGAGGATAATGCACGCCAATTCTCACTCCATAACGCTTTTGCTCGTCTTGAGTTAGTTTCCACGGTTCTCGAACTTGATCTCCAGGAAGCGAGGCCAATTCTGGTAGCCAGTGTTTAACATACTCTCCTTGAGGATCGTAATCTTTAGTTTGCTTGGCAATATTAAAATAACGGAAGCCTCGCGCATCGTTACCTACCCCGGCGGTGTAATTCCAGTTACCCCAATTGCTGCATACATCGTAATCAAGCAACAGCGACTCAAACCATTCTGCACCCATTTGCCAGTTGATGCCCAGGTTTTTAGTCAGAAAGCTAGCTACGTTTTGCCTACCCCGATTTGACATAAAGCCTGTGGCGGCAATTTCGCGCATATTGGCATCAATCAAAGGGTAGCCCGTTTTGCCTTCTCGCCAAAGATCGAAGCGTTGCCAATCTTCTTGCCAAGGAATTTCTATACCCTGCATCCCCTCAAGTTTAAATACGCGATCGCCGTGTTTGGCGACAATAAAACGGAAAAAATCGCGCCAGATTAGTTCAAAAATTAACCAGTAAGTAGAATCATTTTTAACCCTTTCTGCCTCGTACTCAATTACCTGATCGTTAATATAACGTGGTGAAATACATCCCATAGCCAACCAAGCCGAAAACTTAGAGGAATAGTTTGCCCCCAGCATGCCATTACGGGTTTGTTTATAATCCCTGAGACAGTCTTGTTGCCAGAAATAGTTTTGTAGTCGTCTAATGGCTTCAGTTTCACCACCTTTAAATTTCAAGACTCCTCGCTGCTCAAATTCGGGAGTAGATAAACCAAAATCAGCTAAGGTGGGAATTGTTCCTGGCTCGATTTCAGGTAGTGGAGGCAACTGCTGCGGGGCAGCGATCGCGGCGGAAATTGCTGATTTTTGCTCAACCTGCTTGCGGAAATTGGTATATAGTTCTGGTGTTTGAGCAATCTTAAAAGGTAAATCTTCAGGGAAATATAGAGTTGCTTGCCAATAGGTATTAACCTGAATATTTTGCGCCGACAGAGCGTTTTTAAGCTTTTGTTCAACTCGGGTTTCTTCGGAAGTAACTTCTTTGCTGTAGCAAACTCGGTCAACCTTGAGCTGTTCGGCAATCGCAGATATGATCTTTTCAGGTAAACCGCGACGCACCACTAAATTACTCCCTAATTTCTGTAGTGATGAGCGTAAATCGGCGACGCTTTCGAGCAAAAACTGTGCGCGATAATTACCTGTTTTAGGAAAGCCAAAAGAAGTCTTGTCAAAAGTGCGATCATCAAAACAATAAACAGGAATAATTTCTGCTGCTTGCTGCACCGCCTCATTTAATGCCAGATGATCGTGTATTCTTAAGTCGTTGCGATACCAAATTAAAATCCGCTGTTTTGCCATCTTGTCTGGATGAAATTTAAAGCTTTTAGCTTTTAGCTCTTAGTTTAAGTTATCTGTTAGTATCGCTAGTTGGCAATTAACGCTCTTAATATTGAGTGGTATTACGAACAGGCTATTTACCCTACGGTTAGATAAATATATTTTAAGCCTAAATTAGCCAAGATTCAGACCAAGATTATTTAATCCGATTTAAACCCAAAGCGATCGCTCTTGATAAGCAACATCGAGATAAAAACCTAAATAAATTAATCATCAAGATGTATAGCTTTTGACTTTTGACTTTTAACTTTTGACTTTTGACTTTTGACTTCTTGATGCAGTCGCTCATGGGGGAAACCCCCAAGACCGCGCTGCATCGCTTTTGACTTTTGACTTTTAACTTCACCTAATATAGACATAAATAACCCAAGTTTGACGCTTTTAATCTAAAATAGCTAATCCTTACTTCTCCTCACTTAGAATAATTGACTAATGGATGCTAGACAATATGCCCCAGCTACTCAACGCAACCGCGAGCCAATTTTGGCAATACTATCAGAAGTGCTGCTTACAAGAAGTAATGTTTTAGAAATCGCTAGTGGTACAGGAGAACACGCAGTTTACTTTGCCTCAAAATTAGCATCATGCCATTGGATTCCCTCCGATGCTAATCCTGCCGCTCAAGCCAGCATAGTCGCTTGGAAGAATGCCCAGCAGCTACAAAATTTAGATTTTCCCTTGCCGATTGACGTAACTCAAGCTAGTTGGCAACAACAGGTAGCAGAGCGAAACATTAAGGCGATTGTTAATATCAACATGATTCATATATCGCCCTGGCTAGCGTGCCTAGGTCTAATGGAGGGTGCAGGACAAATTTTACCTCCAGGTGGCATTCTTTATCTTTATGGTCCATATAAACGCAATGGGGAACATACTGCGCCGAGCAATGATAGTTTTGATCGCTCATTACGCGATCGCAATTCTCTATGGGGTGTTAGAGACTTAGAAGCAGTTACCGAAGCAGCAGCAGCACAAAATCTGAGACTAGAGCAAGTTGTTGAGATGCCTGCCAACAATTTATCCGTTATTTTTAGTCGCTGAATTACTCGCTTGTAGACTAGACAAATTTTATGATGATCAAAATTTTGCTTGCAGACGATCAATGCCTAATCTTAGAAGGCATCAAGACAATTTTACAACACGAACCCGAAATAGAGATCGTGGGGACAGCTCAAGATGGACAAAGCGCGATCGCTCAGGTGAAAAAATTACGACCGGACATTGTGTTGCTCGATATTGAAATGCCTAAAATGAACGGCATTACCGCCACTAAGCACATCTGTAAATATATGCCAGGTACTAGGGTAATTGTGCTGACAAGTCACAAAAACCAAACTTATCTTGCTCAAGCATTACAGGCTGGCGCATCAGGCTATTTATTCAAAGACAGTCTGATTGAAGATCTCAAACAGGCAATTCACTCTCTGGGTACGGATTATTCTGGTATCGAAACCAAGTTATTGACTCAAACCCTGAATAAAATTCAGCCAGCTAAAATTATCAGATATCAGAAAAAAGTGACCTATGTTCAAAAATATCGGCAAAATATTTACATTCCTACTCCCAAACACCAAAGTAAGCTGAGTTCATCGCTCAACAGCTCAAACACTATTCCTGGTACTGGTATGACCAAAGCCAGTTTGGCTCCAATATTTGAAGCCTCGACTGACGAAAGGCTGACAGATTGGACGACACAACCTAAGTTAGATACAGATACTTCAGCCAAACTGCAGCTAAAAAATTATGGGAAAAGAATTGCTTGGCTACTAATCGCGATCGCCAGCCTCCTGCTATCGATAATCATTTTTTAAAAGCGGAGCGATCGGTGAGTCAGCGCAAAGGCCACCAGGATACTTTATCGCGAGTCGCTCCATAAACTACCTTTAGTTCTTCAGCATTGATTACTGTTACCAAATCATTTTGGGCTTTATGGGGTTTTAATAGTCCTACCTTAGTCATCCCTTTAAGCACTTGTTCCACGGTACGATGGTTTAACTGACAAGCCTTGGCAATGACTTCTGTCGGTAAATCAAAGACAAATCCATCATCCTGTGGTTGATTACCTAATTCTCTTTCTTGGTAGATCAAAGCTCTCAATAATGCGGCCACGGCTTGCGGCGGATAGGTACTACAGTTGAGCAAATGATATTGAAATTTTTCCTGTAGTTCAAACATCAATCCATAGCGTTGGCGAAATATCTCAGATTCTTGATGAATTGAGCGAATAGTTTCTACGGGAATTTTAATTACATCTGCCGTTTTATACGCCTCGACTAAGCTAGGAAAAGCACGAGAAAAATTGCCATAGCTAAAGGCTAAATTTTGCATCCCAAAACAACTGTTGGCATAGGTAATCGCAATAATCCGATCTAAGGGAGTAGTGCGAACGACAATCGGCCCGCCGTTGGTTACCACATAGAGATGTTCCAAAGCAGTATTGGGACGAAAGGCGGTGTAAATTGGGCGATTAGAATAAAGTTTTTCAGTAACCAGTTGCTGGGGGCTTAGATATTTGGCGATTAAGGCGGGATCTAAATCTTTAAATAAAAAATTGTGATGAATTAAATTTTCGACTGACTCCAACTTTTTAGCTTTTTTACTAGTTTTCCTCATAGTTAATTATTATGCGCATAGCAAGAGTTTTGTACAACTTCAGCACAATTTTTGTCTTGGTTAAGTTTCAATCTAAATCGATTCTAGATTAAATTACAAAACATCTAAAAATTTACGTGATAAACTTTGACTTATTTGACCTAAATTTACCATTATTGAAGGATGTTCGATGGAAGCAAGACGATTATCTCGCAGAATTTTCGCTCAGAAGACTGGCAGGTACTGGCTGATATGGGGATTTTTGGGCTTTACTATCTCAATAGCGATCGCGGTTTGCTCCTACGTAGCCACTTCTGCTAGTTTTGCTCTTAGTTGGCAAGCCTGGACTACTATTGCTGTGACTGTGGGAGTTTTCCTGCTTAACGCCCTGACTACTTTATCGGCTGAAGTAGTATTTTTAGGTGGCACGGCAATATTGCTAATTAGTGGGATCTTAACCGAAGAAGATGCCCTAGCAGGATTTAGTAATCCAGGGATGATCACCGTAGCGGTACTTTATCTGGTAGTTACTGGTTTATCCCAAACAGGGGGCTTAACCTGGATTTCTCAGCGAGTCTTGGGACTTCCTCAAGGGCAAAATGCTGCTTTACTGCGCTTAATGACTCCTGTGATGGGCATGAGTGCTTTTCTCAATAACACTCCTGTGGTGGCAATGTTTATTCCCGTGGTTAGTGATTGGTCACGCAAATTAAGGATCAGTCCTTCCAAACTAATGATTCCCTTGAGCTATGCGGCAATCTTTGGGGGAATCTGTACACTAATTGGCACTAGCACTAATCTGGTAGTTAATGGTCTGCTAATTTCTGCCACAGATTTGCCAGGATTAAGGCTATTCGATATCACCGTAGTCGGTTTGCCCTGTGCGATCGCAGGAATGACATATTTATTTATCGCCCATCGTTGGCTTTTGCCTAGTCGTAAGCCCGTCATCAGCGAAAGCGACGATGTTCGGCAATATACTCTAGAAATGATGGTTCCAGTAGCTAGTCCTCTAACTGGCAAAAGTATTGAGCAGGCGGGTTTAAGAAATCTGCCTGGACTGTATGTTGTCGAGGTTATTCGCAACCAACTAATTATTCCTGCGGTTAGCCCTAAAGAAATTTTACACGATGGCGATCGCCTTGTATTTATCGGCATGATTGACTCAATTGTCGATCTTCATCGTTTTAGAGGACTTCAGCCAGCTACCGATGAAGTATTTAAACTAAATATACCCCGCTCAGAACGTTGTTTAATTGAAGCGGTAGTATCCAATACCTGTCCGATGGTGGGTAAGACGATTCGTGAAGGCAAATTTCGGACTCAATACAAGGCGGTAGTATTAGCGGTGGCTCGTAACGGGGAACGTTTGCCAGGAAAAATTGGTAGCATTCGGCTCAAGCCTGGAGATACTTTATTACTAGAGGCCAACCCCAGTTTCTTGTCTCGACAGCGCATTTCTAACGATTTCTATTTAGTCAACGGCATTCCTGATTCTGAGCCTTTACGCCATGAGAAAGCTCCTTTGGCAATGATCATTCTCGGAGTCATGGTTTTACTAGCCTCTTTGGGAGTGATGAGTATGCTCAACGCAGCAATTTTAGCCTCGGTGGCAATGTTATTAACAGGCTGTTGCTCTTCAGTTCGAGCCTTTCGTAATATCGAGTGGTCAGTATTGCTAGTTATTGGCGCAGCTTTAAGCATTGGCAAAGCTTTAGAAACTACGGGAGCGGCAGGAGCGATCGCTGGTAGCTTAGTTCAATTTTCAGGTGATAATCCCTGGCTGGCCTTGGCGATAATTTACGGCGTGACTAACTTACTGACTGAAGTAATCACTAATAACGCCGCCGCCGCCTTAATTTTTCCCATTGCTTTAGCTATTTCCCAAAATTTAGCAGTTAGCTTCATGCCTTTTGCGATCGCGATTATGATTAGCGCCTCGGCTAGCTTTTCCACTCCCATTGGCTATCAGACTAACTTAATGGTATATGGACCTGGAGGTTATAAGTTTACTGACTTTATGCGCGTCGGGATTCCACTTAATTGCTTATTTTGGCTGATTACGGTGACTCTAACACCTTTGTTTTATCCATTTTGAACCTAAGACGGTTAAAGAGCCAATTTGGCAAGTTGAGTGAGCCTATTAAAGCGATTCTAATTGAGCATAAGTTACGATCCGATTGAGCTTGGGTTTACCAAAACGCGACCAGGCATTGCCCCCACGCAAAAATAGTTCCATCCAAGTAACTCTTTGACCGTCTTTTCTTTGCCAGCCAGAACTACCAGGAGCAAAAGCTAAAGTTCCTTCTGGTACTCGAAAACTACCGTCCGAATAAATAGCATCGCTGACTACATCACCCACGCGCACTGCAACCTTGCTCGACAAGGGTAGATTAACGCTACTTGCTGGGATGGTTGTTTTAAGATTGCCGTAACCGTCAATCCAGGCTACGCGATCTGTAGGCAAATCGGGAATTTGCGCGGGTGCAATTTCATCCCCTAATAAACTATAGTCCCCATTGGCGATCGCAGCTGCTGCACTAGGAAAAACATCACGAGAGCGAAATTGAGAACCGCCTCTAGATACTTCAATCGTATTAATTTGTAGTGCTTCTGACTTGATAAACGACAGAGTATAGCCAGCTAAGACTCCGACTAGCTCAACGCCATTGTAAAGTTTTACGTAAGTCAACCCCTCTCCTTCATTATCAGGTCGAGCTTCGAGATTATCTTGTCGAGGAGCGCAATTGTGAAAGATGAGGCGTTCGGGCGCACCAGGATTAAGACCAAGTTGAGCTAGCCAAAATCCCGTTGCTAGGGTACTAAAAGGAGGAACGCTGAGACAAGAAATTTGTGCTGTCGGCAGTTTCTGATTTAAGCGTTGGCTAACTTCAGCAAATGCTGGGTCGCCAATACCGTAATCGGCAATAAGATTGATCAACATCGATAGTTTGAGATTTATCAAGACGGTTTTCTGTTTAATCGTATTCTTTTTAAATCAAAATTGCGTGTCATGCACTTTACATACTGGTCAATCGATGAGCAATTAAGCGAGTATCCAAGTGCAAGCTGATTTTTCAGTAGATCTTGAGTACCAATTACTTCTTCCAAGGTAGTTTAGTCCCCATTTCTGTGACTGCGGAGAAAAACAGATAGGCAATTAATATGCTGACACCTGCTAAAAAAGGGAGCAAATCATTTTCCATGATTAGATTGAAGTTAAAAATTATTTTAAACTTAGTCTATTCTAGATTTATACACGCCAATATTGATTGTTTTGCTCAAATTAAAGCTAAGAGCTAAAAGCTAAAAGCCAGTTAAAATAATTACGTTTTCTATAAAAATAACCATCCTGTCAAAACACAAAGCTAGCCTAGTATATATAGCTACCGAGATAATGGCACATGGCGATCGCAACTATCAATCCTGCAACAGGTGAAACTCTCAAAACTTTTACTCCTCTAACTGATGTTGAAATAGAAGACAAGCTGGCATTGGCACAAGCAACCTTCGATCAATATCGTCACACTACTTTTGCTCAACGAAGTCAGTGGTTAAACCAAGCGGCAACTATCTTAGAAAAAGATACTCTCAAGTTTGCCCAAATTATGACGACGGAAATGGGCAAGACGCTACAAAGTGCGATCGCTGAAGTGGAAAAATGCGCTAAAGTCTGTCGTTTTTATGCTGAAAAAGCTCCCGAATTTTTGACCGATGTGCCGATTGATAGCGATGCCAGTCAAAGCTATATAGCTTATCAGCCTTTGGGAACAATTTTAGCGGTGATGCCCTGGAACTTTCCTTTTTGGCAGGTATTTCGTTTTGCTGCACCTGCTTTGATGGCGGGTAACGTGAGCATCCTCAAACACGCTTCTAATGTGCCTCAATGTGCTTTGGCGATCGAATCAATTTTTTCTCAAGCTGGTTTTCCAGTTGGAGCATTTCAAACTCTCTTAATTGGTGCAGATCAAGTTAAATCCCTCATTGAAGATGAACGCGTCAAGGCAGCAACCTTAACTGGAAGCGAACCTGCGGGAGCAGCTCTAGCATCCGCTGCAGGACAACAGATTAAGAAGGTAGTCTTAGAACTTGGGGGTAGCGATCCGTTTATTGTCTTGGAAAGTGCCGATCTCGAAGCAGCAGTAGCTACGGCAGTTAAAGCCAGAATGCTCAATAACGGACAGTCTTGTATTGCAGCCAAGCGTTTTATTGTTGCCGAAAGTGTTGCCGATCGCTTTCAAGAGCTTATGCTAGCTCAGTTTCAAGCTTTGATTATCGGCGATCCCATGCAAGAAGATACCGATCTTGGCCCTTTAGCTACGGTTAGCATTCGCTCAGAATTAGCTCAGCAGGTCAAAAAAGCAGTTGAACAAGGGGCAAAAATCTTAACTGGGGGAGAACCAATTACAGACCGTTCTGGTAACTACTATCCACCAACGATTTTAACCGACATTCCCAGCGACTCCCCGATTGCTCAGGAAGAGTTTTTTGGTCCAGTTGCTTTGTTGTTTCGAGTTGCCGATCTCGAAGCGGCGATCGCTTTGGCAAACGATATTCCCTTCGGTTTGGGTGCTAGTGCTTGGACTAATAATGCTGAAGAAAGCCAGCGTTTAGCTGCCGAAATCGAGGCAGGAGCTGTCTTTATCAACGGTATGGTCAAATCCGATCCTCGTTTACCCTTTGGCGGAATCAAGCGATCAGGTTATGGCAGAGAATTAAGCAGTCAGGGTATTCACGAATTCGTAAATATTAAGACCGTTTGGATTAAGTAAATGAGGTCTTCTTGGCAGAAGCGAGCTAATCACCCTGCTTAAGCAAGAATTGAAGGTAGTTGAATCGCCTTCCCAATTAATTTTTGTAAAGTATCATTGCGGTAGGTTTATTTTTCTGGCTTGATAAGAATAGCCAAAAATTATATATCGTGTTTTATAGCTCTTTCTGTTCAAAGAGAGCAAAAAGATCAGCAAAATTTGATCGCAGTCTCTTAACAAGCGATGATGGTTAAACCCCAATTATGATAACGCATCACTCAGTTAGTGATCAATCATTAACCATAAGTGAATGAGACGATCAATCGTCATTATCTTCATTTAGGATCGAGCTTTAATTTTATTGATAGGAGTAACCTGACTTATGCAAATGCTCAAAAAGCTGTTCAATTCTAATAGTAAATACTATCTGGAATTAGACGAGATCAAAGAATCAGAGGTAGTACAAACTGCGGTTAAAACTGCGTCTAAAGCTGCTGAAGCTGTTAAAGAAAAAGCATCAGAAGTAGCTAAATCTCAACCCGTACAAGAAGCCGTCAAAACTGCTGCCGAAGTTCAGGACAAACTGTCATCTACTCTTACGGAAGAAAAGGCAGTTGAAACTAAGTCAGCTAAACCAAAGAATAAGGCAAGCAAATCTGAGCAAAATGGCAAGGTAGCTGAATCTACCGCAGAAACCAAACCAACCCAAGAACATAATGGTGCATCTTCTTTCGAGCCGCCATTTTGGGTTGCTGCTATGTACAACAATAATGGCAGTAACACAAATGGCAACGCTAAGATGCCAGAACAAACCTTTGCTACAGATAATTTGATGCCTACAGTGACTAAATATCGTCGTCGTCCTGGCGGTAGCTTGAACAAATTTAAAGATATGGCAAAACAAGCTAAGACTCCCAAGAGCTAGACTGCTAGCCAATTCTCGGTAAATGGCATTAAAAGTGTTCTCTAGCAGCAAAGCAACACCCGTAGACGGAAGAATTATCTTCACAAAGGTAGCCTTCCGTCTTGGTTTTGATAGTTTATAATTTCAAAGCTAAATCCGAATCCGCTCTGGGGTCAGGCAAGCAATTGTAGATTTGCAATTAACTTTGTCCCCCTTTCAGATAAGATGGGAATTGCCGCTTTTTTATTTAAGCCAGGGTTTGGTTTGATTGGAGAAAAATCCCGTCTATTGCTGAACATATATTTATTTTTGTTGAAACGGGTTACTTAGTAGGAAAGAATTAATGAATCAAGAAATTTTTGAAAAGGTAAAAAGTATTGTAGTAGATCAACTAGAAGTTGAAGCAGATCGAGTTACACCAGAAGCCAGCTTTGCTAACGATTTAGGTGCTGATTCTCTGGATACGGTAGAGTTGGTCATGGCTTTGGAAGAAGAATTTAATATTGAGATTCCTGATGAAGCAGCAGAACAAATAGACACAGTTGGTAAAGCAGTCGACCATATTAGCGCCGAAACCGCTGCTGCGTAGCTCAATTGATTTTCTAGCTTGAGTTCGGATGTGCTATGGCTGCCGAAAATGGTGCCGAACTAATCGTTAAAAAGAGCAAATTAAATCAATAAAGATTTGCTAACATCACTATGCCACTGACGAGGACAATTGGAGAAAATAGTGAAAGCGAAAACGCCAAACGGCAGCCAAAGCAAATAGTGCTATATCAAAAGCGTAAACAGAGCAAAAATGACAAATAGGCAAAGCAAGCGAGTTGTAATTACAGGCTTGGGTGCAGTTACTCCCATCGGCAACAATTTGGCGGATTACTGGGACGGTTTATTGCAGGGGCGTAATGGGGTAGGTGCGGTAACTCTATTCGATGCTTCAGAACATGCCTGTCAAATTGCTGCGGAAGTTAAAGATTTTGATCCGCATCTTTATTTAGATAAAAAGGATGCGAAGCGGATGGATCGCTTTGCTCAGTTTGGCGTGTGCGCCAGCAAGCAGGCGATCGCCGATGCCAATTTCGTCATTGATGAACTTAATGCCGATCAAGTAGGAGTGCTAATTGGGACAGGGGTTGGCGGTTTGAGGGTAATGGAGACGCAAAACGAGAATTTAATTACCAAAGGGCCGAGAAAAGTTAGTCCCTTCACTATTCCGATGATGATTGCTAACATGGCAGCGGGTTTGACGGCAATTCATACAGGGGCTAAAGGTCCTAATTCCTGTACTGTAACTGCTTGTGCAGCAGGCTCTCACGCTATTGGCGATGCCTTTAGGTTGATCCAAGGAGGCTATGCCAGCGCCATGATCTGCGGTGGTGCAGAAGCAGCGGTAACTCCTCTTTCCTATGCTGGTTTTTGTTCGGCAAAAGCTCTTTCGACTCGTAACGACGATCCTACCCACGCCAGCCGACCCTTTGATCGCGATCGCGATGGATTTGTGATGGGAGAAGGTTCAGGGATTTTGTTGCTGGAAGAATTAGAACATGCCTTAGCCCGGGGAGCAAAAATTTACGCCGAAGTAGCAGGC
Source organism: Myxosarcina sp. GA_180221_E-2-1-MAG-40_15 (assembly GCA_020692205.1). Lineage (GTDB taxonomy): Bacteria > Cyanobacteriota > Cyanobacteriia > Cyanobacteriales > Xenococcaceae > Waterburya. The sequence goes on from JAIMKV010000001.1 coordinate 155,294, forward strand.
TATGGCATGACCTGTGATGCTTATCATATGACTTCTCCCATACCAGGAGGACAGGGTGCGGCTAAAGCCATCGAATTAGCTCTAGCAGATGGCAATCTTAGTCCAGAACAGGTTGATTATATTAACGCCCACGGTACAAGTACCCAAGCCAACGATTCCAATGAAACCAAGGCGATCAAAAAGGCTCTGGGGGCAAGAGCCAAACAAATTGTCGTCAGCTCGACTAAATCGATGACTGGTCACTTGCTGGGCGGCTCGGGAGGAATTGAGGCGGTAGCTACAGTAATGGCGATCGCTAATAATCAAGTACCCCCGACGATTAATTTAGTCAACCCAGATCCTGATTGCGATTTAGACTACATAGCTAACTCTAGCCGCAACTATCAAGTTAATGTAGGTTTATCTAACTCTTTTGGTTTTGGTGGTCATAATGTGACTCTAGCTTTTAAAAAATATAGCTAATATTAGATTTTGAGGCAGCAAATTAGCTAGAGCAAATTCGCTCCATACAGCCGATACTTTTAATGTACGGCTAATCAATCATCTATTTGCCAATTTATTGATGGAGCGATGCAGTTTAGCTGATTTTGGAGGTGTTGGAACTTGCTAGCTGTTGCTAAGGGATGAGAAGATAAGAAAAAGACTTGTTACCAGCTTGTAAGATTTAGCTTTTAAGCCCAAGCACCTTCTTTGGTACGTCAAACCACCCTCAAATTTTTTGTTTATCGTAGTTTATTTTAAATAACCAATATGGTAGTTGCAACCCAATCGACTAAATCAGTTGAAGAACTTTGTATTAATTCAATTCGTTTTTTAGCAATAGATGCAATAGAAAAGGCTAGTTCTGGACATCCAGGATTGCCGATGGGAGCTGCGCCGATGGCTTTTGTGCTGTGGGATCAGTTCATGCGTTTTAATCCTAAAAATCCTCAATGGTTCAATCGCGATCGCTTTGTGCTTTCTGCGGGTCATGGTTCAATGTTACAGTATGCTCTGATGTATCTTGCAGGCTACGAGAGCGTATCTATTGAGGATATCAAACAGTTTCGCCAGTGGGGTTCTAGTACTGCTGGACATCCAGAAAACTTTGTGACCGAAGGAATTGAAGTTACTACAGGACCTTTGGGTCAAGGGATTGCTAACGGGGTAGGTTTAGCTGTAGCAGAGGCTCATCTAGCAGCTAAATTCAACAAAGACGATGCAAAGTTAGTCGATCACTATACCTATGTAATCCTTGGTGATGGCTGCAACATGGAAGGAATTTCTGGTGAAGCCTGTTCTTTCGCAGGACATCAAGGATTGGGTAAGCTAATTGCTCTTTATGATGACAATCATATCTCCATTGATGGTTCAACTGATGTCGCCTTTACCGAAGACGTTTCTAAACGTTTTGAGTCTTATGGCTGGCACGTACTCCATGTCGAAGACGGCAATACAGATCTAGAAGCGATCGCCAAAGCAATTGAATCGGCTAAATCGATCACCGACAAACCCACCATGATCAAGGTGACAACTACCATCGGCTATGGTGCGCCCAACAAACAAAACACCGCTGGAATTCATGGTTCGGCTTTAGGCGGAGACGAAATTAAGCTAACTCGCAAGAACCTAGGCTGGACTTGCGAGTCTTTTGAAGTTCCTGAAGAAGCAATTAACCATATGCGTCAAGCAATTGAGCGTGGTGCTACCCAAGAGCAAGAGTGGAATCAGCTATTATCTGACTACAAGTCCAAGTATCCCGAAGAAGCAGCAGAATTCGAGCGTTATCTTAGTGGCAAACTACCTGAGGGTTGGGATCAAGTATTGCCTACCTACACTCCTGAAGATAAAGCTTTAGCAACTCGTAAACACTCTGAAACTTGCTTAAATAAACTAGCTCCTGTACTGCCCGAATTAATTGGTGGCTCGGCGGATTTAACCCACTCTAACCTAACTGAGCTTAAAGGCTTTGGCGATTTCCAAAAAGGTGAATATCAAAACCGCAACATCCACTTTGGGGTGCGCGAACACGGGATGGGAGCAATCTGTAACGGTATTTCTCTACATAATTCTGGTTTGATCCCTTACGGTGCAACCTTCCTGATTTTCACCGACTACATGCGGGCGGCAATTCGTTTATCAGCTCTGTCTGAAGTCGGCGTAATTTGGGTCATGACTCACGACTCCATCGGACAAGGAGAAGATGGCCCGACGCACCAGCCGATTGAAACATTAGCCTCTTTAAGAGCTATTCCCAATCTAACGGTAATTCGTCCTGCCGATGGTAATGAGGTTTCGGGCGCATATAAGGTTGCTATTGAACACGCTAAACAGAAAAAGCCAACCTTGATGGCCTTCTCGCGTCAAGGTTTACCAAACCTGGAAGGTACTTCGATGGAGAAAGCTACTAAAGGTGCTTATATCCTTTCCTGTGGTTTTGCTCCCGAAGAACTCGATCTAATCCTGATTGGTACTGGTAGCGAACTTCAGCTTTGTGCAGCAGCAGCCGACAAGCTCAGGGCTGAAGGTAAAAAAGTGCGCGTGGTTTCGATGCCTTCTTGGGAGCTGTTTGAGGCTCAAGACGAAGCTTACAAGGATTCTGTACTACCAAAAGTTGCTAATAAGCGTCTATCGGTGGAAGCCGCTTCTAGCTTTGGTTGGCAGAAATATACTGGTTTTGAGGGGGGGTCAGTCAGTATTGAACGCTTTGGTGCCTCCGCTCCTGGTGCAGTGTGTTTAGAAAAATTTGGCTTCAGCGTCGATAATGTGGTGGCAAAAGCCAAAGAAGTAATTGGCTAATTTTACTAATTGGAATTGGTTAAATATTTCATAATGATCAAAAAGCCCTGTAGATCAACGGGGCTTTTTGATTAGAGCTATATTGTGAGTGCAAACAGCAGCGTTTCGCGAAATACGCCCTTGAGCAATCAATGAACCACAATTTCGATCTGGCGACTATCCATCGCTTTAACAAATAGCTCAGTTGGTAATGCTTGCTCCACGGGATAAATACCTGGCTGGTTTAACTTACCCTCTAACAACAATTGCGCGATCGCACCCGTACCTGCTCCTGCGGCGATCGCCGTATCTTGATGTACCATGGTGCTGAGATAGGTATAAGCTTGACCCGCTTTTTGTCCCGTAATTTCGACCCGCATCGCTACTCCCGTGCCGCTAAAGCGATCGGTAACTTTGGTCATGGCATAGCTGACGCGGGAAAAAAATTCAATTCCCTGGGGACTGCTAACCCAAGCTTGGGGAAAGATGTGTGCCGTAATCCAGGTTAAATGATTGTACCAATCAGGGATTGAGCCGAATTTGGTAATTACGGTATCTACAGGAAAAGAATCAGCAAAGGTGTAGGTTTCTGGGACATCAAACCAATATACCCCTGTTTTACCGTAGGGTTGAGGAAACACAATTATTTCCCGCTCACTGTAGGGCGATCTATCCTGCCATTTACCGTCGATCCAGGCAGAGAACTTGTTTTTTAAGCCCAAAAAGGTAGTCCGCATTACGGTTAGTCCTGCGCCGCCTGAACCCGCGACTACATAGCTTAAATGAATCTTGGCTGGTCGCTCAAACTGTTCTATTCCCTGTTTAACCATGCTGTTAGAGATACCAGGAAATATTCCCGTATTCAAAATCGCCGTGACTCCCTTGGCGATCGCCCGCTCACGATGTTGGATGACTCGTTGATAAAAAGAACGATGATCGCTGACATCAATATAATTAACTCCTTGCTCAATACAGGTTTCTAACACGCTGCCGTCTCGATAATGAAATGGCCCAGCACAGTGTATTACTAAATCTTGCTCGGCGATCGCACTTTGCAGCTGCTGGCGATCTGCCAAATCTAAAGCGATAAATCGTAGCGGAAGATCAACCTGCTGAGTCTGACGCGAGGTGATCGTAACTTCGGCATCAGTATGGTTGATAAGATCTCGCGCCACGCTTTTACCAATTCTGCCATAGCCGCCAAGCACCAAAACTTTTTTTGTCATCTCACCATACTCTTGGTTGAATTTATGATAGCAAAGCTAAGCTGGTTAAGGCTCTTCCACATTTTATAGTCGTACAAAATTAGCGATAGACAGTTAGGGTAATCGGCATCATTGAGTAGGTAGTAGATCTTAGTAAGAAAACGTCCTAACATTATCTAGTATTGCTAGATCTCGACTGTGAACAACAATAGTTTATATTTTTTAATCGTCAATTATCATTCTAGTGAACTAGTTACACGTCTAATTAATTCTTTGCAGCTAAGTTCTCAAGATCGCGAGGGAACAGTTATTGTCAATAATTCCCCTGAAGACCAAAATATCTTTAAATTAAACAGCGATCGCATTAAAATAATCGCAGCCTCAGAAAATCTGGGTTTTGGTAAGGCGTGTAACTTGGGACTAACTTGGATTTACCAGGAAAATAGTCAAGCAATTGTTTGGTTGATTAACCCCGATGCCTATTTTGATTCAGATGTAGCAGCCAAGGCGATCGCTTTTTTCGAGTGTCATCCCCAAATTTCCATCTTAGGCACGACAGTTTATAATTCTCAAGGACAAATTACTTCTGCTGGCGGTATTTTTACACCCAATACTGCTGCTTTAGCTATTATCGATTCATTACCCGAAGATCTCAAGCAAGACTATGTTAAAACAGATTGGGTGAGTGGCTGTAGTCTCTTAATCAACTTGGCTAATTTTAACCAATGTCCTCAATTCGATCCGCGCTATTTTTTATATTACGAAGACTTAGACTTTTGCCTCCGCTATGGTCAACAGGGTCATCAAATCGCCGTCACTCATTTGTTAACAGTAATTCATGATACGTCTTCGATTACTGATCGCAACATCAGGCAAAAGTATCGCCACATAACCTATAGCTATCTAATTCATCTGGAAAAATATGCTAGCCTGCCTATTTTTTGGCTGATCAATACACGCCTGCTGATCAATACTTTTAGATTACTGATTGTTAGACCCCAACAGGGTTTAGGCAAACTAGTGGGTATTTATCACTATTGGCGATCTAGATCTAGATTAGTTATAGTCATTTTCAATAAAAACCAGATGAATAACAAAAACGCTTGACAAGTCGCCGTAAAGTAGGGGCTCTTCCCTAAAGGATATGCGTAGCGGTATGCTTTAGCACTCGCTTTCATAAAGGACTAACTTCGTGTCGCGCCGAAGCGCGAAGCGTCCCTACGACTTCTGACTATTGAGATAATCTTACTTGAGAAAGAGAACGATCGCTGGTGGTAATTGCTTAAATAAAGAGTAGTAGATAAATTGGGGGAGTTATGGCTACAGGAATGATGATTGAGGGTAAATGGAAAAACGAAGCTTACGAAAAAGATCAAAAAGGACGTTTTCAACGCAATCCAACTACCTTTCGCGATCGCATTACTGCTGATGGTTCGAGTGGATTTCCTGCCGTTGGAGATCGCTATCATCTTTATGTATCCTATGCTTGTCCTTGGGCGCATCGCACCCTAATCATGCGAAATTTAAAAGGCTTGAGCGATGTCATCAGTATTTCAGTTGTTGATCCTTTAATGGCAGAAGATGGTTGGGAATTTTCTGATTTTCGGGGGACGATTCCCGATACTGTCAACCAAACCAAGTATTTAAGAGAAGTATATGCGATCGCCGACTCTGAATATACTGGCAGGGTTACAGTGCCGATTTTATGGGATAAACAAACCGCAACCATCGTTAATAATGAATCCCGCGAAATTATTCGCATGTTCGATACTCAGTTTGGCGATCTAGCTCAAAACCAAGTCGATTTGTATCCTGAAGCAATACAGACCAAGATAGATCAGGCGATCGACGATATTTACGAGCCAATTAATAACGGAGTTTATAAAGCAGGATTTGCCAAATCTCAGGCAGCCTATGAAGAAGCGGTTCAAGAACTATTTGCTGCCTTGGATTATTGGGAAGAGATTTTAACGCAACAAGACTATCTTTGTGGATCTAGTTTGACTGAGGCAGATATTTGTCTGTTTACTACTCTGTATCGTTTTGATGCGGTTTATTACGTGCATTTTAAATGCAATCTGCGTCATATCTGGGATTATCCTAACCTATGGAATTATCTCCAAAGAATTTATCAGTATCCTGGAGTCAAAGAAACCTGCAACTTAGAACATATCAAACTGCATTACTACCAAAGCCATCCACACATAAACCCCAGCGGAATTGTTCCTTCTGGCCCATTGATCAAATTTGACTGAGTTTAACGCCCAATTCTACTGCGATTATGGGCAAGTTTAATAATGGATAATTATTAATTATCCATTATTAATTGGTAATTTTTAGAGCCTGATCTGTACTTATACTCATTGCCCCAGCCTACCTCGGACGGGGTTGTAGCCAGCGTGAAAGCTTCAACAACAATTGACTAAAAAACTTAATTATCTTTTGGATTGCGCCTCTTCTTTCTTCGATGGTTGTTAACATAACTATTTTTTAAGCGATTTTTAAATAAATTGGCGATCGCATGGAATCAAAAAAATTTAAGCTTTAAACATGCTTATTTTTGGGTTAGATTACAGCGTTCAGACATTTCTAGGCTAGGCTTATGGCTGAACGCGTTCTGCGGTTAAAGTTTGGCTTCCTGTCTGGCAAATAAAGCGATCGCCGCCTCAATAAATGCAGGAATATCGTCAGGGTTACGACTAGTAACTAAATTGCCGTCTACCACTACTTGTTCATCTACCCAGTTAGCACCCGCGTTTTCTAAGTCAGTTCTCAAAGAAGGCCAAGAGGTAAGCTTGCGTCCTTTTACAGCATCGGCTTCGATCAAAGTCCAAGGACCATGACAGATCGCTGCAACGGGTTTATCAACATTAAAAAAAGCTCTGGTAAACTGAACTGCCCTACTATTAGTTCTTAGTTGGTCAGGATTAGCTACACCACCAGGAAGCAGTAAAGCATCGTAATCATCGGGGTTTACTTTGTCCAAAGGTAGATCGACCTGAAAATGATCGGCCTTATCAAAATGATTCCAACCCTGTACTTGTTCTCCCGCTGGGGAAATAAGATAAGTACTTGCTCCTGCATCGATAAATGCTTGGCGAGGTTCGGTCATTTCAACTTGTTCAAAGCCATTGGTGACCAAAATTGCAATGTTTTTGCCCTGTAATTCTTGTGACATGATTAAATTCTCTGTTTTATTTACGGGTGACAAATTTGATTAGTTAGCCGAAAAATCAGCAGCATCATTAAACATCTGTCCTGTTCTTTCTAAAAGTTTATTATCAGGATCGGCGCGATCTATAGCTGGCTGTTTGACAGCTGGGATTTGTGTTGGATCTAATAACTTTTTTTTGGTTTCAGGACTAACAAAATCATTTACGCTGTCTAAAGACTTAGCTTTTTTATTTGAATACAGTAAACCTTCTACCTGATTATCGTCTGTAGGATAGGTGGTTTTGCTGTTGTTAGCTGCTGCTAGATAATTTGCTTCTAGTAAGCTAGCGTGGTCTTTATTTTTGCTCAATCTCGAATCGTTGGCAGGAGATTTATATTGAGTCATCCCATCTCCCCCTGCTTTATGCGGATTATTCTGTCCGCCTAACTGGACTGGTGAATTATTAGGACGCGCACCTAGCTTGTCACCATTGTTACAGGCTGTGGTTACGAATAAGATCGTAGCGAGTAAAAAAGCCGTAGCAATTTTGGTTAATTTGTGTATGTGTTTCATTAGAAAATTTTTATTCATAGTTGATTTAACTTTGGGCAAATAAATTTTGACGGATGATTCCTCAAAATTAAATGCTTTATTACCTACAACTTATCGACCTAATGAATAAATTGCTTCCAACTAAAGTCGGATTATTAATTTGGTTGCCAGTGAACTGAGTCGTAATTGCAGAGGCGGGGGCTGTGTCCGCGCCCTGGTAAGCCCAGTGAAACCACCTATAACTGGGCAAAAAGCTGTAACCAGTCAGTAGTAGTTGGTCTGTCCCCCGAATTGATCATTGAAAAATCTTTATTAATTGTCGTGTCGTGAAATAAAGCTTCGACGCAAGCATTTGCCACATCTATGCGACTAGTTTCACCGCTTAGGCGATCGCCTAATTCAATCTTCACAGCTTTTTTACCGTCGGTTTTAGCGCGTAACAAGGTATTTAAATCATAGGAAGTGTAAGGACCATCAATTAATCTCGCGGGGCGAATAATTGTATAAGGTAAGCCTGAAGCAATGATGGCTTGTTCTCCCATTAATTTGGCATCCAATACGCCAAAAGCGTTAAGAAGATTATAAGGAAGCTCATCTTTACGCAATACACCACAGGAAGAAATAAACACAAACCGGTTTAAATCTTGGGGTGCAGCAACCACTAAATTTTTAACTCCTTCACCGTCTACCTCTTCAGGACTATTTGCAGGTTGAAACAAATTGGCAAAATCCCATCTTAGGGAAGGAAAAGCGGTTGTCCCTGTACAGCAAATAATATAGTTTATGTCTGTTGTCGCATCAAGCAATGTATTAGGATAGCGAATGTCTCCCTCGGCGATTTCTACTTTGCGATCAAACATCGATTCCGCTTTTGATCTAGTTCTGGTTAAGGCTCGAACACTAAGATCTCTAGCTAACAGCTTGGCAACTACCAACTGTCCCACCCCACCAGTAGCGCCCGCGACTAAAATTTTATCTGAGTTAGATATCATCTTGTTTCTTGGTTTTATCTGAGAATTATGTCAAAAGTGATTAGCTTTCATCTTCATTGTTATCGATAATTAGCCAGATAACTTCTCTCGAATTAATGATGATCTATTCTCGAAGCATCTTTCTTACTAGTTATCAGGATCTGGCTGCGTTGAGATTATTTTGACCCCTGCCATTGCCCCAGATGCGATGCTAAGACCAGTTCTTCCGTCTCCCGATCGCCAAACATTGTTATATTAAAACTCTATAAAGATATATTAAACATTCATTTTTAATGAGTTTATTCTACATCCTTGGTTTTCTATTAATCCTTTTAAGCGTGGGGATTGGTGTCTATTTACTTACTGCCCGAAGTTATCAATCTGTTGATTCTGTTGCCAACTCTTACGATGAATGGACAGAAGACGGAATTTTAGAATTTTACTGGGGCGAGCATATCCACTTAGGACATTATGGCTCACCACCTAAGTCCCAAGACTTCATCGCTGCTAAATATGACTTTGTACATGAGATGGTACGTTGGGGTGGTCTAGAAAACTTACCTGCTGGCACTACGTTATTAGATGTTGGTTGTGGAATTGGCGGCAGCAGCCGTGTTTTAGCAAAAGATTATAACTTTGAGGTAACGGGTGTCACAATTAGCCCCCAACAGGTGAAGCGCGCTCAAGAATTAACTTCTGAAGGAGTAAACGCCAAGTTTCAGGTAGATGATGCGATGGCTCTTTCTTTTCCCGATGCCAGTTTTGATGTAGTGTGGTCTGTCGAGGCTGGCCCTCATATGCCCGATAAAGCAGTTTTTGCTAGAGAATTATTGCGCGTATTAAAGCCAGGAGGTATCTTAGTTGTAGCAGACTGGAATCAACGAGACGATCGCACTATTCCTCTTAACTTCTGGGAAAAACCAGTGATGAAGCAGTTATTGGATCAATGGTCACATCCTGCCTTTTCTAGTATTGAAGGCTTTGCCGAATTATTAACCGAGACAGGATTAGTAGAAGGGGAAGTGGTCACCGACGACTGGACAGCACAAACTCTTCCTTCCTGGCTTGATTCTATCTGGCAAGGAATTATTAAACCCAAAGGATTAATTTTATTTGGTTTCTCTGGCTTGATTAAATCTCTGCGAGAAGTTCCTACCCTACTTTTAATGCGCCTCGCTTTTGGATCAGGTCTTTGTCGCTTTGGTATGTTCCGCGCCACTAGAGCTAATGTAACTTCACAAACAGCAGCAGTCGGCAATAACGCAGCTATGGGAAGCGCAAATTAGCATTTATGCTGGATGATAATAGCTAATAACTACTAATACGCTATTGATGTTGCTTAATCCAAGACAACAAAATAGGATTAACTACTTCTGGTGCTTCATCTTGAGGACAATGACCTAAACCTTCGAGGGGAATAAACTCATCTACAGTAGATATTTTGGCTAATTCTTTGCCCATCTCTACAGGTTCCCAGGGATCTTCTGTCCCCCATAGCAAAATAGTAGGACAGGTAAGGCGAGGAAGTAAATCTTCTGGCAAAGGGCCTTGAGAGTAGCGGGTAAAGGCTAAAAACACATCTGCTGCGCCTTGATCTTGAGAGGGCTTCATTAAAAGATCAATTAGTTCATCGGTGACGGCTTCGGGGCGACGGTAAGCCTGTAATAAGATCTTACGGACAACGTTTGGTTTGGCGATTTGTTTAAAGAAAAAATTACCAATTTGCCGATTTCCCAGTACCCGCTGCATTACTAATGAGCCATAATTACGATACCAGGGCAGAGTAATTCGTTTGCGATCGTGTAATAGCCTAATTGAGCAGTTAATTGCTGCTACTCCTAAAGCTAATTCTGGATGTTCCACCGCAGTTTGCATTACTACAATACAACCGATAGAATTGCCAATTAAAAAAGCTGAACCACCCACTACATCTCGACAAAAATCGGCAAGCTGTTCTCCCCAAGTTTCAAAAGTATAGTTAACTGTTCCTGGTTGAGGTTTGTCTGAACCACCAAAACCAATCAAATCGATCGCATAACAACGACAAGATTCACCCAAAACTGGTAAGTTCTGGCGCCAGTGTCCCCAAGATGCGCCAAAACCATGCACCAGCACTACTGCTGAACCAGTTTCCCCAGCTTGCTGATAAGTTATATTATGTCCTCGCCAGTTCCAAGTTTTTGGCGTTTGGGTAATTGAGATCGCAGTCATATTTTTTTGCTGTCAAATTTTAGATTTGAATTCTCTTTTTTATTATTGTCTGATTACTCAGCTTGATCGATCAATTGTGTCTGTACAATAATTCAGTAACTCGATTTTGACCAACGGTCAGAGCAGGCTCCGTCGTTCTACGGCGGAGTAATCTCTGACTTCTGACTTTATGCGAAGCGGTATACCCATAACGGACGGGTACAAGCCCTTTAGGGCTAACTAATGTTGATTTAGGAAATAAATCGGCGATCTACTTTGTCATCTAAAAAGACTTCATAGCTACTTTTAACCATTCCAGTTTCTTTCCAGGGAGGATGCCAGTATGTTTCTTGAATCACTGTCTTGTTTTTTGACCAGCAAAATCTGACTAAGCTCAGATTGTTTCTACCGATAACTTCAGAACCTTCTTGAAGCCAGCGATTACGCCAAAATATTCTCGTCAACCAATTAAATATTTGATCCACCAAGTTGAGTTTAGGTTCAGTTTTTCTTGCTTGTCGCCAAGATAAAGATTTGGCAGGCTGTCGTTTAATCCACTCAATCCGATATTGCCAATCTGGAGCGGAATTTTTTTGGTTGAGCGATTTTTTTTGCCACCACTTTGATTGAGGTAGTTTAACTTGTTTGAGAGATTTATTCCAACCTAGCCAGCGTTCTGTAGATTCAGGCAACAAAGATTTAAGCTTAGTATGTACGATTCGCGTCGCTAATTCTGAGTTTTTGATGGCACTGGAAGTTAGCTGGACAATTACCGATGTCTCATAGGTATCGTGATTCCAATGAACCAGACGAACTGCACAACTATAGTGGATATCTCCTGAGAGAATAATTACGCGATCGCGTTTTTGACACAGATTAAGCAGCAGAGTGATAAAAGCTGTTTCGTTAATATTCCACGCATCCCCAACGTCATTACTAAATACACGATTGCGACTTAACTCGTATTGCTGAATGCGATCGATAATACCTAATGCCACTAAATTCGTCGGTAATACAACTAAGGTTGCTTCAATATTAGCTGGCTTGTTGGCTAATGGTATTGCCAACTGTTGTTCAAAAGCAGAGGGAGACAGTAACATTGGTGGATCGATTTTGCACTCTGATCCTGTGGGATAACCACGCCATGTTCGCGTATCTAAGACAATAACTTCATGACTTGTTCCCCAAACTTGGTAGTGCCAAGGAATAGCCTCTTGCTCGCGTGCTAAAACCAAAACGCCTTGGTCTTGCTGATATTGCGGTGCTGCGGTAGTAGAGTTATTTGCTGGAATCCCTAAATAGCGATCGCATTCTGCTTTAGCCGCTAAATCTTGCCCTTTTGATTGCAGCCATCGAGTAGCTAGCTCAAATAGCTTAGCTCCGCTTGTTCCTGCCACAAAACGCTCTGGTGTATTGCCCCAGGCTTGGAAAAGGGCGTATGCCAGCAAACCGTTCTGTACCACTCTCTTACCTAAAGGTTTGCCCAAAACGCGATCGCACCACTCACGATTGAGATACCAATCATCACTAATGTCATGATCGTCGCAGATAGTATAAACAGGAACATTAGCTAATGCTCGCCTGACTGTACTTAAATCTTGAAAAAAGCTTTGTAGATCTTGAATTTCTTTCTGCCACACCTTTGTCTGTTGGCGACTCTTACCTAAGCTTGCACCATCTGGAATAATCTGGGGAACAAAAACAGACGACCATGCCAGTAAATATGCAGCAGCATATTCGCCAAAACTAAATAGATGACTTTTGGCTTTGTCTTGCTTACCGTGTAACATCGCCGTCATCCCTGCTTCAATACGAGCTATCTCGCTTCTTTGTCCTGGGGGCAACTCATCGCTCACAATACTGCTACATTGGAGCGGTAATTCTTCTGACCAACCAAATAACAACTGACTGATTCCCTGACACAACCACAACATCGGATCAGCAACATCATCACCATAAATCTGATCTCCTGTCAGAAAAACTTGATGTGGTCTTTGATTAGCGTCTGAGGCAGCATCTTGAATTAGATGATCTAAACAAGATAAAGTATCTTTACCACCACCATGAGGTTTACGACAAGAGCCATGAACAATGCGCAGGTAGTTCAAATCTTGTGGAGGTAAGCAAAATGTTGGTAACTGATGTGAAAAGTAACTAATGCTGTATTGCTGTTGACCATTAATTGCCCCAATTAAATCTTGATCTTCATCTTGGCAATGTAGGTCATAGGCATATAACCTACCAGGTGTAAGTATGGTATCTGCTACAGGTACTGCGGTAACTGCTACAACGTAAAGATTTTTACCTAGTGCGATCGTCTCACGTCTACCTTGTAAGACCATTCTGCTTAATGCAGAGCAATTTCCCTCCTGTGTCTCATAGACTTTCAAGGTAACTGTATCAGGCTTTTTTAATGCTAACCAAACAGTAATTTCGTCTGATTGAACATGACACAGAATTGGACCAGCAATAATCAAAGGAAGCTGATCTAATTCTGGCAGATACCGAACAGCTAGATTGAGCTTAGACAAGGATAAATATTAATAAGTTTACTTTATGGTTTGATAGACTGATTATTTTAACTAATTTGTATGTTAACAGAAAGTATATTCATTTCACTTAAAGACAACTTGAAGAGAGTTAAATTAAACAATGCTTGGGAGCAAGGTTCAGGTATTTCCATCATTTCAATAACTAATTGAGCGAGGCTATATTATTGTTATTAAGGGTTGCAGTATTGTACCGGGCTAATTCTGCGCTTTTTTTGCCATAAACTCCAGCAATTTGTTGCTGACAACAGGCGATCGCAAATTCATTAAATTCTTCTCTCTCAACACCATACATATGTTCAAAGTTGTCTAATTCAACTCGGCAAAAATGAGGACGTTGCTCATAGATCTGACATTTTCTCTGATGATGATCATAATTAATACACCAGCCGTCTTCGCCCACCAGGCTTAGATATACTTCTAGTTCCTCACTAGATAAGTATTCGGCTAGATCTGGTCGATCTTCGGGAGTCAGGTTGCAACAGGCACCACAATTGCTGACACATTGCCATTTACTAACTGGGGAATGTTTAGTCTGAATTTTGTTTAAGTGCTTCACTTGATTATCTCGATTCCCTAACTGGATTTACCGCTAGCTAATCATGATAGACCAAAAACTGCGATGGTAATCATGCCATCAGTTTCGATTAAGGATGAAAGTTTTAAAAAATCGATGATAATATAATAGTTTGCAGTTTAAATATATCAAGACAATCTAAACTAGACCAACTATGACTCTGACTCAACAGCGCAAACAAGAATTAATGGCAGAATACCAAATTCATGAGACTGATACTGGCTCTGCCGATCTACAAATTGCCGTTCTTACCGAAAGAATTAATCAGCTAACTGCTCACTTAAAAGCCAACAAAAAAGACCATTCTTCGAGAAGAGGTCTATTAAAAATGATTGGTCGCCGTAAAGGTCTTTTAGCTTATATCCAGAAAGAAGACTACGAGCGTTACCAAAAATTGATTGCTCGTCTTGGCATTCGCCGTTAATGATCAGACATTATGCCATCAGATTCTAAACGGGGTCGCTTGCCCTTTGAACCCCGTAATAATAAAAAGGAAAAGCCTGCCAAATCTGCCCCCGCAACCACCGTCAAGCAGAAGCACCAGGCTACTTCAAGAAATTCTCGTCCCAACTCCAACCTGTCGGCAATCCCTGATGTGGTGAGTAAGCGCATGGGACGGCGCATGGCAATATTCTGCGGGATTCCTTCAGTCTTGGGAATGTTGTCTTTATTGGTTTTTTATTGGCTGAAAGTAAACGAAGTTGTCGAACTGCCTCCATATGCTGCTTTTGCCGTCTCCTTTGGGTTTTTAGGTTTAGGAGTCCTGGGCTTGAGCTACGGTCTGTTTTCTGCTTCCTGGGATGAGGAACGCGCTGGTAGTACCTTGGGGGGTGACGAATTTAAAGTTAACCTGGGAAGAACAAGAGACGCTTGGAAAGCCTCAAAAAAGACGGACAGTTAACTTAAAGAGCATGACACGCTTTCAACAAAGTAATTAAAGCGATCGCGATTTACCACTACAGATCGGGAGGTTAATCAACAATGAATAAGTTATATGGGTAAGATTTTAACCTTTGGCTCAAAGAGATGGCGATCGCGATTAAAAATCGAGATGTCAGCAAGATGGATTGGGACAATCTCCTAGAAGAAATTGAAGATATGGGAGCGAGTCAAAAAAGGGCTTTACGGAGCTATTTGAATCGTTTAAATGGTGCGTCGTCTAGTTTGAAGAGTATAATTGCGATCGCTAGACCTCCATTTGGTAAAAAAATTTACTAATATTACTGATAAGGTCACTTACTCGATAAATTGGGGTTGTTAATTCATGATTGTAGTAATGAAAGTCGGTTCTCCTGAGCAAGAGATTCAGAGGATAGAAGCCGAATTACAGGATTGGGGACTAACTCCAGAGAAGATCATCGGCAAGCACAAAATTGTTATGGGGTTAGTTGGCGACACCGCATCTTTAGATCCTTTACTGCTACAAGAAATTAGTCCTTGGATCGAAAACGTCTTGCGAGTTGAAAAGCCTTACAAAAAGACTAGTTTAGAATACCGCAACGGAGAACATAGCAAAGTAGTGGTGCCAACTCCCAACGGTGATGTTACCTTTGGCATCAATCATCCTGTAGTTGTGATTGCAGGGCCTTGTTCCGTCGAAAACGAAGCGATGATCATTGAGACAGCCAAGGCAGTTAAGGCTGCTGGAGCCAGCTTTCTCAGAGGCGGTGCTTATAAACCCCGTACTTCTCCCTATTCTTTTCAAGGTCATGGAGAAAGCGCTTTAGAATTATTAGCGGCTGCCAGAGATGCTAGCGGTTTGGGCATTATCACCGAAGTCATGGATACTGCCGATGTGGATAAAGTAGCAGAGTTTGCTGATATCGTGCAGGTAGGGGCGAGAAATATGCAGAATTTTCCCTTACTCAAAAAAGTCGGCGCGCAAGATAAACCAGTGTTTCTTAAGCGAGGAATGTCAGCCACTATTGATGATCTGTTAATGGCAGCAGAATATATTTTAGCTGCGGGTAATTCCAACGTAATTTTATGCGAACGTGGCATCCGCACTTTTGATAGCCAATATGTGCGCAACACTTTAGATCTAGCGGTCATACCAGTATTGCGCTCCTTAACTCATTTACCGATCGCGATCGATCCCAGTCACGGTGTCGGAGTGGCTAAATTCGTCTCCCCAATGGCAAAAGCAGCGATCGCCGCAGGGGCAGATTCTTTGATGATTGAAGTTCATCCCAATCCTGCCAAAGCTCTTTCTGATGGGCCTCAATCTCAAACTTTTGCAGGTTTTGCCGATTTGATGCAAGAATTAAGCGTGATTGGTACAGCAGTCGGTCGCTGGACAGAATCGCCTGTAGCAACAGTATAAAAGATAACGAGGTAAGCAATTTCTGCGGCTTATCTCATTTTTGGCACTAAAATTATGAAAGACACATCATTAGAAAAAGCCACGCCTTTAAACTGTTTTTTCGCTGCTAGTATTTCGGGGGGAATCGCCTTCTGTCTATATTTGCTGTTTAACTCTGTGGTGCAAACTTATGCAACTAAGGCTGTTACCTCGACTAATCCTGTGGTAATTAACTTGACCGCAGCCGTTAGGACAATGGTTATGGGTATTGTGGCACTGGGTACAGGAGTCTTTGGTGTAGTGGCAGTAGGATTGTTTTTGTTGGGGATTCAAGTGACAGTAAAAAGTCTGAGAAAAACCTAGATTGGCTACATTTAACCTCGCCTTTCCATGCAGAATATTACAGCGATAAACCTAACGGAATGACTTCGTTACGCAAATTGTCGGATCTTTTACCAAACTACCTACAGAAAGCGAATAATTCCCAAGCGCGATTCCACTTTGCGTACCATTCAGATCGCAATACGATTAAGATAACTCAATGACCCCTGCAATTAACTTCCAACAACAATTGTCTCTTTCCCAAGGTTGTCCAAGACTAATTGTAAATAAACATTCTTTCTATACCTTCTACAAATAATTCTCTAGCAGCAATTTTTTCATAGATAGCTTTGCCATCTATATAGCAGCTGTCATCTTGTGGCCTTG
>JAIMKV010000029.1 GCA_020692205.1 Myxosarcina sp. GA_180221_E-2-1-MAG-40_15
TTCTCGCTTCCCTTTCATTCTGTCCTAACCTTTATACGTAATGCTATATGTGTCCTAATAACATAACTATTGGCGACCACAATCCATGATCCGAATTAATTTTGCTAGCAGCGATCGCCTGCACTAAGAAATTGCTTTTTATTCCTGGCAAACTATAGTCTAAAACCAACGTGATTTTTTTCCGTACCCCGTACCCCAAGATCAGCTTTGTCTCCACCAAGATCGAGTAATTTACTTAGCGGGAGTCAAGTTTTATTAGCTCTTAAAGTAACTAAAAGTTATTGCCAGATAGCAATTAGAATTAATCACGAATATTGCCCAGCTATGTGTATTTTGAATCAGAAATTTATTGCTGGTATTGCAAGGAACTAATAACCTCAGGTTTTTATTCGGCTATTTTTAATCAATTACCTAAAACCTAGATTCATATTCAATTAATGCCCTGCTGCCATCTTCCTGAAAATTGCTTGACCCCCGAAGCACAAAGTTATCATTAATACGATAGCGAAACCCAAACTGAGCTGGAATATCAGTATTCAAAATTTTAAGAGCAGAAAACGAGAGATCGTCGACTAAGTCAACAGCAATCTCTCCTGCCAATCCATCGCGATTATTATCGCGATTTTTTTCAATAATGGGAGTAGGAAACAGACGCAATTCGCCAATTGGAAAAATATCTTTAAATTCTGAATTCAAGCTGCCAAACAATGCCGAACCAGCTAAGGTGGCGAATCCTGACGTACCATTGCTGTTAGCTAATGCTTCGACAACCCCCCCGCCTAATAAAGCAGCGATTTCTGCAGGGCTACGGGGAGGACTACTGGTAAGCTCAATTCTATTAGTAATTTGGCTAGCAAGCCCTTTTACCTTAGCGGAAACTCTAATAGTTT
The DNA here is from genome assembly GCA_020692205.1 of Myxosarcina sp. GA_180221_E-2-1-MAG-40_15. GTDB lineage: Bacteria > Cyanobacteriota > Cyanobacteriia > Cyanobacteriales > Xenococcaceae > Waterburya. The sequence continues at coordinate 891 of JAIMKV010000029.1, forward strand.
CTAATCTTCCTAAGCTAGAATCGGGAATTTCCGTAGGTGATACTTCATTGGGAATACTTCTGGCATTGGTTTCTATGGCTGAACCGACTAACAGTAGATCCAAAACAGGATCGAGCATATTATTGTTAGAAAAACGAGCCGTATTTTTATAGTCTCTTGACAAGTTAAGCTGAGTCGTAAATAAATTAACTTGCCCACTTCGGAGAACAATAGTGCCGCTAGGACTAGGCTGGAGAAAAGTCCCGTTGATGTTTAAGTCTCCCGTAGCCGAAAAAGTAAATATCGGCGGTTGACTAATCTGAATATTTTGTCCCAAGGTGAATTGGAGATTGCTGTACTGGGTTACCGTAGCGAGTGAGCCGTCTGGATCGCGTCTGGTAACTTCATCTACCTGATTGCTAAGATTATTGACTGTTTCCTCGTCATCATTAGTATTTTCATCAGCTAGCAGAATTGTACCGTCGAATAAAGTTAAATTCCCAGTAAGATTGGGTTCGGTAGCCTTACCCAATATTTGTAGCGTGCCTCTAATGCCGCCATTGTAAAGTTTGGGTAGCTCGACTTGTTCAATCTGATTAAAATTAATCGTTAAAGGATTGACAGAAACATCGCTACTCAAAGGAACTGTACCTGCTGCGATGATTTTACCGCCACCAAAATCTCCCTGAAAATTATCTACCCGAATATTATCAAAATCGAAGAAGACTTGACTATTAATATTGGTAATCAAATTTTTGGGCAGGCTTTTGGCAGCAATAGTCGCATTGTTGATTGTGGCAACTCCTTGGGCAGATAATTGACGTGGTAGCTTTTGTTCCGCATCGAGAATACCAGAGATATCTAGGGCAATTTTACCTTGACCATCAATCCATTTGAGTTCTCCCCGGGAAAAGATATCTAACAAAGCCAAGCCTTTATCTTTGACATCTACCTCTAGTTCGAGGCGATCGCTTTCTGGTTTGATTTTGGCAAAAGGCAGTTGATAGGGAACGCTGCCTCTGAGAATTAAGGGATCGGCATCTTGGGCAATCACGCTGCTAGCCGAAAAGTCGAGGCGGGATTGTTTATAGTTGAAGCTACCTTTAGTCGACTCAATTAAAGTGTCATTTAACGAGGCGTTGTCAATGCGAATTTCTCCTCTGGCTTGAGGATTTTCTTGTGTTCCTGCAATACTGGCAGTGGCATTAATCAGACCATCTAAAGCTAATTCTGGAGGCAAGGAAAACAGTTGTTCGATTAGTTTTATGGGAACATCCACCAGTCTAAATTGCCCTGATTGAGTCGAACCGCCAAACGTTCCCGTAAACAGTAGGCCAGGGGACGTATCGCTTTGACCTTGAGCTTCAGCATTAGTATTTTGCAGTTGAACTGAAATAGGTAGCAAAGTCAAGATTCCCTCACGGAGATTGCCTCTGGCGACAATTTTTTCGCCAATTAAATTACCCCAGCGCCATTGTTCTCCCAAAAAGTCGAATTCTGAGGTTAGTCCCGCGTTGAGAGAACCAAATACATCAATTTGACCATCAAAAGTTCCTCTTAAGTTTTTGATTGCAGGAACGAAAGCACTTTGCCTTTGTTGCTGAACCGAATCTAGCCAAGCGTCAATTGCTGCTAATAATTGCAGCTGGTCAATTATAGGCGCGTCTTTAAGACCAAGATTAAATAAAGGCTGCCGAGCTGCTGGTACAGGTGGCAAATATAAATTGTCAGCATTACCGTAGGTGCGATCGCTAAAAAGGCGAGCCAAGTCTCCCAGCTCAAAAATTTGCAGTGCGACTAAAATGTCTTGAATTTGACCGCCTTCGATGCTAACCTTGCCATCTAGCTCAAGATCATCTGGTTTTTGGCGAAGATTACCTTCTAGCTGATAAACACTGTTTCTTTGCTTAAACTCAACATCTTGAATCGCAAAATAACCATCACTATATTGAAAATCTCCAGTAAGGCGATCGCCCCGAATACTGGCTAGGGCAGGATTATTGATGACGATGTTGTTGCCTGAAGTTGCTAGGGTATTAAGATTAACCTTAAATTCTCCCGATAATTCCCCATTTACAGGTTGCAGGGCAAAATTTTCTGGTAGTTTGAAGTCATCGCTTTTGAGGGCGATAGTTTTGAGCAATTCTACAGGAATGTTTTGGCTGGTAAGGTTTAAAATTTCTGACTTGCCAGTTCCTTCAATTAAGAGAGCGTCTTGAGTGATTGCCAACGCCACAGGAGAGAAGTTGGCATCTAAGACCAATTCGATTTCATCTAAGGGTTGTGATTCAGAACCAAAATCTTCAGTAGCAGGTAGCAGAGGAGTCGTTAAGATTTCTTGCAGACTTAATTTAACGCCTGTATCAGGAGATATCTGCACATTACCCGCCAAAAAAGGCGCAAAATCTCGATTTTCTACTTGAAAATCTTTTAAGCCCAAGTTGCCGTCAATTTTCAGGGCAGCGGGAACACCACTAATTTGTCCAGCAAAGTCCCCTCTCCCCGAATAATCGAGGTTGGCTGCCCAACTAGGTAAAGTTAAGCGCAACTTTGTGATATCGAGCCAGCGGGCTTCAGGCACAGCGAATTCAAAATAGTCTACCGCTGCTAATTTATCAGGAATGTCGCTGAAAAATGATTCATCTAAGACGATATAACCCTGAGCATTTAAACCATCTCCAGTGGCTTGCAGCACATCCAACCGTTTGCCATCCCAGACTATTGCTGCGGCTAAAGGCTGTTCTAGTAAATCGATTCCTTGACTAAAGCTAAGATTACCCTTTGCTGCCACTGCTGTAGGATTTAGGTTGTCTACCCTACCTGTGACTTCTAACTGTCCTCCCAGTTGCCCATTAAGTTCCAGTTCATCAGAATTAGGATCGGCAAATAGACTTAGATCTACATTCTGTGGAGTTACTTGGGCGTTGAATTGTCCATCAGCGATCGCTAAACTATCGGCAGCAAAGATTCCTTCTGGCAAGGTTAAACTACCGTCCCCCGCAGCGATAATTCCTTCAGGAGTGATGTTATCTGTCGTTCCTGCCAACTCCAGCCTGCCATTGATTAATCCTGCAAACTGATCGGGAGTACTAGAGCTTAGTTGTTTTAACTGGAGATTAGTTCCTTGAGCGATCGCCGTCCAGTTTTGATCGACAATTTTTAAGTCTTCTACCTGAACCTTGCCTGCTGCCAAAGCTAAATCTCCGAAGCCGTTGATTAAGGTTTGGGGTTGAGCAGCATCGGGAATATTCCCCGTTAAATAAAACTCCCCACTCAGATTATCGTTAAATTCGTCAGGTAAGTCAGGAAATAAACGCTGTAGCTTTAAATTTGTGGTATTTGCATCTGCCGTCCACTTACCATTAGCGATGCTGATTTGATTTAGGTTGACTTTGCCACCAATAGTATTTAAATTTGCTCTGCCTGTAGCATCAACCTGATTTAAGTTGCCCAAATCATTGCCTGAAACTTTAAACACACCGTTGACCAATCCTTGAGCAATAGTTGGGGTACTGCCTTTGCCAATTGGTAAGCTGCCAAACTCGACTCCAGCAGCGGTTAGCTGTGATGACCACTTGCCGTTGCCATAATCAAGATTGTCTACTTCAACAGTGCCGTTACCCAAGGCAAAATTAGCACTGCCGTTACGAAAACGTAGGGTTGATAAATCACCCGCTTGGGCGGTGATGTTAGTCTGTCCCGAAATTAAACCAAGATCTACGGGTAGCTGATTATTATAGCTAAGGGCGATCGCTTTAGCGGAAACAGCTTCTGCCTCAACATTAAACGCGAGGTTTTGGTCGCCGTCTAGCTGTAGTTTTCCGTTTCCGGCAATTTTGCCTCCAGCCTGGGGCAAGCTGGTAAACTGCTGGACGTTTAGAGTTGTCCCTACCAATTCAAGAGCGGCATTGATTTGTTGGAAATCTACTCGATCAATACGGCTGGGGCCGGCAGTAGCCAGATCCATGTTGATTACGGGATTTTCTAAACTGCCTCTAACCGCTATATCACCCCGTATTTTGCCTTCAATTGACACAGGAGCGTCTAATTCTAGAGCATCAATTACTTTTTGAGCTGCCACGGGCTGAAGCTGCGTATTGATTTGATAGTCGCCTGTTTTAGCTAAATCGAGGGAACCAGAAGCACGTCCTGATACTTGACCAAAATTAGTTGATATATCATTCAGCTCAATTTTTGAGCCATCAAAGCTTATCTTCCCACTACTATTGCTAAAGGGTTTGACTAAATTAGGTATTTGTAAACTCACCCGATCAAGATCTAACGCACCTTGTAATTCAGGAACAGGCGCATCTGTCAAAGTTACTGCCAGCTTGCCGTTAAGATTGCCTTGATTTAACTCAATCGGCAACGCCAGTAGATTACTAACTTCTGCTGCTTTTAACTGCTGCCCTACTATATCTAAATCAATGACTCCAGTTTGGCTATCTCCTTGACCATTGACGGTAAATTTGCCTCCTTTGACTAATTCTGCTACGGCATCGAACTTAATTTTGCCGTTGTCTAGAGGACGAATAATCACGTTATCTATTTCGGCAACAACAGGAGGATTTAATTCGGCGATCGCCGAATTATATGCTACTAGAGAAAGTTGTCCGTCGTAGAGTTGAATCGACTTGACATTAACGCTTATTTGTCCTGACGATGAAGCATCTGAACCAAAATCTGTAGGAGTCCACAGCTTAGATTGATCTTGCTCAAGATAAACATCTGGCTGGACTAAAATAATGTCTAACTTTAGTTCGCGCTGACGCAAAAAGTGAAGTGGGGCAAAGTTAATCTTGACTTCTTGGACTTCGACAAAATCAGGATTGGACTCCGTAGCAGGCAGTGCGCTATTGCCAAAACTGGCTTGAGTCGGAAAAATGGACTTCAGATTTCCTAACTCTAGGGGACGATGTAGATAATTACCTGCTTCTGTCTCGACTAAAGGAATCAATTTACGCTGTACAAAATACCAACCATAAATTAAGCTTCCCCCCGCACTACCTAAAAGTAGCAAAGCGACAGTCATGACCATTTTGCGGTGCCAGTTGGATTTTGCTAGGCGATCGCACTTAACCTGCTTATCTAAATGACGCTCAGAATCTTGGTTCATCTTATAGTTATCGTCTGTGGCTGAAGCTGCCTATCATAAAAGCTAAAATTTATAGCCATATACTGTGGCAATTTGCTATTTAAAATCTAGATATATAGAAGATAAAACTTCGTAAATAGTTGCCTATTATTAAGATATTTTTAACAACAACCAGTATAGCTATTTTTAAAATTTATTATTATTTTAATTAAAGCTGATCAAAATAAAAATTCAGGTTACCAACTTCATTGGTTTAAAGCCGACTCATAAATGAGTCAAAAGCAAAAAACAGTTTATTTGTTGAATCCTCTGACTTTAGAAGGCGGTTTTTGGGTATGGATCTTCACACCCAAAAACCGCCGTGCAGAGGTTAAACTTTTAATTCCTTTCAGAAATGACGGCTTGTACAGCTTGAACTACTGAAGCATGAATTTGCTGTAGATCTTGAGTACCATCAATCGCGATCGCTTTACCATCATATTCGGCAAATATCTGTTGATACTGTTTTCTTACTTTGGTTAGCTTGGTCTTAGTTTCATATATTTCCTGTAAGGAACGTTCTTGTAATCTAGACAAAGAAACTTCAATTGGCAGATCGATATAGATAGTTAAATCTGGATTAGGAAAGCGATCATTTAGCTTTTTAATCAAGTCAAACTGCTCTACGCTATCACAGTTATATGCTAGAGAAGAAAAGTAATATCTAGTACTAATAACGTGATAATTATCTCGAATTAACTTAAATACTCCATCAAGATCATTGTATAAATGATCGTGGCGATCGGCAGCAAAGAGGTATGCCATTTGTTGATCAAACAAATCTCGCTCTCGACTAAAAACAATTCTTTGTTTTAAAGCTTGACGAATTAGATTGCCAATAATACCATTAGATGGCTCTGGACTAATTACTGCCTGTTCCTTGGTAGCTAAAAAGTATTTTTTTAATAATTCTGCTTGGGTGGTTTTACCTGAACTATCAATCCCTTCAAAAACAATAAAAAGCTTTTGATTAATTGTCGATTGCTGATTGCTCATGATTGATTAATTATCTATGCCAATTTTTACGGAGGGAAAACCAAGTTCTCAGACGATTTAATTGTCTAGAGTTATGCTGTAGCTTTTGCTGATAAAAATCATCGACAGAGCGTTGTAATATTTCAACCATACTAGGGTAAACAGTGGGTATTGATAAAGAAGTTAACCCCCGCATGGAATTGCGATCAAGTTTGATTTTGTGTCGAATCATTAAGGCGATGATCGTAATTAATTCCGCAGCGCGATCGCCCACTATACTACAGCCTAAAATTTCCCCGTTTTCTTTGATCAGCAGCTTACATACTCCTGTAGTTTGGTCTAATATTTGTCCTTGTGCCAGGTTGCTAAAATATTGTCTAATCACATAAATGTTGGCACCGTATTGCTGTTGTGCCTGCTGTTGAGTCAAGCCGACTCTGGCCAAATTAGGCTGAGTTAAAACTGCCCAGGGAAGGGAATAATAATTGGTTTTATACCAAGGCAGAAACAAAGTATTTTTCAGGATTAAATCCACTTCATATTGGGTGATGTTGGGTAAACAGTAACCACCAATCAGATCGCCGCAGGCGTATATATTTGAATTAGTAGTCTGTAGCTTTTGATTAACATAAATCCGCTGGGAATTATACTTAACCTCTACACCAGCTAAATTTAAACCAGCAATATTTGGTTGACGATCGCCTGCAATAATAATCTCATCCGCAGCTAAAGCGCGATCGCCTGCTTGTAACCATTTCTGTTCGTCAATAGTTTTTATTTGGCTAACTAGCGAGTTGGTATAGACTTTAACTCCTTCGGCTTCTAGCTGCGCTTGAATCAATAGAGCAATTTCTAGATCTTCTTGGGGTAAGATTCGTTGCTGTTCAACTATCAGAGTAACTTTTTTAGCGAATCTGCTTAAGGTTTGAGCCAATTCTAAAGCCGTTGGATCGCTGCCGACAACGATTATATTTTGCCCTAAATCCGCTAAATCTTGCTGAACCACCCCCCGTAGAGTCAAATAATCATTTGAGGCATTGCTGCCTAAATGAGGCGCAAAAATAGCACCTGTAGCGAGTAAATAATTGCGCGATCGCAATTTGCGTTTAGCAATCTGAAAAGCCAATTGAGGTAAAAGGCAAAACTCACCCTTCCCGGCAATTACATCCACTCCCAAAGCTGCCAAGCTAGCTAAAGAATTACTCCCAGTTTGCATTACAGAGTTAATTCCCTTTGCCCAATCCCTTGCCTGAGAAAGAGAAACATTAGGGAGTCTTGTTTCTGATGCTGTAGCAAAGGGATTGTTGGCTAGCTGATAGTTAAACTGTCCAATCTCGCTGATGCTGTGATTAATGAGCGTGTCGTTGGGTAAAAACAAATCATCGCCCTGAGTTACCAAGGCAACACTAGCTTGTAGCCCAACTGCCTTCTTGGCAGCATAAATACCAGCCCAACTGCTACCAATTATCACCAAGTCATAATCTACCGTCATGTTGCTAAGTTAGAAATTAAAAATTGTGAGTTGAATTTTTAAAAGCTCTTAGCTCTTAGCTTTTAGCTTTTAGCTTTAAGAAAAGTTTGATCGACAAGCTGCTTGTTAAACCATAGCAGCAAAACTAAAGAATGTTTCTGTTCTGTGTTTCTCTTTTTAGTAAGGTTTTCTAAATTACAAACTCTTCAAAATTTCGGCTATAGCCTGAACTAAGCGATCGTTCTCTGGGGGTAAACGTACGGCGATGCGAAAATAGCGATCGCCCAATTCGGGAAAACTCAGGCAATCTCGAATCACAATTTGATAATTTTGCAATAACTTCTCTTGTAGTTGAGTTGCGGATTTTTCTGTCTTGACTAATAGATAATTTGCGGCACTCTCAAAAGGCTGAAGCCCAGGAATCGCTAAAAGTTGCTCAAATAATGGCGATCGCGCTTCTCTTAACCAAGACCAAGTTTGCTGTTGAAATTCCTTATCTTGTAAAGCTGCCGCCGTTGCTGCTGCTGCCAAAGTATTAACTGACCAAGGATCGCGCCATTTTTGCCATCTTTGTAATCTGTCTGGATGAGCGATCGCATAACCAATACGCAGCCCTGGTAAACTATAAAACTTGGTTAGCGATCGCAAAATAACTAAATTTGGATATTCCGCCACCACAGGAATCAAACTTTGCTCTTGGGAGGGAGTTAAAAAGTCCATAAAAGCCTCATCAATCACCACTAGGTTGAATTGCTTTAAATAAGGCAATATCTCCTCTCTCGTCCATAATTTGCCTGTGGGGTTATGGGGGTTGTTGAGCAATAATCCCGATTGAGGATGAAGCGATCGCGGGATGGGTAACGTAGGGGCGAACGGTGTTGTTGTGGGGGCGTTTCGGGTAGGGGCGTTTCGCGAAACGCCCCTACAGGAGATTATTTCCCCGCCAAAAGCAGTCAAAGCCCTGTGATAATCACTAAAGGCGGGAGTAATTAAATAGGTAAAATCTTGTTGCGCTAATTCTCTTCCTGCCCAGGTCAGCAATTCTGCCGAACCATTACCAGGCAAGATAAATTTAGGGTCAATCTGATGGTGGTTCGCTAAATGCGATCGCAATTCTGAATATTCAGGATCGGGATAAGCGGTTAATTGGGTCGTACTATTAATAATAGCGGCGATCGCACTTTGGGGTGTTCCCAATGGGTTAATGCTGGCAGAAAAATCGGTTAAAGCAGAAACTGGACAACCAGCAATTGTGGCTGCCCAATTCAAATTTCCACCGTGTTGTGGTCTGTTCAAGATAAGCTAACTAGCTTAAAAACTACTTCTTGCCAGGTGCTACTTTTTCTTTAAATAGTTTACCCGCTGAGAAAGCAGGAACTTTAGTAGCGGGGATAGACATTTTTTCGCCAGTTTTGGGGTTACGTCCTTCTCTTTCTTTGCGATCGCGACGTTCAAAAGAACCAAATCCGACTAAGGTTACCTTGTCCCCATCAGATACAGCTTCCATAATAGTTTCAATGGCTGCTGATAATACAGCATCAGCTTGTTTTTTAGTTACAGTCGCTTTTTGAGAAATGCGATCGACTAATTCACCTTTATTCATTGTGATATCCTTCTTGTGTTTACTTATGGCTTGTGTGTTTTGTGTGTTTTGTTCTCGATCGTGGAGAACTTAGATTGAGAAAATAGGTTATCCAGCCTAATTTATAGCATCTGAGTTATTAAAACCCACAACATTTTATAGACTTTGTTCGCCTTTACAGTCACCTTCGGCTTTATTGCCTTGAAGCAAATTAACCTGTAACTGCCTTATTCTAAGCTCTACTTGCCAAATATGGATCGTTGAAAGCATTAATTTATATAGATTTCAACAATTTTTTTGATTTTAACCACCAAAATCAAGCCAATTATCCTAGTTATCAAGCAGCTCAACACCTTGTTCCTGAAGGATTTCACGACTTTCTTTACTAGGACTAAAGTTGCTTGCTAGCCCTGCATCCTCTTCCACAATTTCTGGAGTTAACAAAACTATTACTTCTGCCCGTTCATTTGCCTTGTCGGTGCTTCTAAATAAAGCACCCAGTAATGGAATGTCTCCCAAAATGGGGATTTTAGAAATAGTAGTTCTTTCTTGGTCTTGAATTATACCTGACAAGATTAAAGTCTGACCATCACGCAAACGTACTAAACCAGAACTGAGTTCTCGCTTACTCAGAAGATTAAGTAAGTTAACCGCACCACCACCACTGTCAAAGTTTTGGGATGCGCCAATAGAACTTACAGTAGGACTAACGGACATCGAAACAAAGCCGTTATCGTCAATGCGCTCTACATTAACCGTTAATACAACACCAGCTTCGGCTATTACAGGGGTAATGGTTCTAGTCCCCGTGTCTCCATCAATCTCGGTTTTAATACTTTCAATAATGTTCTGAGCCAGTTTAACTGTTGCTTGTTGACCCTCTTGAACCATTAAAGTTGGATCAGTAAGAATCTTGGCATTACCGCTAGTAATCTGCGCTTCTAAAAGAGCCAAAAATTTATCAGGAATTTCATACAAAGAAGGAAGCTCATAGGTAATTTGTCCTTGCTCATCAACTTCTGTAATACCTGGTTGAAAAGGATTACTATCTGTCCCAAAAGGCCCGCGAGCATAGAAACCAGGAAAATTGGTGGAAGGAGTTGACGCATCAAATAAAGCAGTTCCTCCAACATCATCAATAAAGCCGTTGCGTTCTCCAGTACCCGGGAATGGTAAAGGGGTCACTCGGGGAAAACCTCCTCTGGTAGTTACAGTATTTGTCCCTGGTGGATTCACTCCACCAAAGTTTAAGACTGCTGAACCGTTATCATTAACTAAGAAACTATCATTTATGCCAAAAGAGAAACTGCTGTTAAAAACATCTTGGTTGAGTAAATTAACATCCAAAACCTTGACATTAACTGCTACCTGACGACGACGAGCATCTAACTGAGTCAGAAAAGCTGTAGCAACTTCGACTTTACGTGGTTCACCTACTAAGGTAATAGCGTTAAGTCTGCCATCAGTGGAAACTTGTAATCCTTGAAGCATTAAAGCCTGAGTGCCTGTTGCATCTTCACTACCGCCATCTAGATCGCTTAATTCGGGACTAGTTTCGTTTCGTTGGACAACTCGACCAGTTTCAGGATCGATGATTTCTTCAACTTCATTGGTTAGTCTTTTACCCGCTGCACCTTGACTGGCTAGATATAAGGCTGCGTTTTCTGCTGTTACCTGATTTAAACGAATCGTACGACTGACTAAGTTACGGGCTTGCGCGGGTAATTGTTCGCCAACGTAGATGATATTGCCACTACGGTTAGCATCTAACCCAGATACCAGTAAAACTGAGTTAAATACTTCCTGTACGGGTTGATTTTCTAAATCCAGAGAAATAGTCGGTTCTGTTGCTTCTCCTTGACCTTCTGGCGCACTACCAGAAGCATATACTACGTTCAAGTTAGCCGATCGCGCTAAAAGGGACAATACTTCTCGAACTGGTGCATCTCGTAAAACTAAGCGAGGAACTAGCGCGCTTGAGCCTAGATCTACCATGTCGGGCATGGTATTAATATTAGAAACCGCCATATCTCCTACAGGAGGCGCAACAGCCCGCGGTAGAGTTGCAGGTAATTCAGCAGCGTCACTTTGAGCTTTAAATACCTGTTCTTTAATTTCTGCTGGGTTATTAACGCGGTTGTCATCAATAACTATTTCTGGGTTGGGAATTAAAACCTCAGAATCGTTGTTTTTGTCTGAGTCTAGGCTAGACTTTTCGTCATCTTTGGTTTTTTTCTGCCCTAATGCGGATTTATAAGTTTGCTTAATATTTTGAACAGTTTGATGTCCAAACTCTGTCACTTCTCTTTGGAAAGACTGAGCTTTAGTGACTCGATTCAAGCTCAGAATTAGGTTATCTCCCTGTTGTTCTAGTAAGTGTTCGACAGGAATATCTGCTTCGGTAGAAACAATAATCTGCGTATGTTTACTGTCGATCTGATTGACTTCGACGGCATTGACACCTGGAATAGGATTAATTTGCTTGAAGGATTTTCCTTGAGGCAAAGTTAAATTAGTGTTGAGTAGGTTAGCTTCAATAGTATTGCCATCACGTAAGGTATAAAAGGAAGCATCAGTATCGGCTTTGTTGGTTGCCGCTAGTTTTAGTTCCAGTTGATGATTATTTTTTTCTAGCTCAATGTTGGTAATTGTACGTTCGGCAGCCATGGAAGGGGCGCACGCTAGCATTACCGTTAATGTGGTCAAAAATCCAAGGCGATCAGACGTGGAGCGGAGCGGAGTTAATCCTTTAGGGCGATGCGGAGCGAGTGCTTTAGTGCAATAGTTTTTCACTGTTTAATCCTCAACCGATAATATTAGTAAATATATTTTTGCTAGAACTTTTATTGTTCGGCAGCTTCAGCTTCTGGCTGACTATCTTGTTGCTCACCACCTTCTGCTGAGGCTTCCTGAGCTTTTTGAGCAGCTTCTATTTCAGCCTCGCTTAGAGGTAAAATGGCATCTAGTTTAATTTGGGTTTTTAACTCGGCTTGGGTTTGCGGTACAACCTCGCCTCTAGCACTAGTCAAGATTGCCGTTGGTTTTTCTTCCACAGTCGAACTAATAGTCTGTAGCATTAACAATGGCTGTAGGCGTTCTAGATCCTGTAAAATCTCTTTGGTTTCGAGAAAAGTTCCCTGGATTGTCAAAGAAATTCCCTGACGTTTGAGCCTCCCCTGTACTCCTTCACCCAAAGAAGCATCTTCAACTATGGTGGCATTGCCTTCAGGTTGATAGTCAATTAAAGTTCCCTGATTCGAGGCAACAAAGCCATTTAAATCTAAGAGTAAGGTGTCTAAATCCTGCTCATTAGTAAACATTGCCATCACCTCGTTTTTTAAAGCTTTAGTTTCGGCTAAATCCACTTCTATTTGAGCTAACTTTAGCTGTAGATCGCCAGTTTTGATTTGGCTTAGCTGTACCTGTAGTTCTTGCTTTTTGGTTGCTACCTCTTGGTATTTGGTTTGAGCAGGATTGACAAAATTAATCAAGCCATAGGCAGCTAGAGTCATCCCCGCAACTGCGATCGCTATTCCCGAAATCTTTGGTGTAAAAGTAATCCCAAAGGCAGAGGGATAATCTCCTGCCAAACTATTTTCTTCTGTGGCAAAATCGTCAGCAAAGGTCATTTCAAAATCGCTCCTTTACGCTCTAATGTTTTTAGTCTGGTTACTACACCGATTGAACCTTTTTCGCTAATTACTTGAATCAGCTCAGAAGACGGAGCATTATTTAACTGGGCTGAAATAGTGTATTTAACCCCAGGCAGTTCTAACGAAGCGATATCAGGGAAATCTTCTTTATTGGCTACTTCTACAGCAAAATCAGCACTACTAGCGCTATTTAACCTAACTTGTTGTTGCTCAAAAAATGGCGATCGCTGGAGAAATAAAACAAAGTCATTCACGTCTTCATAAGAACGAGCTACGCCAGACAAATCAACGCCGATGCCAGAGTCAGAACTAGTTTGTTGAATTGAATCTACCTGAACTCCTGGTGGAGTGCGATCGCTTATTTCCTGCATAATCGCTGCCCAAGGTTTAATTTTTTCAAATACTTGCACAAAAGCTGCCGTTTCTGCTTCTGCTGCCTGCATTTCTGCTTCGGCTGCTTCTAGCTGTTTGTTTTGATTTCCCAGTTCGGCAATTTCGCTTTCTATTTGCCTTATTTCTGATTCTATAGCAACAGTTTTTGCCTTGACGCTTTGTAAATAACCAAAAGTAATTGCAGGTGCGAGTAAAAACACAAATGCTCCTACTATCATCGGAATTTTATCTGCTAAGGAAGGTTCTTTTTTCTGAAAAAAACTACTATTAAGTTCAGCAGATTGTCCCAGATTCCTATCTCTAAGAAAATTAATATCTAAGTTATACATAAAGCCATACAAATTCCGAGAATAACTAATACGTTGCTTGGCACTATTACAGTTCCCTGGTCTATTTCTAAAAGCAACACTAAAATAATTTCAAGTTATTTTAATCCTCTCTTATTCCCAAACCTAAAACAATTCCCAATCCAGGGCGATGTTTAAGAGCAATATCTTGACTAATATCCAACCCTAAAGTAGCAATAGGATCGACTTTCATCGTCGGTAAATTTAATTTTTGGGTAAAAAATTCATCTACCTGATTGATTCCCGCCCCAGGTCCAGCTAACAGTAACTGAGCAATTTCCAAATCTTCACTTTGATTAATATAAAAATTGATCGAACGACTCAATTCTTCAGTTAATTCGCCGAGAATTTTCAGCAAAGCTGTTTGCCCTGACTCAATTTCCGATGGATCTATGTCTCCTAAATCTCCTATGCCATCGAGAACATCAATGTCGTGCAGTATTTCTGTTCCACCAGTAGCTGGTAAATTCATTGCTTGAGAAAATGCAGCCCGCATTTGATAAGTACCAATAGGAACAGTTCTAGAAAACTGAGGAACTCCTTCAACTACGATCGCAATTTCTGTACTATCAAACTCTAAATCCACTAAAACCACCGCCTCTTTAGAACCAAAGGAGCGCAATTGCTCTCTAATAGTTCTAATCAGAGCAAAGCTATTAATTTCTAAAACTTTTATTTCCAGATCAGCCTGCTTAAAAATTTCAATGTAGAGATCGGTTACTTCTTTTTTAGTAGCAACTAACAAAACATTGACTTTTTCAATGCCATCTTCATCCATAAAATACCCTAATTTGGCATAGTCTAAATCTACCTCTTCTCTAGGATAAGGAAGATGCATTCCCGCTTCATGAACTAAAACCATATCTTTAAGTTCAGCTTCATCTAGTTCTGCGGGAAGAGGAATTACTCGAATAATCACTTCCCTCATCGGCACAGCAGTTGATACTTTCTTGGCACTAATTTTATTAGCTTTAAGAGTATCTTTAATCAATTCTGATAGAGTTAAGGTATCAACAATTTGTCCATCTTCATACACTCCATCAGGAATATTAGCCGAAACATTTTTAATTAGTTTATAGTGCTGCCCCTGTTTAGCTATTTGAGTTATATTTATTTTTTGAGAATTGATTTCAATTCCCAAATTGTTAGCTTTCTTAGCAAATATATTAGTTAAATTATTCAGCATACTCCTGTCCTAGGTAGTATTTCAAAATTTATACCTCATGAGTTAGATATGACAATCTTCTGTGGTCAAAGCATTAAGATTTTACTATTAGTAACCAAAATAGAGTTGATATGTTTAATTCTGCTGCTCAATAATTTGCCAAATAGCCAACTATTAATTAAGAATTATCAGATTTTTTAGATTATAGACTTACTCACATTGGACATTGTAGCTGCTATAAACTGATTTTTAGATAAGTAGTAGTACCGAAAAAACCCTAAAAGATATATATAATAATAGTTAAAATTACGTATAGATATTGCCATTTTTACCTATAAGTAATATGGTTTAATCTATTGTTTATCTTTAAATTTAAGCAGTGAAAAGAATCATCTTTACCAAAAGGCTGAGTTGGTACTTGTTGTTTGGCGTAATTTTAAGCGGTCTGTCTAGCTGTAATCCTCAAGCAAACTCAAATTCTAATCAGCTTGAGTTTTGGACAATGCAGCTTAAACCCGACTTTACTGAATATTTTGTCAACTTAAATCGTACTTTTGAACAGCAGAATGAGTCACTTGAGCTAAATTGGGTTGATGTTTCTTGGTCAGCGATGGAAAATAAAATTTTGACCTCTGTTTCTGCTAGAACCGCACCAGATGTAGTCAATTTAAACCCTAAATTTGCTTCACAGTTAGCTACGCGCAATGCTTGGCTAGATTTAGAAACAGTAGTTCCTCCTGAAGTCAAGGCGACTTATCTACCGAAAATTTGGCAAGCTAGCACGATTGAAGTCTGTCAAGAAAATAGTTGTAACGAGCAAACTTTTGGTCTTCCTTGGTATCTAACTACCACCATTACTATTTACAATCAAGAAATCTTGACCGCAGCAGGGATTAATCAACCACCTCAAACTTACGCTGAACTGGCACAAGCTGCTAAAACAATCAAAGAAAAAACAGGGAAATATGCCTTCTTTATTACTTTTGTACCCAGTGATTCGGGAGATGTTTTAGAGTCCTTGGTAAAAATGGGCGTAAATTTAGTTGATGATTCGGGAAAAGCAGCTTTCAATACTCCAGAGGGAAAAGCAGCATTTCAGTATTGGGTAGATTTATACCAGCAAGAATTATTACCTCCAGATGTATTGACTCAAGGTCATCGTCGCGGCATTGAACTTTATCAGTCTGGAGAGACAGCTTTATTAACTTCTGGGGCCGAGTTTATCGATAGCATCACTAACAATGCACCAACTGTGGCTAAAGTTTCCGCTGTTGCGCCACAAATCACTGGTCAGACAGGCAAAAAAAATGTGGCGGTGATGAATTTGGTTATTCCTCGTGACAGTGATAAATCAGAACAAGCACTTAAATATGCTTTGTTTGTGACTAATACCGAAAATCAGTTAGCTTTTGCTCAAGAATCTAATGTTCTTCCTTCGACCACAAAAGCAGTAGAGCAATATTTAAAAAACATTGAACAGCAGCAAACTGGTTTAGAAGAACAGGCAAAAAGGGTTAGTGCAGCGCAGCTTGAAGATGCAGAGGTTTTAATTCCCGTTCAAAAAGACCTGCAAATCTTACAAAAAGCGATTTATGAAAATTTACAAGCTGCAATGTTAGATGAGAAAAGTGTAGCACAAGCGGTTCAGGATGCTGCCGCTGAATGGAATCAGCAACAGTAAAATTTGTAATTTACAGCATTTTGAGCAATGTACCTTCCCCGGCATTGTCCTGGTTAATTCTTCATAGCTAAGCAATATTGTTACAATTAAAATTTAAGTAGTCTGCGATCGCTCTTTCATTCGAGCTAAGCAAAATCGCAGTTAAGTATTCTGTAGCTAAAGTTTATTGCAAAGGTTGCTCAAAAATCTTATTATTGTCAATAAGCAGCAAATAATTGATAAAAGATTGGTATGGCTAACTATACGGCATCTTCTTTAAAAGCCGAACTTAATTCTCGAGGTTGGCGCATGACACCTCAAAGAGAAAAAATCCTGCACGTATTTCAAAATCTGCCCAAAGGCGATCACCTCAGCGCAGAAGAATTACATGCTTTGGTAGAACAACGGGGAGAACCAATTAGTTTATCCACGATTTACCGTAGTGTAAAATTAATGGCGCGGATGGGAATTCTGCGAGAATTAGAACTAGCAGAAGGACACAAACATTATGAGTTAAATCAACCTTACCCCCATCATCATCATCACGTTGTTTGTATTCAATGCAATAATACCATTGAGTTCAGAGACGACACTATCTTAAAACACAGTTTAAAGCAGTGCAAAAAAGAAGGGTTTCAGTTAATTGACTGTCAATTAACGGTAATGACTATTTGTCCTGAAGCTATTCGCATGGGTTGGCCATCGGCTTTGCCCACAGACTGGTGCTGTACAAGGGTTATCTCTGAAAGAGAAGCCAAGAAGAAATAAATAAAATAAATTGGCGTTGCATCCCGAGTGGGATAGAGGAACAAAACTCTTAAGCAGGTTAGCTTGCCTCAGATTCAAAATCATTCCGTCAAGCAAGACAACGCCAATAAACTCTAGCATTGCCCAGAGCATGAAACAGCGAGTAAGCCGGCTAAACTAGGTAAACCAATGCTTACCGCTAATTACTCTGCTGCGCCTGAGTGAAAGCCCATAGCCTTTTTCTTCATCATCTGAAAAATATTAAAGAAACCGTTGGCGCGGGAGGGAGTAAGGCTAACATTTAAACCTGTATCCTCGATAAAATCAGGCTTTATTTTGATAATCTCTTCTGGAGTTAGCTCGTTTAATCCCTCAATCAAAAACGCTACCAATCCTTTGACTAGCTGTGCGTCAGAATCTCCCTGATAACAAATCTTCCCATTTTCCAGACTAGCGGTAATGTATACTTGAGAAACACAGCCCTTGACCTTATTTTCCTCAGTCTTGACCGATTCTGGCATGGCTGGAAGCTGGCTGGCATAGTGAAGTAGCTGCGCGTATTTTTGTTTAGGGTTAGAGCGACGTTTGAAGCGGTCAACAATTTTAGCTAGCTTGGGCGGTAAAGATGTTTGTGTTGATGACATATACAAATCCATGTCGGTGCGAAAATAACTTTAAAGATCACAATCTTGCTGAGTAATTAAGCGATCGCTTATATTACATTCACTTAATACTTTAGCAAAACTCATCCTTTTCCTTTTCATTTTGCTGAATCTGTCCCTCATTCAGATAAACTTTATTTTGAGAGGCATAGGCAGTCACGAGGTTTTTAAGAAGTGAAAAGAGTATTAGGTATTATTCTAGGAGGCGGTGCAGGTACTCGTTTGTATCCCCTAACTAAATTAAGGGCAAAACCAGCAGTACCCCTAGCTAGTAAATATCGTTTAATAGATATTCCCGTGAGTAACTGTATAAATTCTGAGATTCTCAAAATTTATGTTTTGACTCAATTTAATTCTGCTTCTCTTAATCGACATCTAAATCGTAGTTATAATTTTTCTGGATTTAGAGAAGGATTTGTAGAGGTACTATCAGCACAGCAGACTAAAGATAACTCTGGATGGTTTCAGGGTACTGCTGATGCGGTTCGCCAGTATATCGACTCAGTGAAAGCGTGGGATGTTGATGAAGTGATCATTTTGTCTGGCGATCATCTCTATCGCATGGACTATAGTAAATTTATTCGACACCATCGAAAAACTAATGCGGACATTACCTTATCAGTAGTGCCGATTGACGATAAAAGAGCTTCCAGCTTTGGGTTAATGAAAATAAATAATCAAGGCAGAATTATTGATTTTGCCGAAAAACCCAAGGGAGAAGACTTAAAAAAAATGCAGGTAGACACTACCGTATTAGGTCTAACCTCAGATCAAGCTAAACAAAGTCCCTACATAGCTTCTATGGGAATTTATGTCTTTAAAAAAGACGTTTTGATTGACTTATTAGAAAACAATTCTCACCAAACTGACTTTGGTAACGAAATTATTCCAGGAGCAGCACAAGATCGCAATCTCCAAGCATACTTATTTAAAGGCTATTGGGAAGATATTGGGACAATTGAATCATTTTATGAGGCAAATTTAGCTCTTACTAAACAGCCTCAGCCTGATTTTAGCTTTTATGATGAAAAAGCTCCGATTTACACTCGTTCTCGTTACTTGCCACCCACAAAACTCCTGGACTGTCAGGTAAGTGAATCGATGATTGGCGAAGGTTGTATCCTTAAAAATTGTCAGATTAATCATTCTGTAATTGGCATCAGAACTCGGATCGAAGGTGATTGCATCATTGAAGATACTTTGATTATGGGAGCAGATTTTTATGAGCCTTTTGCTGAAAGAAATTCGGGTTTGCAAAGTGGAGGAGTTCCCGTAGGAATTGGCGAAGGTTCGACTATTCGTCATGCCATCGTCGACAAAAATGCTCGTATTGGTCGCAATGTTCAAATTTTGAATAAAGATCGGGTTGAAGAATCTCAAAAAGAAGACGATGGCTTTTACATTCGTAGTGGTATTGTAGTAATTTTAAAAAATGCAACTATTTCAGACAATACGGTTATTTAAAAAGCTCGGATACAGTCGCCAGCTTTTTAAATGCCAACTTGAATAAAACAGTAGTTTGGCGTGATTCAATCGGCAATTGAAATTTAAAGTTTTTGAGGGTGTAGTTAAATTTGCTGCGCCCTTTATTTGCAGCTAGTTAAAAATGTTTTATTCAAAAAGTAGCGTTGCTGAATGTGTAATTATAAGGCACTATTTCAGTTACTCATTCACCAATAGTAATTTCTTAAAAGCTAAAAGCTTTTAGCTATATTAGACCCAACTAATCAATAGATAATTATGAGGTTAAACTTGAAATAAGATGCTGAAAATTATCTGATTATCCTCGTTCGTATTATTGAGCAGATTAAGGCAAGCTAACTTTCTAAGGAAATAATTCCCCATGTCTTCTACCGAATTTAAAGATTATTACGCTATTTTAGGAGTCAATAAAACAGCAGGTGTTGATGAAATCAAACAGAAATTTCGTAAACTAGCTTTTAAATATCATCCTGATCGCAACCAGGGCGAAAAATCTGCCGAAGCGAAGTTTAAAGAAATTAGCGAAGCTTATGACGTGCTTTCGGATGAAGACAAACGCTCTCAATACGATCGCTTTGGGCAATATTGGCAGCAAAATACTGCAACAGAGTATACCAAAACAAATTTTGACCATAATAATCTTAATACCAAAGTTGGCTCTAACGGCACAGACTTTAGTCAGTACGGCAACTTTGAAGAATTTATCAATGAACTTTTGGGTCGTTTTTCTAGTCCTAGTACCAACAGCGGCACTGCTCAAAACTACTCATCCCCAGGTACTACTAAAAACAGCAATTATCAAGAATTTAATCGAGTTGGACAATCTGGGTTGGCAAATAGCGAAGCTAGCATTAACTTGACTCATGCTGAAGCATTTCGAGGTACGACTAAAAGTCTCAGTTTAGGGCAAGAAACAATAGAAGTTCGTATTCCTGCGGGTGCTAAACCTGGTTCTCGTATTCGTCTAGCTGAGAAGGGAAAATTTAGTCCCTACACTCAGCAAAGAGAAGATTTATATCTTAATGTTCAATTAAATCCTCATCCTTTTTTTGCTTTTGAAGGCGACAACTTAGTCTGTGAAGTTCCAATCACACCTGATGAAGCAGTTTTGGGTTCATCAATTAGTATTCCAACTCCTGAGGGTGGGGTAAATATGAAAGTTCCTGCTGGCATAAGTTCGGGACAGGTATTACGTTTGCGCGGCAAAGGATGGTCTTCGCCCCAAGGAAATCGCACAGATTTACTGGTACGCATCGTAGTTGCTACTCCTCAAAAAATTAGTTCTCAAGAAAAAGAGTACTATGAAAAAATTCGCGATCTGCGTAGCGAAAACCCCCGTGAGAGTTTGCAAGCAGTCAGTCTTTAAACATACTAGATTTTTAAAAGTTTAATATTAAATTAAGCTGTTTTCCAATGCTTTAAATAGACTAGTTTAATCCCAGAAATTAAGCTTGATTCTGGGATTTTTGCTCATCAGAGCAAAATTTAGTTAAATACTGTCAGTGATGCTGCTAAAGTGGAAATTTTCAACTTTACAGCCAGGAATTACACTACTGCCACAGCGTTTTGCTTGACTCAATGCCACTACATTTTGCAACATTTCGGGTAAACACTGATTAAAGCGCAGGTTTTTAACTGGGTGAGAGATTTTGCCATTTTCAATCAAGAAAGTACCATCTCTAGTCATTCCTGTAACTTCTAGGGTACGAGGATTAACATAACGTACATACCAAGCACGACTGACAAAAATCCCTCGTTCGGTACTGGCAATCAAATCCGCAACAGTTTTGTCTGAACCAGTCATGACAATGGGATACATTGCCCCTGTAGGTTCTTTTCCCTGTTCTTTTGCCCAATAGCGACTATAGGCCAGAGTTTTGGGAATACCGTCTTGGATAATATTGAGTGTTTCATTGCTCAAGCCATCGCCAAAAAACCTACCGCCCTGCAACAGAGGATGAGCAGCATGGCGTTGAACTTGAATCATCGGACTAAATAGCTGTTCGCCAACTTTGTTGCCAATAGGCTTACCGGCATCATCGCTGCGAGACATAAAAGAACGTCCTTCATCCGCTGCCCGCGCATCTAAATTCCAGATTACCCAAGGAAGTAAACTAGCAAATGCTGAAGGTTCAAAAACAACCGTATAGTCACCTGGTTCAATAGCTTGAGGATTACGAGAAGCGATCGCTCTTTTGATTACTTTTTCAGTCAAGTCGATAATCGGTAAGTGAGCAATACTCCAGGCGGTGCAACGATTCCAGCTAGAACCATTATCAACACGGGCGGTAAAACTAAAGTCGGCTTCGGTGGTGCGATCGCAACCCCGTAAACCAGCCGAATTACCGATAGCGTTAAGCGATACCTGAAAACTCAATGTCCCCGATCCGTTGACTCCTGCATCTTGACTTAAGGAACAGACTTGCTGAATAATTTCGCCTTTTTTTAGGGGCGAAAGATTAGCAGTAGCTTCGTCAAAAGCAGGCAAGCGATCGCTGTAGGTTTGTTTGGGTAATAATTCAACCCATTCAGGATCTTCAGGGGCAATCCGCGCCAGATCTTCAGCACGTCTTAAAGTTTCGGCGATCGCGTCTCGCTCTAATTCAGTAGTGGAGGCAGAGGCACTACGTTTACCAAAATAGCTAGTGACGGTGAGGCTAAAGGTATTCTTGCGCACATTTTGACTAATCTGGTTCTCGGAAAAGCGACTGAGAGCGGTTTCGCTGGCACTTAGGCTTACAAAAATACCGTCGGCCTGAGATTGAGCGATCGCTAATTCGATTAAAGCCAAAGCTGCTTCTTGGGTAACAAATGTATTAGAAGTGGTTAAAGTCATATTTAACTAACAATTGAGCAGTAATAGGCTAGAAGCTTTTGCCGATAAAGCCTAAACTAGGTAAAGTTACATAGTAGCAATCTGAAGAATGATAGTATTGTTTTTTGGTGACTTAGGATAAATTATTATGGCTGAAACTTTAATGTTTAACGCTTTGAGAGAAGCGACAGACGAAGAAATGGCGAGGGATAATACTGTCTTCGTCTTGGGTGAAGATGTCGGGCATTATGGTGGTTCATATAAAGTCACCAAAGATTTACACAAAAAATACGGCGATTTGCGTTTACTAGATACTCCGATTGCTGAAAATAGCTTCTGTGGCATGGCCGTTGGTGCAGCTATGACTGGCTTGCGTCCGATTATTGAAGGCATGAATATGGGCTTTTTACTGTTGGCGTTTAACCAAATTGCTAACAACGCGGGGATGTTGCGCTATACTTCTGGCGGTAACTTTAAGATTCCGATGGTAATTCGCGGGCCTGGCGGCGTAGGAAGACAATTGGGTGCAGAACATTCTCAAAGATTAGAAGCTTATTTCCATGCTGTACCTGGATTAAAAATTGTGGCTTGTTCGACAGCTTATAACGCCAAAGGTTTACTCAAAGCAGCGATTCGAGATGATAACCCTGTACTGTTTTTTGAACACGTCTTACTTTACAACCTCAAAGACGATCTACCACAGGATGAATATATTTTACCTTTAGATAAGGCAGAAATGGTGCGAGAAGGTAAGGACGTGACTATCCTGACTTATTCGCGGATGCGCCATCACTGTACCCAAGCATTAAAAGCGATCGAACAACAAGGTTACGATCCTGAGATTATTGACTTAATTTCCCTCAAGCCGTTTGATATGGAAACTATTGGTGAGTCGGTACGTAAAACTCATAAAGTAATCATTGTGGAAGAATGTATGAAAACTGGCGGTATTGGTGCAGAATTGGTGGCATTAATTAACGAACAGCTATTTGATGAGTTAGATGCGCCCGTTTTGCGTTTATCTTCTCAAGACATTCCTACACCTTACAACGGTAAGTTAGAGAGTTTAACTATTGTACAGCCAGCACAAATTGCCGAAGCAGTCCAAAAAATGATGGAGGATAGAATTTAAGTTTTTAAGTTCAATTGATCAATCCAATTTGTTTTCAAGGTGTTTGTGTGCTGCAAATGCCTTTTTTGGAGTTGAATTTTAGTAATCTAAAAATCGTGAGAATCAACAGAAGTATTTTGCGCCTTGGTTTGATGCTTGGAAGTACTAATATGCTGCAAATTTAGGAGATATTGGCTAATTGAAATCAACAAGATTGCCAAAGCTATATACACGACATCGCTTATTTGTTTAATTTCTAAACTAAGCATTTGCTTAAACAAACTAACAATTAGTGCCACTACGATTACATTAACTAATTTACTCTTCAGCTCTTCTAGGCTATTAGTTTGTAAAATACTAGAGTCATCTTGGTGTTTAATCTCAATTTCCGAGATAAACAATTCATAAATACCAAAGGCAAAAATTAATAAAACAATACCAATTAAATAGTAATCTATGCCGCCAACAATGTAAGAAACTATGTCTAAAGTAGCTTCTTGTCCTACTGCCTCTCCATCTAATCCTAAAGTTAAACCAGACCAAATATCCCGAGTTCCGATAAGAATAAACCGTAAGGCACTAAGTAAACTAAAGATAACTGGAGCGATAATAAAAAAGCGAAAGTTCCAGATAAAAGCCTCAAAAACCATCTCAACTTTTTTTAATCTTCTTGACGTATTGTTATTCATTAATTAGTTAAGAAATTTATGCTGCTAAATGCTTATTTTCTCACGTAGATTAATTATCCGTGGGAAAAATTAGTTAATCAAGACAATATTGTGGTTATACCGAGGCAGAATCTTTAATCCACTGCAAATGCTGAGGCAGTAACTTAGCCAAATTATAACGCTCTAAAATTGTTTCTCTGGCTCGATTACGGATTGCTGCCATCTTTTCAGGATGATCTAAAGCTTCAATGACGCGATCGCTAATTTCCTGAGGAGCGAAAAAATTAACCAGTAGGCCATTAAGATTATCCTCAATGACTTCCGTCACGGGAGCAGTATCAGAAGCCACAATCACACAGCCTGTAGCTAAAGCTTCGAGCATCGACCACGAAAGCACAAAAGGACAAGTTAGATAGATATGTATCGAAGAAGCCTGCAACACCTGAAGATACTCGTTATAGGGCAATAAGTCCGTAAAGTGGACTCGACTCAAATCTAAAGGAAATTTTTCCAGCATCGCTTCTTTATAAGTTTTCCCATCAGGCAGATTTTTGCCATAGGCGACGCGATTTTTACCGACGATGACAAAATGACACTGGGGTCGTTTTAGTTGCAAAATAGATATAGCCTCAATTAGTTGTGGAAAACCGCGATAAGGTTCCATACCTCTAGCAACATAGGTAACAATCTCTTTGGCTTGAGTAAGGTCAAGATCAATGCGAGGTAAAATTAACTGAGCATTTGGTACAGGCTGAAAATAGTTAGTATCTATGCCGTCGTGATGAACTTTGATTTTAGGATGAAACTCTGGGGGAAATTGCGATCGCTGCCACTGAGTCGGCGATAAACCGCGATCGCAACTAACTAAATCCAATAAAATTGGCGCGTTTTTAAGCCGAATCCTGGCTTCATCATCAGCATTGATTGGCTCGCTGGGGTCAAAGCTAGCATCTGAGCCATAGGCACGATAAAACCATTCAAAATAGCAAAGTAAGGTTGCTCGAGGAAAAATATCCTTCATAAATAAAGTTGGTCCCCATCCAGAATGACCATATACTACGTCAGGATAAAAACCTTGCTCTTTCAATTGCTGAGCCACTCGATACACCCCTTGAGCCTCCAAAACCGCATTTTCTAAAGGTTTTACATAGTGATGAGTTTCACGGTGCGCTGAGCGAGATTTTTTATATACTACTTTATTAACGCCTGCAATCCGTCCTTCGAGGCGATTTGTGGCATAAACTACGGTATTTTGCGGATCTTTGCCCAAAACCATGGCTAAATGACGAAATTGAGCGGGAAAATTAGGATGTAAGAATAAAATCTTCATAACTACTCGCTTAAGCTAGGGGTACAAATCCCCAATTTTAGCTTGCGTTCAACTGAGCATAACAATAATGGTAAGTTGATAAAATACCTTAAAATTTTACGGATCATGACTTCTTGGCGCGATCGCATCTCACAATTTAGTGGCAAAACCCGCTTTGTCGTGTCTCGCATTTTTATCCATTTAGCAGGAGCGGAAATTGCTCCCCTGTTAGGTATCTTGAATCGTGTCGCCAGAGAAGCCATTGAGGCTGATGGCGATCTAGAAGTACTCGGAGAGGGATTAGTCTGTGTATGTCAAAATCTGCTGCAAATGAGTAATTACTGGCAATCTGCGGGCAATGAAGGAGATGTATTGTGGGATGAAGGAGAAGCAGGTGATTATGTGAATGAACTGTTTACCGATTCCGCCCAAAGATATCTCAGTGCCATAGATACGACTGAAGATACTCATGATGATCAGCCTTTATCTTTACCTGTCACTCGCAATTTAGTAGTCATCTTAACCGTTGCTCTAACAGGGGAATCCCCCGATCTAGAGAATAATCTTGCCGATGTAGAAGCCTTAGAAGAAGGACTCAAAGCTTTGATTAATCTCCATCATCAAGAAAAGCTCAGAGCGATTCAAATCCATTTCTCCCCAGCAAAGTTAGGTGATGAGCTAGATGGAGAGCAGTTATTACTCAACTTCCCTGAGTTAATTCCCCTTTAAGCTAACAGCTAAAAACTGCTCTAATGCTTAACTTAGAGCAGTTTTTAGTTGACAAATGTTAGTCTCAAGTTATTTTTGGGGAATCTTATAAACATCAGGCTCATCACATATTCAGCTAAATAAGTTTTGCACGATGGACAAGTCCAAACCCCCAACGCATCGATTAGTAATTGCCAATCAGTCAAATCAGCGTACCGTCAATCTGCAATCTGCGACTTGTTCTATTGGTCGAGATGAAAAAA
Source organism: Myxosarcina sp. GA_180221_E-2-1-MAG-40_15 (assembly GCA_020692205.1). Lineage (GTDB taxonomy): Bacteria > Cyanobacteriota > Cyanobacteriia > Cyanobacteriales > Xenococcaceae > Waterburya. The sequence continues at coordinate 27,015 of JAIMKV010000029.1, forward strand.
ATGTGATCGTTCTCAATTCGCCCAAAGTTTCCCGTTATCATGCAACCCTGCTAAGAATTACCACACCGGGGATTGATAGCCATCAGTTTCGGATTATTGATGGCGATTTAAACGGTAGACGCAGTAGAAATGGTATTGAGGTCAACGGGAAAAGCTGTTTTTCTTATGACTTGCAAGACGGCGATGTAATTACCTTTTGTGACGGAATAACTGCCACATATCATGCAGCTAACACTCCAATCCCGACTAAACTTTTACAGTCTTCTTTTGATTGGCAAGATGACGACGATCCCAACGCTACTCGTTTTTTGGGTAACTCCAATAATTCTCATCAGAGTATTTCCCGCAAAACTTTAGAGATGTCACAGGAGGAACGCCAAGCGTCAATTCAACAGTCTTTAGAACGCTTGGCATCTTTTCCCGAGCTTTTTTCCGATCCGATTATTGAAATCGATTTAAAAGGCAATATTACCTATCTAAATCCTGCTGCGCTTAAAAGTTTTCCTAGTATCCAAAAAGATAAATTACAACATCCAATTTTAGCTGGGGTGATTCCTTTAGTAGAGGCGCACAAACAAACCTCTATGGTGCGTGAAGTCTTGATCAAAGACAGAATTTTTGAACAATCTATCCATTTAATTTTTGCCAGCCAGTTAGTTAGATGCTACATCTCGGAGATAACTAAACGCAAACAAGCCGAAATAATTCTCAGGCAGGCACATAAAGAGTTGGAAACCAGAGTGCAAGAACGTACTTTGGAATTAGCTCGCAATAACGCAATATTAAAGCAGGAAATTGCCGAACGTAAGCAAGCAGAACAAGAAATTCGTCTTTTACAGACAATTACCCAGGCGATCACTGAAGCTCCCAACTTTGATGCGGCGATCGCCATCACCCTGCGTAAAGTTTGCGAAACTATTGGCTGGAGCTTTGGCGAAGCCTGGATCCCTGATCGCCAAGCTAAGCTACTTAAGTCAAGTCCTGCTTGGTATTGCAGCATAGAAAAGCTCAAGTATTTTAGAAAAGTAAGCGCAGGAAGCATTTTTCCCTATCAAGTTGGTAAACCTGGAAGAGTTTGGGCAACCAAAAAACCTGAGTGGACGGAGAATGTATCTAGAGAGGATGAAGACGTTTTTTTGCGCGGTAAAGTAGCTCAAGCAGTCGGTTTAAAAGCTGCTTTAGGGATACCGATGATTGCCAATGATGAAGTGATCGCAGTTTTGGTCTTTTTTGACTTTTTGGCTCATCCAGAAAATAAACAAATGGTTGAGCTAATTACCTCTGTGGCGACTCAATTAGGTCTGATTATTGAGCGCAAGCGAGCCGATGATGCTTTACGCTCCAGTATGGCGACTAATCGCGCTATTTTAAATGCTATTCCCGACTTAATTTTTCGGATCGATAGATACGGAATTTGTGTTAATTTCAAAGCTGCTAAAGAAAAAAATTTATTAACTCCAGACGAGGAGTTTTTAGGCAAACATATTTGCGATATATTTCCTGAAAGTGTAGCTTTGCCAATTTTACGCTGTCTTGAACAAGCTTTTGTTACGGGTGAGGTTCAGTTATTAGAATGCCAAATTCCTCAACAGGATAAAGTTAATAGCTACGAAGTCCGTTTTGCCGTTAGTGATGTCGATGAAGTAATGGCAATAGTGCGTAATATTACCGAACGTAAGCAAGCAGAAGAAGACATCCGTAGGACTCTAAAACAAGAGAAAACATTAAATGAACTAAAAAGCCGTTTTGTCACGATGGCATCCCATGAATTTCGGACTCCTCTGGCTTCAATTTTATCCTCTTCAGAGCTGTTAGAGCATTACGGTCATAAGTGGGATGAAGATAAAAAACTGCGTCATCTATACCGTATCCAAAGTTCAGTCAAGCACATGACTGAATTATTAAATGATGTTTTGTTATTGGGTAAGGCTGATGCTGGCAAGCTAAAACTGAACCCCACGAAAATTAACTTGGTTCAATTCTGTCAAGATCTAGTCGAAGAAGTAGGATTAAACTGCAACACTCATCAAATTATCTTCCAAGCTGAAAGTTATCTAGAAGTAACCGCTGACTGTGGGCAAAAATCATCTAATTCAGCTTCTGGATTATGCTCTACTGTTTGTATGGATGAAAAAATACTGCGTCATATCTTGTATAATCTGCTGTCGAATGCCATCAAGTATTCTCCTCAGGCTGATCGAGTTATATTTGATCTAGTTTGTCAATCAAAAGAGGCAATCTTCCGCATCCAAGATTTTGGTATTGGTATTCCTGTCAAAGACCAAGATCAATTATTTGATTCTTTTCATCGGGCTGATAATGTGGGTTCGATTCCAGGGACTGGCTTGGGATTACCGATTGTCAAAAGATCGGTGGATCTGCATGGGGGGACAATCATGATGACCAGTCAAATTGACCAGGGATCTACCTTCACTGTCACTTTACCTTATCTTGTTCTGTAATGTAGTTTAATTGAAATATAATGTTTAATAATTAAATTTTGACAAGTGACAATCATAAAATGATTGTCACTTGTCGTTTCTTTGAGCATAGAGCAAAATTAAGTCCAGAGTCTTTAATTGATTCATTAACCAAGGTACATCCCCAAAATTATGACCAAAATTCTAGTAATTGAAGACGAACTATTTGTTAGAGAAAATATTGTCGATCTTTTGGAAGCAGAAGATTTTGAGGTTTTTAGTACTGAAAATGGCATTTTGGGTATTTTATGGGCGCAAGAAAATCTTCCCGATTTGGTTATTTGTGATGTAATGATGCCAGAAATTAATGGACATGATGTCTTAGCCGAAATGCGTGATTTACCCGATACGGAACTAACACCATTTATTTTTCTCACGGCAATGGCTGACAAAGATGATATTAGACACGGCATGGAACTGGGAGCAGATGACTATCTAACCAAGCCGTTTACTAGAGAAGAGTTGCTCACTGCTATTACTTCCCGCTTGCTGAAACAAGCAAAATTGATGAAGCAATATAATGAAGAGCAACAAAAAACTAAAGCTCTAGAGCAGAAAGTCAAAGAATTAGAGGCACTAAAGATTAAAGATGAATTGTCTCAGGAATTGCAACAAGCTTTATTGAAGATTAATACTGCGATTAATTTAGTTCAGAAAATTCAGCCAGGACAAAAGCGCGATCGCAACCTTAAAATTATTCAAGAAACATGTGCCGCAGAAATTGCTTTAATCAGGCAAGTTCCTGCCCTAAAATCTAGGATATGCGCCAAAAATCAGGCACTGGCTCTGATTCTACAAGATTAAATTAACAAGTACCAAGATCATCTTCTTTAAGATAATTTCCCAATATACTATTATGGCTCGTGGCAATATCCTCAAAAAAACGCTAAATTAAGGTTGTCTCCTGGGGATAAATAGCCTATAGCCTAGCAGGATTCAGTCGATCAATCTTTAAATTTGATTAACCTATAGTTAAGCCATGAATAATAAAGTAAATCAAAGATTATTGGCTTTTGGTAGCTTGATAGTAGTTTTCTTTGTATCTGGATCCTTAAGAGACGCTGCGACCAAATTTGTGAACAATCGGCTTGATGATCGATACCTTGATCAAACTCCTCAAGATGATTGGGCAAAGTGGAACAATAGTGTTTCTGATTTATGTGAACGACAAAAAATTTACCAGATAGAAAAAAAACATTCTAAGCATAAAAAATTGCATCGACCTAAAAAACATTTTAAAGACCAAGAATTTGAGCAGCTTCAACAGCATTATAATGGTTTAGTTAAAATCAAAGTTGAGCGAAAAGATCAATATACTTTTCTCGATAAAAAACGCCTATACAATAAGCACGGTTATATCGATGATTAAAACAGCGAGAGTTTTGCTGCTTACGTCACGATCGCCTGAGGCAAAATCTAACTCAAAGAGCGATCGCTATCCCCTGATTTTGCTTAGAGTTATTGAACAAATGATGCGTAATCAGCCACGGACATCTTCGATTTTGCCGAAATCATTACTGAAAAGCATTCAGGAGGAATATTTTGAAACAAATTTTGTAACTCCTCCTGAGATAAAGCTTTTGTACCCCAGTAGTCGTGAGAAACTTTTTGGGCATCGAAATAATGTCCCGAGTTTTCTTTGAGAACTTGCTCCACAAAAACGCCATAAAGAGTATATTCGGAAAAGTACCAGCAGTTTGGGATAGATTCAATCCAAGATTTATCAGTTAATTTTTGGATGTATTCGTGCAACTGTAAAACATTTTCTCGTTTCCAGATAATAAAGTTACCAATATAGTTAGTAATAAAACCTTGATCATTAAAATCAACAAATGGGGGTAAATCTAATAATAAATGTGCAGTATTAAACCATTTATATTGATCGGAAATTCCTGTTGTCCACTCTGACAAAGGAATAGTTTCTCTAAACAGCCTTACTTTTCCATCTCTAATAAATTGATTATGGTCAAAAGGTCGAATAAAAGCAACGTCAGAATCAACAAAAATGAAAACATCTTGCTCAATCCAATTAGCAATTTCTAATTTAACAATTTGCTGAATTAACCAGTTTCGGATGGGTAGCGTTTTAAAACTAAACCAACCATTTTGCAGCCAAGGAATTTTTTGAATCCACCATGGGAGAATTGATTCAACCGTTAGAACTGTTCGATTGGAAGCTTCAAATTGTTGAAATAATTTATAATCTCTGCGGTCTACAATTATATAGTGGTGTATCGACAAACAAGCAAATTTGTCAATACTTTCAACTAAGAGACGGCATCTCTCAAAGTCGGGCTTAAAACTAGGAGTAATTATACAAAATTTTAGTTGCTTCATAGCAAATTCAGCTAAAATATAAAAAAATGATAAATATTTTTTGACGTATAAAAAATACTTAGTGATAACATCAATGTTACTCGTTATTTGATTAAATTTGCATTAATTTTTGATAAACTAATGCAAATTAGGTATTCTAGAATCAAGACATGAATTGATCGGTTATTGTGAGCAAATTCAGGTTTTAATTCGGCAACATCTTTAAAGCTTTTCTATTGATGAATAATTATCGGGGTGCCAATTTCTGCCCAATCAAACAACCATTTTGCCTTGCTAACGGGAAGATTAACGCAACCATGACTTGATGGCGTACCAAAATTGTTGTGCCAATACGCACCATGCACAGCATAACCGCGATCAAAGTAAAGCACATGAGGAACATCGGGAAGATCATAGTCTGCACCACGCATTCTATCTTGAGCATATTTTCTTTGAATGACGTAAATACCAGGATAAGTAGGCGTTTCTGCTTTGCCAGTTGAGACAATTGTTTTAAAGATTTGATTATTTCCTAACCAAGCAAATAGATGTTGATCGCTAAGATCGATTTCAATCCATGGTTGAGTTGATCGCTTGAGGTCATTAATTCTTTGTCTGATTGCAAAACTAGCCGAAAGCGTTGTATTTTCTATCGGAATAGGATTAGCTAAGACCCAGTTGAATGCTAGACTAGAATCTAGAATCGTTAATGTGGCGATCGCGCTAACTAAATAAGTGAATACGCGCTCAAAAAAAGTTGCTTTTCATCCTCATTCACCTCCTTGATGAAAATTGCCCTGTATGGGCGGCGACAGCAGGCTCTGTCGTTTCAAGGTAGAGTACTGTTTACTATGGTTTTAAATTAGCAAAACAGTTTGAGTAACTTGTGAGGCAGCAAGTTTTAATTAAATAGCTTTGTAGTTAACTAACTCGGCGACTATAGCTTTGCACCGTATTGCTCAACAACATTGCTACCGTCATCGGTCCAATGCCTCCAGGGACAGGGGTAATATAGCTGGCTACTTTTGATACTTCTTCAAAAGCCACATCCCCAACTAGCCGAGAATTCCCTTCGCTAGTTTCTACTCGATTGATTCCAACATCAATTACTACTGCACCAGGTTTAACCATATCGCGGGTAATCATTGCTGGTTTTCCTACCGCAGCCACAATAATATCTGCTTCAAGACATACTGCGCCTAGATCTTGAGTATGGGAATGAGCCATAACAACGGTAGCATTTTTTTCCAATAACATTAGCGCGATCGGTTTACCGACTAAAATGCTTCTACCAATTACCACCGCTTTTTTACCCTCAACAGGCAGGTTGTATTCCTGTAGCAGCCTCATGACTCCCGCGGGGGTACAGCTACGTAACCCAGGCTCAGAACGCACTAGCTTACCCAAATTAATCGGATGTAGGCCATCAGCATCTTTATCAGGATCGATGCAGTGTAGTAAAGCGATCGAGTCTAGATGTTGCGGCAGAGGAAGTTGAACCAAAATACCGTCTATGTGATCGTCTTGGTTTAGTTGGGCAATTACTTGTTCTAATTCCACTTGAGTAGTATTTTCAGGAAAATGCTGACCCTTAGAGACAATTCCTACCCTATGACAAGCTGTTGCTTTATTGCGCACATAAACAGCACTAGCAGGGTTGTCTCCAACCATTAATACTGCTAAACCAGGAGGACGACCAATGTTTGGCTCTAGCTGAACAATTTTAGCTTTTAATTCGAGCTGAATTTTTTGGGCTAAAGCTTTACCATCTAACAGGCAAGGGGTTGATTTAGACATAGACAATTTTAATCATCAAAGAGGTTAAGCTAGACGTTGATATTTGGTAAAAAGATAACCAATGTTGATTTCTAATTTAAGATTTAGACCAGTTGTCAATAAACTTCAACAAATTAGCCTGTGGATAATATTATTAGGGATTTTAGTTGGTTGTCGATCGCCTTTAATTTCCATCGCTGGAATTTCTGCTTCAAAAATCGGCAAAACGGTATATTTGACAGGAAAAGTGGTACATCTTGCTCCTTTGGTTGATCGTGCTGCCTATCAAGTTGAAGATGCCACGGGAAAAATTTGGGTGGTCACGACTCAAGAACCTCCTGAGTTGGGTCAACTGATCAATATTAAAGGCAAAATCGAATATCAAAGCTTGCTTTTTGCCGAACAAGAATTAGGAGAGTTTTATGTAATTGAATTGGAACAATTATCGCTACCTAATGAGAAAGAATGATTATGCCCTTTCTAGGTTAACTGTAAAGTAAAATTGCTCGGTATTTTTCTAAAATAGATTAAAAATAAGCTAAGTTTTATGAACAACTACCAAACTCAACAATTAATATCGGTAGCCATGGCGATTATTTATCAAGATGGTAAGTATTTAATGCAGTTGCGCGATGATCTTCCCACAATTGTTTATCCTGGAGTTTGGGGCTTTTTTGGTGGTCATATAGAAGCTGGGGAAGAACCCGAAGCAGCATTAAAAAGAGAACTAATCGAGGAGATCAACTATCCAGCCGAGCAGTTAATCAAATTTCGCCAGAATACAGCCGGTAATTATGTCCGACATTTATTTTCCTGCCCTTTGACTGTACCTTTTAGCCAATTAGAGCTTAAGGAGGGATGGGATTTGAAATTACTGACTCTAGCTGAAATTAAGCAAGGATCTGCTTATTCTGCTAAGGCTCAAGCCAATAAAGCTATAGGCGATATTCATCGTCAAATTATGCTCGATTTTATTTCTGTAGAGCAATACTGAATGTGAAACACTACAGATTCAGGTTAATTACAATAGCAAAATGTTATACATATATAAAGTACCAGCTTTTATATCATTGATCGAAATTATGGCAGAGTTTTCCCGCCAAATAAATTTGTAAGGCAAGTCCTGATTAATAATTGCTCCTATTTTCAGTACATTCTTTATTGATACTTGACATACTTTTTAAACTAGGAACAGCAAGTCATCTTTACCTTGATTTTCAAGCTCACTTGAAACAAAGGTTGATTTTTTTCGGTAGTCTAGCTGTAATAATCTTTAACTATATATTGTATATTGCTCATGAAATATTCCTCCCAACGTTGTGGTTTAATCTTCAAATTAATCAACTCCAAAAGCTATCGTCTAGGAACTACAAAATTATTTGCTACCGTTGCTGTTAGTTCCCTGCTTTTATCTCAAAGTAGTTCTCCCGTAACGGCAGCATTAGAAGATAGTCCCAAAACCGTTATTGATGAAGTATGGCAAATTATCAACAACGAGTTTGTCGATCGCGGATTTAATCATGTTGACTGGAAACTGAAGCGACAGGAATTACTTCAGGGAGAATATACCGATAAACAGTCTGCCTATAAGGCAATTCGTCAGTCTCTTGAAGGTTTAGGCGATCCTTATACCAGATTTTTAGCTCCAGAAGAATATGCAGATCTGACTAGTCAAACATCAGGAGAACTTTCAGGAATTGGCATTCGTTTAGGAGTCGATGAAAAAACCACCCAGCTAACGATCATCGAGCCGATCCCTAACTCTCCAGCTAGCAAAGCTGGATTGGCAGCAGGAGATCATATTGTCAGCATTGACGGTAAGCCTACCAAGACAATGAGTTTAGAGGAAGCCTCAGCACAAATAAAAGGAGAAGTCGGTACACAAGTTAAATTAAAAGTTTCTCGTGAAACCAAGCCAGATTTTGAAGTAGCGATCGCCAGAGCGCAGATTGAACTTCCTTCCGTGAGCTACACCCTCAAACAAGAGCAAAACTCAAAGGTAGGCTATATCAAGCTGGATGAATTCAGCTCCCATGCAGCCGAACAAATGCAGCAAGCCATTACCGAATTAAGCAACAAGGAAGCTTCTGGCTTTATTTTAGACCTGCGGGGTAATCCAGGGGGTCTACTCTTCTCTAGTGTTGAGATTGCTCGGATGTGGATGGCCCAAGGCGCGATTGTGTCTACTATTGACCGCAAAGGTGGTAACGAGAAATTCTCGGCTAACGGTAAGGCATTAACCGACTTGCCTCTAGTAGTTTTAGTCGATGGCTACTCTGCCAGTGCGAGTGAGATTCTCGCAGGAGCTTTAAAAGAAAATCATCGTGCCAAAGTAGTAGGCAGCCGTACTTATGGCAAAGGAACAGTACAATCAGTCCATTCCCTTTCTGATGGAGCTGGTTTAGCCGTTACTATTGCTCGCTACTATCCTCCCAGCGGTATCGATATCAACAAAAAAGGGATTTCTCCCGATATTCAGGTCGATCTCAGCCGCGAGCAACAAACCAACCTCAGCATTAATCCCGATTTAATCGGCACTAATGCTGACCCTCAATACGCCAGAGCCGTTAATATATTGAAGAACGAGTCGATGTCGGTAACAAATAGGCAGTCAACTCCCAATCAGCTCAATATTAACTAAGCAAGAAAGTGGTCACAGGTTCACCGCCTTTTAAAGGCGGTGCTTGCCTGTGACCGCATTCCGCGGTAACGGAGAATATCTCATCGGTCAGGGAAATCATTATTAGGTCTTAGGTTGATTGACGATAGAATAGAATAGCGATCGCTGAGATGATCAGGAGATAATTAGCATGACCGATGCAGATCAAAATCAGTTTACCCCACCAAAGTTTAAGTATTGGCACCTTTGGACAGATGATCAGGGAGTTAGCCACCAAACCCAGTGCGAGTTAACGAACTTTGAACAAGAAAGCATGAGCGGAGATGCTGCGCCACAGTGGAACAACAGGCTGCTTACTGCCGATGCTAAGATTGTTTTTGCTGAACTACCTGTTGATTGGGTAGGAGAATGGCACGAAAATCCCCATCCACAGTGGATTATTCCCTTATCTGGCAAATGGTTTGTGGAAACAATGGATGGCGTGCGGGTAGAAATGGGAGTAGGGGAAGTTTCTTTTGGAGGTGATCAAAATACCAAACCCAATGTTGAAGGGCATCAAGGACATCTTTCGGGTACGGTGGGTAATCAACCCTGCAGAATGATGATTATTCAGTTAGAAGGCGACAGGTGGCTTGGCTTGCATCCAGGAGAATTTAGTTGAGCTGTACACAACTAATATGTCACAAGAATACTGCTAAAAGGGATCGCTCTTTGGTTAAAATCGCAAATAATAAGTAGTTAGTTAATGGCGAATAATGAGAAGTTTATCCCAGGAATTAGTCAATGGTGTTGCGCAGCTATTTCCTGATGCTATTTTTTATCACAAAACTACTGAAAAGGTAGTGGCGTTAACTATCGATGATGCACCCTGTCCGCAGGATCAAGACGATTGTGGCACTCGCATAATTCTAGATACGATCGCTAAACACAACCAGGAATATAGTTATTTAGAGCCAGCTAAAGCGACCTTTTTTATCATCAGCAGCCATCTCAGCCCAGATTCTCGGATTATCTCCGAAATTATGGCTCATGGTCATGAAATAGCCAATCATGGCGTAATTGATGAAACCCACGCTTTATTGACCCCCCAAAAGTTTGAACAACAGCTAAAAGAAGCTCATGAGAAACTTTTAGAACTTACTGGTAGTAATGGCATTCGTTGGTATCGTCCAGGGAGAGGTTTTTATAATCAAACTATGCTCAAAGCGATCGCTTTGTTAACGGCTCAAGAGAATTACGATCTCCAACTAGTACTTGCTTCGATGATTCCTTTTGATACTTTCGATCTAACTAACCATCCCTGGTTAACCGCAATTTATACCAAACAAATGGTCTTTCCTGGAGCAATTTTAGTTTTTCATGCCAATTCAATCAGGGTGGCACATAATACAGCGATCGCACTTAAAGCGATCTTAAAAGATTTAAGACAAAGAGGCTATCGTATTGTAACTGTTAGCCAACTATTAGACTTGGATTAGGGTAATGAACCCAAAGACCACTCTGAGATTTAATTGTTCAGTAGCAAAACAAAATTAGCTGTTTATCCTCACCAAAAACACAGGTCTACTGCTCAAATTAATCGTTCATTGGACAACAAAATTGCTCGATATTGACAACTGCTTCTCCATGATCGGGAATCCAAGCTGCCCACTCCCAATTGGATATCGGACAAAGCAGTAAGGCTTCATCATGAGCATATGGGTTGAATAATTCTAATAGCTGTACCCAAGTATCTGGCTGTGGCTGTGGTATATCAATTTTGGTTTGAGTGCCATTTAAAGGGACTGAACACCACTGTACCATCAATTTGGGTTCGACAGATTTTTGTCTAATCATTTTATTATACTCTTAACTTTTTTTCAGCAAATAAAATATATTTCTGTATATATGGTTACAAAAAACTAGATTATTAGTCAAGTCAACGTTTTATAACTTAATTAAGTGACATCTCCAGACACTCATCGCGATCACTACAACGGAGGAAACCTCCGCAACGCGAAGCTAGTACTTTATTGAATCCTTTAGAGCTGCATCGCTTTTGCTCATTTCAGGCTGATTTAATTAGCTTATGGCAAGATAAAAGCAAGAACAGAAATTGTTGAGCAACAGATAGCCATATAGTCACAAATGAGGATTTTGTTAGTTGAAGATGAACCAGATTTGGGAGCGGCAATCAAGCAGAGTTTGAACCAAAGAAATTATGTTGTAGATTGGGCGTTAGATGGTCTTGAAGCTTGGGATTATCTAACCGATGAACGTCAAGAATACCATCTGGGAATTGTTGACTGGCTATTACCCCAACTATCGGGAGTAGAATTAATTAAACGGATTAGAAAGCAACAAAAATCTTTACCCGTACTGATGCTGACGGCTAAAGACAGCATGGAAGATAAAATAGCCGGGTTAGATGCAGGAGCAGATGATTATTTAGTCAAGCCTTTTGATCTGCCCGAATTATTAGCCAGGTTAAGAGCTTTACAAAGAAGAACTCCACAATTACAACCCCGACGATTACAAGTAGGAAATCTCAGTTTGGATTATGATACAAATACCTTCTGGATTCGTTCAGTGGCAGGAGAACAGAAAGTGCTGTTAACCAAAAAAGAATTTCAGTTATTAGAGTATTTTATGCAGCATTCTCAGCAAATTGTGACTAGCGATCGCTTATTAGACCAATTATGGGAATTTGGCGCTGAACCCTCTAGTAATGTCGTAGCGGCACAGATTAGTTTACTGCGACGCAAATTAACTAAGTATGGTTGCGATAATTTGTTAGAAACCGTTTATGGTTTGGGTTATTGTTTCAAACCTCAAATTTGATCTACTAGAGGTAACCCAGCAAAACTACAAATCTTATTGGCGATCGCCCAATCACGATCTTTTACCCAAGACTCAAGAGCCTTGGGACAATTGCAACAAATAGAGTCCAAAGCTGCTCAATATCAACAGCTAGCAGATCCCCAAGTGCGTGTCTTAGATTTGATCGATGAGCGATCTTTAAAAATGCCCATAAAACCCCAAAAAATAGGACATGGCGATCGCCATGTCCCCAAAGATTAAGCCAAAATTTAACTAGTTATATTTAATCTGTAGTACCTGTTTGTAAAGATTCTTTGGCCACTTTCGTCCACTCAGTATGAGAGAAATCACCTCTAGGGCGATCAACTCGCTCATAGGTATGTGCGCCGAAGTAATCTCTTTGTGCCTGAGTCAAGTTTTGCGGCAAAGTAGCACGACGATAGCTATCAAAATAGTCTAGAGAAGAACTAAATGCTGGAACAGCAATACCCAATCGGTTCGCAGTTGCCAGAACTTCACGCCAAGCCGACTGACGATCTAAAATTGATTGTTTAAATTCAGGCGCTAGCAGTAGATTTGCTAGATCGGGATTTTCGTTAAACGCTTGTTTGATTTTGTCGAGAAATCCCGCTTGAATAATACAGCCACCTTTCCAAATGCGCGCTATTTCTGCCAAATCGAGATGAAAGTTAAATTCAGTTGATGCCTTACTCAACAACGCCATTCCCTGAGCATAAGAACACATTTTAGAGCAATATAAAGCATCTCTAACCTGATCGATAAATTGCTGCTTATCACCCTGATATTCACTAGAAGGAGCTGTAATTTCCTTAGAAGCTGCGACTCGTTCCTCTTTATATGCCGACATAACGCGGGCATTAACTGCTGCATAGATGGTAGGTATTGGTACGCCTAACTCCAAAGAACTTACCACTGTCCAGCGTCCTGTACCTTTTTGTCCAGCAGCATCCAAAATTGAATCTACTAAAGGCTTATTAGTCTTAGGGTCTGTATTACTAAAAATATCGGCAGTAATTTCAATTAAAAAAGAATTTAGCTCATCCGTATGATTCCACTGGCTAAATACTGCTTCTAGCTCCTTCCCACTTAAATTCAGGGTGCTTTTCATCAAGTCATAGGCTTCCGCAATTAACTGCATATCCCCATACTCAATACCGTTATGCACCATTTTGACATAGTGACCTGCACCACCAGGTCCAATGTAGGTAACACAAGGACCATCATCTACCTGGGCAGCAATTTTAGTGAGGATTGGTTCTAAATCACGATAACCAGATTCTGTGCCTCCAGGCATCAGGCTAGGACCATTGAGCGCGCCTTCTTCGCCCCCACTAACTCCCATACCGACAAAACCTAGTCCCGTAGATTCCAAATCTTTGGTACGTCTTTCGGTATCTTCATACAAAGAGTTACCACCGTCAATAATGGTATCTCCCTCATCAAGTAGTGGTTTTAATTGATCGATCACGGCATCTACAGGAAAACCCGCCTTAACCATGACTAAAATATTGCGGGGACGTTCTAAAGTCTGCACAAATTCTTCCAGAGAATAAGCAGCCTTAATATCTTTGCCCTGCGCTCTTTTTGCCATGAATTCTTCAGTTTTGGCAGCGGTACGATTATAAACAGCGATCGGAAAACCACGACTTTCTACGTTCAAGGCGAGATTCTCACCCATCACTGCTAAACCGATTACACCAAAAGTTCTTTTCATCATTGTATTCAACTTGCCCTAATTCTTGCTTATTTGATTGGAAAAATTAACGATCTAAAAAAAGGCTAGCGCAGTTTGCTGGGTTGAAATTCTTTTTTTAATTAACTCTTCGATTTTTTAGCAGCTAAATAATGTTAAAGGCTAGAATTGACGACAAAACTGTGTTAGACAACACAATTAATTGCTGAAAAACTATTGAGCAATAATGATTTAAAAAACTTTTGCTGGATTTACAAACAAAGTTAGCCTGCTGATTGTCATGAAATCCTATTAAACTATCATGATTGCATTAAACTTCTTGCCTAAATCTGATCAACTCTGGCTGAGCTTTACCTTGGCGTTGGTGAAAGCGTAATGTTTTGCTTCTATGATCTGCTAATAACGATTACTTAAAAGCTCTAAAGCTAAGAGCAGTAATATCTTGTACGTCATTACTTGATACCCAATGCTTAATTTTTACTATAGGTTTTCATTGGTTCTTTAATCCAGCGAATATAGAAGTTTTTAAAGGTTGATCGCAAGACGCGGGGAAGTCCAAAATCGATCGGCATCAAAGCATCGGGTAACTTCCAATCAGATACCTGTAGATCCGCAGGTTTACAGTAGGGAAACTCAATTTCGGATAGTTCAGTACAGTATCCCTGTTTAAACTGGGCAGCAAGAGTCGGCACAGTCAAAGGATCGACGTTTAATAGAGCGATCATGGCTCGATCGAGGGCAAAAACATCGCAAGATGCACCCAAAATTCCTAATTTTTTTGGTTCACCACCGCTAGGGCCATTTCCTTCGTGACCGATAATACCGTCAATAATCGTTAGATTGGGGGCGATCGCCTTAGCGGTTGCAACAATCATTTCACCAAAGCGCGCGGCATCTTTGCCTGCTTCCATGTGCCACCAAGCCTTCATTTTGCCAGGGACACAGCCAAACAAGTTTTTAACTCCTAAAGTCATAGTTAACTGCATATGTGACTTTACTTTAGGTAAGTTAATCACCACATCGGCATCCATTGCTTCTTTTGATAGCCTTAGATGTTGAAAATTCTCATTTTCTGTGGCGTAACGCTGACCTTTAAATTCAACAATCGGTAAGTCTAATTCTTGGCATAGAGGTAAATAACCGTTGGCTTGAGCAACTCCTCTAGCGCTACCAAAGGCGGGGCTATCTCCTAAAAAGGGCTTGCCTCCTGCTTCTTGTACCAGTTGAGCAACACAGTAGACGATTTCAGGGCGGGTAATACATTCTTTGGTGGGACGACTACCAGTTAATAGATTTGGCTTTAACAAGACGCGATCGCCTTGTTTGACGATAGATCTCATGCCGCCCAAGGGTTCTAGTAGATATTCCAGGCGCGATCGCAGCTCGTTTAGTTCGTAAGTCTCGGCGCGAATCAGACTGACTGTATACATGGTTTTAGTTTATTTTTAATATCTGTCTCCAAAGTACCAAAAAAAAATCATCGCCATGTCCAAACTTCATCAAATCGCCATCAACGGGACTTATATTCAACAACAAGCTAGTGGTTTGGGGATAGTAACTGAGAATTTGATTGCCGCATTAATGAACGGCGATCGCGAGTTCGATTTTAGGCTTTATTCTGATGCAGATTGGCTGCAAAAAAAATATCCTGACAAAATTGTTCCTGTAGCTCCTGATATCTCACCCGATCGTGGCTTTTCTGGGCATCTTAAGCGGCTTCTTTGGTATCAAACTTCTCTCAACCGACAGCTAAAAAAAGACCATGCCGCTCTCTTCTTTTCTCCGGTATCTGAAGGCATTTTATTCCCCAATGTTCCTCAGATAGTCAGTGTTCATGATCTAATTCCTCTCAAATATCCTGAGTTGAGTCCTAAATGGAAATATTACTATCGCTATGTTTTGCCCTTGATTCTTAAGCAGTCTCAATGCATTATTTGCATTTCTGAACATACTAAGCAAGACCTCATTAGCAACTACAGGCTCAATCCTGAATCGATTAAGGTAGTTTATCTAGGGTATGATCACGATTTATTTTTTCCTCAACCAGATCCCAAAATACTTCAAAAATACCGCCTGAATAAATACCTGCTTTATGTAGGAGATATGCGATTTTATAAAAACCTTAGTCGCTGTTTGCAAGCCTTTGACCGTTTACCACTCAAAGATTACCAATTTGTGATTACTGGCAAAAAAGATGACTTTTTCTATCCAGAAATTGAACGCCAAACCGCACAGCTAGCTGCTAAAGAGCGAATTATCTTTTTGGACTATGTACCCACCGCAGATCTACCAGGCTTATATTCCCAGGCTCAGTCCCTCGTATTTGCTTCGCTTTATGAAGGGTTTGGACTACCTGTACTAGAAGCAATGGCCTGTGGTTGTCCTGTAATTACCTCAAACACCACTTCTATTCCTGAAGTTGGGGGAGACAGCGTGTTTTATATCGACCCTTACAGTGTAAAAAATATTGCCCAGGGAATGTATCAGGTTTTAACCAATGCCGAATTGAGCCATAAACTAAAACATCAAGGTTTAGAGCGATCGCCGCTTTTTAGCTGGGACAAGACAGCAGAGAATGTCAGGCAAATATTTCACGATTGCCTGGCAAAAAAACTGAGGGATCAACGCTAATTGCTTTAAAATTATGTTTTGAGCTAAAACGAACTAATGTACTAAGATAATTGTACATTGTGTCAAAAACCAAACAATATATAGATTAGCAAATTATTGAATTATGCTTGAGCGATTAAAGAAACAATCTGGTGAATAAATTTCTCATGGTCAACTACTGGTTTAGAGATGTAGCCATCGGCACCACTTTGCTTAAGAAAGTTTTCGCGATCGCCTTCCATGGCGTGAGCAGTCACTAAAATTATCGGTAAGTCTGCGGTTTTAGGATCTGCCTTAAGCATTTGGGTTATTTTTATCCCATCTACAGGCTTACCCTGATAAATACTGTTAGCAAGAGCAACATCCATTAAAATTGCGTCTATTTCTCCAGATTGGGCATATTGCAAAACTTCTTCGACAATTTCTGTACCTTTGACTTGCAAACCGCCTCTTTTTACTAGTATTTTGGAAAAAACCCGCAAATTAGTCGGGTCATCTTCTACAATCAAAACCGTTGTCATAGATGCTACTTAAAAAGTTTGGTGAGATTTTAAAAATTTGATGTTAGAAATAACGAGAACCAAAAATGATCTAGGCCAAGATATGTTTATTTTACTGTGGCCTAAAAAATTAAGATCGCAAAGTTACAGATGATCTTGCAGACCGAGCATTTCTAAAAACAAGACAAGACAGGAAACCCGACCCAATTAGTATGTCTGTTGCACATTCCGCGGTCAGAGAGACTCCGCCCTAAACCGACGAAGTCAAAACCACCTGTTTTTTCTAGACTCAAATAAGCGTAGCAGATGCTGAACCTGCGTCAGTATATCTAATATCTAAATAATTTAACTATGTTGTTGAAGGTCTTGTCCCATCTTCTAACTGCCGAAGGCGGTGTACCTATCACCTTCAGTTAAACACATATAAGCTTGGACTACGCTATATTTTTAGCTCCTGCTTATCTTGTTTCCCGCTTATTTTGTTTCCCAGACTCGATTGTATTTTTAGCATATTTCCCCTACAAACTGAAAGGAGATTTTTTGAATGGCACAGCAGCTTAATTTGTTAGGAAATGGTCAAATCATTCCTACCCCTCTTCACCAAGAAATGGAGAGGTCATATCTTGAATATGCAATGAGTGTAATAGTCGGCAGAGCCTTACCCGACGTGAGAGACGGATTAAAACCCGTACATCGGCGTATTCTCTATGCTATGTATGAATTAGGCTTGACTCCCGATCGCCCTTATCGTAAATGCGCTCGCGTCGTCGGGGATGTTCTTGGTAAATATCATCCCCATGGCGATCAGTCAGTTTATGATGCTTTGGTGCGCCTGGTGCAGAGTTTTTCAACTCGCTATCCTTTGTTAGATGGTCACGGTAACTTTGGTTCGGTAGATAATGACCCGCCCGCAGCCATGCGCTACACCGAAACCCGACTTGCTCCCGTTGCTTTTGAAGCAATGCTGACAGAAATTGGGGAAGCGACGGTCAACTTTAGTAATAACTTTGATAACTCTCAAACTGAGCCGATTGTTTTACCCGTTCAGCTACCAATTTTGCTCCTTAATGGCTGTTCGGGAATTGCTGTCGGGATGGCGACTAATATCCCGCCTCATAATTTAGGAGAGGTGGTGGATGGTTTAATTGCTCTGATTGATCGCCCGACCATAACCGATGAAAAACTCTGGGAACTAGTCCCTGGTCCTGATTTTCCTACAGGGGGGGAGATTGTTGAGGTCAAAGGAATTCAGGATGCTTACCGTACTGGCAGAGGCACGATCAAGATGCGGGGTATTGCCCAGATTGAGAAAATAGCGACAGGGAAGAAACGGCGTAAAGAGAAGAAAGCGATCGTGATTACTGAGCTACCATATCAGGTCAATAAAGCTGGCTGGATCGAAAAGACGGCTGACCTAGTAAATCAGGGCAGAATCGAGGGAATTTCTGATATTAGGGATGAAAGCGATCGCAGTGGGATGCGGGTGGTAATTGAACTTAAAAAAGATATCACTGCTCAAAAAGTGATCCATCAGCTCTATAGCCATACTGCATTACAAAGCAATTTTGGGTCAATTATGCTGGCATTGGTCGATAATAAGCCTATTCAGCTTCCTTTACGCAATATACTTGAAGAATTCCTCAAATTCCGTGAAGCTACTCTTAGAAGGCAATATAGCCACGAACTAGAACAGGCTAATCAAAGGCTGCATTTAGTTGAAGGTCTGTTGTTGGCTCTAAATCGAATTGATGCGGTGATTGAGATCCTCCGTCATGCAGCTGATGGGACTACAGCTAAGTTACGTCTGCAAGATGAGTTAGACTTCTCACCAACTCAGGGAGATTCGATTTTGGCGATGCCAATGCGTCGTTTAACAGGCTTAGAAAAGCAGAAGCTAGAAACTGAATCAACGGATCTACAGGAACGGATTGCTGAGTTGAATCGAGTTTTAGGCGATCGCCATGAACTAATGAAGTCGCTTAAAAGAGAATTACGTTCTCTCAAGCGCAAGTTTGGTGATGAACGTCGGACTCGCATTGTTAATGTGGAGGTTGCTGAAGAAATTAAGCCAGCCTTAACCCCCAAATCTCAGGATCGCGCAACCACTCCTCAGAAAGATCCTGCCTTGAGCGTATCTCCTACCCTAACTTTTGAACGCTCTCCCCAGGCGAAATTAAAAGTAACTAGCTCTGGCTGTGTTTATTGGTCAAATCCGACTGAAGATCCTGAAGCCAATAATTCAGCACCGCAAACAGGAGCAGATTTTATTCTTGAGCAAGAATCAATCGGCGATCGCGATAAACTAATTGTGGTTACCGATAGTGGCAAAGCCTATCCGCTCCCCATTGAAGAAATTCCCTCTAGCCTTGAAAGTACTGAGCTACGAGCTGTAGAACTTTTGTCCTCAGCAGCACAGCGAGATGCTAAGACGACGGTGGCGCATTTCTTCCTGCCCAAAAATCATCAGAATTTGGACTTAGTCATGCTGACTGAAAAAGGCATCATTAAACGTTTAGCGGCAACTGAACTAGACGCTTTGGGCAATCGTGGCTTAGTTTTAGTCAAGCTGAAAGAGCAAGATGTCCTTAAGTACTTTTGTTTTACTCAAGAAGGCCGAGAAATGGCGATCGCTACTACGGGGGGACGTATCTTACGCTTGCCAGTCAATGATACTCAAATTCCCCTGATGGGACGAAATGCTCAAGGTAATCGAGTCATGCGTCTAAGATTAAAAGAAAGTTTGGTCGGTTGCTGTAGCGTTAGTGGGAATGATTCTATCGCCGTAATTTCCCAGTTAGGATTTGGTAAGCGTATTGCCGTTAAGTCGCTAAGATTAGGTAATCGAGGGGATATTGGAACTCAGGCAATTCAATTTACAACTAAGGAAGATATGCTAGCGGGAATTATTGCTACGACTAAGCAGGAAAATATTATTCTTACTACCAGCATTGAGCGCAGGTTAGTTTTACCAGTCAGCAGTCTCCAACAAACCGAGAAAAATAGTCAGGGCGAAAGAATTGGTAAACTTAAAACGAATGAGATTATTACTGGGGTTTGTCCGTTTGTGTGAAGTCAAAAGTCAAAAGTCAAAAGTCACATTACGCTAAAGCACATTGTACCCTTGTGGTATACACCTTCGGATATCCTGCTTGACAGAAGAAGTCAGAAGTGACTCATTGCCATGCTCAGTCTCTTAGCTGGAAGATTGTGTTGATCGCTTTGTTGTTGGGTTTCTTCAATATTTTTTTGGTTCGAGAGACAATATTAGCTCAGTCAGAATTAGCTAATCCTCTCAAGACAGAAATAGACCAAAGCGATGTGCTAATTCCCTCTGGTTATGACCAAAGAGAACTATTTTCTTTGGAAAAATATCGAATTGAACAGACAATCAATAAACTCGCTCAAACACTTTTCCCAACTATTCCATCCAGGTAGCGATCGCCTAAATAATTTTTCAGCTTAGGCTTGACTCTCTAGTTTGCTAGAGAGTTTAAACTAATTTCAGCATTAAATAAATAAACTAATTAAACATCTTGACTATACAACTCAAAGTTCCCAATATGGCTTGTGCTGCCTGTGGCAAAACCATTACCAAAGCAATTCAAGCAATCGATTCCCAAGCCGAAGTCCAAACCGATCCTCAAACCAAACAGGTAACGATAGAAAGCAACGCATCTGAATCATCCGTCAGAGAAGCGATCGCTGCTGCTGGTTATCCTCCTGCTTAAATCAAATCAACCTTTTTCCCAAAATCATGAATACAAGAGCGAATCTAGAAAAGATTAATCTCAAACTCAGGGGGATGAGTTGCGCCTCCTGCGCTAGCAGTATTGAAGAGGCGATTAACCATGTACCTGGGGTAGCTGAGTGTAGCGTCAACTTTGGTGCAGAACAAGCTGCGATTAAATACAATCCTCGCCAAACTAGTATTGAAGATATTCAAGATGCAGTAGAAGAAGCAGGATATGCAGCCTATTCTCTTCAAGAACAAGAAATGGTTACGGGAGAGGATGACCAGGAAAAAGCAGCACGTAGGGCAGAATCCCGCGATTTGTTCCGTAAAATAATTGTTGGTGGCGTAATTAGCGTTATTCTAATTATTGGTTCGTTACCGATGATGACTGGGCTAGAAATCTCCTTGATTCCTGCATGGTTGCATAACCCTTGGCTGCAATTAATTCTAACTACACCCGTACAGTTTTGGTGCGGTTACAGATTTTATATCGGTGCCTGGAAAGCCTTTAAACGTCATACTGCTACGATGGACACTCTGATTGCTCTAGGTACGAGTGCAGCCTATTTTTATTCTTTATTTGCTACCGTATTTCCTGGTTTCTTTCTCAATCAAGGCTTGATGCCAGAGGTATATTACGAAACTGCCGCCGTAATTATTACGATGATTTTACTCGGACAGTGGTTTGAAAATCGTGCCAAAGGACAAACCTCAGAAGCAATTCGGCAATTAATGGGTTTACAGGCTAGAGATGCCAGAGTAATACGTAACGGCAGAGAAATAGACGTACCGATCAACGAAGTACAGATTGACGACATTATCTTAGTCCGCCCTGGAGAAAAGATTCCTGTTGACGGCGAAATAATCAGCGGTAGTTCTACTATTGATGAAGCAATGGTGACGGGGGAAAGTATTCCTGTTCAAAAACAGCCAGGGGATGAAGTAATTGGCGCAACGATTAATAAAACAGGTAGTTTTCAGTTTAGGGCTACTAGAGTTGGTACTAATACAGTATTGGCTCAGATAGTTAAACTGGTACAAGATGCCCAAGGTTCAAAAGCACCAATCCAAAGACTAGCCGATCAAGTTACTGGTTGGTTTGCTCCTGTAGTAATTGCGATCGCCATTGCCACTTTTGTGCTGTGGTTTACCATCATGGGGAATATTTCTCTAGCCCTGATTACTACCGTTGGGGTGCTAATCATCGCCTGTCCCTGTGCTTTGGGTTTGGCTACTCCCACCTCAGTAATGGTAGGTACGGGTAAAGGTGCAGAAAATGGAATTTTAATTAAAGGTGCAGAGAGTTTAGAATTAGCTCACAAAATTCAAACTGTTGTTTTAGATAAAACTGGCACGATTACCGCAGGTAAACCGACTGTTACTAACTATATTACGGTTAAAGGTAGTGGTAACGATGCCAAACTTAAGCTATTGCGTTTAGTTGCAGCAGTCGAACGTAATTCCGAACATCCTTTGGCTGAATCAGTAGTCAGACACGCTCAATCACAAGAGATTAAACTTGCCGAATGCGATGACTTTCAAGCGATCGCCGGTAGTGGAGTACAGGGTAGGGTTTTGGGTAATTTAGTCCAAATCGGTACTCGACGCTGGCTGGCTGAACTGGGTATCAAAACTGATAGTTTACAACCGCAAAAAGATATTTGGGAAGCAGAAGCCAAAACCGTAGTTTTAATTGCCGTAAACAGTGAACTAGCAGGCATGATGGGGATTGCCGATGCTGTTAAACCTGCTTCTACCGCAGCAGTTAAAGCATTACGCAACTTGAATTTAGAAGTAGTAATGCTTACAGGAGATAATCAAAAAACCGCCGAGGCGATCGCTCGTCAAGTGGGTATAGTTAGGGTAGAAGCGGAAGTACGTCCCGATCAAAAAGCAGCCAAAATAAGAGAACTACAGCAAGAAGGAAAGATAGTGGCCATGGTAGGGGATGGCATTAATGATGCTCCTGCACTAGCTCAAGCAGATGTGGGGATAGCGATTGGTACGGGAACGGATGTGGCGATCGCAGCGAGTGATATTACCCTGATTTCAGGTGAGTTGCAGGGCATTGTTACCGCGATCGAGTTGAGTAAAGCAACGATTAATAATATTCGTCAAAATCTTTTCTTTGCCTTTATTTACAACGTTCTGGGTATTCCCATCGCCGCAGGAATCTTATTTCCTTTCTTTGGTTGGTTACTCAACCCAATTATTGCCGGGGGTGCGATGGCGTTTAGTTCGGTTTCGGTGGTAACTAATGCCTTACGTCTACGTAAATTTAAAACTAGGTACCAGCTATCAGTGAGGTAGATATATGCTCAATAAACATAAAATTATCGGCAGTCTGGCTGGAGTAGGATTTTTTCTCGTGTTAACTCCTAATATTACCCTAGCTCAAGGACATGAAATGGAGCCAGCCTCACCAAAAGCAACAAGCCAATTTCAAAAGATAGAACAGCCTATCGGCTTAAAGCTTGCCGTCGTGTTAGGTGGATTGGGCTTAATTGGTGCAGAACTTTGGTGGTTTATGTTTGGCAAAACTAAATCCCTCAAAGCACAGGTTAAACAGGGAATTCAGTCAGTAGATATTATTGTAGACGGTGGTTATACCCCCGACAGAATCCAAGTGACTGCTGGCGAACCAGTTAGATTGAACTTCTACCGTCAAGATCCTCGTGGCTGTCTAGAACAGGTTCTCTTACCAGACTTTAATCAGGCATTAAGTTTAACTCTAAACCAAACTACTTCAGTTGAAATTGTGCCAGAACAACCAGGAGAATATATCTTTACTTGTGGGATGAATATGTATCGAGGTGTAGTTCAAGCCGAATAAAATAAGTTGAGCCTTGAAGTGAATTCAAGACTCAACCCCGCCACATATTGCGGTTAAGGTATTAAAAATAACGCACTAGACAAAAACAAAATTGTCGGCATTCAAACTAGCAGCATCGATACCTTGTAGAATTGCCAAGTCGCTGTTACTACCACTAATTAAAGCATCTCCATTACTATCAGTAATACTCAATTCCTCGAAGCTAAGATCCAAGCCAGCAATCCCCAGAACATCAACCCCAGACTCAAAATCAGTAATAGTGTTGGTTGATTCGGGAACTTGAGCATTAGCAAGCCAAAATTGGTCTGCGCCTTCGCCTCCAGTAATGATATTATCGCCACCATCAGTAGCAAAGAAACGATCTGCACCTTCAGCACCAACAACGCGATCGCCCGTACCCAAAATAGCCAGATCGTCGCCACCATCTAGATAGATGCGGTTGTTACCCTCACCACTAATAGCAGCATCAACTAAATCATTACCTGCACCAGCAAAAACCAAATTCTCACTTCCTGCTAACTCAATAATATCGATATTTGTAGTACCGAACAAAGGTTCAAAGCTGGTATTTTCGCTATCATCTTCTTGCTCTTTTCCGTCATCAGCTACTTCTTCAGGCGTAACCCCAAACAGAGTTTGATACATAATCCGATACATATCAGTGTTGTCTACCGTAGATTCTAAAAGATCGGAGTTTAAACCGTAACCTTTAGACACAATACTACCCGCAACATCACTGGTACTAACATAACCTAGACCAAAATCAAAATTATCTCCGTCTGCATCGGGTGCGCCAGTGGTAAAAGGTGCTGTGTCATTTCCAGTAGTGCCATCTAGAGGAACAGGAATACCGTCGGCATCATCACCAAAAGCAGCTAATTCTGGCTGTACGTCAATTGTACCGACAGTTTCACTGTCTTCATCAACATCAATTACTTCTAGACCGCCAGCATCGCTATCGGCAGCAGTCAAAACCAAAGTATTAGGATCGACATTGTTAACAAAATCTTGCGCTACGCCAATGGCTTCATCAGCCCGCAAGGTGGCTTCAATCGTACCTGCACCGTTATTATTATTAGCAAAGTTATCCGAACCTTCCTCTTCCATAACAACCATAAAGCCGTCTTCAGCCTGGGCAAACTTGTCCAAACCTAGAGTTTTATCCAGCATTTCGGCAACAGTCGGTGGATTTTCGTTTCCTGGTTGTCCGTAGAGAATCAGTTCGCCATTTTCATCGACCAAGCCCTCTTCAGTTAACGTTGCCTCGTCAGTATCGTTATAGGTATCTTCGGCGGCAAAAATACCCAGCACTTTGTCAGCGTCAGCGGGTAAATTATTTAATTCTTCGCGAGTGCAATGGTTCGGACAA
>JAIMKV010000119.1 GCA_020692205.1 Myxosarcina sp. GA_180221_E-2-1-MAG-40_15
CACTCGTATTCGCCCTACTGCTATATTCACTTTTGAGTAAGTTTTGAGTAAAGCCTTAGCCTTTCAAGCTAAAGCTAGAGGTGAGAAGATAGGGCTGACGTGCTTTCAGCACGGAAGCGGATGAGGGGAATCGAACCCCTAGCTTTAGCTTGGAAGGCTAAGGTATTACCACTATACGACATCCGCAATATTTCACTAACTTAGTCGATTTAACGACTTAGATATACTAGCATGATTGCTGAGAATAATGTCAAGGAAATGACCAGAATTTGCAGGCACAACAAAATCAAAATCTCGCTCCGCTCTAGGCGCGATCGCCTTTTAGATTAAGATAACCAATAAATCTGCACACAGTTTATTTCCAAGAAGCATATTACAATAACCCGAAAGAGATTTGGTATGTCTGAGGAGACAAAATCATGGCGATTCAACTTCAACAAGCAGTTACGGTAGGCAAATACCTCGTTACACAGCGTTTGCTGGGGCGTAAATACTTTCCCTTAGTTTTGATGTTAGAACCTCTATTTCGCTGTAACTTGGCTTGTTCTGGCTGCGGGAAGATTCAGCATCCGAAGGAAATATTAAACCAAAACCTGACTCCAGAACAGTGTTTTGCTGCGGTTGAAGAATGTGGTGCGCCAGTAGTTTCAATTCCTGGGGGAGAGCCTTTACTACATCCTCAGATAGATGAAATTGTTGCAGGTTTAGTTCAGCGAAAGAAATTTGTCTATCTCTGTACCAATGGTCTGTTATTAGAAAAGAGCCTAAATAAGTTCAAACCTTCTCCTTATTTAACTTTCAGCGTGCATTTAGACGGATTGCAGGAACAACATGACAAGTGTGTTGATCGCCAGGGAGTATTTGACAAAGCGATCGCCGCGATCAAAGCAGCTAAACAACACGGGTTCAGGGTAACAACCAATACCACAGTATTTGAAGGGGCAGATCCCCAACAAATGCAAGAGTTCTTTGATTTTTTAGACACTCTCAAACTTGATGGAATGATGGTTTCCCCCGGCTATAGCTACGAATGGGCTGCCAATCAGGATAGCTTTCTTAAACGGGAGCAAACTAAAGCCTTGTTTAAAGAAATACTTGCTCCCTGGAAGTCGGGTCAAAAACACTGGAATTTTAACCACAATCCTCTATTTTTAGAGTTTCTCATGGGCGAACAGGACTTTGACTGTACTCCCTGGGGAAGTCCTAGCTATAGCGTCTTAGGCTGGCAAAAACCTTGTTATTTGTTGAATGAAGGTCATTACTCTAGCTATCAAGAGCTAATTACTCATACCCAGTGGAGTAACTACGGCAAAAAGAGCGGCAATCCCCAATGTGCTGACTGCATGGTACACTGCGGCTATGAACCTACCGCAGCTACCGCAGCGATGCAGCCCGAAAATATGGGTAAAGCAATTGGAGCATTGTTTGGCAGATAAGCTTGATTACTGATTACTGATTACTTCGTTTAGAGCTTTGATTGATATTTGTGCCTGAAGACCTGAAGTAATTTTGGCCCCTGTGGCGACGGGTATTACAGTACCTTCTACCGCAGCCGCGTATTGAGGAATCGCACTAGCAGCTAAGGGAATATGGCGATCGCTAACTACCAGACCCAAAGTAGGATCATAACCCCGCCAACCAGCCCCAGGTAGATAAACCTCTACCCAAGCATGAAGATCTCTAGACTGCTGTTCTAAATCTCCTTCTTGATAGCCGCTAACAAACCGTGGGGCAATTCCCACTGCCCGACATACCTCCATAAACAAAACTGCATAATCTCGGCATGAACCTTGTTTATCTCGCCAGGTTACTCCTGCGGGAAAGGGTTCTCCCGTATCTCTAATGATATATTTGCAGTCTTGATAAATACGTTGGTTGAGAGTAAAGAGAAAGTCAAGCGTATTTCCTTTAGTAGTAACGGCAATGTCTTGAGCTAATTCTAAAGCCGAACCATCGGGGACAAAACTATATGTGCGTAAGTAAGGCTCTAACTGCTTTAATAAAGAACTGGGATAGTCAAAAGGGATGATATTTGCCCACGGCTCAAGCAAATAGGCAAAGGGATTAGTACAGCTAGTTTCAACTTGGGCTAGAGTTTGGATACTTAACTTCTCTGTCGGCTGCCCAAACCACAGTTTGATTAAATTACTCCCATCTAGATCGACAAAGTCTGAACTTCCCTGGGGTTGGGGTAATACCAAAAGCGAAAAACTATGAAGCTGATTGAAGCGATCGCAACGAGGGCGTAATCTAAGCAGATGAGGCTTGAGTATTACTGGTTGACTGTAACTGTAGGTTGTTTGATGACTGATTTGATAAAGCACGTTGAGAATCGCCCAGAGCGAAGAAAGTATGATGAATTTCGTTACCTACTTGATATATGGAGCTTTGCATCTGATTTAAAAACTCATGCAAACCAGACTGCACAATATCTTCAATGGTAAGATAGCTTAGCTGAGAACATAATTTACCTAAGGCTCTTTCTGCCCCGTTACACCAATGCCCAGGCGGAGTTTGCGTAATTTCATGAAGGCACTGTTGCGTTTGCCACAGGCAAAAGTGAATTGAACGAGGAAAGGCGCGATCTAGGATTAAAAATTCAGCCACGCTGCCAGGAGTTATATGATGTTGACACTTACGATACATCTCATAAGCGCTAGCAGACTTTAATAAAGCGATCCATTGAATGCGATCAAGAGGAGTCCCTACCCATTCGGCTGAAGGCAACAGCAGAAAGTATTTTACATCCAAGATCCGAGTAGTTTTATCGGCTCGCTCTAGCAGTCTACCCATTTGTCCAAACTGCCAGCCTTCATTATGTGACATCGTGGCATCCATAATACCTGCAAAGCGATGACTAGCCATCTTTACCCGACTAAACAACTTGGGTAAAGTACCAAAAGAACTAGCAGCAGAAGCTTCTTTAATTGCTAAATAAAATGAATTAACTTCTTCCCACATTTCCGAAGAAATTACTTCGCGAATTGAGCGAGCATTTTCTCTAGCTTTTTGTAAACAGGAAATGATTGAGTTGTCATAATTGGAATCAAAACAGAGAAACTGAATTACATTTTCGCTGTTAACCTCACTATAGTTATGATCAAACTGTTCGATATCTCCCGTAACCGCAATCAAAGGTTTCCACTGGGGAGGTACTCCTGAGGGCAAATCTAAGATTAAGTTTAAATTGACATCGATAAAGCGAGCTACGTTTTCGGCTCGTTCGATATAGCGATTTAACCAATAAATTGAATCTGCAACACGACTTAACATTGTTAATTGTTAGTTGTTAATTATTAATTGAGTTTAATACCCAGGTGTCTTTGCTGCCGCCGCCTTGAGAAGAATTGACGACTAACGAGTCTTTTTTTAGTGCAACTCTAGTTAATCCTCCTGGATGGACATAAATTTCATCACCGCGATGGAGAATATAAGGGCGTAGATCTACGTGTCTACCTTCAACTTTACCCTCAATTAACGTGGGTACTCGTGAGAGGCTAAGAGTAGGCTGGGCAATATAGTTGCGGGGTTGGGCAATAATCTTTTGCGCAAATTCGGCTCTTTCTGCCTCAGTCGATCTCGTGCCGATTAGCATTCCATAACCACCAGCTTCATTGGCAGCTTTGACTACCAGCTTATCTAAATTGGCTAAAACATAATTGCGATCGCTTTCTCGCCAACAAAGATACGTCGGTACATTTGAGAGGATTGGTTCTTCCCCCAGGTAATAACGAATCATCTCAGGAACATAGGCATAAACTACTTTGTCATCTGCTACCCCTGTGCCTGGGGCATTTGCCAAAGCGACTCTTCCCTGTTGATAGACTTCCATCAACCCTGGTACACCTAACAAGGAATTGGGATTAAACGCTAGGGGATCTAGGAAATTATCATCAATCCGACGATAAACTACATCAACCCGCCTCAAGCCTTTCGTGGTGCGCATTTGTAGATAGCCATCTGCTACGATTAAATCTCTTCCTTCGACTAATTCGATCCCCATCTGCTGCGCCAAAAAGGAATGCTCGTAATAGGCAGAGTTGTAGATCCCAGGCGTTAAAACCACCACCATCGGATCTGGTACTTGAGCAGGCGCAAGATTAAGTAGGGTTTCTAATAGCTGGCTGGGATAGTCATCGACAGGTTTAACCATCATGTTGCGAAAGATGTCGGGGAAGGTGCTTTTCATTACCCGCCGATTTTCGAGAACGTAGGAAACTCCCGAAGGCGATCGCAAATTATCTTCTAGGACATACCAGCTGCCGTCTTTATCCCTGACTAAATCTGTTCCCGTAATGTGACACCAAACTCCAGCAGGTGGCTTGATACCCAAACAAGGCTTGAGAAACCCAGAAGCTGTGTAGATAATTTCAGCGGGTATTTTACCATCTTGAATGATCTTTTGCGCGCCGTAAATATCGTCGAGAAATAAATTTAAGGCTTGGATTCTCTGCTTTAAACCTTGCTCCAACTGCGACCATTGCGATCCTTCAATGATGCGAGGAATAATATCAAACGGGAAGATTTTTTCTACTCCTTGATTGTCACTATAGACATTAAAAGTTACTCCCAGTTTAAACAAAGCTATTGCTGCTGTTTGACGCTGTTGTTCTAGCTGCGCTATTCCTAGCTCAACCATGCGTTGAATCAAAGATGCACAGTGCGATCGCGGTTCACCTAAAGCTAAAAACAGTTCGTCATAAAAATCTTCTGGATCGTAAGCTTCAAATGCCATGTGTCTCTTCTAATGAGCCTTAAGACTAAATTATTTTTAGTCGCAACTTATAAACGTATCGATATTTAATCTAGCTTGATGTTCGTGATGAACTTTGTAATCTTACTTAATACTCAATTAACCTAGAGAGTTTGTGTCCAGAAATTCTATATAATAAAGAGCCTATAGTACTCAGTCGACCTTGAAGGCAAGGTTTGCGATCGCGTTTTTCTTATTATCATGCTTAATCCAAACTTGGAAGCAATCGAACTCAATAAAGATGAATATCAAAGGTATTCACGCCATATTATCCTGCCAGAGGTAGGATTAGACGGGCAAAAACGCCTCAAGGCAGCTAGCGTTCTTTGTATCGGTAGCGGTGGTCTTGGATCTCCGCTGCTGTTATATTTAGCCGCAGCAGGTATCGGCAGAATTGGCTTGGTAGACTTTGATATTGTCGATAGTTCCAATTTACAACGTCAGATAATTCATAGTGAATCTTCGGTCGGCAAACCCAAGATTCAGTCAGCTAAAGACCGAATCCACAGCATCAATCCTCATTGTCAGGTAGATCTATACGAAACTGCCTTAAGTTCCGCCAATGCCTTAGATATCTTAGCCCCCTATGACGTAGTAGTTGATGGTACAGACAACTTCCCCACTCGTTATTTAACTAACGATGCTTGCGTCATATTAGACAAGCCTAACGTCTATGGTTCTATCTTTCGCTTTGAAGGACAGGCAACGGTCTTCAACTATCAAGGCGGCCCCAACTACCGCGATTTATATCCCGAACCACCGCCACCAGGCATGGTACCTTCCTGTGCCGAAGGAGGAGTGTTAGGGGTGCTTTGTGGCATCATTGGCACAATTCAGGCAACAGAAACGATTAAAATTATTCTGGGGGCAGAGAATACCCTCAGCGGTAGATTGCTGCTTTATAATGCCTGGGACATGAAATTCCGCGAGCTTAAGTTGCGTCCTAATCCTGAACGACCCGTAATTGAAAAATTAATCGATTACCAAGAGTTCTGCGGTATTCCCCAGGCAGCAGCGGCGGCAGCAGCAGAGAATAATGCGATCGCCGAAATGACGGTCAAAGACCTCAAGCAGCTTATAGATAGCGGCAAAGACGATTTTATCTTACTAGATGTCCGTAATCCTAACGAATACGAAATTGCCAAAATTGACGGTTCGGTTTTAATTCCTCTATCGGAATTAGAAGACGGTAGCGGTATCGATAAAGTCAAAGAACTAGTCAATGGTCATCGTCTAATTGCTCATTGCAAACTAGGAGGACGTTCTGCTAAAGCTTTAAATATTCTCAAAGAAGCAGGAATTGAAGGCACGAACGTTAAAGGAGGAATTACTGCCTGGAGTCAGGAAATCGATCCAACTGTTCCTCAATATTAGATACTTTTGAACTTAGTCAGTGGTGAGCAATTAGTTATGTTGCTTGCTACTGGCTGATTTTTTTTCCCGCTCGTTTGCGGTTATTTTTAACTCTTCACGCCTTTATCTTGGGAAAACTGCTACTTCCGATTCAAACGAACTAGCCTTAGTATAGTTGTGAGTTTAAAATATTATGAAATTGTCATGCAAATTCTACTAAAAGCTGTCAGTTGGACTAGTCTAGTTTCTGTTCCCGTATTTTTATTGATTACCCCAAATTCTTCTGCCTTAGCTCAAAGCATTGGTAGTTGTGCTAATAGCCTAATAGCTAGTGGCGTGGCGAAATCGCCAGCAGCAGTAGCCTGTTCTGATGCCTTAGAACCTGACAATTTGGCTGCTTGTGTCAATCAGATTCAAACTGGAACTGATATTCAAGGAAATGATGCTCTACAGGCTTGCTATCGCGTCCGTAGACCTGATGAACTGGCTAGCTGTGTCACGACTATTAGCGATAGTTTACAAGCAGGATCGGCAATGGTCTTAGATAGTTGTCGTCGTAGCTTGTTACCTGAACGCCATGCTGAATGCACTATCGACCTGGTTAGTATTGTTGAAATATCTAGTGAAGAAGCGATGAATAGCTGTATTGCGGCTCAAATTACTCCAGGAGAAGTAGCACCTGAAACTACTCCTGGAGAAACACCATCTGAAACCACTGAATAAGATTAATCATCAAATAATTATTTGGTTCAGCAGTAAGCAGAATGTAACCGTCAAATGTTGCCTATGTTGCCATAAAATTATTGATTGCAGAACCTTGGCATAAACCCTGTTCATGCTTGTGGTTAAACAGGGTTTAATTATTAATTGTGTCCTCAGTTTATTAGCGTATTGACTGTTAAGTTAGTCAACATTAGTAACTTTAATTGACTATTTACAGCGTTTTTCGGGTGAGCATAACACACAGGTCAAACTCCAAAAGCTACGAAGCTCAAAACTAATTAATTAAAAGCGTAGTCTATTGAATTGAAAACTACTGTAAATGTAACTAGGAACCAAAATCAGTAATTCCAGGAAATTAAGCAAAGTTCTCTAAAGAATAGTATTTGGCTCAAATTATTATGTCTATTAAACAGTTTCGATCTGCTGTTGATTAGTAACTGAATTCACTAACTTTGACCTAGAATCAAGCTTTGCTACTCTAGCTTTGGTACGTATTTCGATCAATGATATTGGGATAACTACGAGCCATAAAGCTGAAGCGATCGCAACTACTATCCAAGATGTCGGATCGGTTTTAGAACACTCTCGATCCATAAACTTGCAACATAGTAAGAAAGTACAGTATGCACCAGCACCAGATAAATAAAGTGTCATTTCAAATTTAAAATATATCTCAGGTTTTATATCTTTATATTATTAATTATGCTAAAGAGGTAAGAATTCAGGTACTAAATTGAGGGATTAAA
>JAIMKV010000030.1 GCA_020692205.1 Myxosarcina sp. GA_180221_E-2-1-MAG-40_15
GTGAAAGTCCCACTAGGATTGAGCGAAAGCGCAATCGGAGCGACGGGATTTGAACCCATGACCCCCACTACCCCAAAGTGGTACGCTACCAAGCTGCGCTACGCCCCGCTGTTGATTATGTATTTAAGTATACGAGTTTCCACTACTTTACGCAAGGTATTCGTGCAATTGAGGTTTGAGAAGTGATCAGCCTAGAAATTTATGAGGACATATTCACTTATTCCGCGGTCAAACATTGACTAAAATAACCAAGTATAACTGGAACAACAGCAATCGCGCTTTGTCAGTTAAGACAACTAGATTGCTTGATCGTGAGTTATGACGAGAATTTTGTGGTTAGATAGAATCATAAAGTGGTAGCTAACTATACGATTCAAAAACTGCAATGAGCAAAACCGTCGCTGAGATCATGACTGCTGAGCCGATTACAGTATCTCCTGAAACATCGCTAGAAGAGGCGATTCAAATTTTAGTCGAGCGAAAAATTAGCGGCTTGCCTGTAGTAGATAATGGGGGACAATTAGTAGGGGTCATTTCAGAAACCGACCTTACCTGGCAGGCTACAGGAGTAGATCTGCCACCTTATATTATGTTTCTCGACAGCGTAATTTATTTACAAAATCCAGCCAAACATAATCAAGAAGTACATAAAGCCCTAGGGCAAACTGTGGGGGAAGTCATGAGCGCTCGCCCAGTAACGGTAAAGGGAAGCCAGTTAGTCCGCGAAGCTGCTCGAATTATGCACGACAAAAAAGTGCGCCGTCTTCCAGTAGTAGACGATCACTCCCAGCTAATTGGCATGATTACTCAAGGAGATGTAATTCGGATGATGGCAGATTCATAGCTTATTGTCCAAGTTATTCTCGTCTATGTTAAGTAACTTGAGCGGTATTTTACTTCGACCAAATTTATTCCAACCCAGCTTAAATTTAAAAGTTTTATCATGAGTATTACACCAGAATCAGTTAAAGATTTGCTAAACTCCGAAGACTTTGGCGAACGTATTCGCGGGTTAAACCAATTGCGCCAAATTGAACCAGAAACTGCTTTTGTCATGATTCAACCGATGATTACTGATGATAATACCCGTGTACGCTATGCAGCGGTTAGTCAGCTAGACACTTTGGGAACAACTAACAAAGAAGCTGCTTTAAAAATGCTGCGAGATCGCTTATTTAATGATCCAGAAGCAGATGTCCAAGCAGCAGCGGCAGACGCAATTGGTGGCTTGAAGTTGGTCGAAGCCTTTGAAGATTTGGCTAATGTTTATCACGACACTTCAGAATGGCTAGTTCAGTTTAGTATTATTGCCGCTTTAGGTGAATTAGGCGATCCCCGCGGTTTTGCTTTATTAGAAGAAGCTCTACACTCTGACAACAATCTTTTGCAGACGGCAGCGATTGGCTCTATGGGTGAATTAGGCGATACTCGCGCTATTCCTTTACTAACTGCATTTGCCGATCATGAAGACTGGCAAATACGCTACCGCTTAGTGCAGGCTCTCGGTAGACTGGGAGGCGCAGAGGCAAAGACAGTTATTACTAAGCTGGTAAATGATCGATCACAACAGGTTGCCCAAGAAGCAAAAAATAATCTTTAATTATTGATGCTCAAGACTAAATAATTCTAAATAATTTATGATGCCTAAGTAGTCTGTTGTTGCCAAAATTCATGTCATTTAAACTGTTGAGCATCACTTCTTTAGCTGTAATTGCTCTATTCTTAACTGCTAATTCTAGCTTAGCCAAATCAAATTCTTACCTAGTGGCTCAGGTAGACAAGCTAGAACTGAATAATTTGCTTATAGAAGGAAAGCAATATGTAGAAGAGCAAAATTATGATCGAGCTTTAGCAACCTATGAACAAGCGGCAGCTTTAGATCGAGAAAACGCACAAATTTTTTCAGGGATTGGCTATGTCCAGACTTTGAGAAAAGACTACAGTGCCGCAACAAAAGCTTATCAGCAAGCCATTGAGCTAGCTCCAGAAAACCCTAAGCTTTATTATGCCCTCGGTTTTTGCCTAGGTAATAAGGGAAAAAATCTCCAAGCAGCTCAAGCTTATCAAACAGCGATTGAACTAGAACCAAATAATTTGCCAAATCATCTGGGCTTGGCAGTGGTACTAGTAAGAGCGAAGGAATATGAGCGAGCAATTGCAGCCTACAAGCGCATTTTGACTTTAGACCCATATAATGAGTCAGCTTACAAAATTGCCTCTCGTCTTCTGATTGAACAACAACGCTACCCAGAAGCGATCGCTCTCTTACAAACGGCAGCTGAACAACAGCTTTATGACCCTGATTTGAAGCTACAGTTAGCCGAAGCCTTATTAGATCGGGGAGATATTGCAGCAGGATTAAAAACTTTAGAGTTAGCAAAAAAAACTGCTGCTCAAAATCACCTAATGTATCTGCAAATTGCCAATATCTTATATCAACAGGGAGAGTTGGAACAAGCATTAGCAGAATATGAATGGGCAGTAAGACTCAAACCTGATTTTGCCTCAGCTATTGAGGGAGCTGGAAAAGTTTATTTAGCCCAGCAAAACTACTCAAGAGCGATTGTTAACTTTCGTCGCCTCACCGAAATTGCCCCCAATAACCCTGTCGGGTATCACAATTTGGGTATAGCTCTTAAAGCCAGAAATAGAGAGGAAGAGGCGATCGCCGCTTTTAACCAAGCCCAGAAACTCTATCGCAGCAATGGTGATACTCAAAAAGCCCATAAGGTTGGAGTAATGATTGAACAGATTGATAATCCTACTACCGTTCCTAATTAACCTGAGTTCGGTTTATTAGAAGTCATTTCATTGATCTTGCCAATTTCAACTTTGACAACTAGGACAGAAATGAGTCGATCGCCCGCCTAATTTAGTCTTTTCAATGGGCGTATTACAGAGACGACAGGGTTCACCTTTTCTGCCATAAACCAAGGCTGTATCGCCATAATTACCGCTAACGCCCAATAAATCGAGAAAATCGCTAAAGGTTGTGCCACCTTGATTGATTGAAGTTTGCAAGACATCAATAATTGCTTGATGTAATCGCTTAATCTGAATCTGGGTAAGATTAACTGCCACTAGATTAGGCAAAATACCGCTTTTAAATAGAGCTTCATCAGCATATATATTGCCAATACCTGCGACAATACTTTGATCCAGCAACAGTGTTTTAATATGGCGACGACGATTACTTAACTGATGAGCAAAATATTCTAGTGAAAATTCAGCAGCGAAAGGTTCTGGCCCTAATTTTTGTAACCCAGTAATAATTGATTGAATTTCGATTTCGGGAGGGAC
Source organism: Myxosarcina sp. GA_180221_E-2-1-MAG-40_15 (assembly GCA_020692205.1). GTDB lineage: Bacteria > Cyanobacteriota > Cyanobacteriia > Cyanobacteriales > Xenococcaceae > Waterburya. The sequence goes on from JAIMKV010000030.1 coordinate 3,301, forward strand.
ATACCAAAATTTACCAAAGGTACGAGTATCGACAAAACGCAATTCTTGATTATGAGGAAACAACAGACGAATGCGGGTGTGTTTTTGTAGCGGACAATCCTGTGATAGCCAGAGGAGTTGCCCTGTCATGCGCAGATGCACCCCCAACCAGCCAGCAGATTGCTCGGACTCTAGCTGGGCAAGGAGATATTTGCCCCGTCTGTACCAATGTGCGATCGCAACTCCGATCAGCCCCTGCTCAAATTGCTCTAAATTAGGGGGATAAGCTAAAGTTCTAGGTAGTAATACTTCAACCTTCTGGATTGGTTGTTTAGTGGTTAAATTATTTAATCCGCGTCGGACTGTTTCTACTTCGGGCAGTTCTGGCAAGGTGCATCTTCCTTAACTAAATGCAGTTCAACGTCTAGTTTACCAGCCTGTATTTAGTAATGGATCTTAGATCCTAGTTTGATCAAGGGCGGGAATTACTTCCTCGGCAAAACTCTGAGTTGGGAAAAACTCAAATGGTCCCGCGATCGATCCCCAAATTAATTCATCTGTTTCGGGATCTCGTCCGCGATCATAGCTAGTTAGTTTGCGATCGCTAATTTCAAAGCTATTATCTAAATAAGTTATTTTGCCCTTGCGTTCTACGATACAAGCTTTACCAGGCTTAATTTGTCCTTGAAAACTGCTGCCTGTCCAGGTTACATCCATGTCGCAACCCTCCATTTTTTCAATTGAATCGGGGGTGAGAGTGTTTAATAATTCTGGATTTCGAGATGCACCATAAAACTTTTCTTGCTCTTTTACTTTGTAGTTTTCTAATTCAAGGTGATCGCCTACCACACGTAATCTAATAATCCGCAAACGATAGGGTTGATCAAGCATAAAATCGTAAGCCTGTTCCAAAAACAAGCTGATCCCCTCAAGCAGATCCCCAGGTAAGGGACGCATACAAACACGAATATGCGCAAAAAAAGGTGGATTGGCATAGGCTTGTGCTTGATTACTAAAGTCTGATGCCATCCAACGGGCAAGAGTAATTATATCTTGGGAATGAGACATTATATCGGTGCTTGCTAAAAATTTAAGTATTACTTTTCTTTGATTCTATAGTTATTTCCAATCAGAACTGCAAGTTGTTTTTAGGCAGATGGCAATTATATCGGGGATTTGAACCCAAAAACTAAAAGCTAATGGCTGATCGCTGATCGCTCTAAACTTGCTAGTAGTCACAGGCATAAGTAAAGCAACCATTTAAAAAACCTACAAGCCTTAAAATTAATGACTTCTGACTTTATGCCCTAAAGGATACTGCTTCGCGTCGCGATACTAGCCAGCAATTAGTAAAAATTATCTTTGAGGCAATTAAATATTAGTTTATTTTTACTAAATTCTCAAAGCTATATTTTGCCTGTTTTGTTAAAGATTTTAGTGAATAAAATTTGGTAATTGCCATCTTTGATACTAAAACTAGCTCCAACTTTTATTTTTTTTTGTTAAGGTATGCAAAGTTAGGAAAATATCTAAAAAATATAATGTGTTATGCAAAACATTTATCCAAATATTCAACAGGTATTTATATGTTTAGATTTGCGTTTGGCTTAATAGTACAAATAAAGAACTGTCAACCACAGATTTTAAATTTGATTGTATTTAAAGTACATTTTTTAAGGCAATCTGTTTTTAAACCTTCTTCAAAACGAGGGATAAGCCTGTAAACAATGAAGTTAAGCTATGAACAATGACTGATATGTCGAAATAAAATAGTATTTATTTGTAAATCTAGTAAATATCAAATATGATCAAGCGTCAACTCTATCTATCAAATTAATCGAATAGACAATTGTCTAAGTCAATTGTCATAATTCATAAGCATAGTGAGGTTTTCATTTATGAATATCAAAGGAAAAACAGCTTTAATTACTGGGGCTTCTCGTGGTATTGGAAAAGCGATCGCTTTGGAGTTAGCCCGCCAAGGTATTCAACATTTACTATTAGTAGCTAGGGATCGTCAAAAATTAGCTGATGTCGCCACAGAAATTACCACAATGGGAGTTAAAGTAACTACTTTATCTTTAGATCTAACTCAACCAGCCTCAATCAATATTGCGATCGCTCAGGCATGGCGTACTCATCGACCAATTCATTTACTAATAAACTGTGCCGGAGTTGCTCACCAAGCACCTTTTTTAGAAACTCGCCTACCAGAAGTTGAAGAAGAAATTTCGCTCAACTTAATCGGGATGATGACCATTACCCGTCTGATGGCAAAACGCATGGCAAACCAACAAGAAGGCACAATAGTTAACGTTTCTAGCTTGATGGGTAAAGTCGCAGCCCCAACTATGTCTACTTATTCGGCAACCAAGTTTGCTATTATTGGTTTTACTCAAGCTCTCCGAAGCGAATTAGCCAAACACAATATTAAAGTTGTGACCTTGTTACCAACCCTAACAGATACGGACATGGCGCATGGGCTGAAGCTGTTTCGCTGGGTAATGCCGATGACTCCCGAAAAAGTAGCACAAGCATTAGTTTCGGGATTATACAAAAACTCAGGCGAGATTTTGGTAGGCTGGCAGAGTTATTTAGCTGTTTGGTGTCAGCGGATTTTTCCACAGTTGATGCAAAAAATTTTGATGCTTGCTGCACCAAGGATGAAACAGAAAATGTATGCCAAAGCTAATAGCTAACAGCTTTAGCTGGGATGGAAATAATTATAAATTTCCTGGGCTAAACCTCGACCAATACCCGGGGCTTCAATTAGTTTATCTACAGTTGCCTCGCGGATATAGTCAATTGAGTGGAAATGAGCCAGAAGCTGCTTTTGGCGATTAAAACCCAAGCCAGGAATTTCGGCTAAACGCGATCGCCTACTGCTTTTTAATCGCTGTTGGCGATGGAAACTAACAGCAAAACGGTGAGACTCATCTCGTACCCTTCTCAGCAGCTGTACCCCAGGCTGTTCGGCATCGGTATCTAAAGGATGAGACTCCCCTGGCAAAAAGATTTCTTCTCTTTTTTTGGCTAAACTAACTACCTTAACTACATCTAGTAGATCCAGCTCTTGTAATATTTTAACCACCGCAGATAACTGCCCTTTACCACCATCAATCATCAGTAGATCAGGAAAATCTGCTTCGTCACCTGCTTGATGTTTAAAATCATCCCAGGGAATACTTTGCTCTTGGGCTTCACGTTTGTACTTGCCAAAACGACGGCTAATTACCTCCGCCATCGAAGCAAAGTCATCGGAACGACCGATTTTAACCTCGGGATTTTTGATTTTGTAATGACGATAATGTTGTTTGGCAGGGACACCATCAACAAAGACGACTTGTGAAGCTACGGCGTTTGAACCCTGGATATGAGAAATATCATACCCTTCGATCCGTTTAGGCAGTTCAGGGAGATCGAGAATCGCCGCTAAATCTTGTAAAGCCTGAGTATTGCGATCGCTTACTCGTTGAGTACGTTCTAGTTCATAGTTGGCGTTGCGTTCTACCATTTCAATGAGTTCGGCTTTAACCTGTCGTTGAGGATTGACTAGGCTAACTTTTCTCCCTTTTTTATCGCTCAACCATTCAGTTAAAATTTCTGCTTCGGGTAGTTCGTGCTGCACCAAAATTTCTGTCGGAATCTCCACCGCTTCTACCGTAGCGTAATGTTCTTCTAATACCCGCTCTAAAATTGCCCCAGGCGTACCAGACTTAGCATCGGCAAAAAAGCCCAACCGTCCGACTAATTTACCAGCACGTATTTGAAATAGTTGAATGCAGCAGTGTTGATCATCTGTCGCCAGCGCGATCGCATCCCGAGAGACTGTATCATCAGGAAGAGACACTTTTTGCTCGGCATTAAGATTAGACAAAGCTTTAAGGCGATCGCGATATTGAGCTGCTTGTTCAAAGTCTAATCTTGCTACTGCTTTCTCCATCTGCGCTGTTAATATATTTACCAGTTCATCACTCCTGCCTTGGAATACCATCGCTACTTTCTGGACGATCTTTTTATATTCTTCGGAAGTAATCATTGATTGGCATACCCCTGGACATCTTCCCATGTCGTAATTAAGACAAGGACGATCTTTAAATAGAGGTTTAGGACGCTGACGCAAAGGAAAAACTCGTTTAATTGTATGCAGGGTGTACCGCAGCAGACGAGTATCTACATATGGGCCATAATAGCGATCGCGCTTATTGGTTGCCCGACGTTTACGGGTAATAAAAATACGGGGATAATCTTCAGACCAAGTAATGCATACATAAGGATATTTTTTATCATCTTTAAGCAATACATTATAATAAGGCTGATGTTTTTTAACTAAGTTGGCTTCTAACGCCAAAGCTTCGGCTTCGGTGTCGGTAACAATAAACTCAATCTCGGTTACCTGACGTACCATCATGGCAATGCGATCGCTAAGTTTTTGCGCGTCCCGAAAATAAGAACGGACTCGCGATCGTAACTTTTTAGATTTGCCGATATATAAAATGTCCCCACTACTACTCCGCATAAAATATACCCCTGGTTCGGGGGGAATCTCTTTAAGACGAGCTTCAAGGCATTCTAGCTGTTTTAATAGTGGTCTGTCAGTTGATAGATTCATTAGTTTAAATTGCTTTTTAATAATGATCATAAAAGACTTTTGACTCTGACCGCTTGTAGAGAAAACTATAATTAATGAGGCTTAATTTTGGTCGGTAACTTTTCAGCAACGCCTGATCCTAAATCCTGTTCGGATAGAACACTTTAAGGTTAGGTAAGTCAGGAGTCAGGAAGACTTTGGTATTTATCGAGAAAAGTATACTTGATCAATTGGTATAATTATCGATTACCAGCAACTTTTTGCAATCGATAGCGCACTAGAGGCGCACAGCGATAGACCATTGCCGCACGACTATCGACATCTAGTTTGATAAAAACACGCCGTAAATGAGTCGATACTGTCCACTCGCTAATTTTTAGTTTACTGGCTATTTGTTTATTTGATTTGCCATGAGCGACAAGATCAACAATCTGTAGTTCTCGCTCGCTTAATAAGTCTTGGGGATCAAAAACTACATTGGTTAAACTATCTTTCGGTTGGACGACTAGACAATCATGATTATTAAGATTAATTTGTCCAAAAACTGAATAATAGGAATTCTCTTGAACAATAGTTATCGAATTGCGATCGCCATTAAGTGACGCAAAATCTGGTTGAATAATTAAAAATAAAGAATTATTAAACCAAACTTCACCCATAATCGTAAATTTGAGTGAAACAGTTTCTTTTCCTTGATTAGTTTGTTGATAAATCGAGATACTTTTCATAGTCTAGAGTAAAAATATTACAAAGTAGGTTAATTAATTTTGTCGCTGGACTAAATTTAAGTTGCCACAAGCTATAAACAAAAAGACACGAAGCTCAAGTAACCATTAAGAAAATTGAATTTTATAGATAGTACCCGATCCCTTTTACGTTGTTCCAGAAATAACTTTCCTGTCCTAAAGCTGGCTCTGAATTGGTTGGCAATACTTGAGTAGAAGTATTGATTGCAGGTATTACTAGATGAAAAACCACTAAATTTACTCCCGCCAACAGCACTTTACCGAGTCCCGCACGAATAATTAGCTGACGCAAATATTGACGTTCCATTGCTACTACTGAATTACGCCTACTGAGGATTTGGCAAGAAATTCCCCAGCTTTCTAGTACTTTACAGATTAAAGGAGAATTATTCTCAGAAAAGTCTGCTGGTAATTGATAAGTTAAAATAAACGCCGATTTTAAGCTAGCTACTAAAGCTATGGTATCGCGAAAAGCTAAAGTCAGAACATCACTGTCGCAGCATCTAGCTGCCTGCTCATTTTTTTGATCCAAAGCACTTGCCATAGCTTCCCATTGCCCAAAAAATTCAACAGATTTATTGTCAGGAAGTAAAGATTCTTGCAGACTGTCTCCTAGCCAGTACATTCCTAGTTTTGCTAGATCTTTTTGCTGTTTTTCTTTAGACCACTCATTTAAAGACCAAATTGTTTCGGCGGCAACAATATTTCGATTCAACCCCGTGCTTTGGGGAACGATCAACTCTGGTCGATGAGCATAAAACTCAGCATTGTTAACAATATTCCATAATTCCCTTACCACCCACAATTCTATTTCTTTGCCCATATTTTCGGCGATGAGAAATCCATGATGCGATAAAGCGATCGCGGGGTCGAGTACGCAACTCCAGTTTTGATATTGTTCTTGCATTAAGCTTGAAGATTGTGCTTTGCTAAAAAAATAAGGGACTAATTTCTGGCTTATTCGTTTCTGCAACAGCTTTTTGGGAGTTTTCATAAGTTTGAACTTTAACAACTTTAATATATTTTTGCGGCTGCTAATTTGTTGAAACGATCGCTTTTAGCTAATTAAAAGTTACTAATACGAACTTACAAGTCTATAAATATTTGCCTCTGAAATGTTTGATTATCTGAGCGTCAATACTTGTCTGCTGGGAAATTAATCTGGAAATTGCCTTATTTAGCTTGATGCAAATTCAGGATCAAAGCTGAACTAGTCTTGAACCGAATTGACATTAAGCATATGTATCTATCTGATAATTCTCAGTATACACACTTAGAAGTTAATTAATTATCAAATGTTTATCAATAAATATCAAGTGAGCAAAATTTATTGGTAACATCCTGATGACTTTGACCGCTTTGCAGGCTGTGGGTCGCTCCTCTTTTTCAAGGCGGTGAACCTGTGACACAATCTCTATTATCGAGTGCCAGTCGAGTTTTTCTAGTAATGCTAAACCAGTAGTTCAAACAAATGAGCTATATTTAGATTACTTAAAATAAGTGACTAGTAATTATTTTTTGTAGAGTTTATTAATTAAGAGTAATTACCGTATTTCTACTCACAAACAACCTCAACCAAAACAACAACTCTAATCGATATATTTACCAGCCAGCAAATTTTTAGGTTGTACTAAGTAGCTCCTAATCATAACACTTTTGAGCCAAAATAAAAATGCGGTTTTGGAGGCGATTAGCTAAAACTATTCTAACCCCAGCAAGCTTCTTTACAGATATAGGTTTTACCTTAATATGCCTAAATCTTTTACACGCACTAATACTCTGATGCAACTTCTCAACGAGGTTGAACAATTAGAAATGACTCTCATTGAGCATATACGGAGCAAGAAAGACATGACTTCTACAGGATCTCAAGCGGCTAAAACCAGCAATCTTCAACTACAACAAACGCCCATCGCTATAGTGGGTATGGCTTCAATCTTTCCGCAATCGCGTACCCTACAGGAGTACTGGCAAAAGATTATTGATAAAGTCAACTGTATTACAGATGTTCCAGCCACTCGTTGGAATGTAGATGATTACTACGATCCAGACCCGACAGCCCCAGATAAAACCTATTGCAAAAAAGGGGGTTTTATTCCTGAGGTTGATTTTAATCCCATGGAGTTTGGACTTCCTCCCAACCAGCTAGAAGTTACCGATATTTCGCAATTGCTGGCTCTAGTCGTGGCAAAAGAAGCTTTAAAAGATGCGGGTTACGGCAATCTAAAACCTTTTGACCGCGAGCATACTGGGGTAGTTTTAGGCGTAGCCTTAGCGAGGCAGTTGACTATGCCTTTGGCTGCCAGGCTGCAATATCCTGTTTGGGAAAAAGCCTTAAAAAGTAGTGGTGTAGCCAATGCAGATATCGAAACAATTATTAATAAAATTAAAAATTCTTATATAGATTGGACACCCAACGCCTTCCCGGGAATGTTAGCCAATGTGGTGGCGGGAAGAATTGCCAATCGCTTTGATCTCGGTGGCATGAACTGTATTGTCGATGCTGCTTGTGCTAGTTCCTTTGGAGCGCTATCAATGGCGATCTCAGAACTAACCTCGGGTCGAGCCAATATGATGCTGACGGGAGGAGTTGATACCGACAATTCAATTATGGCATATATGTGCTTTAGCAAAACTCCTGCTGTTTCTCGCAGTGAAACAACTAAGCCGTTCGATCTCGATTCTGATGGAATGATGCTGGGAGAAGGCGTGGGAATGCTAGTTCTCAAGCGTTTAGCGGATGCCGAACAAGATGGCGATCGCATTTATGCGGTAATTAAGGGGATTGGTACGTCTAGTGATGGTCGTCATAAGAGTATCTATGCACCCCGCCCTGAAGGACAGATGCGGGCTTTGCGTCGTGCTTACCAAGAAGCAGGTTTTGAGCCAACTACCGTAGCTGCGATCGAAGCTCACGGTACGGGAACAATGGCAGGAGATCCCGCTGAATTTGCGGCACTCAAGGGTGTTTTTGGCGAAAATAACGAGCTTAAACAACGAATTGCTTTGGGTAGTGTCAAGTCGCAAATCGGGCATACCAAAGCAGCAGCGGGTGCAGCTAGCTTAATCAAGATGGCTTTGGCACTACATCACAAGATTTTACCGCCAACGATTAATGTCACCAAACCCCATCCCAAACTAGAAATTGAAAATTCTCCTTTCTACTTAAATACCGAAACTAGACCCTGGCTCAAGTCCGCAACAGTACCGAGACGAGCGGGGGTGAGTTCCTTTGGCTTTGGTGGCACGAACTATCATATCGTTTTAGAAGAACATCAGTCAGAACAAAGCGTGCATCGATTGCACACAACTCCTCAAGCTATATTGATCGATGCACCTACATCAAACAAGTTATTAGATAGGTGCAAAGAAATACTACCACAGCTTCAAGCTGAAACAGGAGCGGGCTATTTTGCCGAACTGGTTAATGAAAGTAAAACTAAGGAAATTTATGTTGATGCGGCTCGTCTAGGTTTTGTCGCTGCATCTGTCAAGGAGGCAAGTAACAAACTGCAAAAGGCGATCGCTTCTTTATCAAGCCAGTCTAAATCGACCCATTGGAATCATCCTTCAGGCATCTTTTACCGTCAAACTGGGATATCCACCGCGGGCAAGATAGTTGCTCTATTTTCAGGACAAAGTTCTCAATACCTGGAAATGGGTCGAGAATTAGTGATGAACTTCCCCTGTTTGAGAGAAACCTATAGCCAAGTTGATCAACTGCTAGAACAAGAAGGTTTAGAACCGATCTCCAAAGCGGTTTTCCCGCCACCCGTATTTGATGAGGCAGCAAAACAACAGCAGGCAAAAGCTTTACAGCAGACAGAAATAGCCCAACCCGCGATCGCTGCTTTTAGTACTGGGTTATATAAGCTGCTGCAACAGGCAGGATTCAAACCAGATTTTGTCGCTGGGCATAGTTTTGGGGAATTAACCGCACTTTGGGCAGCAGGAGTTTTTAGTGATGCAGATTATTACTTCCTGGTTAAGGAACGGGGACAGGCAATGGCTACCAGTGAATCAGCCGGGGCGATGTTGGCGGTACAGGGAGATGTCACCAAAATTAGGGCGGCAATTGCCGAATTCAAGCAAATTGCGATCGCCAATTGGAATTCTCCTCGCCAGGTAGTGTTAGCAGGCGACAAAGCAGAAATTGTTCGCGCTCAAGCAGAGTTACAACAGCAAGGGTATTCCGCTGTGATTCTACCCGTTTCCGCCGCTTTCCATACACCCCAGGTAGGTCATGCACAAGCACCTTTTGCCAAGGCAGTAGAAGCTGTCACCTTTAACCAACCCCAAGTTACAGTTTTTACTAACGTATCGGGCAATCCCTACCCGATCGAACCTCAAGACTGTCAAAAAATTCTCAAAAAACATTTGCTATCTCAAGTATTGTTTCAAGAAGAGATTGAAAACATCTATGCTGCTGGCGGGACTTGCTTTGTCGAGTTTGGACCGAGAAGCATTTTAACTCATCTAGTTAAAGAAATTATCGGCGATCGCCCTCATTTAGCCGTGGCTTTGAACCCCAGTCGTAACCAAGATAGCGATCGCGCTTTCAGAGAAGCAGTAGTGCAGTTACGGGTTGCTGGCTTAAGCTTATCTAATCTCGATCCCTGTCAGGTAGTGCAGACCAAACCAGAGGATAAACATCCTTTAAACGTTAGTTTGACTAGCGTTAACTATGTCTCAGCCAAAACCCGAAAGACTTTGGAACAAGCATTACCAGTCAAGGAGACAAAAAAACTACCATCAATACCAGCTCAAAACGATCTTACTGTCGTTAATCCAGTTTCGTACCATAACGCAACTATCAAATCTCAGCAAAATGGACACCAAAAACTAGCTACCATGAAGGAAGTATCTATGACTCCAATTCCCGATCAACCTCGAAAGACTGCTGCCAGCAAAATTGCTCTCGAACGCATCTTAGATAGCTTAGAATATAGTCTAGATAAGTTTCACCAGCATCAGCAAGAAACTTTAGCGGTTCACCAACAATATTTGCAATACCAATTACAATATGCCCAAACTTTCTTTGGGTTGATGCAGCAGCAACATCAGTTATGGGCAAATGTGCCACCCGCACCCCAACAGCTAAAAGTTCAAACAGCAATTATTGCTAGTACCGAAGGCAGTCTGCTTAAGTTTCAGGAACATCAAAGCAATACTTTACGAGTTCACGAACAGTACTTAAACCATCAGGCAAAATATGCACAAAACTTCTTCTTATTGACTCAACAAAGCTACGCACAGTTTTTAGTAGATGACTCCAAATTAGATCCTGGTAGTGGGGCGATCGCATCACTTATTAGTGAAGACACGTCTTTAGTTGCGCTCAAACCAAAGGAACTATTATCTGATGGCAACCAAAACTACGCCAGATCAGAGTTACTAGAAACTGCAACAGTCAATGGTAATTGTAATGGTAATGGTAATGGTCATTATCCTCAATTTGACTCTATTGAGCCTGTTGACAAGGTAGCCAACAGTAATGGACACGCTACCGAATCTAAGTTAGTTGAGCATAATGAAGCTGTATTGCTCAGTGCAGATACAGTAACCTTAGCACCTCTTCCTGCCTTAGAAATTGATTTAGCCACGCTTAGTCAAACTTTGCTAAATGTAGTTAGCGAAAAGACAGGCTATCCTTCAGAAATGTTGGAATTGGACATGGACATGGAGGCAGATTTAGGTATTGATTCGATCAAGCGAGTAGAGATCCTCGGCGCACTTCAAGAAGAAATGCCCAATTTACCGCAACCTAACCTAGAAGATTTGGGCGATTTACGCACACTTAACCAAATTATTGAATACTTGCGTTCTTTTGATCGCCACACCACGGCAGTAGAATCAGTAGAAGTTGCAACAAAGCCTGAATCAACAGAAGAAACCTTCTTAAAAATCATTAGTGAAAAAACAGGCTACCCTATCCCTAGCTTGAATTTAGAGATGAATCTCAACACAGATTTAGGCATTGATGCTGTTAAACGGCGTGAAATCTTCGACTCATTACAAGAGCAAATTGCCTTGCCGTCTGACATAGAGCGATCGCAAACTCTGGCTCAAGTCCTAGATTATTTACAACCTAACCAGATTCAAAAAAAAACTCCAATGAGCGCGATGAAATTATAGAGAGAGGGGGAATCCAACGCTCCCCCGTACAGCTAAAATACCTACCAGAACCAGATTGGCTCGATTTTAAGTTAGCACCAGGACAGATCTATTTATTAACCGATGATGGATCGCCGTTGACAGGTAAATTAGCTGAGACGCTAACTCAACAGGGTTCGCAGGTGGTAGTTATTACTTTGCTTCAATTTTTGAATCCTGAAGTGTCTCTACCCAAAGCAGTTAAACGTGTCGTGATCGAAGACTATAGCGAAGCAGATCTACAACAACAACTAAAAGCGATCGCCTCTAAGTATGGTTCGGTTGCAGCCATGATTTATCTCCATCCCCAATTACCAAATCAAGAACAGGAACACAAGATGCTCAAACAAGTATTTTTCTTAGCCAAATATCTTAAACCAACTCTCGAAAGGGCTTCCCAACAGGGATCTAGTTGTTTTATTACCGTTGCTCATCTAGATGGCGAACTAGGTACAAGTGGTAATGGTAAGAGTGCAGTTATAGGGGGATTGTTGGGACTAACCAAAGCCCTGCGTTGGGAGTGGTCATCTGTCTTTTGTCGGGCGATCGACCTTGCTAGCGACTTAGATACATCAACTTCTGTTAAACATATTCTTGCTGAACTGCATGACCCTAATCGTTTAATTGCGGAAGTTGGTTACAGCAGCAAGGGTAGAACTACTTTGGTTTGTTAACTCACTTAAGCTAAATGTGAAATTGCAATTGAGCCTCTTGCCGTTATCTTTGTTCCTGTTCAAGGAGTAACACCCCATTCGGGGACAAAGATAAGAGATATTAACACTTTCAGATATCCAATCCACAACAATTATAGAAGATATAACAAAAAAGTATTTGGATTTAAGATGACGCTTTATTTATTTAGTGCCAGTACTTATTTTACTTTCTTATTGTTTAGTCAGTTTAAGGACAACGAATCTTCCAAAATGGACTCCATATCCTGGCTGGTAATTATCCTGGCTTCTGCATTATGGATCTTGGTGATCCCAATATCTTTAATCGAAATAAGATCTAGAACTCAAGCAAAAGTGCGTCTTGAAGAAACGGAAAAAGCAAAGGATTTGAAGCTTAATAGTCAGCAAATTGAATCAGTTGAATTGCTCAAGTAACTCGATTCATCAGAAGTTAGAAGTCGGAAGGATTTTAAGCCTTTTTGTACTCTTAATTAAAAGTAGGTTTTATAAATCGGATTTAGTATCAGATACTCTGGTTTTGGTAACATTAAATAATACTTTAGTACTTTTTGAATCTTCAACATATTTAATTCAATGGCACATCTTAATCAAAATACAGTATGTCTAGTCAGTGGTGGTGGTAGAGGAATTACCGCCGCTGCGGCGATCGCTTTAGCCCAAGTATATCAGTGTAAGTTTATCTTATTAGGTCGTTCTGCTATTGCTCAACCCGAACCTGAATGGGCGCAAGACTGTGACAATGAAATGAAGTTGAAAAAGCGGATTTTAGAATATCTGCTGCATCAAGGCGAAAAACCCACCCCCAAAATGGTGCAGCAAGAATATAAATCAATTGCTGCTAAACGAGAAATTGAACAAACTATACACCAGATTGTTCAAGCAGGAGGACAAGCAGAATATCTAAGTGTAGATGTTACGGATGCCAATGCCGTAGCGCAACGGGTAACTGCTGTTGAATCACGACTAGGAAAGATCAAGGCGATCGTTCATGGTGCGGGAAATCTGGCTGATAAACCAATTGAGAAAAAAACTGAATCAGATTTTGAACTGGTTTACGCACCCAAAGTCAAAGGCTTGGAAAATTTACTCAACTGTATTAACCCCAGTCAGTTAGATTGTTTGGTCTTGTTTTCTTCGGTGGTAGGTTTTTATGGGAATGCTGGTCAAACTGATTATGCGATCGCCAATGATATTCTGAATAAGACAGCCTATTTAATCGCGCAAAAATATCCCCAATGTCATACAGTAGCAATTAATTGGGGGCCTTGGGATAGCGGGATGGTCAGCCTTGAACTAAAAAGGGCTTTTGCCGAACGCGAGATCAAAACTATTCCCGTTGAGGCTGGTACACGGATGCTAGTTGAAGAACTCGCCCCAGATCATCATGAGGTACAGGTAGTAATTGGCAGTCCTTTAAAGCCACCAGCCACTCCAGTGACAACTCCCTCACAAACCTACCAGATACATCGTCACTTATCTTTAGCTGCTAATCCTTTCTTACGCGATCATGTGATTATGGATCGTCCCGTCTTACCAGCTACTTGTGCGATCGCCTGGATTGCTAATACCTGCGAACAACTATATCCTGGATACACTTTCTTTAGCTGTAGTAATTTTAAAGTTTTAAAAGGAATTATCTTCGATGCTAATTTAGCTGATCAATATAGTCTGGATTTAGCTAAAAAAACTACTGATAATGCTCAAAATATTGATTTTAATGCTAAGATTTATAGTAAGAATAAATCTGGTAAAATTCGCTATCACTTCAGCACTCAATTAAATTTAACCTCACAAAAGATTAATACTCCTCAGTATAATTCTTTTAATCTATCCGAGAGTAAACTAGACTTTTCACAGCAAGAATCACTGTATCAAAATAGTAAGCAAAGCCTATTTCATGGTGCTTCTTTTCAGGGAGTTCAAACAGTCTTAAATGTAGATAAAAATAAGCTAACGGCGCAATGTTATTTACCGATGATCCAGGCTGCTAAACAAGGGCAATTTCCTGTTCAAACCTTCAATCCTTATGTTGTAGACGTTAAAATTCATGCTTTATGGCTCTGGCTACAGCATAACCATCAAGAGATTTGTCTACCCTCAGAAATTATTACCTACGAGCAGTTTGCCGCTATTTCCTTCGCTCAAACATTCTATGTTTCTTGTGAAATAATCAGCAAAACCAAAACTGCTGTGGTAGCCAATCTTATTGCTCACGACAAAAACGGCCAAGTTTATTCCCAGATGCTGAAAGCGAAAGGAACCATAATTTCTTTTTAGTTTTGATAGCGAATAAATCAGCAACACCTAATTCACTTTGTAAACATCTAACCAAGCAAAAATATGAATATTATCGATAAACTAATTGCCAGACCAAACAACTTTCCTTTTAGAAGATTGATTTGGAAACATTGGTACAATCATATGGCTAGTAAATATGAAAAAATTAAGATTAAATTAATGAATTATGGTTATGTTAATCAGGAAAATCCTCAAGAACTAGAGTTAGATAATTGTGACGAAGCAGAGCGTTATTGTATCCAACTTTATGATCATGTTGCTAATGCAATTTCTTTAGCAGGATTAAAGACTTTAGAAGTAGGTTGTGGTCGAGGTGGTGGAGCTTCTTATGTCAAACGCTACTTACAGCCGAGTTCGCTAACAGGAGTTGATTTTTCCCAAAGCAATATCAACTTTTGTCGTCAAAAATATCAGCTACCTGGCCTATATTTTGAATTGGGAGATGCCGAAGCATTACAGTTTGCTGATAATTCTTTTGATGCGGTAATTAATGTCGAATCATCCCATTGTTATCAGCATACAGACAAATTCTTTGCGGAAGTAAATCGTGTACTTCGCCCCAATGGTTATTTTCTTTTTTGTGATTTTCGCCCTAAAGAAGCTGTAGCAGATACTCAAAAGAAATTACTGGAAGCAGGCTTTACGGTGGTCAAAGAAGAGAATATAACTGCCAATGTTTGCGCGGCAATGGTATTAGAACATCAAAGAAAAGTAGAAATTATCAATCAGCAAGTTCCGCCAATATTTCGTTGGCTAGCAGGTTATTTTGCTGCTGCTAAAGGTACGCCCATGTATGAAGCACTGAGAACCAGAGAATTAGAATATCTCTGCTATGCTTTAAGAAAGCAGCCAACTATACAAGACCAAGATCTACGCCAAATGCCACGTATTTTTGAGACTGCTGACGTATAAAAATCATCGGCATCTAGCACAGCAATTCTATATGATGCCTAAGATTCAACATGATCATTCTCCTTAGATCGATCAATACCATCTTTTTAGTTGAAGGACAAAACCCAACCTATATAGCTATATAGCAACTGGGTAAGTTACTTCAAGAAGATCAAACTTTTAATCTAAATTAAAGACGATGCAAACGGACAAAACGCTCGACGCTAAACAAATAGCTATTGTAGGCATGGATGCTTGCTTCGGTGCTGATGAATCTTTAGCTGCTTTTGAACGCAGTATTTACGAAGGAAGAAACGCCGATTGTGCCGCCATCTTGTCATCTACAGAAATACTAGCCAGGTTTGATCGCGTTGCCAGTAGAGCGCTTGAAGATGCAGCCATCGACTCAAATGTCAACATCGCTATTGTTATCGCTAAAAATAGTCAGCAAAAGCTAGACAGTACCGTGACTGAGGTTGATTCTGTTTTTGATGCTTTATTAATGGCACAAAAGCTATTAAACGACAATGTTGAAGCAGTACTTGTGGGTGGAGTCGATTTTGAATCTCAAGCCGTGGGTGCAGTGGTATTAAAGCATTACCCAACTGCTAAAATTGATCGCCATAAGATATATGCAGTGATCGATAGTCTTGGTTTATCCACCACAGTCGCAGCCAACAACCTTACTTACTTGGAACTCGTTGGCGATAAACGCTTAGAGGAAATAGAATTTGACGAGAGAATTTTTAATTATCTTGCTTCTAATCTTCCTGGTAGTTGTGCTGTCTCAAGTGTAACCAATGCTGCTTACCAGGGTATTGCGGCGGAGATTGCTAGTTTAATTAAAACTTCACTGTGTTTATATTATCGTTATATTCCCCCTGTTCCCCAGTGGGAACAATCAACGCCAAGGCAACATCCACTTTACGTTACTACCGAAGCTAAACCTTGGTTTTTGGAAGCAGGGGTTAATCAACGAGTCGCGGCGATTGACAATCTTGGCCAGAGTAACTCCAAGATTATTCTAGCAGAAGAAGTAGCGACACAACAGCGCAGTAATGCTTATTTAGAGCAAATGCCTTGTTATCTTTTTCCCTTAACAGCAGATGATTCTACAGCTTTATTAGCACAGCTTGACACACTTAAACAAACTATAGCTGATGGCGATCTGGCTAAAATTGCTCAGCAAACTTTTGCCAACCATCAACCTCAAGCCAATTATGCTTTAGCCATTATCGGTAAAAATAAACCCGAAATACTCAGAGAATGCGATCGCGCCACTCAAGGCGTAACCAAGGCTTTGAAGACAGGTAAAGATTGGCATACTCCTGTCGGTAGTTATTTTACCCCCAATCCTCTAGGAGAGAGCAAGATCGCTTTTGTCTATCCTGGGGCTTACAATGCTCATATTGGGTTAGGTAAAGATCTTTTTCGGCTATTTCCTAATTTAATTGACGATCCAGTAATCAAAAATACTTGTAACCGTATTGCAGGTATTGAAAAGCTGCTCTATCCCCGAAGCTGGCACAAGCTTTCTTCCAGGGAATTAGAGGCAAAAGAGCGGGAGTTGATGAACGATCCCTTAGCCATGCTCGAATCAGAAACTGGCTTTGCTGGATTTATTACCACTATTTTGCGGGATTATTTTCAAGTCAAACCGCAGGCTGCTTTTGGCTATAGCTTGGGAGAGATCAGCATGATGTATGCCCAGGGGGTTTGGGGCGACATTGAGCGAAGTAGTGATATTCTCAATGCATCCCCGCTATTTAAAATGCGCTTAGCAGGAACTAAAGAAGCCGTTAGAGAATATTGGCAGCTGTCTGACGAACCACCAGGAGAATTATGGCGCACCTATGTAGTAATGGCAAACAGCGAGGTGATCCAGGAAAAATTGCGATCGCAAAGCCGAGTTTATTTAACTCAAATTAGTACTCCCAATGAAGTCATAATTGCTGGAGATCCTCAAAGCTGCGAAAAAGTGATTGAAAGTCTAGGGTGTGATGCGTTTCGCGCTCCTTTCAATCATGTTATCCATTGTGAGGCGATGCAGAGTGAGTATGATGAACTAATTAAGCTGAATACTCTACCATTACGAGAAAGCCCAGAAATTACTTTTTATTCTGCCGCCAATTATCAGCAAATTGGTCATAGCAGTCAAGAAATTGCTCATAGTTTAACTCAAACCCTTTGTCAGCAACTAGATTTCCCGCGTTTAGTTAATCGAGTTTATCAAGATGATTACCGCATCTTTGTTGAAGTAGGTGTTGGCAGCAATTGTTCTCGCTGGATTAAAGATATTCTCCAGTCTAAAGAACACGCTACTGTATCGCTACATCGTCGAGGTACAAATGATTTTACTTCTTTGCTCAAAGCGATCGCCAAATTATTTAGTCATCGCGCCCAGCTCGATCTATCTCCTTTATACGGCAAAGCGGAGTTCAATCAAAATGCTGAGACTCAAACCAGTTCAGCTATGCCCAACCGCATTCCGCAGTCAAAAGATGCTAATAATCTCATTCTGTGGCAGCCTACTTTTCGGAAATTTAACCACGAATTTTCACATAACAATTCTCACCTATCCAAAGCTCATTCGCTCTTTATCAAGCAAGATCAAGAATATTTGCGCAACCATCAAAAAGCAATCAGCGTTCATTTAGAAGTTCTGGAAAAGATGATCAACGAACCTCCAAGCCAAGACGGTGTTGCTGAGCGCGAAGTATGAAACCGAAGGGCAGTCAAGCTCTTAGCTCTTAGCTCTTAGCTTTTAGCTTTTAGCTAATATACGTGGTTGGCATCCCCCACGCGCTTTTTTAGGTTGCTAGTTGCAAATAAAATTTTTGGCGTTGCTGATTTAAGTAATGACGTACAAAATGTTACTGTTCGTAGCTATTAGCCTTTAGCTATTAGCTTTCTAATAACTGTTATTCATAGGCAGAAAAGCAAAACATTACGTATTCAGCAACGCCAAATTTTTAAACCACACCTTGATTCAGCAACGTCGTCAAGACTAATCAAGATAAATAATTCAAAAGAATAAGGGGATAAATTATGATCGCTGCTAAGACAATACCGCATCAAAACGAATCTACTAACCAAGACATTTTTGCTTTGTCAGAAGCAGAAATAAAAAATAAATTACTAAATTTAACCGAACCTTGTTATGTAGTTAAACAGCAGGAAAAAATCGGCTTAACTAATCAAGATTGGTGGCGCGATCGCCCAGAGCTAGAATTACTGATGGCTGTACCCCCTCTATCAATTGAGCAGTTGGGCGATCGCAATTTTATCGATTTTCACGGGGTACAATACGCCTATATGACAGGTGCAATGGCGGGAGGAATTGCTTCAGAAGAATTAGCGATCGCCTTGGGCAAACAGGGTATCTTAGCCTCATTTGGGGCGGGTGGCTTGAGTCTGACGCGAGTTGAAACAGCGATCAAGCGCATTCAACAGGCTCTTCCTAATGGTACGTATGCTTTTAATCTGCTTCATAGCCCCAATGAACCAGAAGTTGAACGCAATATAGTGGATCTTTATGTTAAATATGGGGTTAATACCCTAGAAGCCTCGGCTTTTCTAAATCTGACTCCCAATATCGTCTACTATCGCGCTGCGGGACTAAAATTGAATGCTGCCAACCAAATTGAGATTGAGCATAAAGTCATCGCTAAGATTTCTCGACGGGAAGTAGCGACTAAGTTTCTCCAACCCCCGCCAAGCAAAATGCTTCAACAATTAGTCGCCCAGGGAAAAATCACCCCTTTACAGGCAGATTTAGCTCAGCAAGTACCGATGGCTGATGATCTTACCGTAGAAGCTGATTCTGGTGGACATACTGATAATCGCCCTTTAGTTTGCTTGTTCCCAGCAATTGTTGAACTCAGAGACGAAATTCAAAGTCAGTATAACTATCAAAAGCCTGTGAGAATTGGCGTTGCGGGAGGAATCTCTACGCCCCAAGCAGCTTTGGCTGCCTATATTATGGGTGCAGCCTATATAGTAACAGGCTCAGTAAATCAATCCTGTGTGGAAGCAGGAACTTCTCTCCACGCGAAAAAGCTACTGGCTGAAGCCGAAATGCACGATGTCATGATGGCCCCTGCTGCCGATATGTTTGAGATGGGAGTCAAACTACAGGTTCTCAAGCGAGGCACGATGTTTGCCTTACGCGCTCAGAAGCTGTACGAACTTTATCAAAACTATGATTCGATTGCAGACATCCCAGCTGAGTCAAAAACCAAGATTGAAAAACAAATCTTCCGCATGAGCTTAGCTGAAGTTTGGCAGCAGACCGTCAAATACCTCGCCCAACGTAATCCTGAAAAACTAGCCAAAGCCAACAGCAACCCCAAACTTAAAATGGCTTTGATCTTCCGCTGGTATCTCGGCTTATCTTCCCGTTGGTCAAACACTGGGGAAGGAGGTAGAGAACTAGACTATCAAATTTGGTGTGGCCCAGCAATGGGTGCTTTCAACAACTGGGTCAAAGGCTCTTACTTAGAACCAGTCAGCGATCGCCATGTCGTCGATGTCGCACAACAAATTCTGACTGGTGCAGCCTACTTATACCGAGTTCAAAATCTCAGACTACAGGGATTAGATTTAGGCGATCGCTATAGTCAATATAAGCCTAGAAAAGCTCTTAGCTTTTAGCTTTTAGCTTTTAGTAATTAGTAATTAGTAATCATGAATGATAATCAAAATAACCCCGAAGTAATCGCCAATTGGTTAGTCAATAATCTAGCCGAACAGCTAGAAATTGAACCCGCCGAAATAGATCGCTGCGAACCGATCGAAAACTACGGCTTAGATTCAGCCCAGGGAATGATCGTAGTTAGTCGAGCCGAGAAGCAATTCGGCTGGGAAATATCACCAATGCTGCTGTGGCATTACCCGACAATTCAAGCACTCTCCGAGCGTTTAGCCAAAGAGAATGATCCAGATACACAAACTAAACATACTGCCGAGATTAATTTAGCTGAGCAAGTTGTTCTCGATCCTGTTATTGTTCCTCAAGGAACTTTTGAGTTTACCCACCAACCAAAACGGATCTTTCTCACTGGTGCCACGGGATTTTTAGGCGTTTATTTACTCCAAGAACTCCTAGAGCGAACTAATGCCGACATCTATTGCTTGGTTCGAGCATTTGATCGCACATCGGCAACGGAAAGATTAAAAAGCAATCTCGAACGCTATTCGCTGTGGAATAAAGCGATCGCTTCGCGGATTATTCCTGTCGTGGGAGATTTATCTCAGCCGATGTTAGGTATAGATGCAGATATATATGAAAATTTAGTAGGAGCGATCGATATTATCTATCACAGTGCAGCGATGCTGAACTATGTTTATCCTTATTCAACTCTAAAAGCTGCTAATGTTCTGGGAACACAAGAAGTTTTGCGATTAGCTTGTCTGGGTAAAACCAAACCAGTTCATTATGTTTCTAGTGTGGCAGTGTTTGAGAATGCTGTTTATGCGGGTAAAGTCGTTAGCGAACAAGATAGCTTTGATCATTGGCAGGGAATTTCTTTGGGCTATTCGCAAACTAAATGGGTAGCGGAAAAATTGGTCAAAATTGCTGGAGAAAGAGGGCTACCTATTTCAATTTATCGACCTCCATTGATCGCTGGAGACAGCAAAACGGGTGTTTCTAACACTGATGACTTTATTTGCTTGATGCTCAAAGGCTGCATCCAAATGGGCAGTTTCCCCGATCTCGACTATCTACTAGATATGTCTCCCGTAGACTATGTGAGTCAAAGTATTGTTTACTTATCTCAGCAGCGAGAATCTATCGGACAAGCTTTTCACCTGCAACATCCGCAGCCAGTCCAACTGAGTAAAATAGTTAGATTACTGCGCCTTGTCGGTTACAAAATTGCTACAGTTCCCTACCAACAGTGGCAAGCAGACTTAAAAAATACGGTACAGCCAGATAATCCGTTATTTACCCTACAACCCTTTTTACTGGAAAAACGCTCGGAAGTACAGTTAACCATTATCGAGCTTTATTTACAACAAAATCGACCCGAAATTAGCTGTAAAAATACTCTGATGGCGCTCAAAGGTTCGGGAATTTCTTGTCCTCCCATTAACCATAAGTTACTGATCAACTACTTTCGCAGTTTCCTTGATAGTGGTTTTTTGCAGGCTGCTTGATTTATGAGCAGTAGCTAATAACAATAACTATAAGTAATAAGTTCTACTCAGCTGTAATTCGTTGTAAATTCCAATTGAGTGAACAAGCTTCATAGTTCAACCCTAGACGAGCATTTTAAAGATGAATCAGCCAGTTTTAAACTACCAATCCAACCAAAATAATGCCGAGGTAATTGCTGCTTGGTTAGTAGATAATTTAGCCGAACAGCTAGAAGTCGAACCTAATGAAATAGATAAGTGCAAACCGATTGAAAACTACGGCTTAGATTCGGCACAGGGAATGATAATGGTCAGCCGTGCCGAAAAACAATTTGGGTTGGAGTTCTCGCCGATGTTTTTGCGGCATTATCCCACAATTGAAGCACTTGCCGAACGTTTAGCCGAAGAATTGGCAGAGTCCAATCTAGAAGTATTTGAAATTTAACCCCAACTATTAGCTAATTTTCCAGGAGCAAGATATATATGAACGTATCCAAACTCGTAGATAACCTCGTCCAGCAGGGAGTTGAGTTGTGGGTAAATGAGGATAAATTGGGGATTCGTTCCCCGACAGGAGTGCTAACACCAGAACTAAAACTCGAACTGACTACTCATAAAACTCAGATTGTTGACTATCTCCAAGAACCAGAACAGGATTTTGCGACTAGCCAGGGATTGAGTGTGGCTACCATAGGTCTTTTAATTGGTGGTTGTGACCAGAATTCTCTGACTGGAATTAAATCGCCCATCATCGATCCACAGATAATGGCTCAAAAACTGACGGTGACTTTTAGACCTTTACCAAAAGGATATCGCAATGACACTATCATTAAATTTAGAAGTGAATTAAAAGACAAGTTAAGACAACAAGGAGTTACGGTTAAAACTTGGCAACAGGCAACTAAAGACTTTTATTATCAAATTGCTCTTCCCTGGATTAACTGGAAACCGCAAATTAAAACCAGAGTAGTTAAAAGTCAAATTCATGCCGTCATAGATGTCGATCGACCAGCATCTCTCGTTACCAAAGCTAAAAACGCGATCGCCGAAAGTATTTATCAACTATATTCTCGCTTTGTGGCTCGTGGTCAAAAGATGTCGATCGCCAAAATTGCCAGGCTGATTGGCTGGGCGGAAGAGTCGGTAGCTAAGTATATTGAAAACCCTACTACTACTCAAGCGATCGTCCTAAGCGATCTCGATCAAGACTTTATTAATCTTCAATCCTACCAAGAAAAAATCGACATCGGGATTAATACTTTAATCAGAACCTTCTCCGAAATTGTCATTGGAGTTAGCGATCGCCAGATTTCCATCCTCAACATGAATCTTTCTGATTCTCTCTTTGCTAAAAAAGAGTTCGATAAGTTTGTCGGTAAATCCTTGATTCCCAAAATATTTGTTCCCATCGCACCTTTGTTGATGAGTCGATTTGAAGTAGGAAAATATCAGCCAGCAAAATCCGATCATGCAGTCAAGTTAGTTGAGTTAGGTCACTCCCTCGCCGACACAGGGTTATTCCCCCCTGGCTTTAAACTTTCTCAGGCGATCGCTAGAAAGTCCTATCGCGATATTGTCGATACGATTGTCAATGGTAGAACTGGTGTCTCCTATGGCTTTGTGGCATACGTCGAACCACCACAATATGTAGGCGATCGCGAAATAAGTGCAGCAGAATGGGCAAAATTATTGCCCGTAGAAGGATTGTGTAGCGATGAAGTTCGTCAAAATCACCTTGGTAGACGCTACCTGAAAACTCGGCTAAAAACTCAAACTTTATACCAACAGATTCCCGATATTTGGTTAGTTAGTTCCCGTTCGGGGTCAAATAAAACTAATCTCAATCTAGAAACCGATATTGTCAGAATTGGTTTAACTAACAAACTATTGCTTCAATTACCTCAAGGCGTTGACTTAGCTAAAGCTGACATCAAACCTTCTTACGATATCTACGTCATGCTGGCGATCGCCCTGTCAACTGCATTGTATACCCCCGAATTAGTTAGTAACGGTGCGCCTCTGGTTCATTTTCACGGTTATCCTTCAGCAGATTGGTTTAGGGAAAATGAATACTACTTTGGAGTAGAACATCCTTCTGTCCCTTGCGGTACATATGAATCGGGAGTGTTTAATTACCTTGGTATCAGCAAGATTGGCGATCGCGCCGAGCAAAAGATTGCTCTAGCCAGCCTAATTGAACCAGATCATGGCACTAATATCATCGCTTCAGACATGAATTATCTCATTGAGAGATTAAAAACTGGATGTCAACAAAAACAAATTGAACTAGGCGGAAAATACTTTAGTTCTTTGGCAAAACCCGCATACGAAAGAAAGGAAAATTAAGAGCCTAGTATCGCTACGCGGAAGTCAAAAGTCAGAAGTCAAAAGTCAGAAGTCAAAAGTCAGAAGTCAAAAGTCAAAAGTCAAAAGTCACATTGTCCTACTTGACAGGAAAGGATCGAGATGATTTTAGGTATTACACAATTTTTACATCATACTTTTATTGCTACTGCGTCGAGTTTGATTTTAGCTGCGAGTCAAAAATCAACTTCTACATTGACTGTAACAATTTTAGGATTACAAAATCAAAATAGCCAAATATGCTTGAGAGTTTATGCTAACGAACAAGGATTTCCTCTTAGCGATCAAAGCGAAGTCCACAGCGAATGTACTGAAACAACTAAAAACTCTGCCACTATGAAGATTCCTAATTTGAAACTAGGTACTTATGCCGTCTCAGTGGTTGACGATCGCAATCGCGATTATCAACTAAACCGAAACATATTAGGAATTCCCCAAGAGGGATTTGGCATTTCTAATAATCCTCAAGTATCAGTAGTAACAGGATTACCAAAGTTCCAAGATGCTAGTTTTCTCTTAAGAGAAAACCAAACCATTGATATTACGATGAAATATTCTCTTGATTCTTAAAAACTAGTTTTTGTTGAGAACATTATCTTGGAAAATATGGCATTCTAGATGACCAAATAACAATTTAATTCTGCCAAAACTCCCTGATCAAATTAACTCACTAAGTATAAATAAATGAATACAATAACCTTAATAATAATGTTTGGTTTAGTAGGTCTAGCACTTTTTGAAATATCTTTTACTAAGATCTTTATCACTTCATTTAGTCAAGAAGCACAAGATTCCTATCAAGATCATGAATTACCCAAAGTTGCGATCGCCTTGTGTTTAAGAGGAGCAGATCCTTTTCTGGCTAATTGTTTACAAGCATTACTAAATCAAAACTATCCTCAATATGAATTAAGGGTTGTGGTCGATAGTGAAGAAGATCTAGCCTGGAACATTGCTACCCAAACCCTGGGCGTTGAAACAAATGTACCAGTACAAATTAGTCCGCTACGGATTCGGCGCGAAACCTGTAGCCTTAAGTGCAGTGCTTTAATTCAAGCTGTAACCGAACTACAGGAAGATTGCGAGATAATTGCTCTGGTAGATGCGGATACGATTCCTCATCCTAACTGGCTACGAGAATTAGTCTCGCCGCTGAAAAACCCTAAAATTGGCCTGACAACTGGTAATCGCTGGTATGTGCCAGGAAAGCAGTGGGGAACGGTGTGCCGTTATCTCTGGAATGTTGCTGCTGTGGGACAAATGTATCTTTACCGCATTCCTTGGGGTGGTTCTTTAGCAATTAGAACCGAGTTAGTTCGTCAGGCACAACTGATCGAAAGATGGGAGAAAGCATTTTGTGAAGATACCATGTTGCGCCGAGTGCTGCAAGAAAAAGGGCTACAAATAAAGTCAGTTGCTTCTTTAATGATGGTCAATCGGGAAGAATGTACCTTGCCTAGTTTTAGACGCTGGGTTAGTCGACAACTTTTAAACGCTAAACTTTATCATCCAGACTGGAATGCAATTCTGACTTACGGAACTATAACTTGGCTAATTCCCGCTTTGGCTGGCTTGTCCAGCTTAATTGCTTTATTGACAGGACAACGGACAGCTGGTGTTTTCCTAGGCGGTAGTTTACTCGCCTACATTACCTTACTACTGGTGTTGATTGGTGTTTGGGAACGAGCCATACGGCGGAAACTCATGCTGCGCCAGGAATTATTGCCCAACCTATCAGCGATCGCCTTTTGCCAACTCGTTTTAGCTGTTCCTTTAACCCAATTATTATGTGCGATCGCACTGTGGCAGACTATGTTAACCCAACAAGTCGAGTGGCGCGGTATTACCTACCAAATTAAAGGGCCTTGGAATATTCGACTACTAGAATACTTTCCCTACCAGTATTCAAAGCGAACTAATCCGAAAGCTTCCCTATAAATATAGATGTCTTTAATTAATTAACAACCTGCTTAAATCACTGTGATGATACAAACACAAAGCTCTCAAAGTAACTATTTAACTCCTAAAGAGAATTTTAACTCCAAGCAAACTGATAAAATTCGCATTTCGATTATCGACGATTCGCGGGTAATACGTGAATGTTTAAAGCTGATGCTGGAAACTGAATCAGACTTTGACATGGTGGGAACGGCAAATGATGGCGAGGCAGGTATTAGGTTAGTCGAGAACCAAAAGCCAGATGTAGTTATTATGGATATCGAAATGCCAAAACTTAACGGCATTAGCAGCACCAGAATTATCTGCGAACGGTTTTCCCAAACCAAAGTTTTAGTTTTTAGCGACCATGAAGAAAATAGCTATATTAATCAATCTCTCGAAGCGGGAGCCAAAGGCTATTTCCTCAAGCAAACACCAGCCGAGGAAGTGATTCAGGGCATTAGAAATGTTCACCGGGGCTTTTGTCAATTCAGTCCAGGATTATTGGAAAACTATATCCGTCAAACTTCTAAATTAAGCGCGCAATCCCAAAATATTCCTTTGCTTGAAGAAAGCGAACCGACTTCTTTTGCTCCTGTCAAAAGTAACCCTGAAGTAACAGAAATCGAAACTCAGCTTTCCGAACCAATTATTCGCAAACACAAGCCGTTGCTATGGCGAATAGCTATTTGGACAGTGTTAGCTATTTCTGCTTTAGCCGTTTCTGCTTTGATACTGGCTAGATTAAATCCTAGTTTTTACAATCAATTGAGAGGTCATTCTCCGCCAGAAACCCCAGTCCCTTCACCACCACCTGAACCAACGGCAGTTTCTGCCCTAGGACAGATAGAACCCGAAGGCGAAATTATTCAGCTATCGGCTTCTGCGGCTGCCGAAGGTTCTAGAGTCGAACAATTGTTAGTTGAGCGGGGTGATTCGGTGCGACAAGGGCAGATAGTGGCAATTCTCGATAGTCATAGCTCTAGGCTGGCGGCTTTACAAAGTGCTAGAGCTGATGTTCAGACAGCCCAAGCTAATTTAGAGCGAGTTAAAGCAGGAGCCAGACAGGGAGATATTAACGCTCAAAAAGCCGAGATCAGCCGTTTAGAAGCTGAGCTTGAAGGACAAATAGCGACTCAAGAAGCGACGATCGCTCGTTTATCAGCAGAGTTAAATAATGCTGAAGTAGAAAACAAACGCTATCAACAGCTATTTCAGGATGGAGCAATCTCAGCACAAGCCAGAGATACTAGAAGGTTGCGGGTAGATACAATTCAACAGCAGCTATCGGAAGCCCAAGAAACCTTAAATCGAACTATTGCTACAACCCAAGTCCAGCGCAATGAAGCCCTTGCCAGACTAGAAAGTATCACCGAAGTCAGACCTGTAGATGTACAGGTAGCAGAAGCCGAATTAGCTAAAGCCAATTCGGCTGTAGATGAGGCACAGGCAGCTTTAGCTCTCACCGAAGTGCGATCGCCAATTGATGGTCAAGTTTTAACGGTCAACGTCCGTCCTGGTGAGGTTATGAGTAATCAAGGAATTGTCGCGATCGGACAAACGGATCAGATGTATGTGGTAGCAGAGGTCTATGAAACTGACGTAGATCGAATCCGCTTGGGACAAAAGGCGGTTATTACTGGATCGGCTTTTGACGAACAATTAGAAGGAAGAGTAGCTCAAGTTGGCTTGGAAGTAAGACAACAAAATGTGTTTGAACCCGATCCTTTAGTTAATACCGACAACAAGATAGTAGAAGTAAAAATCCGCCTTGCGCCTCAGTCTAGTAAACGGGTTACTGCATTAAGCAATTTACAGGTACAGGTGGTGATTGCCCTGTAATCGCTCACAGCTAGAGAGATTCGCTCAATAAAACTTTAAAAACATGATTTTGTCTATTCCTTTAGCTTGGCTGCAATTGGTTCATAAAAAAGTCAAATTCTTGGCTACCTTAGCGGGAATTGCTTTTGTCGTCATACTGTTATTTATGCAATTAGGATTCCAGGATGCTCTATTCGATAGTGCGGTAAGAGTACATCAAGTCCTCCAGGGAGACTTATTTTTAACCAGTTCTCAATATAAAGCTTTAACTGCTCAACAAAGTTTTCCGCGTACTCGTTTATATCAGACTTTAGCTTTTGAAGGGGTAGAGTCTGTCAGCCCATTATACTTCCAATTTGGCAAATTAAGAAATATTCTTGATGGTCAAAAATACTCCATCTTTGTTATGGGAATTGACCCTAGTAAACCCAACTTTAAATTAGCTCAAATAAATCAAAATATCGAGCAAATAAAATTACCTGATACTGCCTTATTCGATCTCAGTTCTCGACCAGAATTTGGTCCAATCGCGTCAGAATTTAGCAAAAATCAAGAGCTAAGTATTGAAATAGCTGCGTTCAACCAAATTATTAAAGCCCGAAGATTTAAGCTAAAAGGCTTGTTTAGTCTCGGTCCTTCTTTTGGTGTTGATGGCAACTTAATTACTAATTATTCTACTTTTCTCAAAGCATTTCCCGATCGCCAAGTTGCCAATATCGACTTGGGTTTAATTACGCTTCAAGACAACTACGCAGCAGAAGAAGTTCGTGATCGCCTGGTTGCTAATCTACCACAAGACATTCAAATTCTTACTTTGGCTGAATTTATTCAATTAGAAAAAGACTATTGGGACTTACGTACGCCCATTGGCTTTATTTTTAAAATCATGGTCTTTATGGGTTTTGTTGTCGGCATTGGGATCACCTATCAAATTCTTTATAGTAATATTTCTAATCACTTAGTTGCTTATGCCACTTTAAAGGCGATCGGCTTTACTAATAGATATTTATTGACTGCTGTATTTCAACAGGCTCTTTTGCTAGCATTTTTGGGTTTTATTCCTGGAATTATTGTTTCTTTTGGTTTATATGATCTGGCTAAAAACGTAACTCATCTACCAGTAATTATGGATAACAACAAGAGTTTAAATGTCTTTTTATCGGTAATTGCTATGTGTTCTATTTCAGGGACATTAGCTATCCAAAAATTACGTTCTGTCGATCCAGCCGACATTTTTTAACTAGCTATTAGCTTTTAGCTTCTGGTTTAATTTTTAATCATGAAGATTTACTTTAGGAGGAGGTAAATATGCTTTAAATAAATTGTCGATTTTGGCTCAATTTATCTTCTCAAACTGTAAACTCAAAATGGAGCAAAAAAATGACATCAGATACTAGCTTTAGTTTATTCGGTGTAGGTTTGGAGGTCGATCCGCTTACAGGTGTCCAAGTAGATAGTGAAGTCGTCGGGGTAGGAGTTAGTCCTGACGGTAGTACAAGCGTCGATATTTCAGGTAGCCAACTTGTCGGTGTTGACTCAACTCAAGGAGTTGAAGTTGATGTCGCTGACGAAGTTGTCGGGGTTGATTTCGCTGAGGGAGTGGCAGCAGTAGAAGTTGCTGGAGAACCAGTAGAGGTTGACTTAACTCAAGGAGTCTTAGTTGGTGTTGGCGAAGAATTGTTGTTTGCTGACTTAATGGAAGGAGTAGCGATCAATACAGATATTTTAGCTGAATCTGGCATCGTTCTTCCTACTGACTTAGAAATCTAAAGTAAATCGACTTGTTCTTTGGCACTATTTATAGTTGCTAAACCACTCAATAACAAATCAAGGAGGGGGAGTATCTCTGAGTAAACTTTTGCCTGTAAATTATTAGCTAATCTCTGTTTATTCCTCAGGGGCGATCGCCTAAATTTATTGGCTGGAAAATGACTTCCCTCAGAATTTTATCTCCCTCATTTTATTGACTAAACAACGCAATAATCAACAAGTAATCGAAAAGAAAGCGATCGCAAAACCCATGAAATCAACTTGCTTAAAAGCTCAAAACTTGATCGTTGAAATCAATAATCTTAATCACTATTTTGGCAAAAAATCATTACGTAAATCGATATTGTTAGACATTAACTTAAACTTAAAAGCCAAAGAGACTGTGATTTTAACTGGACCTTCAGGATCGGGAAAAACCACGCTATTAACTTTAATCGGCGGATTGCGTTCTGTTCAAGCAGGAAGCCTGAAATTCTTGGGTAAACAACTGCTTGGTGCTAACCAAAACCAACTGGTAAAAATACGCCGTCAAATTGGCTATATTTTTCAAGGACATAATTTATTGGAGTTTTTGACAGTTAGACAAAACATTCAGATATCTCTAGAATTAGATAGTACAATTTCTGATCGAACTGCCAAAATCAGAGTCGAAAAAATGCTCCACGCTGTGAAACTAGGCGACTACGGTGATTATTATCCGCAACAGTTATCAGGGGGTCAAAAACAAAGAGTGGCGATCGCCCGCGCCCTTGTCGGTCATCCTAAGCTCTTTCTCGCCGATGAACCCACCGCAGCTTTAGATAGTAAAACTGGCAAAGATGTAATTCGCTTATTACAACAACTAGCATACCAACAAGGCTCGGCTATTTTAATCGTTACCCACGATCAGCGAATTTTAGGTGCAGGCGATCGCATTATTCGTATTGAAGATGGGCGATTATACAGTAGAGCTTAAACCAGTTTTTCTCTCAATACTTTTGGTGCAGCTAATCAGCGCGAATTGAGGCGGTTTCATTGTCTATCATCAAGCACATTGGTTCATTTCAGGCGCAAAAAAAATTAATTTACTCAAATAGCCGAGATATTTGTAACGTTACTTTACAATTAAAATAATCTTTATGGTAATTTTGAGTATATGGTATCTCTAGATAAATCATTGTCGGTAGTTCCGCCGTCAGCCAAGTCTGTTTATATCAATGGTAAAAAATATCCTTTATCAGAACAAGTAGTTAAAAACATTGAGGCAATCATCGGATTTCAGGCCAAACAAGAAGAAAAACTCCCCCTGCACGATCGCGCGATTGAGAAAATAGCGGCTTTTTTTGGTAAGTCCAAGTTTTTATATTTGCAATTGTTGTTCTTTATCAGTTGGATGAGCTGCACTCATTTAGCACCGCAATTATTACCCTTCGGACTACCACCCTTTGAGGCAAAAGGAATGGGTATAGATGTTGCTGCATTGTTAATTGCCAGTGGGGTATTAGTACAACAAAGCCGTCAGGATAAACTTGCCGAACAGCGATCGCATTTAACTTTACAAATTAATTTGCTTACCGAACAAAAGATTGCCAAACTGATTGAACTAATTGAAGAATTACGGGCAGATCTTCCCGATATACGCGATCGCGATGATTTCGAGGCGCAGATTATGCAGCAGGCAACCGATCCCCAGGTTGTCCTCAACATTTTGCAGGAAAATTTAGAGTCTAGCGAATCACCATTGTAAGTTCTTGACTAGAAAACAAGCGAACATATCTTCAGGATGATTGAAATATTAGCTGTTTGGCGAATAATTGAGTCAATTTTGATTAATGCTCGATCTAACTCCCTATCTACACCTTAACTTATCGCTTCATTAATAATCGCTATGACAGTTTTACTCACCTATAATCCCCGCTATTTTGTCCGCGTCAAATATCTGCTGCGCAAAATTAATCGCCAGCTTAATCTAAAAAAATTCTGGGAACAGGATAATGGCAACTGGCACTGGCTAAAAGAAAAGCCCACTCCGATTGTTAGTTTAAATCGCAGTATTTGGCGGCTGTCTGTTCCTTCTTTTAGCTTTCATTTTATGCTGGGTTTATCAACAATTATTGCTACTTTAGGGTTGCTGGCTAACAGTGCTGCGGTAATAATTGGGGCGATGATTGTCGCCCCCCTGATGGGACCAATTGTGGGGATGGCCTATTCCACAGCAATGGGTAATCGTAGGCTGTTGCGTCGTTCCAGCTTTACGGTACTCAAAGGAATTCTGCTGACTATTGGAGTTGCCTGGATTGTCACCTCAATTATCGGTTTGGAAACAAGAGACGCAGAGATTATGTCTCGGATTAAGCCAACTTTAATTGATTTTGGTATTGCCATGGCAGCAGGGGCAGCAGGTGCTTTTGCTAATACTCGTCGCAGTATCTCTAGTGCTATGCCCGGAGTGGCGATCGCTGTGGCATTAGTTCCTCCCTTGAGTGTGGTTGGCATTGGTTTGGCACAAGGAGAAGCTGAGATTGCCTTGGGTGCGCTGCTGTTATTTGTGACTAACCTAATTTGTATTATCTTTTTTGGCAGCCTAGTATTTCTATTTCAATCCTATGGTAATCTTGAACGAGCCAAAAAAGGGTTAGCAATGTCTACGGCAGTGATGTTTTTATTGGGTATTCCCCTGACTCTCTCGATGCGAGAATTAATTATCACCACGAATGTCCGTCAGCGAGTTGAAGATTTTATTATTTATGAAACCAATACCTTCGCCAATACAGATATCAACTCAATTGTAGTCACGCCAAGACAAGGCTATCTTCAAGTAGCTATAGAAGCTGCAGCCCCCCTTGATTCAATTTCGCAAAAGCAAATTGAGCAGGTTCAAAGCGCTCTCGCTCAATTAATTGGAACAGAAATTTATCTTGATGTAGCAGTTATTCCAATGCGACGTTTAACAGCTCCTAATAATTAATTGTCTAGTACTGATAAAATAAATAACGCTCAGAAAATAATTAATACTAGATCTATCTTAAGTCTGATTTACATAACTACAATTAGCGTAATATGATTGTCACGCTCGATTAAAAAATTTAATCATATTACAATGTTGGCTACCTTCAGTCGAGTAAAAAAATTTTATGAACATAATCAATATTTAGTTTCCCAGATTATTAGGAGTTTAATATGTCTGAATTTAATGGCGTGATGATGCAGTACTTCCACTGGTATAACGAACCTGATGGCAGCCTGTGGAATCAATTGGCTCAAAGTGCTGCGGATTTAGCTAAAGCTGGTATTACTTCATTGTGGCTACCCCCTGCTTATAAAGGTACTGGCGGTGGTTACGATGTAGGTTATGGCGTTTACGATATCTTCGATCTGGGCGAGTTTGACCAAAAAGGCTCAGTCAGAACTAAATACGGCACCAAAGAAGAGTATGTTAATGCAATTAAAATAGCTAAAGAAGCAGGCATTCGCATCTATGCAGATGTGGTCTTAAATCATAAACTTGGTGCCGATCATGAGGAAGAAGTTGAAGCTACTCCTTTCGATCCTCATAATCGTCATCAGGCTATCGGCGACTTGCAAAAAGTCAAAACTTGGACACACTTTACTTTTCCTGGACGCAAGGGCAAATATTCTAGCTTAGAGTGGCACTGGTGGCATTTTGACGCTGTTGACTACAATGCCTATGACGGAGACGCTGATGCAATTTATTTATTTAAGGATAAACAGTTTGATGAACAAGTAGATTTAGAAAAAGGTTCATTTGCCTACCTCATGGGTTGCGACCTTGATATGGAACATCCAGAGGTAAGAGGTGAGTTAAAATACTGGGGTGAATGGTATATTGATACCACCGACGTTGATGGTTTCCGTTTTGATGCAGTTAAGCACGTCAAGGCAGGATTCTTTCCTGAATGGTTAAATCACGTCAGAAAATATTCGGGCAAGCCTTTATTTGCCGTAGGGGAATATTGGTCTAATGAAATAGAAGCCCTACATCATTTTATTGATGTTACGGGTGGAGATGTGGCTTTATTTGATGCGCCTTTACACTACAACTTTACCGAAGCCAGTAAAACAGGTAATAACTTTGATATGCGTCAAATATTTGATGGCACATTAGTTAAAGATCAGCCTACTTTAGCCGTAACCCTGGTCGAAAATCACGATTCGCAACCTTTGCAATCTTTAGAATCAGTAGTTGAAGCTTGGTTTAAACCTCTAGCTTATGCCTTAATTCTGTTGCGAAGAGACGGCTACCCCTGTATCTTTTATGCAGATTACTATGGCACACATTACAAAGATACTGGGAAAGATGGACAGGAATATGAAATCTTTATGGACTCTCATAAATGGCTAATTGATAAGTTCCTAGAAGCTCGTCAAGAATATGCTTACGGTGAGCAGTATGATTATTTTGACCATGCTAATACCCTCGGTTGGACAAGACTTGGCGATGAATCGCATCCTGGAGGAATGGCTGTGGTGCTAAGCAACGGTGGCGAAGGTACTAAGTGGATGGAAGTGGGTCAAGCTAATCAAACTTATATCGATTTAACCGAACATATCGATGAACCCATAGTTACCAATGATGAAGGTTGGGCGGAATTTCGTTGCCCAGCAGGTTCAGTCTCGGTTTGGGTACCTCAATAAATAGAGATCTTGCAGCTTAATGAACAGCTAGAGAGTGTTTTTGACAACTAATGGTGAATTGAGCTAGATAGCAAGTTTAATTTAGAACGCCTGTACCTTTAAAAGTGCAGGTATTTTTTTGCCAAAATATACCCAACAATGGATTTAGTCCCATTGATAATTGCGCTAAGTTGAGTCAGGTTAAATCAAAAAACAAACATGAACACTCATATACTCAGCCTGTTAGTGATTGGCTTACTGCTACTAGCAGTGACATTAGGTTCGGGTTGGATTGAGCGTCTGCCTCTTTCTTACGCCATAATTTATTTATTTGTTGGTGTTTTACTAGGTACTTACGGCTTCGGACTAGTTAATATGAGACCCAATGCCGAATTTTTAGAAAGATTAGCTGAGTTTGTCGTCATTGTCTCGGTATTTGGCTGCGGACTAAAAATTAATCGCCCGCTCAAGCTTTGGGCTTGGCAATCCACGATTAGGTTGATTGGCTTGTTGATGCCGATATCCATCTTTGCCTTAGCAGCGATCGCTCATTATTTTTTGGGTATGGGTTGGGGTGCTGCGGTGTTGTTAGGGGCAATTCTCGCGCCAACTGACCCCGTATTGGCTTCAGAGGTGCAGCTAGCCCATGTTAAAGATCAGGATGAATTACGTTTTGCTCTAACTTCTGAAGGGGGTTTGAATGATGCTCTAGCGTTTCCCTTTGTCTATTTTGGTCTTTATTGGTACAAAGATCCAAACCTAAATAACTGGATTCAAAAATGGGCGGCGATCGATCTGCTGTGGGCGATCATTGCTGGTATAGTCATGGGCATTCTGGTGGCAAAGACAGTTGCCTGGATTGATCGCACTTTACAAAAACATCGTCCAGCCAACGATCTTTTAGAGGACTTTGTTGCTTTAAGCACTATTTTACTAACTTACTCTCTAACTGAATTAGTTAATGGTTATGGATTTTTAGCCGTATTTGTGGCGGGTTTGGTAGTCCAGCGCGGCTATTATAGTCATCCAGAGAAGCGAATACAGCAATTAGAATTTACTGAACAGATTGAAAAACTTTTAGAGGTAACAGCAATTATCATTCTCGGCACCATGTTATTAGCTGAACCAATGGTTAACTATGCAGGGCAATCTTTATTGATCGCAGGATTATTATTTTTGCTCGTACGCCCTGTTGGAGTTTGGCTTAGTACCTTAGGCGCAAATCTACCTAAGCAAACTCGCAGCCTGATGGGTTGGTTTGGTATTCGTGGATTGGGTTCAATTTACTATTTGACTTATGCTTTAGGTAAAGGCTTGACAGGAGAGGTCGCCGAGCAAATTTCTTGGATTACCTATACGGTGATTGTATTGTCGATAATTCTTCATGGTATTACTGCTGCGCCTTTGATGGCTTGGTATCAAAAGTCATACAGAACCCCAAATCTCTCATAGCTGATTGAGCGATTGGTAAAAACAGGCGTAGAGTATTGAAAGTGTGACGTACAAAATAATGAGGACAGGGGTTCTGATCTTGGTTTAGAACCCCTGTCCGTAATGTTCGTAGCTAAAAGCTAATAGCCCTTCTTCGGGTTCAGCAACACCAATTTTTTGTCTGTTGATGATTTGACTATTATCCATTACTGTTGAACATCGCCAAGATTAAACAAAAAAGGAACACCTGCTTGCTCTTTTCCTCCCATTACTAAGACTTTGGGCATTTGAGAACCACCGTCTCTCCAGGCTTGAATTGCTTCTTTTTGTAAAACTAGTTGACCGCCTTCAGCTTTTAAGGTTTCAGCTAGCAACCTTTGAGCTTCTGCTCTACCCGTGGCACGGTTGATATCAGCTTGTGCAGTTTGTTCTGCTTCTTGAGCCACGTAAACAGCTCTTTTAGATCTCTGTTCGGCGATTTGTTTCTCCTCTACTGCCTTGGCAAACTCAGGGGAAAAGTCTAAATCGATTACACTGGTATCAAGTACGATAATTCCATATTTTTCGAGTCTTTCACTCAAAGCATTATCAAAATCTTGCTTAAGTTCATTTCTTTTCGTAATCGCTTCTTCTACGGTTCTTCGGGCAGCAGCAATCTTAAAGGATTCCTGAGTTTGGGGGGCAATAATTTTCGAGACAATATTGGCTAATGTTCCTTGTTTTCTGCGGACTTCGACGACTAACAGGGGATCGAGACGAAAGTTAATCGCAAAACGAGCTGATAAATCCTGGAGATCTTTAGTCGAACTTTGTGCTGGAACTTCAAATTTTTGCACAGTCAGATCGTAGATATCTACAGCGGAAATCAAAGGTGGTTTAAAATGAATTCCCTCCAGCAAGACTCCATCTCTGGCTTTTCCTAAAATGCTAATTACTCCTGCCTGACCAGGATTAAGAATGACAAAGCCATTAAACCCAATCAATAGTATTAATACTGTCAAGATTATGGGTATCAACAGCCTATCGTTTAAAGAAAATTGTTTTTTCAAGTTTTACTTTCCTAAGTTTTAAATAATACCTAGCAAATATAATGACTACTTAGTTGGCGGACCATCATATCTTTTGGGATCTTTTTTGGGTTTTTTAGTTCCGTCTGATTGCTTCTTGGGCTTTTTGGATTCTTTGTTGCCTCTTTTTTTATCTCCCATGATTCCTCAATTAAATACCTAATATAAATAAGTGCAATGATTCGTTATTATTCATAAATCTAGAAAAGATGAAGTAATATCTGTAGTCAAACTAAGAACTCGTTATGTTAATCGAATCTCAGCTTTTTCTACAGGCATAGACCATCAACCTTCAATTGGATATTTAGCCTTTTTCCAAGCAGTTAAACCACCAATTAATTCTGAAACGTTTTGATAACCAACTTGGCGCAGTTTGTTGGCTGCTACAGCAGTTTGCTGATCTGTCTCTGCGTAAACATAAATATCGCGGTTTAATTCGAGACTAGAAAGAGTCAAATCGGCAGGCTCGTCCATTGGCATAGGAATAGAACCCACAATATGAGTACTGTCAAATAGTGTTCTTGGTCTGACATCAATGATAGT
Source organism: Myxosarcina sp. GA_180221_E-2-1-MAG-40_15 (assembly GCA_020692205.1). Classification (GTDB taxonomy): domain Bacteria; phylum Cyanobacteriota; class Cyanobacteriia; order Cyanobacteriales; family Xenococcaceae; genus Waterburya. The sequence continues at coordinate 40,337 of JAIMKV010000030.1, forward strand.
TAGAGCTGGTTCACCCCAATCAAGACGTTTTTTCAGACTATCAACGCGAGACTTATTTTTAATTGGTTCGGGAGTAGGAATGAATTGAGAAAATAGAGCCATGATTTTTATTTAGTAATGTGCTGAACTGAACTCTAAATGCTTGAAAAGTAGAGTTTTAACCGTGAATTAGTAATTGTCGACGCTGTTGATTGATGCAGATCAAATTAATGTCTCTCAAGCACAGCAACACCTTCTGTTTAATTTATTTAAAAATGGTGTCAGAGTCTAGATTCCATTCGTGGAGTAAAAAATGCTGATACATTTTTTTTAATCATAATTTGCCGATGTAGCTCAATTAAGAATCCTTGAGCTTGCTCGCGAGACATCAGCTTTACTTGGTCGGCAAATCTTTTAAGTTTAAATTCTTGCTCTAGAGATAGTTGATTTGGTTGATTCATTACTGACTCCTTTTCTTAGTACTAGGGCGAATAGAGGATCAATACTGGCTAAATATTTAGGACTGGAATGAAATACTTAGCTTTGCCTACGCCTAGCTGACAGTAAATGTAATCAGTAACGTGATCACAACCAGTAGTGTAGCTCCTAATCCTTGAAAGATATAACTCTTTTGTTTTTCTGGTGATGGATAGTTGCCTATGACTATATCGGGTTCAGTTGCGTAGTTATTAATAAATCCTTCATCATCTACGGTATAACCTTGAGAAATAAATGTCTTGCGAGCAAAATCTGTATTTGCTTTTACTTCCGCTGGGATTAATTCACTTCCATCACTATTATGATGCGCTACTACCTTTTTTTCAAGGATGATGGTGTTAGGAATATTTAGTTTGTTCATGTTAAAAGCATAACATTTTTAAATAAATCTTGCTTAAAACACAACTATTAGATGTTGTGCATTTTGATTAAGTATTTATAACAACGCAGGTAAGCAAGTTAATTAGGTGGTTTTTATTATGCTTAAACTGTGTGATTGAACAAAATAGCTTAAGTCTTTTAAGCGCAAGAATTTTAATCAGCTAAATCGACTAAAGTTTCTGATTTAAACCAGATAATACCTGAACTCGAATAGCAATCGCGTTTGCCAAGAAATACTGATAATTTTATGTTAGTTATATCTGAAGTAGAAATGTATTTTACAGTGCATACCTGCATTCTATTTTTGCAGTAGGCAATAATGCGATCGCCAATCAGAATATTTGCGGCTTTAATTTTCATATAAATCACGGGTTTAAGTTATTCCGTTGGACACAATCTATCTTTAGATATAAATTGAATAAGTCTGAGAGGATATTTAAAGTCAATCAGATGTTTTAAGGCTACTTATTGAGTATAAAATACTTATGATGACTGTGCCTTAGATAGATGATCTGACTTAGAGATAATGTAATTATTGTAGACGACAACCAACAAAACTTCAGCTAGTTTTTAGAGCGTCTAATCAACTTGACAACTTTAGCTGAGACTTTTGCTGACACTACGTAAGAATTAAGAGTAACGATGGTAACAAGCAATAATTTAAACAATCATTTTTATAAACGCGCTGCTGGTTTATTTTATAGCAGAGATGAAGCAGAAGCAGCAGTGCGCGCTCTCCAAGATGCGGGTTATGACATGGATCGAGTATCGGTCATTGCTAAAGATGCAGATACAATTGGTGGTCACGAAACTACTGAAGAAGTAGGTAATAAGGCAGATGATGGTGCAGCTACTGGAGCCGTAACTGGTGGAGCATTGGGCGGTATCACTGGTTTGTTGGTTGGATTAGGTGCCTTGGCTATTCCTGGCATTGGACCAATCCTTTTGGCTGGTGCAGAAGCAACAGCGATCGCAACTACGTTAGCGGGTGCAGGTATTGGTGCTGCAGCTGGGGGATTAATTGGCGCTTTGATCGGCTTAGGTATTCCTGAAGAGAAAGCCAAAGTTTACAATGACCGCGTCAAGGGTGGCAGTTTCCTGGTCATAGTCAACGGTACAGCAGCCGAAATTGCCCGTGCTGAAACAATCATGCAGCACAACGGCGTAGAAGAATTTGGCATCTACGATGTTCCTGGTGCTAGAGCAACTGCAGTTCATGATGTTGACGAAGATATTAGAACTAGAGCCGATATTGCCGACGATGAGAAAATTAGACTATACGAAGAACGTCTGATGGTTAACAAGCATCGCGACAAAGCGGGAGAAGTTTCCATTGGTAAGCGAGTCGAAACTGAGACAGCAAGTGTTTCTGTACCTGTAGAAAAAGAGCGTATTGTGATCGAACGTTCGGACGCTACTGCTGGTAATGTAGTTGCTCCTGGTACAGCTAATTTTGCTGAGGGAAAAGTAGCAGAAGTTGAACTTTACGAAGAAACTGCCGAGATCCAAAAACAAGCTTTTGTACGTGAGGAAGTAAGCGTCCGCAAAGAAGTAGACCAAGAAAATGTACAGGCGCGTGAAACCATTCGTCGTGAAGAATTGGAAGTGGAAGCCGACGGTGATGTAATCGAACGATAAACGTTCATCATTAAATATTATCTTGAGCATTTATCACTAAATATTTAGTGATAAATGTTTTGCTTTGCCTAAGTTAAACAACTTATTGATTAAAAATTTTCACCAAGCTATAGCTACAATGTACAACCACTTTTTAATCATCTACCATCATGTTTAGCAATCTCAATCCATTGATCGAAGTGCCAATAGCAGGCATCATTACCTACATTGCGATCATCATTATGCTGAGGTTATCGGGTAAACGGACTTTAGCTAAATGGAATTCTTTTGATTATGTGGTGACTGTTGCTTTCGGTTCAATTTTAGCCACTGCATTTTTATCAACTGAAGATGAATTTGGCAAAGACATTCTAGCTTTTGCTGTACTAGTACTGTTACAGTTTATCATTACCTGGATTTCTGTCCGCTGGTCAATTATTCAAAAACTAATTAAATCCGAACCAGCACTATTGCTCTATCGAGGAGAAATGCAGCGCGATATTATGAAGCGAGAAAGAGTTGCTGAAGAGGAGATTTTGTCAGCACTGCGTAATAGTGGAGTATCGGCAATAGAAGATGCTGATGCGGTAATTCTCGAAACCGACGGCAGCTTTAGCGTCATCCAAAATATTGCTCATAGTGCTTCTGCACTTAAAGATGTTCGAGGATTTGACCGCACTAAGATGAATTGCGCCAAATAAACTATTAACTAAAGGTAATCATGATTTACTTGAAGATAGTTCATTAACAGAAAGTCTTCTTTCCTGCTGCGGAAAATAATTTCAAACTTTAAAAGTGCGCTCTTTTACTCATAGACAATTCAAACCTGCAAAATTTCATGAAACTCTGGCTATACTATCTATTTGTCTTTTTCACCATTATTTTAGCGCGCTACTTTTTAATTGCTGGAGGCACTTACTGGTTATTCTATTTATCGGAGAATATCTCTTTTGCCAAACAATCTTCATCCAAGTCACCCAGTACTAAATCAATTCAAAGAGACATTACTCTTTCCATCATCGCTACAGTTGCTTTAGCCATTTGTTCGGCATTAGTAATGTGGAGCTATAGTTTAGGTGGAACTCGTTTATATAGTTCAGTAGATGATTATGGAAAGTGGTATCTAATTGTTAGCTTCTTAGGGGTAATTTTGTTACAGGATGCTAGCTATTATTTTTTTCATCGCGGATTTCATCATCGGCTAATTTTCCCTTGGCTGCACCGTGGACATCATCAATCCAAATACCCAACTCCTTGGACATCTTTAGCACTTGACTTCCCCGAAGCATTGCTTCAAGGTTTGTTTATGATCGCAGTAGTTTTTTTGATTCCGCTTCACGTTACTGTTTTATGCTTACTATTAATTACCATGACTATTTGGTCTTTAGTTAATCATCTTGGTTTTGAATTATTTCCGAGTTTTCCCAATCATTGGTTGGGAAAATGGTTGGTTAGTTCCGATCATCACTCTTTTCATCATCGTCATTATTCTCGCCATTATGGACTGTATTTCACTTTTTGGGATCACATATTTGGGACTAACTAATAGCTAAAAACCTTTAAATGTTTTTAATCGTAAAGAAATTTGGTTGAAAGGTCATACAAGGCCAGTATCTCTAACCATGAGGATCTAAAAGCTGTACGGTAGTGGCTTGAGGGCCCATTTCTCCCATTGTTTCTTTATATCTAACCCCACTACCTACTATAAGCTGTTCAAAATCATTGTTAATCACGCTGTTGCGATGGAAGTATACTTCCTTGCCTGTACTAATTTCTTTGAGAAAACCATATCCCTGTTCGGGAAACAGTTTGCTCACCATGGCGCTTACTTGCTGTTCTGGATGTACTTTTCTTTCGCCTTTTTGTTCTGTGGTAATGCTAATTAGCTGACGGCGTGCAGCTTCAAAAGCATCACGAATTACTGTTTCTAAAGGTAGATATTGTTTACCAGTATCGGGTTTTTCTACTACTGCTATTTCACGACCATGAGGAATTGTGATGTCAATACTTACCCGATAGGGTGAACCACTGCTTGGATGATTATTATCTTTTTCTATGACCACGCGGCAGCTATTGATATAGTCACAAAACTGCTCTAGCTTAGCTATTTTTTCTTCAACCAGGCTTTGAACTGCGCTAGTTTTTTCTAGGTGACGATAGGTAATTTCTGGATTAATTTTCATTTAGTTTATTTAATTTATCCGTAAACAAGGTGCGTTTTTTCAAACTGTAATTCAATCAGTTGGCGATAAACTCTGGCAAAGGCATCAGCGATCGCACTTTTGATCGAGTCTTCTGCTGCTGGTTCAGGTGAACGTAAAGTGTACAGATCGACTCCCTCAGGCAAGCTTAGATTAATACTAACTAAATAAGAATAGTTCGTTTCTGTTGCTTTGTATCGGGCGATATTTGCTACTTTCACCTGACAATTTTGAACCTCATTGCAAACCCTGATTAGTCTGGAAAATTTATCTTTAATCAGAGAGTCAACTTCTAACGTTTCTTCCATCGCTAAATAGTTAATTATCAAAGGATCTGCTAAGGTTTTCATTGTCTAAAAGGAAAGTATGGTTGTCTATATATGTAAAGTACCCCACAGTATATACTTGGCAAGATTTATCCGACATCTGTCTATAGCAATATGCTAATAGCTGAAATTCAGCTGGTCTTTAACCATGAGCTGAGAAAGCATAATTAAGGCGAGTTGATCCACATATTTGGATAGATTTGAAACAATAGACAATTATTTAAACTAGAGCAAATTTAAGTAATCTCTTTGATTTATTATGGAAACATTAGCTAGGTTTGGTTATGTTGCCAAAGGCTTTGTCTATGCTGCAATTGGAATTCTGGCATTACTAGCAGCATTTAGTGCTGGTGGCGAGACTACAGATACTACAGGAGCTTTAAATGCGATCGCTCTTCAACCTTTTGGACAAATATTATTAATTTTAATTGCTATTGGTCTAGTCGGATACGTCATTTGGCGGGGGATTGAAGCAATTAAAGATCCCGAAAACAAAGGAACAGACGCTAAAGGAATATTTGCTCGTCTGGGTTATCTGATGAGTGGATTGGCGTACATTGGTGTATCTGCTAACGCTGCCTTACTCGCTTTTGGTTCTAGCACTGGCGATAGCGGTAACTCGGAACAAGACTGGACAGCAATGGTCATGCAGCAGCCTTTTGATAGATGGTTGGTTGGTCTGGCTGGTGCAGTTGTACTCGGCATTGGTTGTTATCGAATTTACGAGGCTTATAAAACCAAGTTTCGTAAAGAGCTTAATTTAAACGAGCTTAGTACTCAACAAGAGAAATGGTTGGTTAACATTAGTCGTTTTGGCATAGCTGCTAGAGGTGTGGTATTCATCATGATTGGTTTCTTTGTTTTGCAAGCTGCTAAAAACTACGATGCGAATCAGGTAAAAGGATTAGATGGAGCATTGTTGACTCTAGCACAACAGTCCTATGGCAAAATTTTGTTAGCCTTAATGGCATTAGGGTTGATCGCATATGCAATTTATCTACTGCTACAGGCGCGCTATCGTCGCATTGAAATAAATTAAAGCCTAAGGTTGTTGATAGCTTGCCACCCTGACCGTTAATTCTCCCTGTTGTGGATCGCGACTAAAAATAAATTCTCCCGATCTTGTTTCTTGGCGAGAGAGAAAATCGATTTGTTGCATACCAGTTTCTACCTCTTGCGCAATAGCAAGTTCGCCTACAATTTCTACTGCATTAGCAGTTTCTCCTCCAGAGTTGGTTACGGTGAAAGGTACATAATACTCCTGGTTGACCTGTCGGATTTGCGAGGTCGTAACCGATAAGATTGGCGGGTTAGTATCCCCTGTAATCCAAAGATAGCAGACCAAAGCGACAATAATACCGACTATAAATAAAGACAGAGCAAAGCTAACTTTTTCGGTCAGCGATCGCCCCCAAGCATTTTTTGGCATTAGTTTACTGAATCAATGAGAATTTTATACTTCAACTAGCTTACACTGCTAAACGACCCGCAGCACCACCAACACTGGCAGGTAAGCCCAAAATTATGCCATAGCGTAACCAGAGAAACCAAGGATCGCTCACAGAAATCTTTTGAAAAAACCACAGCATCATCATACCGACAAACAAAGACACAATATAAGAGATTACAGTTTCACTTTGAGGAGTTTGAAACAATCCTGATTGCTGTCGACGCTGTTGATAGTTGGTAATTTCTGAGGCAAAAACAATGCCGTAAGAGATTAATAAGGAAGCTACCATAATTGCCAATAGTTCCAAAGCCGAAGCAGAAGCTGCCAACATGTTGATTTCATCGGTAGGTGCAATGCTAAAAGCAATAAATAAAGCTCCAATTAAGGTAGCACTGAAATCGGCTATGGTATCACGCCAAACTATTGACTTTGGATTGCGGGAGGAGGGGGAAGAATTGCTGGGCTTGTTTTCGTCTAAATCAATTCCTGGATTTCCGCTTAATAGCGATCGCGAAAAGGCTACCCCAAAAGAAAAAGGCACACTTTCAAAGATAACTTGACCTAACGCTTCGATTAAAGATGTTTGCAAATCAATTCGTCTTAAGATAATTAACATTAAAGTCGAACAAACTATGCCAACAGCTAAAGTTTCAAAGGTTTCGGCGATCGCTCCTGGTAGGGTTTTACTTTCCTGCGGTCGAAAACCTTCAATCCGATTAATCAACAATACAACGATAAAGGTGACGGCTAAGATACTCAATAGAATCGGCGGTTGTATGTAAGCGCCGATAAACCAAACTTCCATGGTGTACAACAAAGGAATGCCAAAGAGAAAGCCTCCTGAAGCACCGCTAATAATTTCTTGAATTTCTCCTTGCCAATCGTCGCCAGATGCACGGCGATCATTCAAGGATTGATGACGATTATTCACGACTACTAAAATATTAAAGCCAAACCAGATTATTTTAAACAACAAAAAGGTCGGTAGACCTATTTTAGTATAAACGGTTACCGACCTCCTGAGATTAACGAACTTTATTTAGCGTGCATCTGTACCCTGGTTAGGAGAGCCAGGTACACTGTCTCTTGCTCCTGGTGCTTCTGGTGCTGCACCCTCACGAGTATCTTGCTTAGTTTCCATACCTGTCTTACGGTCTTTAGCCTCAAGTCTAGTTTGTTTTCCACCGCTTGCAGTGGTGGTTTCCTTATCGTTTTCTGGTGTATTATCCATCTTTAAACTGTTAGTTATTCAAATTTTTAGTTCTATGTCTCATTATTTAGAAAGAGCCAAACAAATCAACCTATCTTTAGATATAAAAGTTAAATCCAAGAAATGGCAGCTTAGCTAACACCACAAAATCCAATTAATCCAAAATATAAAGAACAAATGTTCTTTGTCGATAATACTTTGCTTTTGTTAGAACCAAGCCAATTTAAATCAATGCAAGATAATTTTGCGGTTTTTTTCGTAGTTCAGCACCCAATCCTCGATTAAAGTTCAACTTTGCCGTATATCTTTAGCTATACTTTTGGGGAACATCATCTATTTCATAAGTAGGATGAAAAATAATTGCATTTTAAATAACCTTAAGAAGACTAAATAAATCAAGTACATCCAGGAGTTATTTACTTATGGCTTTAGCTAAAATTGCTGATCTATATCCTAATTATAAAGAAGACATTTTCGGCGGCGAAGATATTAAAAGTTTTTCAGTTTACGACAGTACCAACGACAAAATAGGTTCAGTTTATGACATTATTGTTGATGAATCTGGTCGTTTTCGCTACCTGGTACTAGATACAGGTTTTTGGATCTTCGGTAAAAAAGTATTACTGCCCGTTGGTAGAGCCAGCATCGACTATAGTCAAGGACGAGTTTACGCTCAAGGCCTAACCAAGGAACAAGCCGAAGGTTTGCCTAAATACGATGATGATATGACCATTGACTACGACTACGAAGAACAAGTTAGAATGGTTTATCGTGGACAAGAATACCAAACTGATAATACTGTCCGTGCTGAAGCAACTAGCGCATATGACCGCGACACATATAACTATGACCGCGATGCAGCCTTATATGCTCACCAAGAAGTAGATACAGATGATCACCAAAACCTCAAGCTATACGAAGAACGCTTGATCGCTAACAAAGAGCGTTTCCGCGCTGGTGCAGTCAGTATTGGTAAAAGAGTAGAAACTGAAACCGCATCTGTATCCGTGCCTGTAGAGAAAGAAAGAGTGGTTATTGAACGTAACTCCGCTACAAGTGGTAGAGCAGTTGCACCTGGTGAAGCTAATTTCCGCGAAGGTGAAGTCGCCAGAGTTGAAGTATACGAAGAAACTGCGGATATTGAAAAGCAAGCTTTTGTGCGGGAAGAAGTTAGCGTTCGTAAAGAAGTAGAACAAGATACTGTCGAGGCGCGTGAAACAATTCGTCGTGAAGAATTGGAAGTCGAAACTGATGGAGATGCAGTTATCAACCGCGATCGCGATCTCGACCTTTAAATTGAGCAATTAATTTAGACGGTTGATGCAGGTAGGGTGAATTACCCTACCTGCACTTATTTAAGCTCAAAAAATCAGGTTATGGCTTGAGCAGCAACATCTGATTGTTATACCTGTAATTTGAAACAGCTTATCCTCCCAGCAGTTCCAAACTTTGCACTTAACCAACCCATTTACCAAAAGCGATAACACATTCTCTTTAAGATGATAATTGCCAAATGAATCCTACCCACAACCAGAATCTAGACAGCTCAGAAATAAAACAAATTGCTTTACTAGAAGAAAAATTACTGGTAAAACGTCGCAAACGCAAAGTTGGTGACGTTATCGTACGTAAGCAAGTAGAAACGCGAATGGTACAAGTGCCTCTTCGACGAGAAACATTAATTGTTGAAAGAACTGGCAATAATCCTGAGCGTTTGACTGAGGTTGTCATCTCAGAAAATCAGGTCAATGGTTTTAAATACGACGAGTTAGCTAACCAGGCTCAGCTTAGTATCTCTCGAAGTAACTATATCGATCTGCAAACAGCACAAGAGCTATTAGAAGCGATCTCCCATCTTGCCTCTGCCAACAATGCCAAAATTCGGGTTGAGATTGTTACCGACAGTTCTGAAGCTCAAATAGAGCATCAAAATATCTGCGATCGCTATCGCTAAGTCTGACAAATTATAGTTGGAGACTTGGTCTTATTACCAAGTAAAGCTAATTTTATATTAATAAAGACGACGGTTAAGTTTACCGACTATTGTCGCTAAGCATTAACCGAGTCATAGTCTTGCCCCTAAATAATAAACTTAATTACTAACATCTGTAATCTGTTCAGTCAATATTAAGAGTATTTCATGAAACCCGTTTTACATAGCGGACAATTAATCAAGTGGAAAGATGATCAAGGTTAATGATTGTGGTAAAGAAGTTTTTTTACATATCAGTGCGCTAAAAAGAATAAATCGCCGTCCACAAGTTGGAGATACGATTACGCGATCAACAAATTCTGTAGGCAACACTTCACCTGTAGTTTTCCACCAGCGAGTCACAAATTTTATCGACCGTTAAACTGAACAATTGTCAAGTAGTGTCTAACTGCCATAATAAACTGTTTTAAACTTCAAGCGATCGCTCTGTGGACTATAAAGAGTATAAGTAGCCTTTCCTGGTTCTCTACCCACATTTCCCACGCCGATAACTCTTCTTTGAGGTGCAGTAATAGTTTGAACGGGTTGCTGATTATCTAAAGTCATGACCGAACTATTAACCGAACCCTTTTGTAGTTGATATTCAAATACTTGACCCGAACGACCACAAAAGAGATGATTAGCCTGTACTCTTTGCAAGCGGTCTAACATTTGCCAGGGTTGAGTTTCGGGGGTTAACTCATCACTAACGTTAACAGTACTTCCATGAATTAACAAACAATCCAGTTCAAAAAAACCAAAGTGACAATTGCATAACCATTGTACAGTTTCGCGAGATACTGAATCCCAGAGTAGTTTAGCCGTTTCTTTGCCAAAGCGATCGATTAATTCTGTTGGTTCGGCTGTCGAACCCAAACCATGTAAGGCAAAACATTGTTCTTCCCACCAACCAATGCATACTTGTGGTTGTAATTCTCCTGGTAAAGGGTTTTGAATGCGTTTAATTACTTTTTCGCTATCTGGATTAGCTGCTATTAAGTCACCCAAGATATATAATTCTTCGAGTTTAACTCGCTGAAGTTTGATATCTGCTAATACTGCCTCGTAAGCTGCTAAATTACCTTCAATTCCGCTTAATATTGCCCACATTTGGTTTTGAGGATTTTTAACTTTTTTTATAATGATTATCATTATTATGATACGATCAATAACAATTTAATAGTAGAAGTCCCTGTACGATATGCTCTTCTCTATGAGAAAAAAGGCGATCGCTGGATGATTGTCGAGCATCATTCGTCTATTCGTCCTGAACAAAATAAATAAACTATCTCAATTAGGCAAGCGATCGCGAAGCGTAGGCTATGCCTAATCGCATTGGTGTATTTAGTGGGTTTTAAAT
>JAIMKV010000120.1 GCA_020692205.1 Myxosarcina sp. GA_180221_E-2-1-MAG-40_15
TCTGGAATACCAACAACAGCTAGACAATGCTTGGTCAGTGTGTGATCGATTTGATCTCCAAACTGATATCTGGCGGGGACGGATTCTCCGGGCGATTCGCGATCGAGAAAAACAAGGCGGAGATAGCCGGGGAGCCGGATTCCTGAACTGGTTAAAAGACCGAGAAATTAGCAAGAGTCAGGCTTATGCCCTCATCCAGTTAGCAAATAGTGCTGATACTTTACTCAGTGAAGGACAACTAGATCCCGAATCCATCAATAACTTTAGTAAAAGAGCTTTCCTCGAAACTGCCAAATCTAGTCCCGAAGTTCAACACCTAGTCAGTGAAGCAGCCCACAAGGGTGATCATATCACTCGCCGGGAGGTCAAGCAGCTAACCGATGAATGGACAACCATGAACTCCGAGCTATTGCCCTCAGAGGTGAAAGAAAAAGCCGCCGAAGGTTTTATGTCGGCTCGTCATCTCGCCCCCCTCGTTAAAGAGCTAGAAAAGCTGCCCCCTTCCCACCTCAGTGCCATCCAAGAAGAAGTAGCCGAAAGCCCAGACCTAGATACGGTCAAACACCTCACCAGCAATGCCCGGAATCTGTCCAAATATCTCGATGCGGCGGCTCAAGTCCAGACTCTCCAAAATTCTTCCCTAGACTTAGAAATGGCTCTCACCGAAGCCCTCCGCCTCGACTGCCTTAATACTGCCGCAGATTTAGTCAAGCAAGCCTCCCAGCTAGAACAGAGTGTTGCCAAGGTTTTCACCACCTGGAAGCGCCTCAGTAGCTTATCCGATCGCCTCTATGTAGATACCGGAGCCAGCACTCCCCATTTGCGATCGCTCCTCAACTGCCTCAGTCGTCTTTCTAGCGAAGTGATCGAAGTTCAACTAGGAGACACCGACCAAATCATCCGCCTCAAAATTCTCACCACCGAAAATCCCTAATACCAAGTCCAGTTATCGGCACCAAAAAACCATAGTCTAGAAATCATCTTCTCAACTATGGTCAAACATGGTCAAATTATAGCTAACGCTCAAGGACTAGAGCGATCGAGAACTTGGAGGTTGGGGGTAAACGCCGGAACCTTGATCTTTGACAAAGTGGCAGTTCCAGTAAGACTTGAAGAAGCTCTTAGAAATTGGTTCTGCCGAGTAACGATAATAATCACCCAGAATTGGCTTAATAGCCGTAGTTGCTTCCTGCAAATGGTAATGGGGAATATTCAAAAAAATGTGATGGGCTACATGAGTGCCGATGTGGTGATGAATGGAATTAAACAAACCATAATCTCGATCGATAGTAGATAAAGCTCCTTTCAAGAAATACCAATCATCGCCCCGATACCAAGGAATATCGTCTTCAGTATGGTGCAGAAAAGTTACCAAATCTAACCAAACTACAAAAATAATGTAGGGCATTAGGTAGTATTTAATCAGGAACAGCCAGCCAAATTGGTAAGTTAACAAACCTAAGAAAATGATCATGGCTCCCCAAAGAGCAGAACTGGTTAACACATCCCCTTTTTCTGAAGGGCGGAATATAGGGCTACTGGGGGCAAAATGAGAACCTTCTCGATCGGGCGATCGGCGGAAAAGATATATGGGATAAGCAATTAATGGCGTATAAAAGCGGAGAAGTTTTTCATACCAAGGCATCTGATCATACTTAGTTTCACTCACGGGATACCAGCTTTCGTCCGTATCCAAATTACCAGTATTGGCATGATGAGTCCTATGGCTAATCCGCCAGCCATGATAAGGCACAAGGATTGGTGTGTGCGATAAGTGACCAATCAGGTTATTCAGCCATTTATGCCGAGAGAAGGAGCCATGACCACAATCATGACCCACCACGAACAAAGCCCAAAACATAGTTCCCTGCATCAGCCAAAAGAAAGGGAAAAACAACCATGAATCAAAAAAAGCAGCAATTAGGTAAAGCCCTGCAATGATGGTAATGTCTAAGAAAAAGTAGGCTAGAGATTTCCCTGTAGAAGGCTCAAAACAATAGCTAGGAATAGCAAGCTTTAAATCCTGTAAAGAAAAAGGTAATTTTGTTGTTGGCAGCGGATCTACAACATCCACTTTTGAGAGATTAGTTTCTAATTGCACAAGGTTTCCGGTTAAATATATTTTAGGTTGTCTAGCCCAAAACCCATCAATCATAGACAAGATAAAGGGCAAAAATTGTAAACGCAAACTATCTTAACCTTTCTCGTCCCATTTTTACCAAATATCTAGGCAATAATGCTCAAAAATATCCAGAGGAAGAATTTTACGATCGATCCGCCTCTACTCCAATATCAAAATCTCTCTATTTAGCTAATCCCCTCATTTTTTGAACATCCCTCTACTTCCTCCAGAATTCCTTCTAAGCTCTTTCTGATTTCTGCCAGTTGCCTTACTTCACTTTGAGAATTTGCAACTAATGACTCATTTTGCCGTCGGGCTTCGGTAATTTTCCATTCAATTTGCCCATAAAGTTGATTTTCAGCTTCTTGTAATTGATCTTCTATTTGCTGTGTTAAATCTACAGCAATAGCCTGAAACTGACTGGTAATATCACGGCGAACATCAGCCATTTCTTGCTCATGCTGGCGCTCTTGATGGACAGAGTAAAAATCGACTGCTACAGAAATAACTGCTAGGGCTGGACCAAGAAATCTAGCCGCATTCCCAATATTTTTGGCAATTCCTACAGCCTGAAATGGCTTGAACTTAAATCCGACCATCTTCCCAAAATCACGAACTGCGCCATGAAGTCCACTGCCAGCAACATCCATTGGGCGCAGAAAACCATTACCAGCAGTTTTCCCAAATCCTCTAGTTGCCAATTGAGGCAATTCATTAATCCCTACTTTATTTGCAATTGCTTTTAGTGAATTAATTTGTTCCTTAATTTGTTGAGCATTTGCTTGAGTTTTAGGATTCTTAACTGATACTGTAGAATCGAAATTTAATTGAGCAATAAATGCTTGGGTCAGTTCATCTCCAAGTTCTGACTCAATCTCGGAACCAATTGATTTAATTGCATCATTAACTGCTTCTTCCAATTTCTCTCCGGCTCTTGCATAATGTTGCCGGACATTTATTTCAGCCTGTCTATTTAGGCTGTCAAAATCTGTATTACCTACCGCCCTAGATAGAATAGTCCCCTCTTTAGAGACTGCGGTATACATATCAAGTGTAATGCTCTTAACTTTGGTGCGTAGGCGTTTTCGTTCTTTATTAACCTTGCGAGAAAGACGGCTTAACACTTCTAGAAATACTGTATCTCCACCAGAACTTCGAGTAAAACCGATTTGGGCATCATCTAGACACTTAAGAGCAATCCGCACAGGAGTATCAAATTTAGCCAAAGCTGCACGCCCCTCAACAAAGCGATTTAGTTCAGTAATAAATGTATCAAAACGACTAATTTCCGTGAAAAAATCATCTTCTTGATCAATTCCATCACAGTAGTCCTTGGCATCAATAAAACTAATCGGAAACTCTTCCAAAGAGTAGGGTTTTAATGCTTCAGCGAGGCTATGGCGGTAGTTGGAAATTTTCTTTTCTTCATCTTCCCCTTCACTAGACATTTTATTAACGACTAACATCATCTTCCAACGATAGCCCTCCTCATAGGCAAGTTTTTTGAAGTTCTCAACCGTGATGTCATCAAAGAGCATATGAGTTAAACAGAATACTAACAAATCTGCCTTGGCTATTGCGCTATAGGTCATCTCATCATGATCTTGTCTATCCGTAAAAAGTCCGGGAGTATCAATCAGCTTAATTTCATTCCATTCATAATCAGAGGTTTTATCCGTTGCAATATCAGCATCAATATGAATATCCCGCCGTCCAGTTAGGGCAGAGATAATTGTCGATTTCCCCGCACTATATTGACCAATAAAAGCAACAGTTAATAATCCTTGCTGTTTATATTCTCTCAACTCTTGATGTAATTTAGTGCTAATTGCTTTCAAATCCTCTGACTTAGCAGACTTTAGCAAGGCATCGAAGTGAATACAAGCATCTTTGAAAGTTTTGCCAATTTCAGCAGCCTTAAAGGTTGGATTATTTTGAGTCATGGGAAATTACCTCCGGTTTAGTTTTTTACAGTTTGAATAGAAACACTTTCTTGAAGAATTTTCTGCATCTCATCCAGTGATTTCTTTATAGGAATATCAGAAGTAGTATAAATTTGTATTTCCTTACCAAAATCTCGATTTACCTTACGAATTTTCTCATTAATTGCAGCATCAGTAAGCGGCTCATACTGGTCAGTAGCCCAATCAATAATCCTTTTAGCATAGGCACGGTTCAGATAGTTTTCTGCATCTTTTAATTTACCCTGCGCTTTTTTAAGTTGTCTTGCCATATCTTCAATTCCTTGAATCAGATTCTCAAAATATTGATCAACAGCTTCTATAACAGATTGACAATATTCTTCAAAGTTCTCTTGAGTTTGTTCAATAGTTTCATCATATTGCTCATTAAGCTGCATTTCTAAGGATTCTGAGATATTTTGAACTGCTAAAAGCAACAGTTAATAATCCTTGCTGTTTATATTCTCTCAACTCTTGATGTAATTTAGTGCTAATTGCTTTCAAATCCTCTGACTTAGCAGACTTTAGCAAGGCATCGAAGTGAATACAAGCATCTTTGAAAGTTTTGCCAATTTCAGCAGCCTTAAAGGTTGGATTATTTTGAGTCATGGGAAATTACCTCCGGTTTAGTTTTTTACAGTTTGAATAGAAACACTTTCTTGAAGAATTTTCTGCATCTCATCCAGTGATTTCTTTATAGGAATATCAGAAGTAGTATAAATTTGTATTTCCTTACCAAAATCTCGATTTACCTTACGAATTTTCTCATTAATTGCAGCATCAGTAAGCGGCTCATACTGGTCAGTAGCCCAATCAATAATCCTTTTAGCATAGGCACGGTTCAGATAGTTTTCTGCATCTTTTAATTTACCCTGCGCTTTTTTAAGTTGTCTTGCCATATCTTCAATTCCTTGAATCAGATTCTCAAAATATTGATCAACAGCTTCTATAACAGATTGACAATATTCTTCAAAGTTCTCTTGAGTTTGTTCAATAGTTTCATCATATTGCTCATTAAGCTGCATTTCTAAGGATTCTGAGATATTTTGAACTGCCTCCCTTCGTTTCTGGTCTCTTGACTTAAACAAACTAGAGAAAAAATCACTAACCCTACTCAAAACGGTACTCAAAACGGCTACTACTTATAATGGCATCATACCCGGAATAAAAAGACCTAATATCATAGTAACTGCTGATAAAATACCACCACCAAACTTGAATAGCTGTTCATTAAAATCACTTGTATCTTGCTCAGAGAAAGTAAAATCTTTATTTTGAATTTGAGCAATTAATTTTAATTCCTTCTCAATTTCTTCAAGCTCTTCTTGTACTTTCTGTTGAAAATCTCGACTTGCCTCTTGCATAGCCATCTCTAAACGTTGCTCAAACTGAATCTCTTGTAAGTTTCGTTTCCAGCCATTTCTCATTTGGCTTTCATTTGCTTGCCAATAATCTTCGGCAAAATACTCTATCATATCCCAAGCATCTTGAAAAACCATATAAATTTGCTGAGATAAGTCATTAATTATATCTTCCTCTGCTTCTTGAAGTTGCATATTAAGTTCTTGTCGTTTGACTTTAAGCCTTTCTGCCAGTTCTTGATATTCACTAACTCGAGCAGATATCCATTTGTAAGGTTTATTTACTTCCCCCACTGTGGAACCCAGCAAAGTTTGCGATCGCCGAATAGCCCCATGTTTGATCAGGGATTCTCGGATAGAATCTAGAAAATCTTGGATGCAACTAGCCTTAAATAATTGTCTAGAACGATTTTGATGTTCTGGTTCTTGGGCAAGTTGGGCAGCCAGCAGCATGACAGGAATGATATCTAGATAATCATTGGCATAATGTTCCTTAGCATACCGCTCAATTCGTTTTAAGTGACCACCAATCCCGCTTGCTCCTTCCTTAGCAAAGAGTCGATCAGGGTTATGAAGAAAGTGATCTAGACGGCGTTTATCCCGTAGGTTATGCTGCAAATTTAGCAGGATTGTAAGTGGCTTGGTTTTCTCCTTAAGAATCTTGAGGAAATTAAACTCAGTCTCTTGGATACTATCGTTGGTGACAACGTAACAGATCACATCTGCTTCTTCAATTACACTTTTAGCAACTTCTTCATCGGTTTTACCTCCCGGAGCGCCAATGCCCGGAGTGTCAATAATGCGGATATTTTTCCACTCATACACCCGGTTATAGCGAGTAGTACGCTGCTTCCCAACTCCGATCGCCTCCCAACCCTCACCCGTGATAATAGCGTGAAGTGTGCTTTTACCTGCTTTAGTCCGCCCCATGAAGGCAATACTAAAATGGTTCAACGCTCGTTGTTTAGCCATCAGTGCTTCTTGAACAGTTTCTAATTCCTTGAGAATTTCTGCTGAAAGAGCTTGACGAGTCTTTTCTAGCATTTCCGCAACTTCCTTCGCACTTGTCTGTTGTCCTTTTCCTGTTGTCTTTTTTCCAATATCTCCAATGACTTGTTGAATACCTCTACCTAACTCCTGCAAAGTATCATAGGTTTGTTTAAGGGCATTTCTTGCATACCTATAATCCTCGCCAGCAATTTTGGCACAGTGTTGAATTGCCTCATCATACCCCGACCCAGATAATAAAATCTCTCGCTGTAACTGCTCAATTCTCTTACCCACATTCTCTGGAGCTAGTTCTGTAAGTTTATTAATCAAAGATCGTGATAGTAAAGATTCTGCTCCCTTAAGCAAACGTGCGCCGATCGATAAATTAACCTGATCATCATCCTGATCAACTGGAGATAGCCCAAAGCCTTGAGCCGATTCCAGCATCTGATCAACTTCAGATTTATGAATACCCCAAAGCTGGGTGATTTGATTAACAACTTCCCGTTCTAGAGGAGCAAAGAAACCATCTACATAGGCGATCGCCAACACCTGACGCAAGGTTTCACTTCTCTGACCCATAGGTACATTTTGAGCAATATCTTCGATGGATAGGCAGTTTCGATCTTGAGCTAAAATCTTATCCATTGATTGCAACGTAAGCTGATTGATTTTAGCTTGATTAGCTAGATTATTTAGAGCTTTAGCTTCTCCTGAATGAATTTGTTGATCAGCGCAAATCATATATACCAACAACAGAAAGGAGTAATTCAAACCACCAGATTCAGAAGAGATAGCATCAGACATACTAGAATCCTCTCAAGAGAAATAAAACCACTATTTCTACAAATACTCCTTAGCTATCAAATAATAAAGAAAACTCTCAGTTGTTTTAATTATTCATAATTATATATACCAGTTTATACTGAAAGCAAATAGTCTCTCCAAACACAAAAGCTCCTACACGATTAATGT
>JAIMKV010000121.1:0-2194 GCA_020692205.1 Myxosarcina sp. GA_180221_E-2-1-MAG-40_15
GATTTCCCACTCACATGGTTAAGTTTTTTATTTGACCAGTTTTAGGATCGAAAAGACATTTTATGTAGCCAACTTCGCCATTACGATTTTTAGCCACGTTAATCTCAAGCAATCCGTGGTCTAAACTGTCAGGACTGTAATACTCATCGCGATAAAGAGTCATAATTATATCGGCATCCTGTTCGATATCCCCACTGTCTTTAATGTCTGACATCAAGGGACGCTTATCAGAACGAGCATCTGTATTTCTATTTATCTGAGCTAGGCAAACCACTGGAATATCAAACTCTTTAGCAATATCCTTAAAGTCTCCCGTAATTTCTCCGACCACCTGCGCTCTATTTACCGCAGAACGACTGCCAAGTTTCTGAAGGTAATCAACTACTAACAAATCAGGTTTGCCCATCTTTATCGCTGTTCTTCGCAGCTTAGAACGGATTTTGGCTGGCGATAGATGTCGTGCAGGAGAATCATCTAAAACAAGCGGTAGTTGAATCAGATCGGCATAGGCGAGAGTTATCCTTTCTCTCTCTTCTTTAGTTAAGTTTTTAGTCTGGATTTTAAAAGAATCTATCCCCGTTGCCATTGCTAGAAAACGTATAGACAAATCTTCATTGCTCATTTCAGCCGATACAAAAAAGACATTTTTTCCCTGCTCGGCAACAGATTTAGCAATATTTATGCCCATCCAAGTTTTACCCATAGACGGTCTACCGGCGATGATATAAAGATTCTTGGGTATTAACCCTGCGATTTTGCTATCCAAGTCAGCAATTTTAGTGCTAACTCCTAAAGGTGCAAGACTATCCATGTTTTCGATAATTCTAGTTAATGGATCTTCGATCGCTTCAGGCTCAATCCCTGCTACCTCTGGCTTGAGCATTTTGAAAAGGTGTTCTTCTGCTAGCTCGCGACACTCCTCTATTTTAGTAATCTGATCGTAAGCAATCTCACTAATTCTTTGACCGCAATCGATCATTTGACGACGAAAATATTTCTCTTTGACTAGCTTTAGATAGCGATCTAAATTTGTTGCCGAAACAGTAGAGTTTAATAATCTAGACAATACAGCAGTTCCTCCAACTTTGTCTAGCAACTCTAAATGTTTTAAACGTTGGGAAATGCCGATAAAATCCGTCGGCTCCTCATTTCTGTAGAGTTCTACAATACATTTGTAAATTGTTTGATGCGTCGTTGAGTAAAAGGCTTCGACTGGAAGTTCATCTACTACGTCATAGACAGTATTTTTATCGAACATAATGCACCCCAAAATAGCCTCTTCTGCTTCGATGCTAGCGGGGGGAACTTTAATATCAACCATTGTTTTGCTCTCCTTTTGATTTTTCTGCTTCTAATCTGAGTTTTTCGTCTCTTGCGCGACGGATTTCTGCTGCAATCTGCTTCATCGATTTCTGTGGCTTATTTGGGTCAATTACCTCCACCTCTACTGGTTTTGGTTCATCTTCTTCTGCAACCAGATAGCTCGCGCGACACTTTTCGACATAATTTTTTTTCTCGCAATAATCTAGAAAGTCATTCATGAACTCTCCAAATCTTTTAATCGCAAGGGCATCGGGATAACTGGGATACTTTGGCATCTCTTTGAATCTTTTAATTACATAATCAATAAACTCGTTATGCTTTGACTCCTCAAGACCTTCTTCGTATAGCTTTTCAATCAGTCTGGGAAAACCGCGATTGTCATACTTTTGCCTTAATTCATTTGTCGATTTTGTAGTATTTAACACTTTTTTAGTACTACGCGCGCCGAAACCTTTTTTTACTTCAGATTGATTTGTCGGTGCGGATCGAGGTGAATCGTTTTTTAGCGAATAAGCAGGATGATTTAACTCCTGCTTATTTTCAAGCTTGGGTTTAACTTCCTCCTGCTCTTTTTCCTCTTCTTGAAGCAATGGCTCATGGGGGCAACCCCCAAGATCGCCTTGCTCCGCTTTTTTGATAGAAAAATTCTCTCTCTCCAAATCCGATTGGACAACCGCTGTTGACTCATTCGTCAACGGTGTCTTTTCTTCTTCTGGATCTGAGAGAGAATTTTGAAAAATATCTGAATAAATATCTGAATAAATATCTGAAGAGTCGCTAGAGTGCTTATCCTCTGGGGGTTTATCTATGGTCGCTATGCACGATTGTTCATCTTGACTGCACGATTGTTCATCTTGACTGCACGATTGTT
>JAIMKV010000121.1:2215-7389 GCA_020692205.1 Myxosarcina sp. GA_180221_E-2-1-MAG-40_15
TTCATCTTGACTGCACGATTGTTCATCTTGACTGCACGATTGTTCATCTTGACTGCACGATTGTTCATCGTACAAAGGTACTGATTTTAATCCAACCGCACCATAAATTTCCTCTTCTAAAAACCCAGTATTTACCAAAGCAGCTTTAGCTTTATAAAAGGCTCTTTGTGAAATTCCTAGCATTTCGCAAAAAGCGGGAATGTTTTCGATTCTTAAAGTTTGACCTTGTTTTCTGTAAATATTGACAGCGAAGAAAAGCAAGCCTGATACATTAATCATTCCGTACCAGTAAAAAGATATTGCTTGATCCAAAGTTATTCTGTAGAACTGGTTAGGATTTGGGCGTTTCATTACTTATTACCTCCCTCTTCTTGTTTGGGGGTATAAAGTATCGCTGCCCCTTCTGTTTCTCTCGCTTCTCGCATTTGATCGGGCAACAATCCCAATCTCTTGATTTTTTTGTAACCTTTGATGGCTTGTTCAGTAGATATGCCAAGCTCTTTAGCCATTTTCTTGATGAATGTATCTTTGTAACTTCTACTCACGCTGCACCCCCTAGTAAAAAAATGTGCGCCGAAATACCCAAGCCAGCAGCGAAATGCGCTACTATGGCTATGAGTATTTCAGGTTTAATTTTTGTGGTGGCAGCTTGTTCGGGGCTGCCATTGCTATGTCTGCCTCGCGAAGCGAGGAAGTAGAAAGTAGAAAGTAGAAAGTAGAAAGTTCTGACTTTATGCGAAGCGGTACGTCGCGTTTTGCGAGTCAGCGCGGTCTTGGGCTTTGCCCAAGTGAAGCGACTGACGAGGTTGAGTGGGAAGCTTCCCACAGAAAAGCCGACTGTATCTTTTAGGGCTGACTTCATTGTTCGTTTCCTCCAATAGTTTGATTTTCAAAATTTCCCACCAGGTCTAAATACTCAAGCGTTTCCACGATCGCCAAAAATTCCCCAACTTCAAGCTCCAAAAAGTCCGTGGCATCAAAGACATCGAACTCAATCCCGTGGGCGCAACAAGAGTTTACATAGTGCCAGGTTCGGCACTCTATGGGCGTTAGACCTAACTCCATCGCTTTGAGAATTACCCTAAAGTCGGTAATCGCCAAATATTTAACTTGAGGTATGGTTATCGCTGTCATTCCTTGCCCTCCTTGGGTTTAACTGTAGTTTTTGACATTTTGCGCTCAATATGCACCGTTGCTATCCTCAGTGGATTTACGTATACTGACAAGAACAAAAGGGCAACGAGTTAAATCAAGTCAAATGAACCCATCGCTGGGTACATTACGGATTCAACAAGGCTGCTTTTTTAGGACAAATTCCCAATTCGGTTGGAATCAAATAAATGAATTGGAAAAATAGAAAACCTCTGATGTACCACCATCAGAGGTTTTCGCTTTTGTAAGCTCAGGAAGAATTGGCGAAGAAAATAAGAGGTAAGAAATAAGAAATAAGAAGGAAAGCTCCATACTTCTTATTTCTTATTTTTTCCTTCTTACTTTTTTTCAGCAGCATGGCGATTTCGGTCATCTTGACCCAGCCACAGCTAGAACATTTGTATCCACATAAGCCTGGATATTGTACGGGAGCTTCACAGACGGCGCACAGTCCGTAGGAAAATCTTTTTTTTCTGTGGGGCATCAGACCAGAACCTCAGAAGCGATCGCGTAAAGCTTGGACATATATCCACCGATTTCCACCGCATCGATACACGAGCAATTCCACATTTTGGCGGCAGCATAAACTTGGAATTCTGTTTGTCTAATAAGTTCTCCGTAAATACCATTCCAACTAGCCTTGCGGAAGCCTTCGTTATCTCCGCAGTGCTTGGCTATCAGTAGGCTAATCTGGCGTTTATATTCCTTATCTCTAACAGTCTGTTCGTACTTTTCTTGAAGCTCTTTGTGTGTGGCTCGATGCTCTTTGTGCCATTTCTCAAATAAAACCTGATTGCGGTCTAAGCGGTTCAAATCCTCTGTATTGCTCGTGACTTTTTGCTCGACTTGCTCCATCCTTTCGCAAAGCCAAATCACCATTTCCTTGAGCTTGGAAATTTCTTCCTCTAGCTGCTTATTCTCGGCTTCTAATTCTTTGGTTCTCTCGCTTAAGATTGCTGGCTCTGGTGGCCGCCAGCCAAGTTGAGACTGCATGACCGTTCTAAGTCCGACACCGTTAAAAACAGATGCCCACTTCATGGCTTCATCTCTGCCTTTAAATGCGTAATGCAAAACTATGGCAGAAACCAAAACATCGGGCAATTTTTCACACCCTCTAAAGTCTTGCCCTGTAAACGTTTGGAGTGGTCTTGAAGGCGATTCTTTAACAGCTAAATTCTTTAGCAAAGTAGTTATGCTAGCATGACTCTTTAATCCGCATAATCTAGCTGTTGCGCTACGACTAGCAAAAACTTTTCCTTCGTCGTCTACTTTGAACTCGGATAAATACTCTTGGGGAATGGTTAATTCGGACATTCTAGTCTCTTCTTAATTAATTAATTTTTCTTTAATCTCTTCTTGATTCAGTTGCTTATCGACGGAAACCGCCGAGTCCGCACTGAATCGCTTTTCGATGTTGACAACACCATGCGCTCAACCCCAACGGGCAGGGTTTTCCAGCATCGCAGGGCAGTATTGCAGGCTTCTCTTGACAGGGAGGGGGGTGTTGGGCCCAGGCTTTTTCGAGTTGGCGATGAAAGCGATCGGCTGTTTTGGCTAGTAGGTTGCTTGAGGTCATGGAGACTTTGTTATCTAAAGAGCTAAAGGTATGCGTTAAGTGCCAGTTACCAAAAAACGAGCAACTTTTGTTAAGTTTCAATTACCAAGATTTGACCAGTAATTTAACAAGGTAATTTATCTTGGTTAACCGCGATAGTTATCTGATTAAGTGGTTGTGATGTATCGGAGGATTTATGGACACATCGCAAGCACTTCGTCGTTTAGGGATAATTGTCAAAAATGCTCGCGCTACTTTGGGCTATAACCAGAGGCAGTTTGCTAGGCTTTTTGGCACTTCTCATCCTTCAATTAGCAACTTGGAAAATGGTAATTACATAAATTTACCAGATCATTCAACACTGGTTAGATTGGCACAGATCCTTAAAATCCCTTATTGGCAATTAATTAAAAGCTTAGAAGAGGGCGAGGAGTTAAATTTTCCTGAGACATTATCAGCAGAGGAGATTATTGTTGCAATCAGTTCTCTCGATTCTCTTGAAGACTGTCTGGATGTAAATTTGGCGTTGACTCAGAAGATCGAACGGCTTCGGACAAAGTAATGTTGGGCGATTTTTCATTGCTATTTTTATTTTCAATATCTAATATCTCTTGAAGAAAACATTCTAGATAACCTACTGCTTTACCATAAACGTCTTGGTCAAAATCCTCATAGATTGACTTATAACGTTCTGCGGTTTCAACTGAACCATTTTCTGCGATTAGTTGATGTAAAGAGTCTTTGAGAGTAATTTTGTGATTCATGGATACCTAATTAAGTAGTTTCTATGAATGTCTCTCTTTTGATAAAAGACTTTTTGCTTGCTAATGATATTTAACATTTTTTGTTAAGTGTATTATCAATAAATTTATTTCACCTCATACCAAATTTGTCAGCACAATGCGATCGCACTAATCCACCGTTAAATGCAATTTACGCTGCTATGGGCGTATTAAAATCCAAAAGTTGAACTTCCAGAACTTTTTCTATTCTTCTAATTATTTCTTCAGAAACCCACTCGCGTTTATCAGTTTCAAGTTGATACCAATAAGCAGAGGATATACCAGCAGCAGTAGCTAGAACTTGTACAGATCTACCATCTTCAGTTCGTGCTTTTCGTAGCTTGCTTGGAAGCTTCTCGTCTGTTTTTCTGAAAACTATATCCATGTTGATTTTCAAACTTTTCTCAAATATATTCATTGTATAAGCGTTTTACAACTAGTGTTTAAACTTTTATTTTTTAAAATCACTATCTTTTATCCCAAAATCAGTCTCTAAAGCTTTTTCAATTAGTCTTAGTGTTTCAATTGAGATTGCTTTTGTCTTGTCTGACTCGATCAAATACCAGTTGGCTCTAGTCATTCTGCACAAAAAGCATATTTCAGTTAAATTGACTCCTCTCTTTTTGGCTTCAATCCTTGCGTATCTAATCTTTTTGTGAAGATCTGGAATATCTATTGATGATTTGATAGAAACCATCATTGAACGATTTTGTTTGCCTTTAGACCTGTTAACAAAATCTTCTTTCCTGGGCTTTAGTTTATTTAAAAGCGGTTTGTGGAGTGCAATTAGAACTCTTTCCATCCCTCTCAAGTCTTCAACATCTACTTCAAGAAGTAAGTAAAAAATTTTGATTCCTCCAATCGCTTTTAAAGCCGTATATCTCTCATGACTCATCCATCTTTTTCTTAGATTTAAAGTACTTCCTATATATTGAATTTGCCACTTTGAATCAATCGCAAAGTAAATGCTTTGGCAATCTGGAAAAGCTCTTTTATTGCTTAAAGGAATACAGGGTAATTTGTCGATTTCCAACTGCGACAGGTTCATGATCAAAAGTAATTTTCTTATTAACTCTATTTATACAATACCACGAATAACTGCTGGTTTATAACACTCGTTGACAAAAGCAATATAAAAAGCGATAATAAGTATATCGACAAGCAAAGCAGCGTGATACTGCTAGAAAAACTAAAAACGCTTGCCAGATGGATAAAAATGTACCTAGAAAACTAAATATGTATGATTAGCAACGAACAAGCTGTAAAAGCTTGTATTATTGCCCAGTTTTTAACTGACGCAAGACTAATAATTACCTCGTTTCGCTATTATCAAGGTAAAGAAATTATCTTCATCGAATGCGGAATAGGTGGAGAAATTGGACTAGAAATTAATACTCAAGGAGATGTAAAAATTGTCTAAACCACTAAAAAATATGACTGTCGATGAACTCAGACAGTATATGCGAGAGCATCAGGACAACGATACCGAGTGGCAAAAGGCTTATGACTTATTTGCTGAAAAAGCAGACTGGCAGGAAGTTCCAAAAGGCGCGACCTGGGAGGAAGAGAAACAATTTATTAGTGACTTTATTTCTCAAGTTATCTAAAGCGACCAAAACAAAACATCTATTTACGCCTCAGTCCTAGAAACTGGGGTTTTTATCTGGCGTGAGCGAGAAGACCCC
>JAIMKV010000031.1 GCA_020692205.1 Myxosarcina sp. GA_180221_E-2-1-MAG-40_15
GAAAAGCTCGGCTCGGCTTTCGACTCCGAAGCGGGAAACATTTTAAAAATTAAAAGGTTAGTTAACAGTTAGGAATGTCGTGAATTTAAAGCAAAGTTATTCAGCAATATTATTATCCGGGCTGCTGGGATCGATCCCAACAGTTGTTGTAGCAAATGAAATTCAAACTGAGTATTCTTACTTAGAAAAGCAGGTAGTAGATTGGGAAGAGGAACTTAAATCTGTAACCGATAAACAAAAAATCATCGATTATAAGTTTCTTCTGGCAGAAGCTTACGCAAATCTGGGAAACTACCCAAAAGCCAAAAAAGAGTTAGAAGATATTAAAAATCTAGACAACGGAGCAAAACAACTTTCTCTAGTATTAGAAAAACAAGGAAACATTGAAATTTCAATAGGAAATTTAGACAAAGGAATATTTTTGTATTTAAAAAGTATTCAACAAGGTAGAACATCAATATCCGTGTTGAACAATCTCGTCGAATCTTTAAAAAAAAGAAAACGAAATTTAGAATTCAATCAATCTCAGTCGCGTAGGGCAGAAGACGGAAAAAACTACGTTAAAGAAATCGCGCGAGACAAAGAATTAATCGAAAAATATTCAAAGCTAGCAATGCTAGCAATAGATTTAAGAAGAGATGGCACTACAGAAGAAGTAAAAATCGATCCACAAAAAAAAGAGCGGCTTTCTAGTACAATTGCATTAATCGATTGGAACGCAAACGGCAATACCTTATCTCAAGAACAAATAAACCAGGGCAGCAAAATAGTGGGAGATCTACCCGCTACAAGAAAGTTAGTATTTACGCTGATCGCATGGTCGAAGATAGATGCCAAAAATCAAGATGCTTGGCTATTTAAAGGTATAGAAACGGCAAAACAAATCAACGATTTATACGCCCAGAGCTATGCAGAAACTGCGCTAGCAGAATTTTATCTAAAAACTTCTCAAATTGAGAAGGCAATTTCAACAGTGTTAGCGTCCCAAAATATTGCCCAGTCGATTTTTGCATACGACAGTCTTTTTCACTCTCAGTCTTTGGCAGGAGAGATTTATCAACAGATGGGATACAAGGAAAGAGCGATCGATGCCTATAGAGGAGCGATCGCATCGCTCGATAACAGTTTTGAATATGTCCGAACAGCCGATCTAAAGACAGAACTAGAACCAGTTTATCAAAATGCTTTAAAACTATTGCTCGAATCAGAAAATCCATCTCAAGATAATTTGACTGAAGCAATAAATATCTCCGATAAGATCCGTTTGCTTCAATTGAAAAAATATTTTGGAGACGATTGTTTTGAACTTATAAGCAATAGCGATCGAACGTCAAAAAAACGCTCGGAGCGAACTGCAATTATCAATTCCATTATTTTAGACGATCGTACACACTTTATTGTTGAAATGCCAAATGGTAAAAAAAATCATAATGCGATAAAAATCGAGAAAAAGAGATTGGTTAAAAGTGCAGAAAGTTGGAGGAAGCAGCTTACCATAGGCTACAGATGGGAGTTTCAAAAAAACTCTCGTTTATTCTACGAGATGATTATCAAACCATTTGAAGTAAAGCTCGAAAAAAACAAGATAGAGAAAATAGTATTTATCCATGACGGAATTTTAAGAAATCTGCCTATGGCAGCATTGTACGATGGAGAAAAATATTTAGTTGAAAGATGGGAAACAGTTTCTTCTTTAGGATTGCAGGTTTCTCATGAGGAGCGACAAAAAATTGAAGAAGTATTAGCTTTTGGTTTGGAAAATCCCAGTCCTAACTTTAGTGCTTGGGGGAATTTAGAAAATGCGATCAAAGAAATACAAATAATTACAGAATTGGTAGAGGGGAAAACATACGCTAATAGAGAGTTTACTTCAAGTAATCTACTCAAACAGATAAAGGAGAAAGAATATTCTATTCTGCATCTTGCGACGCATGGGTATTTTAGCGGTAATGCAGCGACATCCTTTTTGCTCGCTAGCAATGGCAAAATTACCGCCTTAGAATTGGAGCAGATTTTAAAACAAAGCAAGCAAACTTTGGAATTACTAGTATTAAGTGCTTGTGAAACTGCCGTAGGGAGCGAAGAATCTTTGTTGGGGCTAGCTGGTATAGCAGCTAGAAGCGGAGTAAAATCGGTTCTTGGTAGTTTGTGGCAGGTGGACGATGAAAGTCAGCTTGAATTAATAGAAGCTTTTTATCAAGAAAAAGCTTCTGACAATACAAAAAGTTCAACTGCTTTAGCAAAAGCTCAAAGAGATGAAATCGCTCGATTGTCTCATCCTCGTGAATGGGCAGCCACGATTCTGATAGAGTAGATAAAGGTTGTTTTTGGTGAAAATTTTTGTATAATTTTGTCGAAGTTTTTAACTATCTCATAAATATTTCGTTGCGACAACCATGAAAATACTTAAATTTTTCGTTTTATCATTAAGTATGATAGAGATAGCTAACCTTTCTCCTGCTGTAGCAAACCTATTGGGTGGGTATGTTTTTGATGGCGATCCCCAGCCAGTAGCGCAGAAGAGAACTTTGAGTAGTGGATCTCGTTCCGACTGTCAAAGCCAGCTAAATAAAGGAGACATTGCTCTGGCCGTTCCCGATGAAGAAATCGTACATTTGACTACAAAAAAGAACCCCTCCGTTTATTTGATTTCTAATCAAGCTTCTTCGCTCCCTTTTAAATTCACTTTGGTAGATCCAGAATCTTCAAAAGTAGTAACAGAAAAGAACTTACATCTCAAAGGAGAAGGTATTCAAAAAATAACATTAGACAATAGTGTAAATCTATTAAAAGGAAAAACGTATCTTTGGTACGTGGCTTTCCCCTGTCAAAATAACCCAGAAGAATCTTATGATATACTAGGTGCGGGAATTAAAAAAACAGTATTGAGCGAGGAAGTAGCTTCAGCTTTAAAAGCAGCTAAAAATCCTACAGAAAAGGCAGCGTTGTTTGCCAGTAATGGTATTTGGTATGAAGCTTTAGAGTTAGCCGTACAAAATTCTAATAATTCTGCAAATTATCTACAACGACTATTAGAGAGTGCTGGGGTAGAATATTCGCCCGACACTAACACTGCTCAAAATTCAAAGAGCTTCTAGCTTCTATCTATAAGCTTAAAACTTAAAGCTCAAAGCTTTGAGATAACAACGATTTACTCAGCATACTTATGGACAGGCTTTCCAAAAGAGCATTTATCGCGATTGCAGTAACAATCGCGTTTGTTTATTTTAGTCAATGTTTTTCTGCGCTAGATTTAGCTTTGTACGATTTTAATTTTTTGCTAAAAAAACAAGAGCCAATTGATGAACGAATAGTTATCGTTGAGTGGGACGAAAGCAGCATCCAAATGCTCGATGAAACTACGGTTTCTGATGATGTATTGGTAGCGTTGTTAGAGAAATTGGGAAATAAGCCCAGAATAATTGGACTAGATCTATATAGAGATGTTCCTGTATTTTCGCCACGAATATCGGATGAAGCTAATTTAAAGGCATACAAAGCACTACAGCGAATATTTGCCAAAACAACAAATCTTGTGGGAATAGAAAAAGTGATCGAGCCTTCTATAGCTCCTCCATCCGTATTAAAAGAACGAGGATTAGTTGCTGCTTCTGACATTCCAAGCGATCGCGACAATGCAATTAGGAGAGCTTATATCAACCCGCAAGAGAATGCGGAAGGTGAACCTGCTGGATTACCGTATTTAGGAACGGTATTGGGGTATCAGTATTTGGCAAAAGAAGGGTGGACTGCTTCGGTTGGAAAAAATTTTGCTTTGGTTTTATCTAAAGGTAAGCGTTCGATCGATATAGAACCTATTAAAAATTTTGCAGGAATTCCACCAGCAGATCCTTATGGATCTAATTTTTTGATTAACTGGCGTAAAGGACAAGCAGTAGAAAAAATTTCGATTATTGATGTTGTATCGGGACGCTTCGACCCCAATTTATTTGAAGATAAAATTGTTTTGATAGGGAACGTATCGACATCAACTGCTGACAAACACTACCTGCCAATAAAAAGATGGGCAGATGAGAATTTAACCTGTGGGGTGGAAATTGTAGCCCAAGTTGCTAGTTCGATTATATCTGCTGCTATCGAGCGAAGAAATTTATTAAACCCTACTCCTTTAATTTTAAATCTATTAATTCTTGTTATAGTTTCTTTAGGGACTATTTTGCTAGTTTTAAGATACAGTCTAGTAGGACAACATCGACCTTCTGCTAGTATTGTCTTTTTTCAATCTCTTCGATGGGTTATTATAGCTTCTTTATGTTTAATATTGTTAAACATAATTCTTTTTTTCTATGGGTGGTGGATGCCTATTGCGAATATTTTGTTTGCAGCATGGTTCAGTTGTTTAACTATCTGTTATAGATACTATTTCAAAAAACATACTGAAAACGAAAGACGGTTGCTTCTCTCTTTAAAAGATGTTCAACACTCTCTAGGAACTCCTTTAGGTTCGCTAAAATCTTCTAATGAAAAAATCGAACAGTTTATAAGTATCTTAGAAAATAAGTATGGAAGCTCAAAAGAAACAAATATTATTCATAGAAAAACAAACAATATATATCGCAATATCGAAAGGCTAGAAAAATATAAAAAAAGGTCTGAAGACTATATTTATACAAGCTACACAGATAAAGACAACAAAGTCAGTCTTTCATCTGTTGATATCAATAATTTTGCGATCGCAATAGCAAGGCGTTGTATAGAAAGTGCAAATACAAAAAGCAAAATTGATTTACATACAGAATTAGACTCTAGTTTGGTTAAGGCGAAAGTCAATGTAAATGTTTTGGAGATAGTTTTAGAAAATCTTCTAGATAATGCCGTTTATGCTGTTGCCAAGAAAGACAATCCTATCATATCTATCAAAACTCATTTATATCAGAAAAAGAAAAAGATTGAATTTTGTATTACAAATAATGGGCCAAAGATCCCAAAATCGATTCAAAATAAAATCTTTGAGCCTTTTATCTCTTACAGTAATAGCCAGGGAATAGGTCTGTACTTAGTTTCTGAGTTTCTGCATCTTTCTAATGGAAAAATTAGCGTTACTTCTACGGAACAAGAAACTACGTTTGTTTTTATCTTGCCATACGACAAAATTCATAGCTTTTAGCTATTAGCCGTTAGCTTTTAGCTTGATTAATCGGCAAGAATCGATTTTTAACGGGAGATCTCGCTGTGGAAGTCTGCGGAGGTTTCCTCCGCTAAGACAAGTCTCGCTTGTACTCACCGTTAAACAAATCCGTTAAAAATCTTTGATTTTAACGGGGGTCTTAAACCCAATTAGCTAATAGCTAAGAGCTAAAAGCTAAAAGCTTTTTTGATAAAAATAGTTTTTAGAATAGAAGCGATTTAGTACATATTGAGTTCTTCAGGAGTTAAAACCACCTAACGCGAGCTTTCTTTCGTATATCTCAGGTTTTTGCTTTATTAGAATCACCCTGCTAAATCTTCCATTATGAAGGATTTATTGAGATAAAAAATCGTCAGCCAAAGCCAAACAAGAATCGTAATCTGGTTCTGCTATGTAAGCCTTGCATCCTAAAAATGAAATCAATGGAAGAATTTTTAGCTTTGGCTTCGGAGAATAACAAATAGCGATCGCATCCCCCGCATTCGTTGTTGCTTCTATAATTCTCTGTACTGCCTCTAAAGTATATTCGGGATCTGTATCGGTATATTTAGTATAAAAAATCATATAAGAGTCGTAATTTTTATAATTCCAAGTCCAGTCTAT
Organism: Myxosarcina sp. GA_180221_E-2-1-MAG-40_15; assembly: GCA_020692205.1. GTDB lineage: Bacteria > Cyanobacteriota > Cyanobacteriia > Cyanobacteriales > Xenococcaceae > Waterburya. Next base: position 5,753 of record JAIMKV010000031.1, read on the forward strand.
ATCTGGAGGAAAACCTAAATATAAGGAAATTTTAGAAGGAAGGGCATTGATGAATTTATCGGAGTTGGGTTCAACGCGATAAATTTGATGCTGTTGTTCCAAATCCCAAAAATCCTGTCTGCGCACGACTTCAATTATTGTTTGTTTCTCTTTCCTTACGGAAGGAGGGAGCAATACAGCTTCGTTTGCCTTGTCAATAGTCGAGCCTGTTTCTTCTGGTTTCTGAACCAGCGATTTTTCAGTTTCTACTTCTCGATATTTTTTTTTAATCTTTTTTGCTAATCTAATGTCTATTTTTTCTCCTGATTCTGCAAGCTCTTTCATCTCTATGATTGCCGAATTAGGAACTTTTGCCGAAGTTAATTCGTAAAGAGCAGTAGGGGCAATATCCATTGCCGAAACGTCCTCAATACCAATATCTTTTAGCCTTTCGTATACGTTCTGGTATCGATATACGCTAGTTAACCCTATTGGTAGAGATGTCCTAACCCATTGCTCGTATTGCCCGTGTTCTAAGCTAGCCCTAACTTCTGTAATATATCGACCTATATCTATAGTATTTTGCGCCGTTCTTTTTAACAAACTATTGATTTTTTGTGTCCGATCCTGAATCCATTGAGCGTCCTCCTTGCTTAAAAAACTGTAATCGAACCCAATAGGTTTAATCTCAAGCTGGCGTACTTCTTCAACCGCCTCTGGTTCTATTGTCGGTTCGACAATAGTAAGGGCAGTAATGTTTTTTTCATGGCGTGAAAACATCTCCTCAAATAGCTGCTTGCGCTGCGTTACCCCATCGCTTTTTCCATAAACTCCAATGATATTATTGTAATTTTGAATACGATCGCTTATATAAGAATTTTGTGCATAGCAAGAATAAATTGAAATTTTTGCCGATTTATGATGCCGATCGAGCAAAGGAATCAATAAAAACCCCCATTCAAATTCTTCTTGATTTATATTTGAAGAGTCGATATTATACTGTCCGTCTGTTTTAGGAATCTTTAAATCTAAGAAACAAAATGTGATTATCGAGTTTTTAATTAGTTTTGACGCTTCGTCAAAACTGCCAGTAAATAATACGCGCTCTTCTTGTACTCCTAAATTTAGTAGATCGATAATAATATCTTCGCGATCGCTGTCATTATTTGTTACCTCATCGTCAACAAACAAAATTTTTTGAGCAAGTAACAAATCTTTATTTTGGTTTTGGCTAGCCACTGTCATTACTATTAGTTGTAAGAGATAACCGAAGTATATACGATTAGTTTATAGTATAATATCAATTAGAATTAACTAGCTTGTAGATAAATTTAAGTCGCAGGATATTTATACAAGTCTGGTCATAATATTTTTATAGTTTTTTGACAACAATGCTATCATTTTTTTTAACTAAGTTACGAATCGCAAAACCATGTCTAACCATAAGCTTGATTTTACTTTTCGTAGTTTCAATAAAAAAAGAAGCAAGGGCAAACGATAAAATACCAAGAATTAAAATTAAAGAAGTAAATTTCATTGGAAACACGGTTTTTCCAGACAGTGAATTAAAAAAAATTTTGCCTTCTTTTACAGAAACAGTATCCATAGAAAAACTATTTTATTTAAGAAAAATAATTACGGATTATTATGTAAAGAAAGGATTTTTGAGTTCTGGAGCTTTTATTCCACCTCAGAAGTTAACTGGAGAAGAATTAAGTATCCAGGTAGTAGAAGGTAAGTTGGCAAAAATCGAAATAGAAGGATTAAAAAAAATAAAAAAAGGATATGTTTTAAACAAGTTGCCAAAATTAAATCGTCCGCTAAATTTAGAAGAGTTAGCAGAAAGATTAAAAGAATTACAAAAAAATCCGTCAATTGCTTCGATAGAGACAAACTTAACTTCTTCTTCAATAGGCAAAAACAATTTAAAGTTAACTATTAAAGAAGAAAAACCTTTTAAAAGTGAATTATCAATAACAAATGGATATTCTCCTAGTGTAGGAACGTTAGGAGGAACGATGAGAGCGCACTACCATCTGTTCGGAGTATCAGACTTTTTATCTTTGGAATACGGAAGAACAGAAGGATTAAAAAGGATGGGAGTTGGCTATACAATCCCAGTCGAAACAGGAGCAATTTCTATAAAATATACCAATGCAGACACTGAGGCTGTAGAGGAACCAGTTTCAGCCTTAGATATTCAAGCAGACTTTGAAGCATTAAATTTTGGTGTATCTCAAACCATTGCCAAAATCGGCAATGGTCAAATAGGAGTGGGGATAGAATTTGAATCGATAACGAGCGAGACTTTTATAGACGGAGATTTTTCTTTTGCTTTTGTAGAGGGGCTAGAGGATGGAAGAAGCAAAATTAATGCTTTAAGACTGTCTCAAAATTTTTCTCAGTCGGGAGAAAATAGTCAATTTATCGCTACTTCTCAGTTTAACATCGGGCTAGATATTTTCGATACAACGATAAATGACAGCACTGGAGCAGATGGATTGTATTGGAGTTGGCAGGGACAAACGCAGTGGTTGCGAGAGTTTTCCTCCTTCAGTCTTTTAAGTTCTTTATCCCTTCAGCTATCTCCAGACAGATTATTGCCTCTAGAGCAGATTGCGATAGGAGGTTTTAATAGCGTTAGAGGCTATAGACAGAATCTTCTAATTGGAGACAATGGAGTATCGGGATCTTTAGAATTAAGATATCCTATCTATTCTGGAAATGTCGGGCAGTTTAGTCTAATTCCTTTTTTCGATTTAGGAGCGGTATGGAGTAATTCAATAGAAGAAGAGAAAAATGATTTCCTTGCTTCTATTGGATTGGGAATTAGCTATGAGTTAAATGATTCTATTCGAGCTAGACTCGATTATGGTATTCCTTTAGTGGAACTGGATGAGGAGCTTGACTCAAATTCAGGAACTCAGTCTATTAATTTTCTTTTTTCAATAATTCCTTAATCGAACGTGAATAATCAAAAACGAATACTACTGGCTTTATTAATATCAATAGCAACGGCAACTACTATTACCTTTCTTGGAAGCTTGAAAATTCCTTCAACTGTCGAAGCGACAATCGATCCAATAATTACAAATATTACCAGAAGGACTGGATATCCAGGCATTCAACTGAAAAACAAATTTGAAGAAGTGCCAGCAGTCCCTAGTGGCACTTTTAATTATGGTGGAGCTACTAGCTTTTTTTCAATTTTTAGGGAAGGATTTGGAAAGGAAATTGAAAAGGCTCATCCCCAATTCAAAATAAACCTCGATCCTTCAGCCATTGGAACCTCTGAGGGAATATCGAGGTTGATATCTGGCAAACTTAGTTTTGCTCACAGCGATCGACCTCTTACTGAAGCTGAGTTGAAAACATCTAAAGACAAAGGATTGAGGCTAGAAGTTATTCCTGTTGCTTTAGATGGAATAGCAGTATACGTTAATCCATCGACACAGATAAAGTCTCTTACCGTAGCAAATTTACAAGATATTTATGGAGGGAAAGTTACTAATTGGCAAGAGTTAGGAGGAGCGAGTTTAGCAATTGTTCCTATATCGCTCGATCCTTCAGTTGATAGCGGTATATCATTGTGGAAATCTAATTCCGATAATGTCTCGAATAATGTTCTTTCTTATGAGCAGACCCATACTGCTGCCATTGCTAAGACAGCTTCAACTTCTGGAGCAATTGGTTATGGCTCTGCTGCCATCGTTGCGGGACAAGAATCTGTCAATCCTGTAGCAATTTCTTTCAACAACAATAATATTTCCATTCCTTCGAGCAAAGCAGATAATTCGGCTAACACTCAAGCTTTTGCTAAAAATATTTATCCCCTTACTCGACGTTTATACGTCGTCGTTCCTCGCGATGGAAGTGTCAGAGAAAAAGCAGCGATCGCCTACGCTAATCTTCTTTTTTCAAATGTCGGTCGCAAATTAATTGAAAAGGCTGGATTAGTACCTATTTACTAGTTTTTTTCCGTCCGTTCGACATAGCCCGCTCCAAACTCAAAGCCAAATTCATGAGAGATCGCCCTTTTAGCACTGCTGAATTGGGGTGGTTGTTAGAGGTGCTTTGCTCATGTTTAGATATCTTCTTTAGCGATTGGTGTGACAACCAAATCGGCAGAATCTCTTTTTTTCCACTGCTCAAACACTTCGTTTCGCCCATCGGGATTGAGAGAGCATCCTTTATAAAATCTTAGCCTTTCTCCTTCAATTCTAACCTGCCTGTCGAATTCTAGTCTGAGTCCCAACTTCTTAAGTATTCTTTGAGCGACGGCGATCGCAGAATCCTGTTCGGGATGGATCTTGACACCCAAAACAGTTTTAATATCGAATCGCAATCTAACCATTTCTTGAAACCAATCGGCAAGAGAATGCTTGGTAAATTCTGTATCGGGATTTAAAAACTGTTGAATGTTAATTAGCTCTAAAGTTTTAAGTTGAGCAGATAGCTGTTTTCTATTGATATCTGGCTTAAATGCCCTATTGTTTCCCTGCTCTTTTATCCGATCTAAAGAACGGCGATCGCGCTCCTTTAGAAAGATATTGCCGATAGTTAGGTAATAATGAAGCTGTAGATTTCCGTACCAACCGTCATCATCTCGTTCGACTAACTCTGGTATAACTTTGATTCGATAGCGTCGTTCTAGAATTCCCTTTCTTTCAATTGCTCTTTCTTCCTCCGTTTTAGCTTTTTTATTGGTTAATTCTTCGAGTTTGGCATCAGTAGGAGACTCCGCTTGGGAAGTTGTTTGACAATGTTGGCGGTAATTCGTTTCACGAATATTACCAACTAGCTCTTTTATCAGAGTGCTACTGTATGTTGTGACCATCATTATTTCATATCCCTCCTGAGTTAATTTTTGAATAATTTCGTTGCGATAGTCGTTTTTGCCAGCATTAACTACACAGGCTCTTTTAGCCCAAGTGTTTATCGATTCGGGACTAAAGGCGGTTTCTAAATCATCAAACTCGGAAATTCCCGCTTGCTGTAAAAGCCTGATATTAGCTGTTGTAAGCTTGTGTTGAGATGCAAGCAAACCTTTTATAGAAGTCGAGCCATTGCCAATTCTATTGCCTTTAGCGGTAGATTTAATCCAAATATGGCGTGGTACACCTTCTCGCAGTCGCTCGACTGTCTGACAAACGGCATCTACTGTCTGTACGCCCTGGGCAATGCACCATACAGAATCAAAGTGACCTTTAATATCGATACTTACCCCTGTCTCGATAACGGGAGAAGCGATCGCGATATCGTAATATTTGAGAATATTATTGAGATTGCTCATGCACCCGTAAGCAGGGTGGTTTGGTTCGGAAACGGAATCTCGATCTATTCTGAGAATTCGCAAATTGGAAAATTGGTTTTTTAAGAAGGATTCAAGATTAATAGAACCCCATTTAGACTTAGCTTTTTGTCCTGTGGTGTGGATCAAGACTTTTTCGCCATTCTCGATCGCTTTTACTGATGCTGCTACCAACTCGCTTGGATCGTTACCAGAATAAGTTATTAGCTTGCGTTTCAATAACGAGACGTAAGCATTTTCAGCTACCCAGGTTTCTACTGGTAATTCAATTAACTTTTGAATGTAATCGATCGAAATAGTAGATAAATCCGCATCGCTAAGATAAATTTTTCCTCCACTTGAAACAACAATTTTAAGTAACTGTTTTAGATTATCGATTATTGTTATTCGATTGCCAAAGCAGGTCGAACTATCTAACAAATGCCAAATGACCTGTTCGGCTTCGTCCAAGATTACTATTGCCTCATTCCAGTCTTCAGGGTTAAAACGCGCCTGAGAATTGGGATGTAATGAATCGATACAAAGTCCATAACCTAATACGCCTTTAGTGGTTGAATTTCTAACCTCCTCAATATGGTCAATTCCAAAGCGATCGCATAAAGCTTTAGCAAGTTGAATTCTATGGGTAATGACTAAAACGGGCTTTCCCATCGCAATCGCTTGCTGAACTACCCCAGTCAACCATTCCGTTTTTCCCGTTCCTTTTGGCGATCGCAAAGCGATGATTTGAGCATTTTCTGGCGGAACCAATTTCTCATCTAAAAATCGCTCATTTATTTTCAAGGCATTGTATCTCGATAAATCCAACAGGGATGCCAAATTATATTTTGATAAATTTAAGCGATCTTTATATAATTGCCTGAAGCATTCAACTCCTCTTGCAACAATTAGATCGTCTACGCCTTTTTCGGGAAAATCCCATTTGACTACCGATACTCTGCAACCTTCGCGAACGAATAACTTTCCCGTTTTCGCGATCGCCTTTCGGACATTTTTGACGGTTTTCAATTTATTGTCATTATCGAAACAAAAGGCGATTTCTCTATTCTTTTCAGCAAAAACTTGAAGCTGGGGAATTAAATACGGCAGAGAAATTTTAATACCATATTCGTCCTTTTTCTGCCTATAGCCACTATAGATACCAGGTAAGGCGATCGCAACATACCCTGCTGTCAGTAGCGCACCTGCTTTTTTCGCCCCTTCCGTAATCGTTAGGGAAACATCAGAATCTATTACCCATTTCCAAAAGCCAATGTCTACACTCTTGACAAGTCTCTCAATTCCTCCTTTATCAGAACGAACATTGTATTCTGCACGATTGTTTCGTTTATTCCATATTCCATGAAGTATTCGGTCAATTGCTCTGTATTTCTGCTTTCTACAAGCTTCTTGAAGCTTTGGCAAGACTTGTTCTGCAATTTTTTGAAATCTTTCAATCCATGCGTTTCTGGCTTTTTCATTTTGTCTTCTTACAATATTCCACGAGTGAAGGAAGCTAACTCTTAAAGCAATTATTTCTGTGGGGACTTTAAGCGCTCCTTCGTATTTAATAATCTTGTTTTTAATTTTACCATTATTTCCCAACTCTACGTAACGGTAAGGCTGATTCGGCTTTAATTGTCCCCACTGCGAATCTTCCCCAGTTAGAACATCTACACCGCTACACCACCATCCACCTTTGTCTAAGTGGGCATATCGTCTGAGCCATTTGTCCCGTAGCCTACCATCGTTTCTTCTTTCTGCTGTTGGCAGTCCGTAGAGCAAGCGATCGTAAGGCTCATCGTTAAATAACGAAATTACGTTAAGCTCGATCAAATCTCCATCTACTCCAGAAGCGATCCATTCATCTATATGGTTCTGGTTTATTTGATAATTCATTGAAGAAACAACTCCTAATTTACGAGTTAGCCGTTTCTTATACTCAGTTGTTTGTTTATTCTCTCAGAATCGCTATAATGTTTATTAACTTTAATTAAATTTGGTGGTTTTGAAGTAACGAGCTTTTAAATCTCAATTGGAGTTGAGAGAGCTTTGACAATCTGGATTCTGGATTCTGATTCTGGGAGAATAAGCAAAAAGCAAGTAGAAGAAACAACCTTTTTCTAATTAACTAAATTTAATAATTATTCACGAGGCATCTTAAATGCTTTGGTCTTGCTGTTAGAAGGTCAATCGATCGTCTGTATTTTTAACAGCAAGTTTTTTCTATCAAAACTTGCAACTTAACTTAAAAGTTGGTATGATAGATATATCGCGTTAGACAACTAATAAGGTATTAACCTCTTCGTTGTTCCAACAAGAACCTGACAAAGATTGGCAATTCTTTTTTAAAGAGTTCGTGTCAGTCTAATTGATCCACAAATGCCCGCCTACTGGTATTAATTGTTTTATAAACATAGTTAAGGTCTATTTAAGTAGGAACTTTTGAACGCCGAGTCCTTTGCCAAAATTCGTCGGTGTTCGTAGTCTTTACCCAAAATCAAATAAATATTATTCAAATTATTCAAAGTAGCTGGTTTTAATTGTACCTTATTTGAGGTGAATTAACCAGTTACTTTGTTTATTTTTGCGCTCGACTTTTACCATAATCAATAAGTTTTCCACTTATAATTTAAATCTTCCACAAAGGAAGATTTAATTGGGTTTGGGTTCTAGAAGCCCTCTGGGGATTCGAGAAAACTGAGATTTATCTTCTCCACGAACGGGACGGGCAGTAGAAGCAGAAGATCGAATCTCAGCTAGAGCATTGGAGGTGTTTTTGTTGTAGATAGCTGGCTCAAATTTCGCTCTTTCTAGGATTAGTTCGTTAATCAAAGCAGAAATAGATAGATTGAGGTGAGCTTGTTTGAAGAAGATTTCGTGATGGGTACGTTTTACTGCTGCCGCAATTTCAGCAGGAGAGCAACCACGATAATTGCGGAACAGCAATCGCCATTCACGATCGCTAATATTGTAGCTGTAGCCTGGAAAATGCTTTTCCAAATGAATTTTAAAAATTTCCCACATCGCTCCATTATGAAGATCGCTATCGAAAAACCAAAGGTACTCGAATCGACGAATTAATTCTGGGGGAAGCATATCGAGGCGGTTGATAGTCGCTAACATAATGACAGGGGTTTCGTGATCTTGCATCCAGGTGAGCAGTTTCCCTGCCATTTTTGCCAATACGCCTCCAGCAGTATTTGAGTTCCAACCAGCAAAAGCTTTTTCAAACTCATCAAAAGCAAATAAACAATTGCCGATTTTATCGACCACATCAAGAACGTGCTGTAAATTAGCAAGCGAGCGCGCTAGATCTGCATCTAAAAGTTGATTCCAATCACAAGCAACCAAAGGCACGTCCAATGTTTGGCTCATAGTCTTTACAATTAAAGACTTGCCTGTTCCAGGTAAACCCCATAGACAGCCAGCTTTGGGGGGAGACAGTCCCCTGTCTTTGGCTTCACGGCTGAAGAGGCATTTGATTTTTTGTAGATCTTCTTGTAGCAGATCTAATCCGCCAACTCCCGCCACATCTGGTTTGGGTAGAATTTTCAACCCTTGCTTGGCTAATTTAGTTGATTTATAATCAACTATTGCTTTTAAACTATATTGCTGTTCGAGCAATAGTTCTATTTCCCCAATAGGCAACCCATAGAGCGCACTGATAAACTCCGATCTAATATCCGAACGCCATGAGATATACGATTCAATTCCTGCTAAATCTGGTATCTCGAATTTAAGGTTCGGCATAATCGAGAAAAGATCTAAAGGTACGCGATCGATTCGATCTAGCAAAATTAATTTTTGGGAGAAATTCCCAAAATAGTAATTTCTCAATTCGTGGCTTAATGCCTCTTGGATTTCCCCTAACCCCTCATAGATAAATACTGCCTTTGAATCGGGGAACTCTTTTAAATGCCGAATCACAACAGAGGAAGGATGAATGGTATCAACCCTATAGGATGTGGGACTTGTAAATATAGAAGAATCGCGTATTTCAACTTTTTGCAGATTATCAAATCCCAGATTAGCATAGTAAATCTCTTCACTTTCACTATATCTGGCAATTTCTTTGATTACGAACTGGCGGTCTAAAGGATCGCATTGAATAAAAGCGATCGCTGTTTTTTTAAGAATTTGCCACTTTTGAGGATCGATCATTTATAATTTCTATTGCTGGGTGGCTCGATAAATAACACGCAGAATCCATCTGTTAATTTGGCGGAACCGACTTGAAAGCTAATTCCCAAATTTTTTACTTTTACCTGACAGCTTTTGTCGATTAAATCTTCATTCCAATCGACTATATTTTTGGCTGCTTGCCCCTCTTGGCTTTTTGCCCAAGCAAGCAGCACTCTATCTTCTGCTTCTAATTCTTGTTTCCAGCTTTGAGCGAGCGCACTTTCATTAAATAGAGTTCCCACGCTAAATGAAAGAATCGAACCCAAGACTACTGTAGCTGCTGTCACGAGACTACCTACTATCCTCGGAGATAATTTGTTTTTATTACCGCAATTCAAATTATTATCTTCTAAAATGCGAGCTACGGCCTTTTTCAATCGAATGTTAGCAAGATGCCCCTGTTCTTCTTCGTATTTGGCTAATGCTTCTTGCTGAATTTTGATAAGCTTTTGTTTGTATTGCTCAAAAAGAAATATTAGTTCTTCTTCTCCAATTTTAAAAGCTTGATGAATTCTGTTTGGAGTAGTTTCGTAGAGAATTTGAGTGATCCTGCATTGAAGCAGAATCAAGAAAAAAGGGTCATCCCTATCGATATTCCAAATCTCTATAGTTTTGAGAACCTGCCGTTGAATTTCTTTTGGCTGACTCATTAAAAACTCATCCAATGAACTAGACAAGTTTTTAATATTGTTATCTGCTGTATTTAACTCAGACAATTCCTTGAGTTCTTTTTCGTTTGATTCTTCTGCCATGCTAAAAAAATTAGTATAAATATACTAATCTGGTATCGGGATCTTTGGTTCCAGCCTTGAGCTTTCCTTCTTTTCTCTTATCTGCCTGTTCCTCCGCTATCTTGCTCAATCCTTCCGCTTTGGCTACTTTATTGGGAAAGATTTTGCTAAATAGTTGTTCAAGTTGTTTGAGAAATTGTCTAAGAGGCGTTTTATCTGAGACTTTTACGCCTGGGCGACTGAGAAATTCAGAGTAGCTCAATCCCTCTTTGTCGCATTCAAATTGAAATCTAGAACCTAGTTCTGGTAGAGCAATTACTGGAATTTGCCAATCTCGAATTATCTTTATCAAAGATTCATCTTTTTCTAAATAAGAAAAATCTCCACCACAAGTTAATCTTCCTGTATTCAGCACTAAGCAATTATTTATTTCTGTATTTTTGTATTTTTCTACGTGCAGGATGAATTGCTGAATACTTTGATAACATCCATCTGATACAAAGAAATAGTTTATTTCCTCGTAGATCTGTTTCATCTCCTCATCTGTAAAGATGCTGATTCTTGTTGCCCAATCATCAAACTGATTCCTTACGTTTGACGGGAGATTTACAATCGTCGATTTTTCTCCAATTTTATCGACGATTGCGTTGGGTTGATCGTAATCAAATTTGTTGTCAGAAAAAACAACTTTTTCACATTGTTTGTAAACGAAAGATACATCTGAGATTGTAGGATCTGCTTCGATCAAGACAAACTTCTCCTGCCAGCCTTTTGATACAAAATAATTGAGTAAGCATCGGGCGAAAAAGGATTTGCCTACACCTCCTTTTTCTCCTCCACAAAAGATAATACTGTTTAAATTTTTAGTATTATCTTTTTCTGTATTATCTGTTTTAGTTTTATCTTTCAAACCAGTAGTCATTTTTTCTCCTCTATAGCTTAAATGAATTTGCTAATGATGCCAAAGACGATTTTTCTTGGCTTTTTGTCCGATCCTGAATCTCTCGTTTTGTAGTTTTAAATTCTGGATTTTCCTGAAGGCTTAAATAAAATTTCAGGGTTTCCAATTCTCCTGAAAAAAACTTTATGCCCTCAAGCAAAAACGATTGAATTTCTTCCTCGTTTTTACCTTTGAGGTAGTTATACCCATACAAATAATAAATCATTCGTCTGACAATATTGCTTTTGCTTTTCGTATTTTCACGAAAATACGTTACTACTTTTCCCTCTTGGGTTTCTTCTTTAAAGCGAATTGTTAAAGACCCGTACTTATCTTGTTTCTTTTGCTTCATCAATCTATATTGTTTGTCAATTTATGTATTCCGTAAATATCTAAAAATCTGTAACCCAATGCGCGATCGCTTTTAAAGTAAAGAGGAAATAATTCAACCATTTCATCGACTCCTCTTTCTCCCCAGTACAACTTAGCGTAGCCGTATGCTTCTGTTATTTCTGATTTAAACTGCCTAGCAGTTCCCCCAAGAATCAAAATTTCGTCTATTGCTATTGGGATATGGACATCCAGCCATTTTTGCAAGCGTACCCAAAAAGTTTTTTTAGTTTCTTCAAACGTTTCCTGAAGTCTTTTTAGTTCCTTGCTTTGATTATTTCTTCTTTCCCCTCTAATTAAACTTTTGAAAATTCGCTCTTTGTTTTCTTCATTTTCGCCGATTCGTGGGATTATTTCTTCCAAATCGGATATTTTTTGCCCCACATTTTGCTTTCTAAAATCTGTTATAAAATCAAAATATCCGATTCGTTCCGTTTCCTCTTTAGAAAAAGATCCTTTATCGAAGATAAGACAGCTAGAATTTCGATACCCTAGCATGATTACTCCTAGCTTTTTGTTATCAAATATATTGCCACCTTTGTTTTCTTCTCTACACAATTGTTCCTCTATTGCTTTATATAAAATTCCTCCCTGTCCTTCTATATAACAATTAAACGTTTTTAATTTTCCTTCTATCACTTCACCGCGAAATTGATATTGGCAAATTTGGCTTTTAAGGCTTTTTTCTATGTCTTTTCTGCCTTCACATTCATCTGAGGGAATAACTAAATTTACAGCTACTTCAAACCCTTTTCTATTTAACTCATGCTTTTCTATAACTGCTCCTATAGCAGCTAATATTTTCTCAACCGCATATTCGTACTTTACTCTTTCAATTTGTACAACTTTAAAATCGCAAAATTGCTTTGCTAATGCTCCTACCGCGATCGCTTTTCCCGATCGCGTCGTCTTTCTAGCTATCCAGGCATTGTTTTCTGGACTGATATTCTCCAATAATTCTATTTTGCTTAGACACCTTCTATCCAATTCAACTACATTAGATTCCATTTTTATCGGATCTATTTGCTTTCCGCCTTGGCTTAATATCGTGACAAATCCTTTGGTCAGACTTGCTCCAATATCTAAACTCAAAATTAAATTACATTCAGATTCCATTTTTTTCTATTGTTTTTAAGCCTTTAAGCGGTTTATTCTGGCAATCCACTATTAAACTTCGCTTTCCTGATATTAATAATTAATATACTCGATTTGTACATTTTTGTACTTTGTAAACAAATATTACAATTTTTAGTACCTAAAATTGTAGACATTTTGTAGATTAAGACTTTTGAGCGTGTTGCACACTATTAAAAGACTAGGCTCTACTTTTCTTTTTTTTAATTGTCTACAATTTGTCGATTAAATTTAATGTTACATAAATAATACTCAGGATAAAAAAAGGAAAATAATAGACTTTGGATAATAAATTGTCTACATATTGTTTACAATTTATCAATGTTTTGAGTCTTTTATTGTTGATTTTTGACAGATATTTGAAAAATTAAAAGTGTATTACAATAGGGGCAAGCAATATTGAGTAAGGCAATAAAAAAACAAGTTGATTTTTGAAAGGAAAAATGGGTAAATTTGTTTTATCAGCGATACGCAGAAAAACAAAAAAAATAAAATAAATTTAGTGAGGACGGTTCAAGAGGACACCTGCCAAGTGCGAATAAGGATTCCTGTAAGCATGAAGACGAGGCTTGAGTCGATATCAGAGGCGAAAGAAATTCCTTTTGCAAATGTGCTGTTGCTTCTAATCAATAAACTGCTTCAAAGAAAACCAGATATATTCGATGTATTCGATCGCCCCATAGACCTTATAGGGATAGAACAAAAGCTGGTAATACAGCAAATGAAAGTCATCTCTGCTTATAATTTGATGCGATTAGAGATAGCACCTAAAAGTCAGAAAATCGATCGAAAATGCCAGATCTTTTTGGCAGAATCAGATGAATTTATCAGGCAGTTAACAGAAAAAATCTAAAGAGGTAAACGATGATCGCAAAAGCTCATCGCGGGGAAAGTTTTAGCCAAACGGTTGAATACGTACTCCAGGAAGAAAAAAAACCAGAAATTGTATATGGAAATTTTCCAGAAGCGATCGCATCCGAACCAGATGTTGCTGAAATTGCTCGTCGGTTTAATAATCAAGCAGCATTGAACCGACGAGTAGAAAAGCCTCTTTATCATGTTTCAATTTCTCCAGACTCTACAGAAGACTTGAATTCTGTTGATTGGTCGGAATTAGCAGATGATTTTGTTAAAAAGATGAGGCTAGAGTCAAATTTGGTACTAGGTGTCGTGCATAACGATACTTATTATCCCAATACAAACAAGCTTCGCCCTCACTTGCATTTAGTCATCAATACCGTTAATTGTCAGACTAATAAATGTGCAGACCTCTATTACGACTATTTTATGGTCGAGAATTTGTTGAGAGATTTTGAAGAACGATTTGACAAAAAACAGGAGGTGGTTGACGAACGAAAGGCAGAACTACAGAATACGATAGACGAAAAGTCCAAAAATGAATCGGATGAATCAGATCTCCAAACTCTTAAAGCCGATGTTCTATCCGATTTAGAAAGAATAGATAATCTTGCTACTCAAATAGAGACTCGCGAGCCAAATATTAATGGACTCGATCTTGCTGCGTATGCACTAAAATCCGTATCTTCTGTCGCTAAAATTGCTTCCTTATTCTTAGACTTAATTTCCTCTAAACAGGATTTAGAGCAAGAGAGCTTGAAGCTCAATGCGGTACTCGAACGGGCAAAAGATTTAGAACAATTAAATCCTCAACTGCTACCTTCGGAAGATCGATTTGCAATTGAAGAGATTTCTGTTGAGTGTTTGCCCGAATTTATCGATAAAGCAGAACGACTTATCGAACAACAGAGACTTTTAGTTTCTTCTTCTGATAAGGATCGACCGAGATTAGCTTCAGAATCGGACGAATGTACCGTAGAAAAAGATGAAGTTTTTGATAAATTTCTCAGTTATTTTCAGACGGTAGATTCTTTAAATGGGCAGCCGAATAAAAAGCAGTACCGAGTTAAAGGGCGGACATTTGGGGAAGTAGTACTCGACAATTCACGCGACAACAAAGGAATTTCCATACAGATAAGATCCGAATCCGTCTATAGCTCTAGATTTGAACGAGAAAAACAGCAATGGTCGGTAGCTGTTGATAAGCTTGGGGAAAATGAAAAAAGACTGATAAACCAACTTCCTCAATCTGAAAATGAGGTCAGGCGGAGGCAAAATGAAAATTATCTTGCCGACCATCTCGACAGAGAATTCGATCGACCGAATGCCCCAGGCAAAATAACTTGGTTTTTTGGAGAAGGCGAACGCGATTTCTATGATTTCTACCGACAAAAAGATTCAAACGGAAAAAGATTAATTAAGGGAGTTGAAGCAGTCGATAGAAATATTGTTTTTAAAGCAGAGGTATCGGCTAAGGGCGCGATTGACGTAACTGAAAACAATATTTCTACACAGCGTCTCGAACAATTTATTAAATGGCAGGATCGATCGAGACATCAAGCTTCACAAACACAAAACTCAAGAAGACAGCGATAAATAAGTGATGAAAAAAATATTATTACCGTCAATAATTGCTATTGCTTTTCTTTTGTTTTCTCTATCTGCTTCTGCTGTATCTATTGTGTCCTATGCAGCTCACCACGAGTAACAATTTTATTTACAAATAAAAAGAATGAACAACATTAACAAATTCAAATCGATAGCGGTAGCAAAAAATAATAGAGTAACCTTCTGTATAATTGCTGCTTTATCGATATTTGCAGCTTATTATTTTACCAGCTTAGTTTCTTTTTTTCTTTTATGTGTCGTTGGTAGTGCAATCGCTAGATTATTCAATTTAAATTTTAAACTAATACTACCAATAATAATTGCGATTGGTTTCGTTTTATCGATTCAAAGTCCTTCAAATGCGGTAATTTTTGAAGGTTTGGAAACAGCAGCGACTAGTGCCATAACTAATACGGGTGCTGATACAGGTGTAGACACAACTGTTATTGAAGGAGTTTTTGACCTTATTAGAGTAATTATCGGGATTGTATTTGTCTCTGCTATCGCTTATGCAGGATATCGAGCTTGGCAAGGAGAAAACTACGGTGCGATTGCAACCAGTATTTTTGCAGGAGCAATGTTAGTAGCTGCAATCGAAACAGTTTCTTTCATGTTAGTGGGAACAGGAGCCTAATGTTTAGGTAGTAATTGCGATCGCATCTGTATCGATCGCAATTACTCAATTGCATTTACATTTCGGTCAAGTTTCATAAAAAATGACTCATACATCAAATAAGAATTATCCTATTAAAGTCTATAAAGTTTTAAATACCAGACCAAAATTCTTTATACTCCCCGCCGATTTACTAATTCCTTTAGGTTTAATCTCTACTTTTAACTTTGTATTTTTCTATATAATATTGGGTTTAGAACCAGTTTTGCTTTTTGCAATAGAAGCTTGGTTAGGAGGTGGATGGTGGATTTTAGCAGGGGAAAAAAGCTATAAATTTACAGATAAACTATACCCTCATTCTGGGAAAAGATATTACAACCTAAATACGTTATTCGTTGCTGCTACAGATTTGGGTACGTTTAAAAGAAAAATGAAAACTAAGATTAAGCCTGTAAGAGTTAAGAATAAGCAAGGAAAAAAAGATAAGTTAGCTCCTTTTCAAATGGAGTCCGATCTGCACTCTATTATGGAAGTTGAATTTGGTGAAGATGAATTTTCTTTATTATTAAAATGCGATACAAGAGGAAATTGGTCGGCTACGATTCCTTTTGCCCTAAATGGAATTCATACTCAGCTATACGATGGAGAAATAGAAGATTATTCATCTGCCCTAAGCGATGCTTTAAAAGATATTCCTTATGGAGAAACCGCAACTTTTAAAATAGGATGTCGCTCGAAAACACGACATAGAATATCACAATTGGATCGTTTATCTCAAAACAATAGAATTCCTTTAATCGAACTATTGCTAGAAAGCGATCGCCAAAGGATAGAAAAAATTACTGAAAAAGGATTTAGGCAAGAATGGGATCAATACATTTTTGTGAGCTGGACTCAGACAAAACAAAAAATGCGGAAGAACAATGACTTTTTATCTTCATTGCTAAATTCTTTCAGCACAATTTTTTCGGCAAAAAGCGAAAATTTTGCTGGTATCAAAGCAGAAAAACAAAGAGAAATTTATATTCAACTTGCTAAAGAAATATATGAAAACAGTTATATTCCTTGGAAAACTACTCTTTCAACCAAAGCAAAGTTAGCTTGTCGTCCGCTATCTTCAAAAGAAATCTGGGAAGATTTATTATGGTATCGCTTTAATAAACAAAAAGCACCTGAAATTCCTCAATTAATAAAAGTTCGGCGTTCGGGACAGAACATAGAATCTCAAATCAAAGTTTACAATACCAAAAATCCCAAAGACACGATATCCGTTCTTTTACAAGGAGAAAAAGGAAGGTCGAGTTGTCCGCAGCATTACGAACGAAGAGACGTAGTGGCAGTAAATGAAGAATTAGTAGCTGCGATGGTTTTAGAAGAACCAGTAGAGCTTTGGGATAGCAAACGAAAGCAATGGGATTGGCTGTGGTCGAAGATTTCCGATGCAAGCGTATTGGATACGGAAGTTTATTTTCAAATATCTAATGCCAATAAAAAAGAAATTGAGACTAGCCTGACTAAGATCACCAAGCAATCATCTGCTGATAATGAATATGCCATAAGAAGGGGAGAAGGTCTAAACGTTGGTTCGACATTTAAACAAAGAGAAGCAATAGAAGCAAGATCGAGACTCCATCAGGGAGCAGACACTCATTACGGAGCGATGACCATTTTAATCTATCGAAAGGATTTAGAGAATTTGTCTCGTGCCTGTAATCGATTGTCAGATGCGTTTTCTCCTGCCAAATTAGTTCGAGAAGAAAATGTGTGCTGGAAACTTTGGAATGAGACTTTACCATTTAACAATCACCAGCAGCTTAGATCGACTCATGTATTTTCAGAAAGAAGATTTATATTTGATAGCTTCAGTATTCGGGGTTTTCTGCCTCTAAGAAAGCCGCAACCACTACATGAAACTGGTTTAGAACTGATTCATCGTGAAGGTGGTTTTCCCATCCATCTAAATCTTTTTAAAGAATCCGAAAGGGCAATTATCACGGGCAAGTCAGGATCGGGAAAATCAGTAATTTCGTTTGGGATTATTCAAGAAGCTTTGGCTCGGAATGCCAAAGTGGTTGGGATTGATATGTCTAACGCTGGAGAGTCAACATTTCAACTAATAACCGAGCTATTGGGAGATCGCGGAGCTTATTTTAATATTGCTGAATGTTCGTATAATCTTTTGCAGCCTCCAGATTTGAGAAATTACGCTCCCCATGAGAGAGAGCGAAGAATGAAAATTTGGGAAAACTCTCTGAGAACAGCCCTGATTTCTTTAGCGATGGGAAAAATTGACGATCCAGAGCTTTATGAGAGAGTCGATAGCATTTTATTAAAACTGCTCAATACTTTTCTTAATGATGAGATTATTATTGAAAAATACAACAATGCTTTTGATGGTGGTTGGCAATCCTCTGAGTGGCAGGATATTCCAGTCCTGGAAGATCTTCTGTTTTTCTGTTCTCGTGAAAAACTCGGACTGTACGACTATAGCGAAATTGACGAACGAGCGATCTCGCAAATAAATAATCAAATAGGGGCAAAGTTAGTAGATCCCAACATTGGCAAAGCGATTTCTCGTCCTTCGGATATTCCACCTCTACCGGACATGACTTTTTTCGCTTTATCAGGGCTGACTAATGAAACCAATAGCTACATCATGGCGTTAGTAGCTCAAATGGCTTGTCTTAACGTGGCCTTAGAAAATCCTAAAAGTCTATTCGTAATGGACGAATGCTCAGTACTTCTGAACAAAAGAGGGTTTGCCGATATTGTTGGCGAACGATTTGCAACGGGAAGAAAAGAAGGACAGAGTGTTCTGCTAATAGGTCAGGATTTAGAATCGATTGCTAAATGCTCTGCTAGGGACAAAATTTTAGTTAATACAGACTATCATTTAATTGGCAAAACGACTAGTAGTTCGATTAAGACTTATGAGGAATTATTAAAGACTCCTTATGAAGTAATTTTGCCTAATACAGCACAAAGTTTTGTTTCCAACCGCCAATATCTCTTTTCAAATTGGCTTTTGTGTCAAGACGATCGATTTTGGAGTTGTCAATATTTCCCAAGTTTAATCGCCCTTGCTGCTTTAGCTAATAGTCAGGATGAACGGGCAGCCAGAGCAAAAATACTAGAGCGATATCCACGCACTACTCTGGGGATAATGAAGGGATTGTCTTTGTATAGCAAGCAGATGAGGGCTTCCTATCGGCGTAAAGAAGAATTTAAAAGTTTGTCTATTGCAAGTTGAAGTTAAAGGGAGAGAAAAACGTGAAATTAAAAATTATTGTTTTAGCTACTATTAGCTTGGTCAGTATTGGCAATTGCGATCGCGTATTCGCTCAAAATCTTACTGCCCCATCTGAAGATATCCCAGACTACAGTAAGGTTGAAATCGATCCTGAATTCGATCTAGGTGGACTTACCAATTCCATCAAAGATAGCATTATTGGATTTGTCTTAGATAATCTGGGAGCAGAAACGTTTCTGACCGAACTCAATCAAGATCTTTCTGCTCTTACTGGAGATATTACAACTTTTCTCAGCATTAGAGGCAAGGAAGCAGATTCTGGTAGATTGGGAATTCCTAACGTTCAGCAAGCCAAACAAATATTTTTAGAAGATGCAGAATTAGGAGAACTAAACGATGTTTTATCGGGACAAACGGGAACTACGTACGCTAACCGAGAAAAACTATACCAGCAATATCTCCGCTCATTAAGTCAAGAATATTCAGAAAATAGTGCCTTGTCTTTAGAAGGACAATCAAAACTCGAAGCTAAAGTTGATTCTGCTATTTCTTCTGCGAAGCAATCTCTCTACATTGCAGAAGATAGTAGCGGTCAAGATATTTCTCAAAATATCATGCGAAATATTTCTAACCAATTAGCTTTAGATCAACAGGTTAATGCTATGGCAATCGCGGATATGCAGGATGCTAAAATAGACCGCTCTTTGTCCTTACAACTAAGTTCCGAGGCTTTAACGGAACTTAGTAAGCAGAATATGGCGAGAGAAAGACAACAGGCTGCTGCCAATGCTGCTGCTGGACAATCTTTATTTTTGATTTCCATCCCAGGTAAAAAAGATTAATTAAAAATTATGAGCTATTACACTCTTTTCGCTCAAATAGGCTACGGCAATGAAAAAGCCCAGGCAATTTTAACTAATTCCCGACAACTCAATCAGCAGACGCAAGAATCCTGGCAACGTCTGTGGGATATTAGCGTCAATTCCGCAGAACCTTTGTGGCAAGCTTTATGCGAATTTGGTGCTTTTATTGCTGCAATGTCTTTGATATATCTAATTATTAAAGAAGGAAAAGATGGGATTTTAGATCTTCTTCATATAATTGAGATATCTATGTTTCCTATAGTAGTAAGTATTCTATTGGGTGGAAATGGTTATATATTGTCGCAATTAGTATTATATTTTCGCGGGGTTAGTTTATTTTGGCTAACTCAGATTTTAAATATGACCTTTGCGGGGATTAGCGTTTCTGATGCGATTGGCAAGATTCAAAATACCGCCGTCGCCAATACTCGCGCTCGTGAAATATTTACAGAATGTATCGACAAAACTGGGGTAGCACTTGATGAATGTGTTCGAGATCCTGTAAAGCTCGAACAAGCGCAAGAACTATTACAGCAGCTATCAGGAAGCACTGCTCCTTTAAACGGCAATATTTTAGAACGATTAACAGATGGTATTGTTACAAGTTTAGTCGGGACTATTAATTTACCATTCTTAACTGCCACACAGTTTTTATTAAATGCCCTGCAATGGTGCTTCGTAAATGTTGTTGAAGCGAGTTTATTGCTAACTGCTTTATATGCCCCTATTGCTTTAGGACTATCGGTAATTCCCAGTAATGGAGGAAAAACCATCTTTAAATGGTTTAGCGGGTATTTTTCACTTCTACTAATGCCTCTTGGCTACGTAATACTTGTTGGGTTTATGGCAAATATATTGTCTGTGATGGACAATCAGGATGTGCCAATAGGCAGCAGTTATCTCGATACGGCATTTCTCTTTTTTATGTCAATCTTTGCGCCAATCGTAGCTGTGGCAGTATCCAAAGGAATAGGCGATGGTGTATTTGAGGGAATTTCTAGAAGCCTTAAATTAGGAGCAGATGCAGGAATGGCAGCTACTTCTGCTGGTTCATCTGTGGCTGCAAAAGCTATAGCTGCAAAAATGGCATCTCAAAGTTTATCGACAACCCCCGCATCCTCTACATTGCCCCCCACATCGTAAAAAAGAAGGTCGAAAAAATGAACGGAAAATTAAACGCTAACCACCACGATAATTTAATAGAATTAAAACCAAATAAGGCATTAATAGGTCTTAAAGATATCAACAAAGTAGTTTTGAGCCTTTTAGGTCTAACTGGAGGTTTATTATTGTCTTTTTTAATAATTTTAATTTTGTTAGTCAACAACAACAGACTGGCAGCAAGAGAAAAAATCTTTGTAGAAACATTAGACGGTAAAACCCAACAGGCTGTTGAAAAAGACTCGCTATTTCGTTCGGATAAGGTTATTCACGAATTTGTTACCAACTGGCTTTATCTTACCTACGAACTCGATAGCAGAATACCAAATTCAACAGAACACGATGTTGGTGTAGAAATTGAATATCAAAAAAAAGAGGAGTTTAAAATTCCCTCAAAAACTTATACTGCATCCTATGCAATTGTTGATGGTTTCAGAGAAGAATTTTTGAAAAAATTTGCTGAATTTGTGCCTAAAGAATTTTATAGTGGTGAATTTATATCCGTACTGCGGATCTATCATATCTCCGAACCGATTAGGAAAAAAGATAACACTTATCACGTAAAAATTACGGCAACTCGAATTGATAAAAACAGTTCTGGGGAAGAAGGTAGAGTTAAGTTTAATAAAACTATTGTTTTAAAGCCAATCGAACCTTATCGGCAAACTACTGGTGAACCAAGTGCTTTTCGTAATTTTTTAGAAAACAAGCTTCTAAAAAGTGGGCTACTTATAACTTCAATTGAAAACTACGAGTAAACCATGAATACCGTACAAATTTCCGAATCTGAAGCTAAACTAGAGGATTTTGATGAAAAAATTTCTGTAGAAGAGATACGCTCTATAGTCGGGCGGAACGATAAAAAAAGCGAAGACTCCTTAGTCGATCCTATCGATCGCTTAGAATCAGAGCGAAAAGAATCAAATGCTGGAAATAACAACGGATTACGAATAATTGTAGGTTTGATATTGACAACCTCATTTGGCGGAGTCATTCTTTTGGCCGCTTCTTTTTATTCAAAAATAAGCGGTGGAGGAAATAATGTAGTTGGAGAGGAGCCAGAAAAAACTACGATTACGACTCAAAAAGAAGAATCGGTAAATGAAGAAGATCGCTATAAAGCTAAACTTGCTTTCGCAGAACAAGAAGCCGATTTACAACCCCAACCACAGGCTCAACTTACCGTCGAAGAATCTGAGACAGCAATAGAACCAACACCACGACCAGCACCACGACCAGTAACCCAATCGAACAATACTGATCCTTTGGAAGAGTGGGCGAAATTAGCTTCTCTCGGTGCTGCTATGGGCAATAACGAAATCGATCCTGTAGAACCAGTTGCAGCAGCATCATTTTCTCAAACATCATCCCCCAGACCTCGAATTGAAGATACCGTAGTTGCCAGAACGGAGAACAATTCTGTTCCTTCTGAAGCTGAAGAATTAAACAGGACAATTACTAAAGGAGAGGTAGCTCGTATTGCTACTACAAATATTGCTTCTGTATCGATTGGCGAATCAAAAGAAGAAGATAACGAGGAATTGACAAGCGATCCTCTAGATATAAATAATCCTGAGATTCAAAATTTTCTTTCCGATACTCCCACTATAAAAAATGATTATTTAGCACAACGCGCCGAACAATTTAAAGAGCAGGAGCGTTTGGCTGCTCTTGCTTCCAACGGCGTTGCCTCTGCTGTAGCTCAAAATTCAACAGTAGCACCATCTGCACCAGTCGAGCAATTGCAATCCTCTAATAAACAAATTCCCTTTGGCACGATTGTTTCGGGAGAGCTTTCTTCGGCAATTATTTGGTCTGAGGGTGTCGATCCCGCTTCCTCTAGAGCAAAGGTTGTACTAAACGAGCCTTTGCTATCGGGCGATGGCAGCATTGCTTTAGATGCTGGCACTATTTTAATAGTACAGGTTAGATCGATTCAAAATTCTGGATTGAGCGAATTAGAAGCCATCGCCGTATCTTATGTGGATAATTCGGGGGCTTTAAAACAAGAGCCGATTGCTCCGGGAGCAATTTCTATTAGAGGGGAAGGCAATTCTCCTCTAATAGCCGACCGCGCCAATGGTAGTGGGGGGAGTCAGTTAGGTCAGGATATTTTAATGGGGGTTTTAGGTGCAGGGGAGAGAGGATTTGAGGTTTTAAACGAGAGGGATAGCGATTATGGCTATGGGTACGGGATATCCGCGCAGTTCGGTCGCGATAGTCCCGATCGAGAATTCGATGAATTTGACGGTCCTTATAGTTATCCTCCTCCAAATATTTATTCTTCGGGATCGTTGAGAAGTACCCGTAACGACGATGCTTCGCTATCGACAGGAGCAGCAGAAGGAGTTTTTGAAACGACTAAAGAAAGGTTGGAGGAACGTTCAGAGCAAATTATAGAAGATAGGGCAGCCGAAACTCCTATCTATCAAATCAATGAAGGGAGTGAAGTGTCAATTTTTATTAATAGCTTTTTGGAGATTAATCGATGAAAATTGAAAATGTTTTATTGAGCATGGGAATTATTATGTTGTCGGCTTTTCCCGCTTTTGCAGATAGCCTGAGGATTGAAGAGGATAAAGCATCTTCCGACCCAACTATAGTATCTGTAGTTAATGGACAAGCAAGCTCGATTATGTTTGAAAACGATCAGATTATTAATTTCGTGTTGTTGCCAGATCAATCACGCACCGTTTTTACTCCCAATGCGCCGATCGACAGTGGAAAAACAACTGCACTATATCTGAGAAAAATTGAAGAGATAGACGTTCCTGGGGCGACTAAAAGCAATAGTCCCAATCTCGTTATCGAAACTTTAGACCAGCAAGGAAAAACACAGCAGTACGAATTTATAATCGACGCGACAGGCTCGGCAACAGATAGAGATAAGATAATTATCGAATCTGCTCCACCACCACCAGAACCACCACCAGAACCAGAACCAAAAATTTTAACTACAGTCGAAACTACCTATGGTTCGGCTACTCCAGAAGATGTTGCTTTGGGATTAGAAAGAGCCATTGATGAAGGAAGTATTAGTGCTGACGGTACGGTGGCAGCAGCAACACGAGAATATATCGCTCTAGTTCGCAATGGGAATAGTGCCAATGATGCGATCGCCCAAACCGATATTCCCCTAAGCGTGGTTGCCGAACTTGGCAGACTAGGGCAAGAGGAAGATGCTAAAAGAAGAATTATGCCCCTACCAGAACTACCTTTAGGTTCGAGAGTAAAATAAAATGAATTCCCCCAACTCCTCGCAGGTTCTCTATATTTTAGAAAATTCGGGATTACTGGAGCCACGAATTTTAATTCTTTTGGGGATGGCACTAATTTTAATGCTTACTAGTTCCCTATCTTCCCCTAAGAGCAAAAGAACTAAGGCTCAGTTTGCCGACCGCACTACCAAATATAATCTTTGTAGAGAAGCTATAAGACAACTAAAAAACCAACAAGTTGATGAAGTTTGTTTGTATTCTGGTTCTTTTAAGAATTGGCAAATACATCCAGCTTGGTTGTGGTTTTCGATCTTTATTCTTGGCGTAACTCCGACTCTATTTGTTCCAACTGCTAACCCTGGAATAGAGGTTATCGGCGCACCAGGAATGGGAAAAACCTACGGCGTAATTAATCCGCTCAATATATCAGCAATAGATCAGGGTTTTCCGATTCTCCTCTACGATTATAAAGGCGCTGAGTACGGAGGAAAAGGGGGACAAATACCTGTTGTAGCTGGATATGCAGCCCGTCACGGTTATAAGATAAGAGTTTTCGCTCCAGGCAAAGATTACACTTGTACAATCAACCCGTTAGATTTCATTAAAAATAGCGAAGATACTAGTATGGCTATAACGCTAGCCGAGACTTTACATGATAATTTAGTTTCTAGTACGGGAAAAAGCGATAATTTTTTTGGTCCAGCAGGAAAAAGAGTTTTGTACTCTAGTTTCTTGTTAGCAAAAAACACTCCTTATCCAGACTTAGCTATGGCTTTTGCTATTTTACAATTATCCGATCTAGGGAAAAGATTGATATACGCTAAAGAGCAAAAAAATCCAGCTTTTACTACTTGGAATTATATACCTTTCTCGCAGTACATGGGGTTCGCTCAGGCGAAAGAAACATCAGAAGGTATCCTTGGTGGCGCACAGCAAATAGCCTCCGTCTTTATGCAAAAAGATTTATTGCCCTGTATTCTCGGTCAAACTAATATCTCCTTAGATTTGACTGGAAAAGAGATGCTGGTGTTACAAAGTGACGAGTCTCGTCGAAAAGTTTACAATCCTTTGATAGCAGCTATGTTAGAGGTAATAGTAAATAAAAATTTTGCTTATCAAAGAGACTGTCCGCTTGTATTATCTCTTGATGAGTATAAAACCATTAAAATTTCTGAGTCTATACATTGGCCGAACTGGCACAGATCTAAAGGATTAATAATGATTGTAGGTTATCAAAACGAATCCCAGGTTGCCGACGAGTACGGGAAAAATGGACTCAGTACTTTGAGAACTGCGCTGAAGGCGAGTTTTCTGTTTAATCCTAGAAATGAAGAGAATGAAGCCAAGTGGTCAAAAGTTTTAGGCGAGAAAGAAATAATTATTAAAAATAAATCTCGCTCTTTTGGTGGCGGCAAATCTGGAAAATCTACCACAATTTCAGAGCAAAGAATTTTAGAGCCTTTAATTCGTCCCGATCAGATTAGAGGAATGCGTAAAGGAGCAGTTATTTATACTAATCCAGAATTATACAAAGGTGAACGAGGCAGTATTCCCTGGAAAATTAAACGGGTAAAAGTATCTTTTAAAGATACTTTTACCAACTACCGTTCGACACAAATCTGGCTTAAGAAAAGTATTAAGGTATTGCGACAATACGAACAACAAAGAAGACCATTTATAGGTTCCGAACTTGAAAAAGAGTTAGATAAACGCTTGGAGTATGCCGATAAAGAACTTTTACCTCTCCCACCAGAAGATTCAGATATTCACACTAAAGATTTAGTAATATAATGTTGAGATCGAATTTAGACCTATCATTTCTTCCCGAACCAGCTCGGATTTTTGCCGAAAGCGATCGCTCCCTTGCTGTTTATTGGCAGCAAGAAAAAAAAAAGCTTCCTCTACCTAAAAACTATATTCCCCTAAAAGCGGAACTGCGAGTAAACAACGAACTTTGTTTGACCATTGTTACTCCTGAAAATATTACTGATTATACCGAAGAAAAATTAGAAAATTTAACGATGCAAAGCTGTATCGATTTAAGACTAGATAATGAATGCGTCTTTCTCAAAGCAGAAGGACAAGTTGTGATCGATCGTCTTTCAAATAAAGATTGAAAATGGTTGCTAATTATAGAGAAATTGCCAAACAACTAAATGAGGATTATCAGCGAGTTTCTTCTGCTTCTTGGGCGAATCAAGTATTCGATCGCGATCGCGCCTTAACCGACATTCTAGATACTGCCTTGGATATAACAGGCAATGATTCTTTTAGCGTATCGCAGGTGGGGAATTACCAGTTTTGGCGCGATAGAGATGCTGTGGCAGTTGTCGATACATTGACCGATCGCCTTGTAGTGTATGGAGATAATAGAGATATCATTCCTACAGTAGTAAGCCCTAAAAATCTTCCATCAATTCACGATCCCTCTAATCTAATGGCAAAAGTAATGAGGCAGAATCCCTACCTCATTGTGGAAACAACTGAAATGTCTATTAGATCGGCGCACGATTTTATCAAGCATTTAGATCCATCTGAACGTGCCAAATTTCTGCAAAATTATTCTGGGGAGGATAGAGTTGTTTCTTTCCTTTCCAAAACAAATAATACTCTTGATTCTACGGTAGCCAATATTCTTAAATTTAGAGAAAAACCGCAGGAGATCGCTTTGGATATTTCGGGCAATAAATTGATGAGAGAATTAAGAATTAAATTTGAACGTGCTTGGCAAAAAACAGAAGAAAATAATTACGTTATTGGAGATTATCTTATTTCTAAAATAGATAATAACCATTTTCAACTCCGCGATAACGACGATAATTTAATTTTTTCTTACAGCAAAAGTAGCGATCGTCATGTCGTTTCCGATAGCACTGAGGATCTTGAGAAGTTAAATAGGGTGCGAGCGCAAATTAAGATAGCTGAAGCAAAAGGCGAATCAAAAGCACTGCTCGACCGAGAAAATCAAATTTCTGAGTTGATTCAGGATTTGGCAAAATACCAAAACGGAAAACACAGGTTTAAAAATTCAGATTTAAGGCTAGAAAGAAAAGATAACAGGGTGACTTTAAAATCTGGTTCTGGTGAAAAGCTTATTCATATCGATTCCGATCGCCAAATTAGCGATATTACACTCGCCCAAATTAGAGAAGTTAAAGTAGCGATAGAAATGGAAAAATCCCAAGGCAAAGTTGACGATCGTGTGGAAAAATCGGCTGCGGTGATTGCCGAATACCTTAAGTTAAGCGGAACGAATAGGGTCGAAAAAGAAAAATCAATTTGCGAATACAATCCAGTTTCCCAAATTATCTCCTACGAGGATAAGCAAGATGGAAATAACTATTTTCAAGCCAAAAAAACTTCTGGTGGCTGGAAAAATATTGCAGAAAAAAGCAGCCTTACCGAAGAAAAAGCCGATTATTTTCAGCAGGTATTGCGTTCTATTGAGCAACGCCAGCAGCGTCAGCAACAGCATCAGAAAAAGACTAGAAAATTAACGCCATGAACAAAAAACTATTACTGGGGCTTATTTTGACAGCACTAATTCCCGTTAAATCTATTTCCGCCCAAGTAGAAAATGGAGAAATCCAGCAAGATCCAGAAATCAAATTATTTACCAACTGGAACAATTTTAGTCTTTCTGATTTTGAGCCGATTCAGGAAGATGGGGCGATAGGCGAAGATTTAAACGATCTGGTGGGATGGGATATATCTCGCGAGTGGAAGGCTGGCGACCGAATTGAAGACATCCTGAAATTAGGAGACTTGCAAAATTCTCTCGCTCCTCAATTATTTAGTCTTCAGGATATTTATGAAAGGGTCAATCGAAAAAACGGAGTTGTAGCAAGCGATCGCAATGGAGATGAATACGTCGATGATGTTCCTTCAGAAGTTACTCTGGCGGATTTTCCGCTCACTGGAGAACAGACTATCGCTTCTTTAGTAGAAGCAGTTCCCGATCTATTTAAAAGAGAAGCTTCAAGCGTTGCGCCTATAGCGGATTTACTGGAGCAGAACGGATACGACGACTATCTCGACTCGGATCTTGCTAGTCTTGCTGAAGATAAAGATATTGCCGAATTACAACTGGATTCTCTCAATCTTGAAAGCTATAGTGCCGATTCAATTCCGAATTTATCTAACGCTCAAATTGAAGATATGGAAGGCTATGAAGATATGTATGTTTCGGAAATTCCAGGCTTGAGCGAACTTGCTTTATCCGAATATCCTAACTCTGTAAACGCTGAAATTAGTTTAGTCGGTAGAATCGACTTTGTTTGGGGCGATGCTGAAACAAATCGCTCTGACACTATTAGCGGTTCTAAGGTAGAGGGGTTTAACGTTCCCTGTCAGAGCGATTGCGCCTACCTGGAACTAGATGATATTGAAAACCTCGGACGTAAAATTGCCACGTCTTTTGAGGGAAATCAATGGATTCGAGGTCGAGATCATTGGGTGGCTGGCGGAACTGGTTGTCTGGCTGGAGGACGAGAACCTACAGGGATTCACCCTTTCGGAGATACTTTTAAAGCTGTGCTGTGGGAAACTTTTGAAAGTTCCGATACAGCCCAAGTAGTTAGCTTTTTCAATATAAAGACTAATTGTGGTGATTCGGCTTATTTTATCGGGCCATTTCCCTATCCACAGGGGATTTTAAAAGTTAATGATTGGGTATTTTTGGGGACAGGATTATGATGAAACGCTATAGGAAAAACAACAAGCTAGAATTTCTTCGCAAATACAAATCTACTCGATTGTCTTCTTCAACAAATACATTACACCAAACTTTTTTCCATGAAAAATCTACAGACCTGGCTACACCAGCCACTACCTATTGAGTCTCGTTATATTTTGAGATTTAAACAATTTTTTTTAGGGTGGAGTTTTTTTGTCGCTCTCGTTTGTCTCAGACATCTATATCAATTAGCAAACACCCATTTAACTTTTTGAAAAAATCATGAAAACACCAAAACGACTTCTATTATATTCTCTTTCAATTGGATCTATATTCTGTATTGGAAGAGGCGTAATTGCTCAATCAAATAAATATAAAAATACAGAAACAATCATGCTGGCTCAAGCAGAGAGTAAGAAAACGCAACAGCTTGAAGACGTTGACGTAGATTATATAGTTAGCGAAACCTGGAACGATGGCTATCGTGTAGAAGTCAACGTTACTGGTAATTCCAATACTGACTCTAATTGGTTAGGCTCGATTTATCTACCAGAAGGTCACGAGATTAGAGAAAATTATGGGGTTTTAGTTTCTGAAGGAACAAGCAAAGTTAATTTTTCGGGTGATAAGTGGAACAAACGTTTAAAAGAAGGTGAAGTTACTAACACGGTATTAATTGTTGATGGAAACCCAACTAACGAGATTAACATTGAATTTGATGAATATCGAGCAGACTTGGGCGAACCAACTCTTTCTTCTTTTACTACCGAAGAACGCCAGCAATGGGAAGACGATCGTATTGCAGAAGCGGAAGACAGTTTGACGGATACGAGTAATCTAGAGCAAAAGCCCGAAACTAGTTCTTCAGAAACTAGCCAGACAGCTACTACAAAAATAGAAAATAGTGATTCTTCAGGAGATACAGCAACAGAAGAAATTCCTACTGCCGAAACTGCCTATTCTAATTTTGCTTCTTCTGCTGGAGAGGGCAAATTCAACTACGGTCAAGCTTTACAGCTAAACTGGTTATTTTTTATGGCAAATAGATCGGGAGAAATGGGGGCGGATAATCGGCTTGAATGGCGTAGCGATTCCACTCTCAATGATGGGGCTGATGTAGGAAAAGATCTCAGCGGTGGCTATTTCGATGCAGGGGATCATATTAAATTCACTCAGCCAATGGCTTATTCTGTTTCTTTCCTTGCCTGGAGTGGAATAGACTACAAAGAAGCCTATTTGCAATCTGGGCAGTTTGATGAGCTTTTGAATGCGGTAAAACAAGGAACTGATTATTTTCTCAAATCTCACGAATCAAATGGGGGTAGGACACAAAAGCTGTGGGTTCAAGTAGGCGATAAAACCGACCATTTCTATTGGGTTCCTCCCGAACAAATTGAGAATACAACTCAACGCCCTTCTTTTGCCGTAACGCCAGATAGTCCTGGTTCGGATGTTGCTGCTGGTACTGCCTCTGCCTTGGCTTCTGCTTCAATGCTCTTTGCGGAGGAAGATCCTGCCTATTCACAAAAGCTTTTAGAAAATGCGATCGCCCTTTATGATTTTGCCGAAACCTATTTGGGCAAGTATTCTGATTCGGTGCAGGCTGTAAATCCTTTTTATACTTCCTGGAGTGGCTACGAAGACGAACTAGTATTGGGGGCAATGTGGCTTTATCGAGCTACAGGCAATGCCGAATATTTAACTAAAGCCGAACGGCATTTCAAAGATGGTATTGGACATATCGGAACTTATACTTACGTAGCTGACGATCATTCCTATGCAGCCCTGGCACTTTTAGCCAAAGAAAGTAGCGATCCTTTTTTCCAACAAGAATTTCAAGATTGGGTGGAATATTGGCTGACTGCTCAAGGTGGCGTAAAGCACTCTCCTGGTGGCTTGGCGATTCGGGCTGAGTGGGCTTCTGCTCCTCTTGCTCTTTCTTCGAGCTTTTTAGCAGAATGGTACAGCGATTTCGTCGAACCTAACGGTGAGTATTCGGCATTTGCTCAGAAACAACTCGATTATCTGTTGGGGGATAATCCCAAGCAATATAGCTATCTTATTGGATTTGGCGATAATTACCCCCTCCGTCCCCATCATCGAGGTTCGGCAGGTGACAAACCTTTGGATGGCGGTGTCGAACCCAATAAAAATCTTTTGCTCGGTGCATTGGTCGGTGGCCCGCGATCGAATGACTACGATCATCAGGATAAAAGAGACGATTGGGTGACTAATGAAGTTGGAACGGGCTATAATGCTTCTCTTGCTGCTACGGCAATTCAGCAATACGATAATCATGGTGGCGATCCCGTGCCAGATGAGGCCATCTCATCTGCCTTCGCGGAGGTAAACGATAATGTTTCTGACAATATTGCTTTTAATGATATTTCTAAAAGTAGCTCAGAAACTACCGATGCAGAAACAGTGCCAGCAGCTACTCCGACTCCAGAAGAAAAAACGCTTGAAACATCTGTAGATACTAATACTCCCTACGTTGAAGACAATAATGACAATGAAATTTCTACACCAGAAGAGGATGTGACAATTTCAAATCATCCCAATCCCGGAGCCGATGCGATCGCCGTAGGATTTGAGAATCATAGCAACGGTACGCCTTATTCCAGCTCTGTTCAGAACAAAGATTGGAATGCTACTTGGTCGGCTGAGATGGATAGCTATGCTAAAATTTCTAATGAGCAAGCGCGATCGGGAAGTAATTCACTCCAAATTACCTATCCTAATGATCGCCAATCTAACAAGGGAGCAAAGTGGATGCTGCCTCCTGAAAAGGAATACTATATGTCTTATTGGGTTAGATTTGACGACAATTTTGACTTTGATGGTCCAACAGCCAGTGGTGGTAAGCTGCCTGGATTAGGTCAGGGTCAGCTCTGTTCAGGAGGTCAAAGTTGTGACGGTAACAACGGATTTACCACTCGTTATATGTGGCGCGAAAATGGACAAGCAGTACTGTATCTCTACCACATGGATAAACCAAGCACCTACGGAGAGGACATTCCCTTGGGTCGCAGTTTCCAAAAAGGAACATGGCATCAATTGATTCAAAAAGTCCGTGTTAATGATGCAGGCCAAAACAATGGTTCGATTGATATCTGGATGGATGGAGATAAAGTCTTGACGAGAAAAAATCTTCGGTTTAATAATGGGCAGGAGATTGATACGGCTTACTTTAGTACCTTTCATGGTGGTGCAGGTAGCGATTGGTGGCCTGATGCTTCAGTTAATGCTCACTTCGATGACTTTGTTGTCACTACCAACCCGAAGGATGTCGGTCTTTAATACGAAAATAAAACTAAATTATGGCAACTTATAACGTAACTAACAGCACAAACTCAGGTCAGGGTTCTTTAAGAGAAACAGTCGCTCTTGCTAATACAAATGAAGGTAAAGATACTATTTTTGTCCAAACGGAGATCGTTCAGTTAGATTCTCCTATCAAGATTACCGATTCTGTCGAGCTTGGTACTCCTTATGGCTCGACAATTCAACAATCAGGAAGTGGACGCATTTTCACAATTGATGATAGTAGCGAGGTCAATCTAGATGTAGATTTATTTCGATTGTCTTTGACAGGTGGCAACTCTGAACTTTACGGCGGTGCTATTTACAACGCAGAAAACCTTCAAATTGTTGATAGTCATCTATATGTTAATAGCGCTTTTAATCGAGGTGGAGCAATATATCATACCAACGGAAGTTTGAATATATCCTCCTCTTTGATTGAAGGCAATTCTGTAGTTAATAATAATCACACTCCTTCTTCGGGTGGAGGTCTTTATGTTAAAGATGCAGAACTAATGATAGACTCTTCAATTATTAAAAATAATCAATCTATTAAAGGAAGCTCGTTAACTATAACTGGAGCTTCATCAGCAGCGATTTACAGTAGTACGCTTGACAATGACTTCAGCCAGGGTAGTATCACCATTTATGATTCGCAGCTAGAAATCAAAGATTCGACAATTAAGGGAGATGCTTTGATAAGTGACTATCAAATTATCGATGATCGCGATAGCGGATTTACGTTCAATAATTTGATAATCGAGACGGGATATAATTACCAAGATACTTTTACAGGAGCAAATGGAGGCAATACAACTGCTGTAAAAGATTTGAGTTGTTATGATAATTTGTCAATAGAAGAATTAGAATTTCCTATCATGAGCTTAATTGATGATACTTTTGTCGATCGCTCAGGATTGATGCCTGAAGTATTGGTTTTCGATGAGAACTCCAACGGGTGATGGCTATTAGAAATACAGATTCTGATATCTACAACACTACTATTAATAACGATTTTGATGGTGGGAACTTCGCTCGTCTTTATCGACGAAATGCCGAAATAATTACTTCAGCATCGCTCATTATGCTTCGCTACAATTTCACCAATAATGGATTTTCCATACATACTTAGAGACTATCAGGCGAAAGCGGTATCTGATACCTATCGCTTGATAAAGCGATCAAAGAAAAGGATATTGTTATTCGCCCCTACTGGTGGGGGCAAAACAATTATTTCCACAAAAATAGTTCACGATGCCGTGAGTCGAAATAAGCGAGTTTTATTTGTAGTGCATCGAGATATTTTAGTCGGTCAGACCTTCAATAAGTTTGCTTCAGTTGGACTCGAATGTGGTTTTTTAAAAGCAGGTTGGAAAGAAAATCTCGATGCACCAGTTCAGATAGCTTCGGTTCAGACTCTACCAAATAGGGAAGAATGGAAGCAATGTAATTTCGATCTGATTATTTTTGATGAATGCCATTTAGTAGCATTTAGTAAAGTTTGCCGTTATATGATGCAAAAAATATTTCCTAATGTAATTTATATAGGTCTTACGGCAACACCTTGGAGATTATCGAAAAGAGAGTCATTAGGAGACATCTATCAAGATCTCGTTTGTACTCCCATGCCCAAAGAGCTTATAAATGCTGCTTTTTTAGTAAAACCTTCTTATTATGGGCTAAATTTTGATGTTTCTTTAGAAAATTTAGATTTAGTTAATGGTGATTATAATCAGCAGCAATTGAGTACAGTTTGCGATCGCCCAGAATTAATCGCTCAGTTATGCGCTAGTTGGTTCGATTTTGCATGGAAACGTAGGAGTATTGCCTTTGCGGTTGGAGTGCAACACGCAGAGAATATAGCTCAGGCGTTTTGCGATCGCGGAATATCCGCAGCCACGGTGACGGGGAAAACGCCTATAGCCCAAAGAAACGAACTCTATAAGCAGCTTGCCACAGGAGAGCTTTTGATTTTAACTTCTTGCGCTGCTTTATCAGAAGGGTTTGATGTTCCAGAGGTCAGTTGTGTGATGCTGGCGCGACCTACTAAATCTAAAGCTTTATATTTTCAGCAATTAGGGAGGGGATTGCGTTTGGCAGAGGATAAACATGATTGCCTCGTCTTAGATCAGTCCCAGAATGTTATCGAACATGGCTTTATCGAAGATTTAGAAGAGGTAGAGTTAATAAAGTCTAGTGAAGAAAAAACTACAGGGAAGGGAAGCAGGGTAAGCGCAAGAAAATAAGCCAAGAAATGATGCTACTTTAAAGCAGTACGGAGAACATCAAACATATAATTGCAATTCATTGCAGCTAGTTTGGTTTTCTGCCTCAAACTACGTTTAGAGTTAGTTTCTCGATTCAAAAGACTAATAGCCATTCGTCTCAAGAGAGTGAAGTTCTCAGGACTATGCCCTTGGCGAATTCGCGAACTATCTTCGTTGAAGGTAACATCCAAAACCCAATGCAGTTGATTTTCAATTCCCCAATGTTGGCGAATTGCTTGACTAATAACTTTTGCATTAGAGGGGAGAGAACTTAGGTAAAATTGAGTCTGGGTTTGAACTTTGTTCCATAAATGCCGCTTTCGCTTCACCATAACAATGGTTTTAAGTCCGCTCCATTGCTCTTGTTTATAAAGTCCCATTTGAGCCACAGGTAATACCCAACAAGATCTTTTTTCGAGGCGATGATGGCCTGCTTCGGTTTTTGATTCGTGGAAATATTTTGATTCTATTTCATCGCGATCTGAGGATGGAAGGTTATGATTAAAACATTCCTTGACCGCATTAAGAAGTTTGGGATGATTTGCCTTGAGACTCAAAACATAATCTCCTCCTTGCTGAACAATGAGATCGGCAATTTTAGATTGAGTTCCCATCGCATCGAGAGTAATAATGTTTCCCGTTAGATCGAGTAAATTCAGCAAAGCAGGAATTGCGGTAATTTCATTGCTTTTGTCTTTAACCCTTACCTGCCCTAGCATCAGACGATTTTCACTTGCCCATGCACTAACTACGTGAATTGCTGACTTTTTTTGATTTCGATCGTAAGAGCCTTTTGATTGTTTACCATCGATCGCAATTACTTCACCTTTAGTTTGTGTAACTATTTGCCTGACCCAATCTAAAAAACAGTTTTGCAGAAATTCTGGATTTATTAAAGCGAATACTCTTCTGTATGTGTCTGCATGAGGTACTCCATTCCTTAGCTCTAGTAGCTCTTTGAGCCATACCTGATGAGATTCTGCGTATAGCTCAATATCATCCCATCCCTCTGCTCCCGCAATCGTTGCTAGTATCGCAATCATGACGATACTCAGAAAATCGTGTTCTCTTCCTTGCTTTCCTCTTGGATCTTCTAACGGTTCAAAAAACGATGTCCATTCTTGTAATGTTTGTTTGACTGTTATTTCTGGCTTTTCTTTTTCTGACTTGGGAGCGAAGCCTTGGGTCATGGTTGTTTCTGAGGTAATATGCCTTTTTCAATTGTCTAGCATATTTTCTTCTTCTTTTTCTTGCGCTTACCCTGCTTAAGTATGCTGTGATAAAGAGTCAGAAGTCTGGCTTTATTTTGTTGATTATATAACAGGCGATCGCGTATAGTTTTAAGATGTTCTGGCTCGTCTTGAATTTCCCAATTATCTACTAAATAATGTTGAATTAGCTGGGGGATATTCACTTGTTGTGGTTCACCATATTTAACTATTAAAGAAAAAAGTTTTTGAGTTAGAAAAGGCTGTCCATTTGTCCAGCGCAAAATTCCTTTTAAAATTAATTCCGGCTGTGAGAATTTACTATTTAAACCCGATATTAATGGTTGGGCTTCAGTAAAACTAAAACCTGTAAGCTGAATGTCTTTACCAACATTAAAAGGACTTAATTGTTTGTCGATTCTCAAATTAGAAGGAGTTGCCACACCCAATAAGCAAAAAGTCAAGCGTTGATATTCTTTAGATTCAACTCTATTTTCATAACAGTTACGAATTAAAATTAAAAATTCATCCCGAAAATTAAGATTAATAATATTATCAACCTCATCCAAAAAAATAATAATATCTGCGTTACAGTTAGCTAATAAAACATCTTCAATAAATCGACTAAACCTTTGAATAGGGGATAATTCTAAATGCGATCGCCACCAAAGAAGATCGTCATCAAGCCCTTTAGTTAAGCGTAATCTACGCCATAATTCCGCCAGCAAACCACCATACCATTGTTCTGCTGTAGTAAATCGCCCCAAAATCCCCAAATCGATCGCCACACATTTAAAACCTTCTTGAGCTAAAGTCTTCATTGTCCTTACCCTGAGACTAGACTTACCCATCTGTCGAGAGTTGAGTACGTAACAAAACTCTTTTTGTTTTAAAGCATGATAAATATCGCGATCGGCTTTTCTAACAATATAAGTTGGATGTCCATAACGCAAACTTCCCCCAACTTTATAAAATTCTGACATTTTTATTTTTATTGTTGATTGTTAAATGATAAATATTAAGCTGAGGTGCGTTTAAATTGCATATTTACTTGTTAGTAATCAATATTTTGCTCCCCTGCTCCCTCTGCCCCCTCTGCCCCCTCTGCCCCCTCTGCTCCATCTTAAGTAATTAATTTAAATGCGTAACAGTTTATGTTAGTCTCGGTAGAAAATATAGTTTATATAGTTGGCAACTAGGTAGAACAGAATTACCTTCTTTAGACCATTGAATTAAGCCCATGCGATAAAGTTGATAAGCCAATAGAGTATCTACCTGAGTTGGTTCGGGGCTTTTTAAGATTTTTAAAAATACTTGTGCTAACCGATCATTAGACTTTAAATTAATTAAATGTTGTCTGAGGTAACT
The DNA here is from genome assembly GCA_020692205.1 of Myxosarcina sp. GA_180221_E-2-1-MAG-40_15. Classification (GTDB taxonomy): domain Bacteria; phylum Cyanobacteriota; class Cyanobacteriia; order Cyanobacteriales; family Xenococcaceae; genus Waterburya. The sequence continues at coordinate 42,794 of JAIMKV010000031.1, forward strand.
ATTATAAATACCCATATCTGTTGCTGCTTGCTGTAATAAATCTTTCAAAGTTAACTGAGTATCAGTTACTAAATAAGAAAAGAGAGAGTCAACTAAGTAAGGATGTCCTCCTAGCATTTCTATTAATCCTGTTATCTCGTCAGAATCAAAATTTAACTGATAAGTTGTAGCTAATTCTTCTATCTGCTGTCGCTCGAATGATTGTAATTCAATTGGCAAACCAACATTAAAAGGAGACTGATTAATATCTAAACTACCAAAATCTTCAGTTGAATAAACTACAACTAATCTTAATTGTTCCCAAAGCTCATCATTGTTAGCTTCTTCGTGCCAACTTCGTAATAAATAAAAAAAATCTTGACTAATATCAGGATAATTTAACAGCCGATCGACTTCATCTAAGCCCAAGACTAAAGGTTGCTCTGTTTGTTGTAATACCATTTCTAAATATCTGGTACAACTAAGCATACTACCTCGATCTTCATTCCACCAATCATCAAGATTAAACTCAAGTTTTAAAGCATCAGTAATATAAATACAAAACCAACGTAAAAATTGCTCTAAATTATTGAATTTACTTGATTCTATTTGTAATAAATTTATGTGAACTGTATGATATTCTTGTTGATTAGCGTAGGTCAAGATATTATTCAATAACCGACTTTTGCCCATCTTACTTGGTGCTTTAATTCTAATTAATGCTCCAAGTTGTACGATGGTTTGATGACATTCTATTTCGACAGGTAATTGGATGTATTTTGTCTCTTTAGGCGAAAGTTCGACAGATTGAAAATTATTAAACTCTTGTAATAACCAATCACGCACAATAGTGAAGTTTCCTGCCCCATGACTAATTTCAGGACAATAAGGCTTAAATATTTTATAAATATTAGTTGAATGCTTGACAAAAGATTCAAAACTATTTACATCACTTAGCTGCCAAACATCTTCGACTTTATTCAACCAATTTTCTTGCTTAAATCGCGTCAAAAAAACTCTCGTCTGAGTTGGCGTAAGTTTCAATTCCAAGGCTTTTGCTTCAAGAAACTGAATCCAAGATACTGAGGTGTGTTTCTGAGATAGTGCCATAAATCTAAGTATCACAAAAGTATATTGATTTTCTTTAGTTTAAGACTAAATGGGAATATAAATAGCTAAAAAGCTAAAAAAATCGATAATTCTAGTTTTCTTCCACTTTTTTTCTAGTTGTATTTTCGACTCAGAAAAAAAATCTATATTTTGTAGATTGGCTCGGCAAGTATTTTTAACTATATTAACTATGTCGAGTAATTGCGATTGACAATTTAAGTAATAGAAAGTTTAACTGTAATAATGTATAAAACTATTTAATGACTTCTTTGTTAATTATCTTGATTCTTCCGTATATATACTACTTTTTAATTTATGCTTTTTTAGCGAGATGGATATTATTATATTTCATATTTTCTACTTTTTAATTTTTGTTTTTTTAGCAAGATGGATATTTAGGATAAATCATATTATCCAAAGGTTAGAAGAACTAATATTTCATTGTCAGGAGATCGTCAGCCAATCTAAAGATATGAGGAAACAAAACCAGATATTAATTCAGCAACAAGAAGAAATAATTGAGTTAATTGATACAGACATTAGTTCGGAGGTTAGTGATGAATAGTATATGTGAGAAACCAATCTCTTCGCGATCGCTATTCTAAAATAATTTTTACAAAAACATACAATTAATTTTGTTTGAATGCTTACAAATAATCTAGAAATTAAATTTCAGTTTTTTTTAATTATATCTCTTCAAAACAATTAAATTTCCATAAAAGACATCATTGTGAATTTGGCTATTATTTTATGTCTATAGATTTAAATCTATCTATCGATCTTTTGGCATTCCTACGCAATGTTCAAATAACTTTTAGAAATGCCTACTATCTATATTAAAGATAAATTTAAGCTTTTGTATGGTTACTTTATTCCTATAGATAATCTAAAAATAAAATTCCAGTTTTTTTTCCAGTTATCTCTCTTCAAAACAATCAAATTTCTATATTTTTTAGATTGGATAATTAAATTCTTTTAAATATATTGAATCTTAAGGTTCAAATTATTAGATCGAGTTAATTAGGAGATATAAACTTATGGCTACTATTAATGGTACTATTTACGCCGATAATTTAACAGGAACTGCCATAAATAATGACATTTTTGGTAATGGAGGAGATGATACTTTATCAGCATTTGATAGTGACAGCATTTTAGACGGTTGGAGTGGCAACGATAGCTTAATAGGAGGCTCTGGTGACGATATCTTACTGGGATACACAGGTGACGATAGTTTAATGGGAGGTGGAGGAATTGACAGAATTGCAGGAGAAGCCGGTAACGATATTCTTAACGGTTATGGTCAAACTAACTTTGAATATGACTATTTAAGTGGTGGTGTTGGTGCTGATACCTTTATGCTGGGTGATGCATCTGGTGTGTTTTATGAACAAGCTGGCTTTGCTACAGTTATTGATTTTGAAGCGACTGAAGGGGACAAGCTTCAAGTTTTTGGCAACAGCAGCGATTATTCCATTTCAGAATTTGATGGTGGTACAGACATTTATTATCAAGATGATTTAATTGGCTATGTCGCCAATACTGCTGATATTACTCTAGAAAATGATTTTGTCTTTGTTTAATTGACGGCGCGTTATTGATAGTAGTAACAGCAGCGATGCTGAATGCATTTGGCAAAACTACAAAATTAATAACCTAAGTTGCTACTTACAATTATTAGAAGTCAGAAGTCAGAAGTTAGAAGTCAGGAGGAAGATATATACGTTCACTTAATTAGGGACTAGTGATTAGGGATTGGTGACTGTTGAAGCAGCGCGGTCTTGGGGAGGCAGCGCGTTGCGGAGGTTTCCTCCGTTGTAGCGACTGCCGTGGTTTCCCCCATGAGCGACTGCTGAACCCTTTAGAGTGACTGGGAATAAGTTATTTACCCATTACCCATTACTCATTACTTTGTCCTCTGGGATCATTCCGCATAACTAACCAGCAACTTGGGTTAATAGAGCATTTAGCGATCGCAAAATTAGTAATTAATCAAATTAACAATGTTACTTTGAACAGAGGTATTACTCTATGTCAGAATTTGCCAAAAAAGTTCACTCTTATACTGAACAAGAGCAAAAGTTTGGTGATTGGTTTTACCAAGAGGTTCAAGCTGATCTAGTCATAGAAAAGTCGGGATGGGCATTTGATTCGTCACAGCGAGTGGCTAAGCGACTAAATCAACAACGTCAAACATCCCTAAAAATTGAACCTGTTGTCATCTGGATTGCTCAGGTTACTGCTTTTATTGTTCCTGGACGCTATCTCTATATCTCACGGGAGTTGTTACAACGTCTTCCTGGTGATGATGCGATCGCATTTTTGATTGCCCATGAAATAGCTCACCACGATCTAGGTCACGTAAAGCTCTCCAATTATTCGTGGTTAAAATACTTGCCAGGAGATGTATATTTAGCGATGTTGCTTAAACGTATTGAAAATAAATTCACAAGTCTTGAGCATGAAAGTCAAGCCGATCAATACGGATTAGATCTTTGCTTGAGTGCTGGTTATGATGGACAAAAATGTTTGCAACTATTTAATGTTTTGGAAGCGCATTTGCTGAATTTTCGTGCTTTCGAGGCTATCTTCGGTTCAGAAGAATTGGATGAACATGATTCAGAATATTGGCTGGGAGGTTTAGGTCAATGGATCACTCAAACTCATCAGTGGGGACAACAGCTATTACAAAGTCATCCTCCTGTGCGAGAGCGCAAAAATAAATTGGAAGAGTATCTAAACTCAAATCATTGTCAAGTTGGAGAAAAATAAAGCGATCGCGTAGTGTACCTGAAAGGTAATCGCAATCAATCTGTGCAATTAGTTAAGGTCGAAGTCAATTTTAATTCGGAATTTGGCTATTCTCTTGTGCCTGTAGATTAATAATTGAGAATATGTCTGAAGCATAACTAGAATTCAAGGTAAAAATTATGTCTAAATTTAATCAAAAAAGAAACTCAGTACAGTTAGTTAAGGTCGAAGTCGATTTTAATTCAGAATTTGGCTATTCTCTAGAAAAAATTAAGCGATGAAAAGGCTCAAATTAATTTCAGCTTTGATGTTTACACTAATTCTAATTTCCTTTCTTTTTCCATTTATTGCTATTGAGTTTGGATATATTCATACAGTAACAGGTTTCGGAATTGTAACTGCTGAAACTAGTATTCTTGACATTTCCAACTTTGCTCAAGGCAGAGTTATTTATGCGTTTACCCTGGCACTAATAGGATTGGGAGCAAGCTTTTTCAATTCACGAAATAAGTACAATCATCGCTTCTGAAGTGGGAATATTTGGGAAAATATTACTAATATGGCTAAGGGTAGAGCTAAATAGCTCTTTAGGTCAAATTTCTATGATTAAAATAACTTACGAAATCGGCTTTTGGAGTATTCTGCTATTATTTTTTGGAGCTGCGTTGGTCAATCTTTATTTGTCAAAATGAGCCTTAAAGGTAATTGATCACTTTAGTCTATTAATTTTATTCCACTTTTGTTCTAGTTATATTTTGAACTGAGAAAAAAGTTTCTATATTTTGTAGATTGGCTTGGCAAGCATCTTTAACTATTCTAATGATCGAGTTTAGTAATTGCTTTGAGCAATTTATGTAGATTATGAAAACTCTAACATTAGTTAAGCAAACAGCTATCTATAGTTTTATAGGCTCAACTGTTTTATTTGCGCCTCTGGCTAGTCAGGCTTTAACTGTTGAAGAAGTAACTAATCCTCGTCAAGATAACGGTGGTTGGGTGACAGATATGGCAGATGTTTTGAGCGATCGCACTGAAACCGAATTAAATAACCTAATTACTAATTTAGAACAAACTAATGGTACAGAGATTGCAGTTGTAACTGTACCTGAAACTACTCCTGCTGAATCGCCCAAAGCTTTTGCCACGGAATTATTTAACTATTGGGGAATTGGTAAAGCCGAAGAAGATAACGGGGTTTTATTCTTAGTTTCTACAGGAGACAAGCGTGTAGAAATAGAAACAGGCTATGGTATTGAAAGTATATTACCTGATGCTCAGGTAGGTAATATTATTGATACTAAGGTTACACCTCAATACAAAAAAGGTAATTTCGATCGCGGTACTCTTGATGGCACAAAAGCGATAATAACAGCTTTAGATAGTTCTACCTTAAGTAAGTCTGCCTTAAACGAGTCTAAAAGTGGTAATTGGTCGATATTTCTTATTTTGATTGGAATTGGATTAACTTCGGTTGCTCAAGCAATTAATTGGTTACAGAAACGCCAAGGAAAAGTTTTTGTAAATCCTCAAGCAAACACAACCAGTCTCAAACGCAGTGATAACCGAGAAATTCATTGTGCAAAATGTCGCCAGCCAATGGAAAGAGTTCAAGATATTGAATTAAGCAAAGCACAAAAAGCAGCACAAAAGCTTGGTAGCGTAAGTTTTAGAGGCTATAAATGCCCTAGCTGTAGTAATATCAATTCCCAGTCAATTATTGCCTTTATCTCTAACTCCTCTCGCTATCGAATTTGTCCTCATTGCGATGAATTAACTGTAACTCGCACCGAAACAACTTTGAAAAAAGCAACCCGTCACAGTAAGGGAAAAGTTTTAATTAGCGATCGCTGTTATTGTTGTGATTATTCTCAAGAGAAAACCATAAATACTCCCCGTTTACGTCCTCCTTCTAATCGTGGCGGTGGTAGTGGTGGTAACAGAAGCAGTGACTATTATCTTGGCGGTATTGCTAGTAACTACAGTAATGATTCTAGTTATGGTGGAAGTTCAGGCGGTGATTTTGGAGGCGGTTCGAGCGGTGGCGGGGGTGCTGGTGGAAGTTGGTAAAAATAAAAGAGTAAAAAATGTCAGATCTTCATGAGCTATTAATCTGTGTTGGCAGTGGTTTAATTCTATTGATCCTAATATCGGGCTTTATCGGTAGCAACTTTATTTGCATTGAAGTTCCGCTTTTAGGCAGAGTTCCTTTTGGTCTGATGATTGCAGTTGCTATTTCCCTCTATGGGTGTTTTGGTCTAATTGTTTTGGGTATAGGGCAAGCAATCTCAGCAGAATTTACCTTTACTCCAAAAACACAATTGATGATTGGCATCTGCGCAACCGTAACCAGTTATTACTTTGGCAAAATACTTATGCAAATGTTTCAAGAAACACCTTATACATCATTTAGCGATCGCGCCATAGGATTAACAGCCACAATTCGTTATTCACCGCAATTGCTTCCTATCGTTAAACCTGGAGATGCTTTGGTATTTGATCGCCAAGAAAAAATAACTCAAATAATCACTGTATATATAGCGGATTGGGCGAAAGAAAAAGAGCTTGTCAAAAATGACTCTGTTTGGATTATTGATTATCTTCCTGACAAAAATGCGTTTGTGGTTATCAAAACTGGCGGTGTAGATGAATATTCTTGGCAAAATTTACTGTTTAGTAAGTAATCAATTAGCTCTTACTTATTAATATCTAACAACAAAGAGGTTGATAAATTTTTATGATTTATATTTTGCAAACTAGTGATAATCATAATTCAACTCATTAATAAATAACAAAATTACTCGGATTTTAAATAACTATGGAAGTTAAAAATGTTTATCAAGATGAATCAAGAAAATGGCAAATTGAATATAGTTATGCAAATTTAATGGGGCTAACATTAAGACTATTTGCAGGTTATTTTTTGCTTTTTATATGTTTTGCATTACCTTTTTATATATTAATAGCAATATTAATAAGCATTACTTCAGCAAAGTCTATTCATGAGCAACCAAATATTTCTGCACCTTCTAATTCTGATGTTTCACAAAAATTTATTTGTAAGTAAGTATCCAATTACAAATTACAAATAGTCTATTTCAATAATGTAAGGTAGGTTTACGATCATGTCGAATTCTAATTTCAACACTAAGTTTTTATATCAACTTGCTCAAACAAAAACCACTAACGAATCAAACTCAATTAAAACAGTTGATACCAACTCCAATATCCTTTCGGAATTGCCCTTAAACTTAGCTAGTCCTGGTGGCTTAATTGGTGGAGGTATTGCGGGAATATTATTAGTTTTGATGGTTGCTGGATTTATTTATACTCGTCTCTACCGCATTATCAAGCCCAACGAAGCGATTATTCGTAGTGGTGGATTTGGGCCATTTTGGTATGGAAAAACTGCCTTTACTCAAGGTGGATGTGTCCTAATTCCAGGGCTTCACCCTGCTTGACTGACAAAACTAAAAAGCTGGAATGTAGCTGAGAACAACG
>JAIMKV010000032.1:0-9662 GCA_020692205.1 Myxosarcina sp. GA_180221_E-2-1-MAG-40_15
CTGTTGTTGTAATTGAGTTAAAGCTTCGTCTTTTTCTAATATCTGATTTTGAAGATTAGTATCGTTGCCTTGCTGCGCCGATAATTGCTGCTCTAATTCTTGAATTTTAGCTTCGCTGACTGACAGGCTGTCTTGAATAATTTTATAGTCTTCCTCTTTCGCAGCAATTTGTTGCCGAAGCTGTTCTAATTCTTGGTTATATTGCTGCTCTAAATCATCAGTTTTTTGCTTACTTTGTTCCGACTCTAAATCTTTTTGTTCTTCTACTTGTTTAATTAATTTTTTAACTAATGCTTCTTGTTCCTGAGCATATTTTTTCAATGCTTGGTAATTAGCTTTATGTTCTTTAATTTTTTCTTTTAGTTCTGCTAAGGTAGTTGAGTCGATTTGCTCTTTTTCATCTGAAGACTCTGGTGCGGGTTGCTGCTGATTCTCGGTGGAAACTATACCCTCGATTATTTGTATTTTCTGAGTCATGTTTTCAGAGGAATCATTTTCTTTCGCCTCAATAGAAATAGTTTTTTCTGCCCCCTGACTGGCGATCGCCAAATTACCTGTAATCAAGCTTTCAAAAACTTGCGATTTAGATAAACCAGTTGATGCCACAATCTCATTCAGATTTTTCAAAGCCTGTGTCGTCAAAGAAATCCCTACCTGAGACTTTTCTAAAAAACTTGCTGTTTTAAGTGGTCTATTACTAGATTTTGTCGACTTGGTCTTTTTGCGTGGCATATTTTTCTGTTTCTCCAACGTTCAACTAGATAATTAAAGCTTATTGTAGCTAGATATAGCCTTGATATAACTAGTCAGATACATTAGTCCTATGCCCATCAATCTTATATATGGACTTGGGTTCTCAGTGGCGATCGCGCAGCCAGCCGTAGGCGACACCAAGTTACATACTTTAGCCAAGAGCTAAGAGCTAAGAGCTAAAAGCTAAAAGCTTAAGTGGTTTTTCTCATAAACTTTTGTCATTACGGCAGCGATCGCAAGTTCCACATTTAAACCCTTGTGCTTGTTGTCTAAAATCAAAAGCCTGTAAGAGATATTGCCAACGACATTGCTTAGTTCTCAGATATTGCCGCATCTGTTTTTGATGGTGTTTTTGACTGAGAGCTAGACTAGTTAAAGATACTTGAGCAGAGCGTTTGCAGTAATGAAACGGATCTTGCCAGGCGACTAAACCCATACTGTGTAAGATACCTAGACTAATTTCTCCTTGAGAAAACTGTGCTTGAATCGTGGCGATCGCGCCTTGATTCGGTAGCTGGTCAACTATTTTTTGCGCTTGGCGATATTGCTGTTCTAGCTTACGGTTAAAAAACTGACTACGTTGTTTATCTTCGGGATCTAACCATCCAGTCGATTCACTAATCAAGGTTAAAGCTGCTGCGGGTTTGCCATCTCTACCACCCCTCCCGACTTCCTGGATGTATTCAGCCAGTAATTCTGGGGCATGATAGTGAACTATCCAGCGCACATCGGGTTTATCGATCCCCATGCCAAAAGCCGAGGTACAAATCACGAATTGGATTTTGCCTGAAATCCAGCCTTGCTCAATTTTTCGGCGATCGCTGTTAATTAACCCCGCATGATAAGCCGCAGCAGCATACCCCCCAGATTTAAACCAGGCTGCCAGGGTTTGGCTATCTTTACGGGAACGAACATAAATTAAACCCGATTGATTGGCTTTGCTTTGAACAAACTTGAGCATTTGTTGTCTTCTGCCCTTAGGTGTCCAAATCGTCTTAATATTAAGGCTCAGATTGTCACGATAAGGGCTAATTAACCAGGTTTCGGGCTGCTTTAACTCTAAAACCTCAGCTATCTCTTTCTGGGCTTGAGGATCGGCAGTAGCGGTAAAAGCGGCGATCGCAATTTTTGTTCCCGTCGGTTTACATTGCAATAAACTACGACGCACGACACCTAAGCGACGATAGGCAGGGCGAAAGCTCGTTCCCCATTGAGTTAGGCAGTGAACTTCGTCGATCACAATACCTGTAATCTTGATTTCTGGTTGAGAGATAATTTCCCATACCGGCAGACTCAGCAAAGTTTCGGGAGATAAATATAATAAGCTTAGTTGCCCCAGGGCGATCGCGTCTAAAGTTTTTTTCCGTTCACTTCGAGGCAATTCACTATGCAGTAACGCTCCAGATAAACTTAAATGTTTTAACTGATTGACCTGATTCTCCATTAACGCCACTAGAGGAGAAACTACTATAGTTAATCCTGTTTTCACAAGTGCAGGTAGCTGAAAGCAAATTGATTTGCCGCCACCTGTAGGCAAAATAATTAGAGCATCTTGTCCAGCTAAAAGAGCTTGAACTATTTCCCCTTGAGGCGGTCTAAAATCTTCATATCCCCAAATCTGTTTAAACTTCTCCTTAACTTCTTGCCAGGCAATATTCATTGACTAATAATCAAGAGCAAAATTATTAAATACTGATTACAACATAAGCCTGATCGGGGCGAATGGCGACGCGCAGCTATTTGCGAAGCTTATCCTTTAGGAGTCCTTTAGGGCGATTCACTCTTACTTCTTACTGTTATGATTACTTTACGACTGTCGAATCTTGAGCCATAAATCTTGATATTGCTGTTCTGTTGCTGATTCGAGAGGTAAGAGAAATTCGCTCTTGTCAGAATTTAAGACTGCTGAATTGAAATAAAGATTATCTTGGAGATCTTGAGGAATTTCTTCGGGCTTTAGAGAAGCTAAAGCTGGGGAGATTCCATTGGTAAATAAAGATATTTGTTTGGCTGCTTGCGGTTGCCAGCAATAGTTGATCCATTCTTCAATTACAGTTGAAGTTTTTTGACTATTATTGACTAATGATGCTTGAGATATTTGCGGTTTAACCCAAAGATCTGCCCATAAAGATGTCCCTGACTGAGGAATAATTAATTTAATTTCAGGATAGCGTTTGAGTAAGGGTAAGATATCTGTTGACCAACCCACAGCAACCCAAGTATCTCCCAAAATCAGAGGTTCTAAATAGTATTCGGAACTATATAACTTTGCTTGTTGGTGTAAGTTTAATAGCTCTGTTTCGAGATTTGGTACGGAAGCTAAATTGTCAATATTATAGGAGCGTCCTAATTTTTTTAGCGTTAGACCGATAACTTCCCGAGGAGAATCTAGCAGAGAAATGCGATCGCGCAATTCTGTTTGCCACAAATCTTGCCAGTCGCTCACAGTTATCCCTAATTCATCTAATTTATCACTTTGATAAGCAATTACTGTGCTTCCCCAACGATAAGGCGCACCATATATTTGCCCCTCAGTGGCTAATTTCCCTTGATTATCCCGCTTGACCAATGTTTGCCATCGAGGGGGTAATTTTTGCCAACTAACAGAGTCTTTTACTGATAAAGGTTGAATCAAATTTTGCTTGATTGCCGATGATAACCAGATGTCACCTAGAGTAGTTAAGTTGGGATTAACTACAGATTTATTAAAAATTTTCTGGAAGAAACTGTCGGTCTTTTGTGCCGACTGTTTATTTTGCTGTAAATCGAGTAGTAAATCAAAAATTTGTCCTAGCTGGGGTTGAGGTTTGAAATCAACCTTTTTTTGCCTGTTAACTAGTTTACGAAAGCCGCCAATTACCTGTGGAGGTATAGAACTTTCCAGAAATAATATTTGTGAAATAGTTTCAGCATTATCACACCCTAACAGCGTTTGAGTCAAAGCTGTAGCAGCAGTAACTTTAAGAAAATGACGACGAGATAAATGGTAATTCATTATGGATTAAGACGATAACTATTGAGGTATAACTACCTAGATAAAATCAAGAACCTGGCTGATATCGTTAGCTATATTTTGTGGCTAAATTTGAGGTAATTTTGCCTAAAAATTGAAGATTATGAGTATTATTAGAATCTTTATAAAAATACGTTGAGCAATTGTTAAATGAATCAGGAATAGTTGTAATTATTTAAAATAATGCTTTTAGCATTAGCATAGATAAAAAATAAATTAACTCCAGAAATTATATGGATACATTGCAGATACAAGTTAGTGAATTGCGAGACAAAATAGATCGGCTACACGAATTGATTGAGCAAATTAGCGGTCAAGTGCAAGAATTAAGCGCTCAGCAGCCAAAGCGTGTTGAACAAGAATCCTATTCTTTACCTCATTTTGCTTCAAGTTCGGCTAAATTCGCAGGTCAGAACAGAGAATCAGAATATCAATTAACTCATAAAGATATTTTGGTAGATGACAATAGTAGTACCAGCAGTGCTAACTCCAGTAGCGATAATCTAGCTCCAGATACGCAAATTCGCCGTTTAACAGCGCAACTTACCGCAGCATATAATCGCATTGCCGCATTAGAAGAGCAATTATTGACCTATAGAATTCATTCTTAGACTACGATAACGAGCAAACAAAGTTTCAACGACGGTGAGCAATTGAGTGGAAGTCCAATTTTGTTTGAGGTGAGTTGCAATCGCGCAGCCTCCTGCGCCAACACCTTCTTTAACATATCCTAACGAATAAGCACGAAAGCTAGGGTATCGTGAAGTGGCGAAATTTAAACCAGTAGCCAACAAAGAGACTCCACCAATAACATTGGCCAAACCTACTGTATTACCTGTGGGATCCTCGGCGACCCAACGAGTCGTTCCAACTGTAATTTGAGCTAATTGAGCCGAGACGTTATGGCGAAGCGCGATCGCTTTAATCAAGGCATATACTGCCAACATTTGTGTTCCTCCTGCTAACATTACTCCCACACGTCGACTAGCAGAGATCGCCATTCCTGCACTAACAATTTGCATCGGGTCACCTATTGCTGCTACCACTGTGAACGGGTCGTTAGATTGATTAAGTAAGCCAGCATTTAACAAGCCAGTTTGAACCACAGACCATTTTTGAGTATGATTACAGCGAGGATGACTGCTATTTACCATCCCCTTTGCTTCGATCCCTAATGCTGTTAAAACAGCCAGAGCAGTTGTGGTTCCGCCGACTACACATTCCCCAATAATTAGATAATCGGCCGTATTAGCTAACTTTTCCCCCCATTTTAAGCCTTGGTTAAATAGATGACGTACCTTGTTTAAAGGCATCGCCTTCCCAGTAGAGAGGCAAGCAGCCGCAACTCCCCCAAGATTGATCGTCTTGACAGTCGGCTGATGGGGTAAACCAGCATTAAAAATATAAGTTGGTAAATCTAATGCTTCAACTACCGCACGAGAAATAAAGGTAGGAGATACTCCTGCTGCCAGAATTGGCAAGGGACGAGTATAATCCGCCTGTACTCCTTTGGCTAAAAATTCCGCATCGGCGATCGCTGTATATTCCCGCTCCTTTGGTGTTGCTCCCGCTCCAGAAATACCTGGGATCAAGCCGGTAGCAGTAAACCCCAAAATACAGGCAAAACTAGGACTAGCACCGCTATATTGTCTTAACCAACGAAATCCCGACTGTAGCTCACTATAAACGTAAATCATCAACCGTCCGATCTAGATTGGCTTTGTTTATCTTACAGTCCTAGGTTTTAGCTTGGGGATTTATCTCAGTAATCTTCAAGCTCCAATTGCTCAAACTTATCAAGACAAAGAGCTTTATCCCGAAAGCGATCGCTTCGATCATCGCTAAAATTAATTTACTTAAAGCAATATCTAATCTAATCGAACATCTCTAAACTTCAATAATTTATTCTAAATAGATGAATCAAAAATTACAGCAGGGTCAAACGGTTGAACTAGAAATTACCGATCTTAATACCAGTGGCGAAGGGGTTGGTCGACATGAAGGAAGAGTGGTTTTTGTCCCTAATACCGTAACAGGCGATCGCATTTCTACCAAGATAATTCAGTCTAAAGCTAAATTTGCTCGCGGGATAGTTCAGCAATTATTAAACTCGTCAACTCATCGTATACGTCCTCAATGTATTGTGGCTGATAAGTGTGGTGGTTGTCAGTGGCAGCATATAGACATGGATTATCAACGCGAAGCAAAGCGTCAGCAGGTAATCCAGGCTTTTCAGCGGATAGGTGATTTTCCAGATATTCAGGTGCAGCCGATTCTACATACAGCACAGGATCTCAATTACCGCAATAAATCTACATACCCTCTAGCCAGATCCGCTACAGGTCAAGTCCAGGCTGGTTATTACCGCTACAGTAGCCATAAGTTAGTTAATCTTAATCAGTGTCCTGTGCAGGATGAGCGTTTACATCCATTGCTAAAAGAGGTCAAGCAGGATATTCAGCAGCGAGGATGGTCGATCTATAACGAAACTAATCATCAGGGAAAGTTACGTCATTTATCTCTCAGAATTGGCAGGAATACTGGAGAAATTTTGCTGACTTTGGTAACCACCGATCCCAAGTTAGCTGGGATTGAAGAGCAAGCACACCTTTGGTTAGATAAATATCCTGGACTTGTGGGAGTTTGTTTAAATATCAATAGCGATCGCACTAACGCTATTTTAGGTAAGATCACCCGTACTGTTGCGGGTAAATCCTATCTAAGGGAGATCTTTGCTGGGGTAGAATTACAAATTGCAGCAGATACCTTTTTTCAGGTAAATACCAGTGCAGCTGAGTTATTGCTCCAGTCAATTATTGAACAGTTAAACTTAACTGGAGATGAAACTATTATTGATGCTTATTGTGGCATCGGCACTTTTAGCTTACCTTTGGCTCGAAAAGTAAGCCAGGTGATCGGAATTGAACTTAACTCTGCTTCGATTCAACAGGCAAAGAATAATGCCCAGATCAACCAAATCGAAAACGCCACTTTTTATACCGGGAAAGTCAAACATTGTCTGGAACAAATCAAGCTTCAACCAGATATTTTGCTGCTCGATCCACCCCGCAAAGGCTGCGATCCTCAAGTAATTGCGCAGATCTTAAATTTGCAACCATCACGAGTTGCATACATCAGTTGCCAACCAGCAACTCTGGCAAGAGATATCAAACTATTATGTCAGTCAAAGATATATCAATCAGTTCATATTCAACCAGCTGACTTCTTTCCTCAAACCACTCATGTCGAGTGTTGCGTTATCTTGAATAGACGATAGAGGAAGATTTTAATCAATATTTGGGGAAAAAATTTAGTATAATAGGTATTGTATTTAAGATTCAGCATCTGTTCAAACTTCAAGAGGAACAATATGGTTTTGGCTGTTAAATTAGCTAACAAACTAAAGGAATTATCGCCATCATGAGATGATCAAAACCAGTAATTTTACCAAGCAAAAATATCAACCTGGAGTAAAGTTTAAGTTAGTATTTGCCTAGCTTTGGTACTTAATTAATGTTGCTAAATCGACTCAATAGTTGACGCAGTACAATTGTCAGTTTTCAACAGCATAAATCCTATAGTTTAACCTAGAGGTATAAATTAGTGATCGCCATCCCTATTCCTTGGAATAGAAGCAAGTGGACTACTATGAGCTTCACTTCAACACTGTATCTCTGTCCTGTTCTCGATTTACTCTTAGTCAGCGTACCTCCAGAATGGCGAGCAGAAGTCAGATTAGGATTACAAGAAGCATTAGTTAATGCAGCCAAACACGGTAATAAACTCGATCCTAGTAAAACCATTATTGTCAGGTTTACAGTTACCAACACAGAGTATTCATGGGTAATTGCCGATGAAGGCGGCGGCTTTGCTGAAGGATTTAAAAGTTTTAACAGTTGCCCTAATCACGTTAAGCAACTACCAACCGATGAATCAGAAAACGGCAGAGGCTTTTCGATTTTGCACGAGGTTTTTGATGGCGTGCATTGGAACAGAGATGGAACGCAATTAACCTTGTCAAAAGCAGTATCCAGAACTAAAGAAAAACAGCCTTCTATATGTTAAAAATATTTTCATTCCTGCAAAGGCTAATAGTGAATAAAGTTTGATATACTAGTTAAGCGTTATTAGCAGGGTGGCGACATAGCCAAGTGGTAAGGCCGTGGATTGCAAATCCATTATCCCCCAGTTCGAATCTGGGTGTCGCCTTGATCGGCATTATGCCTCAAGCAGATTAATTTTGGTGCATGCAGTAATAAATACTGGCAGGTGATTGTCTTGGAAATCTAAGCGTCAGATTAAGTCCAATATAAAATCTTAGCTTGAGGAAACTTGGTTTTGATTTGAGTCTGAATAAAATCTTGTAATTGTTCCATGGTGTCTTTCTGGTAAACGTATTTTATCCCACCAAATTTGTTGCGTTTGTGACTCCGATATTCCTCTTCTAAATCCAATTTGCTATTGGGATACCATGTTTGCAACACCTCTTTTGATTTCGGGGTAAAGCGGTGGGTAATCAATTCAAAAGTAAGATTGCACTCTAAATCTAGGGTTTGAGCAATCTGGTCAAATAGATTAGCATAGTGTTGTTGCCAATCAGCGATCGCCATAATTGGTGCCAGGACTATTCCAATAGGATAACCACTCAAAGCTAATTTATGTATCGCCTGTAATCTCTGTGTTACCGTAGCCGTTCCCCCTTCCATAGCATGACTGACAGGATCGGCATTAACACTAACGCGACAATGAGTATGCCCGTTGTGAGGCAAATCTAATAACTGATCGACAAAATCAAACTTGCTAACCCAGCGCAAATAGGCAGTATCCCTAGTGCCAAAATAGCGAATGCACTCAGCTAAACTACCAGTCAGGTGTTCAATTCCTAAAGGATCTGTGTAGCAGCTAACTTCGTAGGTAGTGTTTTGGTCTTTTTGCTCATAATTGCTAAGATTAGCCAAAATTTGCGGTAAATTACCATAAGCCTTAACTACAGGAATACCTGAAAGACTACCCGCTAAATAACAATATTGACAGTGTGCAGGACAACCCTGCGCTAGATGAAATTGCCAATCAGCCGAAGGTGGTATAGGGGTTAGTTTAAGCTGGCTGGGTGGAGCATTGACTATGGCTAAGGTATTTTTGGCGATCGCATAGGTTGATCGCTCATTTTTTCCCCGTAAACCTGTAATCCTATTTTGTGTAAGCTTCTTAATGGGAATGCCAAAAGAATTTACTCGTTCAATAATTTGTTGTCCCCAAGCTTCGGCTTCAGCAGCAGGAGTCACTAGTACTTGCTTTGGTAGCCATAGCTTGGTTTTTGACCTAGGAGAAGTAGAACTTATAACCATTTAAAAATCGAGATTAAATAATTGCCGTTGGATCAGGATAGAAATAGAAAGTAGGCTGAAGTTAATTAAAGATTGCGCAAGAATAGCTAATTTCTCACAGCAGCATAAAAGTAGGTAGCAAGACTTGGTTGTGATTTTTTGCTTATTACCTTAATAATTTTAGTTGAGTCTCCGTGATCGAATCCTACTGGTTTACTCCCCTGTCCGTTCGGTATTTTCGACTTCAATTAAACGATTCCATAGTTGATAACCAACGTTCCTCTTGGGAACTACGAAATTGCTATCTTCGGCTGACATATCCCTCATCCCCCTAAATTCCTGACGCAGGGGATCGTTAAGATTGATATAGGTGGCACCTTGTTGCAGACAAGTTCCAGGTTTGAGTACGAGAATTTTTTGCAACTCTTTATTGGTAAAATTTGACAAGCGATCGCGGAGTTCTGGCAGATCATAGACAGTTAAATCATCGTTGCCTTCTTGATTTGTCTCGACACCATGGTTTTGACCCGTCATCGAGTTAGGGTTCAAATCTTGCTGCCATTGATCCG
>JAIMKV010000032.1:9668-49112 GCA_020692205.1 Myxosarcina sp. GA_180221_E-2-1-MAG-40_15
GATCGCGAGGACGACCAGGCTTTTGCGAAACCATAAATTTAATCAATTAACGTGCTTTTACTTCTTTATTGTGGAAAATTGTGGAAAAAGATTAATTTCTCGCCATCTAACGAAAGCCAGATTAAGCTCATCCGTTGGTTTAATAATTGATTATTTGATTATTACTATAATTTATGGCGCGATCGCTTTTTGCAAGTAGCCTAATACCCAATCAAGACACGGTTAAAAATTGATAATCTGACGTTATTTAGTAAATCGCCACACCTGTGACTTCTGATTTAAACAGATTAATCTTCTATTTAATCAGTTCAACGATCGCTATTGATTATGAGCTATGGATCATATTTGTCTACAATTAATAAGGCTTGCCTTTGATTTAAGCAATTTATTATTTATCTCTAATGACATTGATTCGTATCCCAGAATCGTGGGAGATATCTGAAAATCAGATTACTCCTGCCAGACTTTATTATAGTCGCCGTAGCTTTATCCAAACTCTTATTGGTGCAGGTATTGGTGCTAGTTTGTTACCTTTAGCGGGATGTCAATCGGGTATAGGCAAATCGGCTTCAGAAACAGAATTAGAAAAAACGATTAATCTGCCCAAAATAGACTCATTTACCAACAACCCCGATTTTCGTAGCGTAGGTCGTCCAATCGCCGACGAGAAAGTTGCAGCCCAATACAACAATTTCTATGAGTATGGTGGTACTAAAAAAATTTGGTTAGACGCACAGAAGCTACCTACAGAAAACTGGAAAGTTGAAGTTGCGGGGTTGGTAAACAATCCTCGTACCTATGATCTCGATGATCTAAAACAGAAATTTCCTCTAGAAGAAAGGATTTATCGCTTTCGCTGTGTCGAAGCTTGGTCGATGGTTTTGCCTTGGATTGGTTTTCCGATGAAAGCATTATTAGAGGATGTTGAACCAACTACTAAAGCTAAATATGTCAGCTTTACCTCCTTTTATGACCCTGAAATTACTATTGGACCAAATTTTCATCTTGGTTCACTACCTTGGCCTTACACCGAAGGATTGAGAATTGAGGAGATGGCCAACGATCTAGCGTTCTTTGCTGTGGGCATATACGGTCATGATTTGCCTAAGCAACATGGCGCACCATTACGCATGGTCACTCCTTGGAAATATGGCTTTAAGGGGGCAAAATCAATCGTCAAAATCGAATTTTTGGCTCAACAGCCTGCCACCTATTGGAATACTCTTGATCCTAACGAATATAAGTTTGAAGCAAACGTCGATCCTAATGTACCTCATCCGCGATGGTCACAAGCCACCGAAAAGTTTATCAGTACTGGTCCTGGCTTATCTTGGGAGATCAAGGAAACTCTACCTTACAACGGTTATGAAGAGTATGTAGCTGGTTTGTATGCCTAAAAAATATAGCGGTTTTGATTTAAATAAGATAAGGTCGATACTCTAGTTTTGGTTAGTAGTTAGACTCTTATTGCCATAACTTTATGAATAGGTTTTTTGTCTGGAACAGCAACTTGACTTTTCCTGCAGGAAAATCTCCCATTAATAGCCAAGATCTAAGGCAATAATGAGAAAATCAATTTTTACTTGGGGTTGGAGTTTAGGTATATTCGCCGTAACTTCTTGGGGGCAAGTAGCTGCTGTTCCCCTGCGCCAAATTGCACCAGAAAAACTGAGGTATGTTGGCTTTGATGATAAATTAAGCGTTAATCAGGCTGATCTAGAAAAAGCTACTATCTGTCCCTGGCAGATCGATCCTAAGTGTCCTGTACTTGAACCAAAAAATAAAACGACCTCAGACTGGGACGAGTCTCAACGTCAGGCTTTACTAACAGCGGTCGATCATAGTCTGGATTATTTAACTACACCAAAGGCAGTTGAAAGCTATCGTCAACAAGCTAATGCTGAATTTAATTTAGAACGGGTTAAGCGATCGCTCTGGCGCTTTAAAGAGTTATTGTTAATGACCGAATCTCCCGCTGCATTAGACCAAGCGGTTAAAGCGGAATTCGTCTTTTATCAATCTGTGGGCAATCAACAGGGTCAAGTTGAGTTTACTGGTTATTTTGAACCTGCCTATACTGCTAGTCGGGTTCGTACCGCTGAATATCGCTATCCTCTGTATCGTAAACCAGCTGGCTTTAATCGTTGGTCACTGCCTCATCCTACCCGCGCTCAGTTAGAAGGTAAAGATGGGTTAGCCAGCCACAAAAGCCTGTTAAAAGGTCATGAGCTGGTTTGGTTAAGCGATCGCCTACAAGCCTTTTTGGTACAGGTACAGGGGTCAGCTAGACTAAAAATGACCGATGGTACGACGATGACCTTGGGCTACGATGGTACAACTAGTTATCCCTATGTCAGTATTGGTGGTGAACTAGTAAAAGATGGTGTGTTTGACCAAGAAGCATTGAGCTTACCGAAACTCCTAAACTATTTTGCAGTTAATCCTCAACAGCTAGACCAGTATCTCCCCCGCAACAACCGCTTTATTTTCTTCCGCGAAACCGCTGGTAAACCGCCAACTGGTAGTTTAGGTGTTCCCGTTACGGGCGATCGCTCGATTGCTACTGATAAATCGATCATGCCTCCTGGTGCCTTGGCTTTGATTGTTGCGCCTATTCCCGATGTCGAAACCACAAGCAGGATTGATACTAGAGTAGTCAGTCGCTATGTCTTAGATCAAGATACAGGGAGTGCCATTAAAGGTGCAGGCAGAGTAGATATTTTCTTGGGTAGCGGAGAAGTTGCTGGAGCAAGAGCAGGACTACTAAATGGTAAAGGTAATTTATTTTATTTATTACTTAAAGATAATTAAGAATACAAATAAATACTTACAAATACTTAATTTTTCCTACCCTGGTCAGAGAGACCCCGCCGCGAAACAACATCAACCGAGGGGCTGACTCTGACTTCGTGAAGAATAACCAAAGCGATCGCTTCTCTTGCCGTGAGTCCACTCCCTTTAAATTGGTATCAGTTAAAATTAATCAAAAAAAGGTCGCTGTTGAACTAAACGACCTCTCAAAACGTACCTATTGAATCAGAATTTAAGTGATTACAGTCGGTTGATCGCGCTGAGTGTATTCTTTGATTTGAGCAATTTCTTGAGCTAAATCGATCAAAGGTTTTAAGGCTAATTGAGTATCCAGCTCATGTTTACTAGCATCTGGTTCATAACTTTCAACATATAGTCTTAGAGTTGCTCCTTTGGTTCCTGTACCAGAAAGACGAAAGACAATACGTGAACCATCGGTAAAGCCAATGCGAATCCCTTGATTTTTGCTAACGCTACCGTCTACAGGATCGCTGTAGCTAAAGTCATCGGCATATTTAACTTCGTAGCCGCCAAATTGTTCACCAGTCATTGTTCCTAACCTACTTCGCAGACGTTCCATTAATTCTGTGGCACGTTCTTGATCTACTTCTTCGTAATCATGACGGGAATAATAGTTACGTCCGTAGGTTTTCCAATGATCTTTAACGATCGCTTCTACTGATTCTCCTCTTGCAGCTAAAATATTTAACCAGAACAACACCGCCCATAATCCATCTTTTTCACGAACATGATTTGAGCCAGTACCAAAGCTTTCTTCGCCACACAGAGTAGCCTTGTCTGCATCCAACAAGTTACCGAAGAACTTCCAGCCTGTTGGAGTTTCATAACAAGCAATATTTAATTTATCTGCTACCCGATCTACTGCTTCACTAGTTGGCATACTGCGGGCAACTCCAGCTAATCCATCCTGATATCCTGGTACCAAAGTGGCATTAGCCGTTAATACCGCCAGACTATCGCTAGGAGTAACAAAAAAGTTATTCCCTAAAATCATATTGCGATCGCCATCGCCATCGGAAGCTGCACCAAAATCTGGAGCATTATCCCCGAACATAATCTCGACTAAATCGTGAGCATATACCAAGTTAGGATCGGGATGTCCTCCACCAAAATCTGGCAAGGGTTCGCCGTTGAGTACTGCACCCGATGCCCCTAAACGTTTTTCAAAGATATCTTTAGCATATGGCCCTGTAACTGCGTGCATGGAATCAACACACAGTTTAAAGTCATTTTTAATTAACTTACGGATACTGTCAAAATCAAACAGCGACTCCATCAAACGAGCGTAGGGTTCAACAGGATCAATTACCTCAACGCTCATTTCTCCTAAGCGTGTCACCGTTAGTTTATCTAAGTTGATATCTCCTGCTTCGAGAATTTTATAGCTGTCGATAGTTTGAGAATGAGCAAAGATCGCCTCGGTTACTTTCTCTGGCGCAGGACCTCCACTAGTAATATTGTACTTGATTCCAAAGTCTCCTTCTGGCCCACCTGGATTATGACTGGCCGAAAGAATAATCCCACCATAGGCTTTATATTGACGAATAATTGCTGAAGCGGCAGGAGTAGACATAATTCCGCTTTTGCCTACCAAAATACGCCCAATACCATTGGCAGCAGCCATTTTCATAATGACTTGAATCGCTTCGCGGTTATAGTAGCGTCCATCACCGCCTAAGACTATAGTTTGACCTGCACAATCTTTTAAAGAATCAAAGATCGATTGAACGAAGTTTTCTAAATAGTGGGGTTGTTGAAACGTAGTGACGGACTTACGTAATCCTGAAGTTCCTGGCTTTTGATCCGAAAAAGGAGTTGTGGCAACAGTACGTATGTTCATAAAAAGATTTAAAAAGTAGAGCTTTGATTACAGTTGATTGAAACTATATATTCCTATTAGCCTAACTATTATCAGGCCTGGCTTGCTCTATCGCTTGTCTTGAGCAGCGATAAAAGTTGGGACAATATAAAGTTAATTTTACAGGTCGAAAGGATTTCTCAGGTGATCAACTGCTACCAAAATTCTTAACCTTCTGATTAGCTCAATTTTAGCCAAACAAAATTGATTTACCGATCTTGTCAGATAACTATTTTATTATCTTGATAATCAGGGAACTTGCCGCATTAATCGCGTCAGATTTATTGCTACTTTTGGTTACTGTCAATAGCTAATTCGGTGATGGAAATACCCATCAATTTGGCACTGCCTAATGTGGGAAAGCTGCTATCGCAGGTATATGTTTTGCCGACCGTATCTACCACGCTGAAACGATAAGTTTGATCGCTACAGTAATAAACCAAAAGAGTACAGTTATTGATTCCGACTAAAGTTTTAATCGTCATTTTCCTGGTTTAAATTTGAGGGGTAAATTAAGATTCAAACTAAACTTTTATGCAGCTTGTTCGACTATTAAGCGTGAATCCTGGTGAGTATCTATACTCACTTGTTTTCTTTCTCTCAGCAATTCCAACACCCTAAGACAGGTATCATAACAACCAATAGTGGCTAATAGCTTATTTTCTGCGTAAATTCCCCATCTTTGATTAGGGAGCTGCTCAATTGAATAGCTCATATTAAGTTTTTATGCCATGAGATCTACTTACATTAAGATCTGTGACGCATAATATTTAAACCGTAATTCCACGGAATTGTGTTTCGAGGTTAAATTACCTCAGTAGATTTACACAAGTCCCAAGCAAGCTTACTTTAGCAATAAGTATCTTGACTCAATTAACTATTTAGCTGCGATGTGTCGCTAACTAGTTAATTGCTCGATGATTAATTTCTTAGTCTTAAGAAGATCTTCACCCATAGCATCGGGATTATTTCTACGGCGATCACATTCTGCTTGTCGGACTTATTTTTTAGTCTTGAGACGCTCACTAATATTGTCTAGCTGTGCTTGGCTACTGACAGGAGAACGAGGTGCAGGTAATTCAGTGTTGGGCCAATTATCCAAATCACTACAGGCGCAGTCTAAAGGTTGAGTCCCTACTTCAACTACTGGTACAGGCATCGCACATCTGGCGCATTGATCTATAGTCCACGCTGAGGAAAACAAGTCTTCTATAGTAGCCGAACTTCCTTCCAAATAGCAGTCTTTACCACCAATGCTAATGACTTTCTCCCAGCAGGCTTCAAACTCTGGGGTAAAGCGATCGCCTTGAATAACTTTTTCTGGGAGTAGTTCTGCTTTGCCATTATTCCAAATTAGCTTTTTGCCTAACTGAAACCAGTGAGCGAGATAGGTTTTGACTTGTGTTGTTGATGCCATATCGTATATCCTTAATTTTGCTAACCTACTACAGATGCCTGGTTGCCTCCAATAGGCTTTCATTTACGATCATAATTGTTAGATCGCTTGAGATAGTAATATGTTAGCTAGATTTCATATTTGCTTAAGGGTTCACCCAACAAACTAAGATTAAGCACGTGTCCGCCAGCTACAAGATAGGTTGGATCAGCAATGTTGCCGATTTGCCGCGATAAATATCCCAGGCGATCGCGAAACAGTCGCCCCAGAGGATAGGCAGGTACAATACCCCATCCTGTTTCTTCTCCAACTAAAATGGTTTCGGCTGGGGTATTTTGCAAGCTTGATAAGAAGCGATCGCTGATGTTTTGCCACTCAATTTGATCTGACTCCAGAAAATTTGCGACCCAAGTGCCTAAAGAATCAATTAATAAACATTCTGCTGCCAACGACTTTTCGATATATAATGGCAGATCTTCTGATGCTGTTACAGTACGCCAGTGTGAGGGTCGTCTTTGCTGGTGTCGAATTATTCTGGCTTGCCATTCGCGATCGCGATCGTCTTCCTTTGCTGTAGCAATGTAAACAACCAATTTATCGGTCTTGGCTGCCAGTGTCTCGGCAAATTCACTTTTGCCCGAATTTGAAGGTCCTAAAATTAGCCTGATTTTTTGGGTGTTGGACATCTAAATTTAACTAAATAAGGCTGGCTCACTACAAGTAAAACTAAGCCAATCAGTTGCTCGGTTAATCTTAATTATTGTCAAATTACAACCTTGATATCTTGAATATTTCTTTAATTAATTTTTCACTTGGAAAATTAATCACCTCTGAATAACTAAAAAACGAACTGATATTAAATCACCGAATAACTTCTGATATTTACTAGCGTGGCAAAATTATTAAAAAGAATTTTCGCTTGAGTAATTCGTCTCTAACATTTTTGAACGCTCAAAGTCAAGATTGCTAATCAGCTATTTTAAACAAATTGTTATTTAATCTAATTTGCAACCTGGATTTAAAGTCAAATTAAGCAACAAAGTATTTTTCAACAAAATTACCGATTTGTCACCTTATACTAAATAATTTAAACTAAAATCTAGGATATTATCAAAAAAAACTAATTATCAAAAAAAATTGTGACAACAGTGTGAATAAACGGTATATTTTTTATAATGACAATTAAGACCAAATAATATAATGTTTAATTTGGCATAAACATTGAAGAAAAATTTGAACTAACTATGAGCGAAACTGCTACAGCCCCATTAACAGGAAAAGCATTACTTCAAAAAGTAAAAGAGCTGTCTCATTTACCAAGACGTGAAACCGCAAAAAAATGCGGATATTATACAACCACCAAAGATAAACAAACGCGCGTAAACTTAACTGATTTTTACGATGCAGTGCTTGCTGCCAAGGGAGTTCCTTTAGATCCAGAAGGAGCAAAAGACGGTCGTGGGCGCGAACCTACTTATCGAGTAAGCGTTCATAAAAACGGTCAAATTGTTATTGGTTCTACTTATACCCAAGCTATGGGTTTAAAAGAAGGCGACAAATTTGAAATCAAGCTAGGTTACAAGCACATTCATCTCAAACAAATTGACGGTGAAGAAAATGGAGCATCAGAAAATTAATCGTTAATAACCCGGTTTTTTGATGAAAACTTGCTTTTTTTTAGCTGAGATAATCTACTGCCACCTAAATTACTCAAGATGTTAAACGCATCATGGTTTAAAGTACTTACCTTTTTTGGAGTATGGGCTACTATCTGGTTGCCGATTGCCTTATTGGTATCTCGATTTATCGACTGGCAACCAAGTAAAATCATGACACCTCAGCAAAAGCTAGTTTTGTTATCATCTCTTTATATTCTTATTCCTGTAGTAATCGGATGGAAAATAAAAGCAGAATCTTTGTCTTTTGCTGCTCTTGGTTTAAGCCCATTATCCAAGACTACTGGACATATATTATTAGGATTAACCCTTAGTCTTGTCAGTTTAATTATTGTCTTTGGTTTAGAAACCGCTTTTAATTTTATTAGCTGGCATCAGCAGAATGTGCCGCGACTGATTCCTTTATTTTTTCCCATTTTAGGTTTAAGTTTACTGATTAGCTTAGTTGAAGAAACAGTATTTCGGGGATACGTGTTTAGCACTTTATCGATTGATCACTCTTGTTGGATAGCTGCAATAATATCGAGTACAATTTTTGCTCTGCTACATTTAATTTGGGAAAGAAAGCAGACTCTACCTCAAATACCAGGTTTGTGGTTGATGGGAATGGTGTTGATAGCTGCAAGAGTGCTTGGAGATGGCAGCATCTATTTCGCTCTAGGGCTTCATGCTGGATGGATTTGGGGTCTAACCTGTATTGACTCGGCAGAATTAATCACCTATAGCTATCAAAGTCACTGGCTTACAGGAATAAACCAGCAACCGTTAGCAGGAATCGCTGGCATGTTTTGCCTGGCTATCACTGGAATAGCCATTTGGGGAATCATCGACAGTAAGCTGTTGTGGTTTTGAACCAAATGAGTAGTTCATATAAATAGCTATTGGCTCGACACCAAATCTGATGCTGTTTCATCAATTCCTGCAGCATAATAGACCGCTTTCACTTTGCCCGCATCATACAGCCCAATTAAAATTTCTAAACGCTCATTACTCCCAGATATATCTCTGGTAGGGTTACTTTCCTCCACAGCTAGCCACTTGCCATAATTGGTAGCAATAGGTTTCCAGGTGAGACTAACAACCGATAATAAGCCTAAAAGAAATAGAAAAGATATTTTATTGACTTATCTTTAATGTCAAAAGAAGACTCCCACTAAAATGAAAGACGAAATAATAGTGGAGTCGATCATTTAGTGGTGGGAGTCTTCAAAAGTTAATCAACCGTTGTCTCGTAATTAACTAACAATTAAATAATTAGAGTTTATGTTGCTCAATGTTTAATCGCTGACTTATGCGCCTACAGATTCTTTAGCTGCATACATCACTTCTAAAGTAATTTCTGATAGATGGCGATCGCGAGCAAATTTTTCGGTATTGCGCTTAACTTTTCCCCGAACAAAACCAGGGATTTTGCCGAGTTCTACTTTAGCCTCTTTACTCCAGTTAAGATCTGAGTCGGCTGAGATACCTTTGGTAATAACTTCTTTGGTGTCATGTCCGCCAAAAATTTCTAATAGGTGATCTTCCATTCCCAAAGTAAAGGAGTTATATACCAAATCGGCAATTTGGTTCGTGCCTTCATAACCAACAAACGGCTTATAGCCAATGGGAAAATTTTGAATAT
This sequence comes from Myxosarcina sp. GA_180221_E-2-1-MAG-40_15, assembly GCA_020692205.1. GTDB lineage: Bacteria > Cyanobacteriota > Cyanobacteriia > Cyanobacteriales > Xenococcaceae > Waterburya. Next base: position 19,055 of record JAIMKV010000032.1, read on the forward strand.
GAATTGGTGCAGCGATTACACCACAAGGGATATCCAAACGTTTACCCACATGACGTTCCATCTGAGTGCCAAAAATTGCTGAAGGTTCGTGACGGGCGATCGCATCCCCGATTTCTGCGTTGTCGTCGCTAATTAAAACTTCATCGCAATATTCACTTACCTGTTGTTTAAACCAGTCCGAATCATATTTACAGTAAGTACCAGCTAAAACAACATGAATGCCCATTTCTCTAGCGAGGATTTTGGTCATCGCTGCTGCGTGCGTATTATCGCCAAATACGACGGCTTTTTTACCTGTTAGGTTTTGACAGTCAATCGAACGAGAGAACCAAGCGGCTTGGGAAACATATAGAGTTTGATTATTGATAAAATCTTCGTAGTCTACTGCCGCACCTTGATGATTCAGCACCTGCTGAATTTTACGAATACACCTGGCAGTTTCTACCACACCCATCGGCGAAATATCTACATAAGGCATAGAAAACTCAGATTCTAAGTATTCTGCTGTCATCATGCCTAATTCACGATAAGGAATTAGATTAAACCAAGCGCGGGGCAAATTTTCCAGGTTGTGAACCGAAGCACCATCAGGTATTACTTCATTGACTTCAATCCCCAAATCCGCCATTAAGCGTTTTAATTCGGTGCAGTCATGTTGATTGTGAAAACCTAGGGTAGAAATACCCAGAATATTTACCGAAGGCTTCTCGGTTTTAGCTGTTGGTACTCGATCTTTCTTTTTAGCCTTCTCCAAGTAGTATTTAACAATTTGATGTAAAGTGCGATCGGCTGCCTGTAGTTCGTTATAGCGATAGTGATTAACATCTGCCAACATCACGTCTCCTTGAGTATCCATCGAGGCGCGACTAACAAAGTTTTGTAAATCTTCCTGCAAAATACTAGAGGTACAGGTGGGGGTTAAGACAATTAGATCTGGATGTTCTTCTTGATCTTTACGGGTAATATTATCTACAACCTTTTCTTGTGAGCCTCTAGCCAGAACATTACGGTCGACAATGCTAGCAGTAACTGGAGTAAAGTCTCGCTCTCTTTCTAACATTGACCGCATAACGTTAAAGTAGTCATCTCCCAACGGTGCGTGCATGATGGCGTGGACATTTTTGAAAGAACTGGCAATGCGTAACGTGCCAATATGTGCTGGTCCAGCGTACATCCAATAGGCTAATTTCATTTTTTTCTCCTGAATTAAATTGATGCAATCTGTTTAGATGTACCGAAAGAAAAATAACGGTATGGTACTAAAAACTTTGTTTTGATTGTCTCAGAATTGGGTTGCCAAATGCGAGCAACTAATGTTGTCTGCTCACCAAGGCAGTTAAATGCTGTATCTCTAATCAACATTAGCTTATTACCGCGACCAGAAAGCTTAATTTTGGATATGTTTTAAGGTAATAAAGACGTACCGCGTTAGGCTAGAGGCTATACTGTAATAACTATTCATTTATAGATACGAGTTCAGAGAAATTAATCACAGCAACTCAGCTTTTGAGGAGCAAACCATGAAAGCAGTCGGCTTAACTCAATACTTACCGATTGAAAACGAAAATAGCTTACGGGATGTTGAAATCGAGCGACCTGTGGCTAAGGGAAATGACTTGCTTGTAGCAGTAAAAGCAATTTCAGTTAATCCTGTTGACACCAAAGTTCGTAGTCCAAAAGAGCAAACCGAAGCGCAACCTCGTATCCTGGGTTGGGATGCAGCAGGTGTGGTGATAGAAACAGGAGAAAAAGTAACTACTTTTAAACCTGGAGATGAAGTATATTACGCAGGTGATCTTACTCGTCCTGGCAGCAACAGTGAATTTCAGACAGTGGACGAAAAAATTGTTGGTTACAAACCAAGGAATTTAGATTTTGCTGCCGCAGCAGCTTTACCTTTGACTAGTATTACAGCTTGGGAAGCTTTGTTTGAACGATTAAACATCAGTAGAAATGGCGCAGATGCAGGTAAATCAATTTTAATTATTAATGGTGCGGGCGGCGTAGGTTCTATTGCCATTCAGCTAGCCAAAAAATTAGCCAAGCTTGAGGTTATTGCCACAGCCTCCCGTCCCGAAACCATTGCCTGGTGTCAGAAACTAGGTGCGGATAAAATTGTCAATCATCGTCATCATCTTGCTGAAGAAATTGCCAAAATAGGCTATGAAACTGTCGATTACATTCTGTGCTTAAATGATACTGATGGACACTGGCAGGCGATCGCTCAATCAATCAAACCACAAGGGACGATCTGTTCGGTTGTGGAAAATAAACAACCACTATCAATGGAGCTGCTGAAAAGTAAAAGCGCTGGTTTGGTTTGGGAACTAATGTTTACTCGTTCGATGTATCAGACTGAAGATATGGCCCAACAAGGTAAATTACTCAATGAAGTAAGTCAACTAATTGAAAATGGAACGCTCATAACAACTTGCAACGACATAGTTAAGCCAATTAATGCTCACAATCTACGTCAGGTGCATCAGCGTATTGAACAGGGAAGTGCAATTGGTAAAATTGTCTTAGCCAATTGGAGTTAGTTGTCTATGTTTACGATAAATCCAATAATTTTATGAGTCTAGTTTCTAGTTCCCAATCCCTGTTCAACCTGATAGTGTAAAAACAGCTCTTGCTCAATTTGCTGAACTTCCAAGAGCTTGAGTTTCTTGCTCTGTGACTGAAGAAATCCTGAACCGCCCACGGGAGTCGGTGCATTACCGCCAAAAATTATGGGGCAAATCGTTAACCACAGTTCGTCGATTAAATCCACAGCCAACAAAGAGGCGATTAATTCTCCTCCACCTAAAATAGCTAGTTTGTCCAAGTCTAATTTTTTGAGCTGCATCAGAGTTGAGACCCAATTAATTGCCGAGTTGTTTTCTACGGTGCTGGGAACAATTAAAATACGCTCAAACCCATTCTGCGATCGCCATCGCTTAGCTCCACTGGGTACAGTAAGTAACCATCGCGGAATGGGCTGTTGAAAAAAAGACCACCCAGGGTCTAAATTACCTGATGCGGAGACGACAATTTGAACGGGTTGGGGTAGTTGCGATCGCTCAATTCTGGCTTGTAACAGTTGAGAATTAGAAACAGCTAGGGTCGTACCATAAGCTCTTAAAGTACTCGCCCCAAAAAGAACTCCATCCGCTAGGGAAATTTGCTGTTCTAGGTGAATTTGATCGTTTTTAGAGCTAAAACGAGCCGCAGAACGCTGATAGTCAGCGATTTTTCCATCGGCAGTCATGGCTAAGATAGCAGTAGTATAGGGTCTATAGTTCATTAATTAGGCTAAAATTTTGATTTGGAGGCAGTTTGATTTTCTAATTTGGGGTTCACTTAAAGTTAACTGTTCTGTTGAACAATAGTGGTGTTTTAAGCCAGCTCAATTACTTAACCTACAGACATGGCAAATAATATCAGAGTAGATATCATTAAAAATACAACAGTAGAGCTATAGTTTAAGCGTGAGCCTAAATCTTTTCTTATGCCACCAGGACAATCCTCCTTTCGACGTATATTACTCTCACGCATTCTTTTGGTAAGTGTTCCAGTCTTATTGGTAGGAGTGTATGTCACCTATATAAAAGCCCGGTCAGCTTTTTTGGAAACCGCTAGACAAAATTTGACCGAAAGCGCAGTCAGAAAAGGAGAGATCATCAAACAATCAGTTGAAGCTTTACAAAATAATTTGGCTAGTGCCAGTGATGCGGCAATTTCACGCTCAGATAGATTAGATTATGAACTGTTAATTGCTCAATTAACCGAGGTTTTGCCCACTGGTATTTTGTGCGCTCAAATTACTGACCTCAACACAAGTTTAGTTGTCGCTACCACCTGTAAAGAATCAGTAGAGTTAGAAAGCACTACCTGGCAAAAAAAGAAGCAACGGATCTTAACCAACCCCAATCAAGTAAATGTTAGACTGCTATTGCCTGCTACACCTTTGGTACGAGATTCAGAAGAAGCAAGTGAAAATCCTTTAGGTCGGCAGCTTATGCTCTGGTTAACTGCCCCCGTATATGATCGCCAAGGTAGTTTGCGTTATGCCCTTAGCGTCAAGTCGGCTATTTTAGCTCAGGACATTGTTACACCAGGTTCTTTAGAAGGCTATCCTGTAGTAATCGACCAAGACGGTACGATTTTGGCTCATCCCTTTGTGCAGCGGGTAGGGCGTAACATTAATCAGATGCCTGACGCTCCAAGACTAAGTAAGCTGATCGAAAATGCGCTGGCTAATAAATCTGATTTTCTACATTTGTTTTATTTAGAAACAGACGGGGTGGAGTTAGTTACTGGATATAGCTCTATTCCTTCCCCTATAACTAATGGAAAAGCCGAAAAGTGGGTTGTTCTTGCCGTTAGCCCTCTTGATACAGCCCTAGAACCACTTAAAGATGTTCGCCAAGCTTTGGTTGGTATGACTTTAGGCTTGATTGCAGCCTGTTCTTTAGCTACCTTGTATGTCTCCCGTGAATTAGCTCGTCCTCTAGAGCAAATTAGAGATTATTCGCTCAAAAATGAACACCTGCACTCCAGTAGCGATCGCCTCCCCGAAAATTTCCCGATTCGAGAGTTCAATCAGCTTTCCCTATCTTTAAATGATATGGTGAACCGACTAAGAGCCTGGGGTTCAGAAATTGTCTCAGCTTGGCAAGAAGCCCAGGCTGCTAATCAGTTAAAGAGCGAGTTTTTAGCCACAACTTCTCACGAATTAAGAACCCCCCTCAACGGCATTATTAACTGTATTCGTGTCGTTCAAGATGGCTATTGTGATAACAAAGAAGAAGAGCGAGAATTTTTGCAGCAGGCAGATGATGCAGCAATTCATCTTTTGGGCATTATCAATGATGTATTAGATATTTCCAAAATTGAAGCAGGTAAGTTATCGATCACGATTGAAAAGGTTGATTTGGGCAAAATACTTAATGAAGTAATCGAGCTACATTTAGTCTCAATTCAGCGTAAAGAGCTGAATTTGGAAATACCTGCTTGGGGCAAGGAACTTTATGTTTTAGCAGATCCAGCTAAACTCAAACAGGTATTAATTAACATAGTTAGTAATGCAGTTAAGTTTACGGATTACGGTACAATCGCGATTCGCCTCAGCACTAAATTGCCGAGGAATGATCGAGAACTAAATAATTTTCCCTATTTGTTGGCATCTAAAGCTAACGAGCAAAGTCAGTTTGAGGTTGCAGACGAGGCTATTTTTTATGACAACGGAGCATCAGAAACTAAAGAAACTGATTGTTCGACGATTAATAGTCATCCTAGTAGCAAACACGATGAGCAAAATAGCTCTAAGCAGCAAGTTGTAATTACCATTGAAGATACTGGTATCGGCATCGAACTAAGTCAACAGGATAAACTATTCAATCCCTTTGTCATGGTTGATGGCTCAACTACTAGAAAGTTTGGTGGTACTGGTTTAGGTTTAGCGATTTCTCGCAATTTTGTGGAACTGATGCAGGGAACTATATCTTTGCATAGTGAAGGAATGGGTAAAGGCACAACGGTAGAAATATCTCTCCCTCTAGCAGCAGTCGAGCCAGATTTGAATTTGTCAGGTAAGAGCTAATATCACTTTATTACTTTCTAGCCTGGGGCAAAATCAACATGGCATCACCGAAAGAATAAAATCGATATTGGTGATTGATCGCCTCTTGATATAAATTTAGCAGACGCTCTCGACCAATCAAGGCACTAACCAACATGAGTAAACTAGAGCCAGGTAAATGGAAATTAGTAATCAAACCATCTACTACCTGCCATTGATACCCTGGATAGATAAACAGATCAGTTTTGCCTCGAAAAGCCGCTAATGTTTCTGATTGAGCTGCTTTAGCTGCCCCTTCTAAAGCTCTAGTGGCGGTGGTTCCCACGGCAATAACTCTACCTCCCCTAGCCTTGGTAGCTAAAATTTTCGACACGGTTGCTGAATTAACTTCAATCCATTCTTGATGCATCGCATGATCGGTAATTTGCTCTGCTTCTACGGGGCGAAAAGTTCCGATACCGACATGGAGAGTAATATAAGTTTGTTCGATACCTTGCTGCTGTAGTTTGGTTAATAATTCAGGGGTAAAGTGCAAGCCTGCGGTTGGGGCAGCGATCGCTCCTGGCTTTTTAGCATATACAGTTTGATAGCGATCGCCTGGAGAATGGCGAGCAGTAATATAGGGCGGTAAGGGAAGCTGTCCATAAGAGTCTAAATACTGCCATAAACTCTGATTTTGAGGTAGTTCAAACTGGAGAATTCTACCGCTTGTTGCCTGATCTCGTCCGACTACCGTAGCCTCAAGCTGAAAGTTATCTAGAGAGCGATCGTCTAGATGGTCAAAAACAATTTTCGCCCCCATCGTAAAGCGTTTTCCCGGTTTGACTAAAGCCAACCAGCAATTATTGGCTCGTTCTTCAATTAAGAGAACTTCTACTCTAGAGCCTGTCGTTTTGTGACCATAAAGACGAGCAGGAATTACCCGCGTGTTGTTGAGAACTAATAAGTCCCCTGGTTTAAGCCAGTTAGCTAGATTGTGAAAAGAGTCATGAACACAATCTAGCCGTGAATTTACGATCAGTAAACGAGAGCTATCCCTGGGGACAGCAGGAGTCTGAGCAATAAGGCTTTGAGGCAGTTTATAGTTATAGCTAGAAAGCAAAAAATCTTGGTTCATTCTAAGTTATGAGTTCATTTTGCACGCTCACCTTTGGGTAATATCCCCTAGCGCAAATTTAAAAGATCGGGTGCTTTTCCCCAAGCGCAATTAACCTGTTTGTTGTCAGACTAGATATAGGTTTCATGAAAACAATGTTTATGGACTATCTCTATTTTCTGGCAAATGCCAGCGTGACGTTAAGAACAATTGAATATCTTCGCCAGATGGAACATACAGCAAATGCTTGCTTAACTGTAATTCATCAAATTGACGGCTGGATTGTTAAAATTCGGTTTCCCCAGGCTCTCCAACCCAAACTTCACGGTGATTTCTGCTCCTTTATGTCTGAGCTGGGCATTGTCTATGAACCACAAATGCGGCTCAAAATGGTTTTTTGGAGTTTAGAAACAGGACAATCTCCTGTGGAAGTCATGCGCCGTTATCAAGTTGCGGTAGTTTCTTACGGTACACCAGACACCAAAGACATCGAAGCTTTTCGCCAGCAATTTACGAAAGGACTCGGTTACTGCCCAGAAACTTTAGCTTAGGTGTAACTAAATAAATGTACAGCCAAAAGCGATGATTCCCGCAATCAACATAATTCCCGAAGGCATAAATTTGCCAGTTTTAATTAAGCGAATTGCGAACACCGCTACTAGTAACAGAATAATAATTCTACTCATTACTAAGCCAGAACTATACCCTCGACTCTGAATCCCGGCCGCAATCAACAATAAGATGGCGCTGAGACATCCAGAAATCAGCGAGGGTTTACTTTTAGACTTGATGTATCCCCAAATGCCACCTAAAGCAGACAGCAATCCGTAGGCAATAGTCGCCAACATAGCTACCAAATTCATTCCTTAATACCTGGGTGACATCTCTACACACTGTACCGCGATCGGGTTACAGTATGGGATGAATGCCAAAAAAGCTAAAAAACGATCGCCCTTAACTTAAAGAAGAAGCGATCGCCTATTGAAGCTAAATTGAGAAACCCGTAAATATTTTAAGTTACACTAAACACCAAGACAAAACCCAAGACTGCACCGAATACAATTAAGGCATAGAATTGGGCGCGTCCATTTTCGAGGTATTTTAAGCCTTCCCCACTAAGAACAGCAGCCAAACCAGTCAGATTGACTGCACCATCGACTACACGGTAATCCACTTCCATGATTTGTCTGGCGATACGACGCATCCCAATCACAAATACTTGGTTGTAAATGTCATCGAAATACCACTTGTTGAGCGAGAAGCGGTATAGGGTAGGAACTTTTTTGGCGATCGCACTAGGATTGATCGTTTTGGTACGATACATCAATGCTGCCACAACAATTCCCGTTAAGGCGATCGCTACTGACAGCCCAGCCATGATCAGAAATTCCTGCCAATCAAAAGCGTGTGTGCCAGCTTCGGCAATAATTTCACCTGGAGCGTGAATAAACTCTTCAAAGTAATTCTCCCAAGGACGACCCAGTAACCCAATACCAATCGAAGGTACGGCTAATACCAATAAAGGTAGTGCCATAGTTAAAGGAGACTCATGGGGAGATTCGCTATGACCATGAGCGCCTTCTGCCGCATCCATTGCCCCAGGGCCAAAAGCCAATCCCGCTTCGCTCATTAACTGTTGTTTAATTGCAGCATTGTTCCCGCGAAACTCACCCTCAAAGGTCATAAAGTACATACGGAACATATAAAAGGCGGTTAAACCAGCAGTTGCCCAACCGATAAACCAGAGAGCGGGATTAGCTTCAAAAGCCTGTCCCAATATTTCATCTTTTGACCAAAAACCAGCAAAAGGCGGTATGCCACAAATCGCTAAATTACCGACAAAGAAAGCACCAGCAGTGATTGGCATATACTTTCTCAAACCACCCATCAGGCGCATATCTTGAGCTAATAAGGGGTTATGGCCTACCACGTCTTCCATGCCGTGAATTACGGAACCAGAACAGAGAAACAGCATGGCTTTAAAATAAGCGTGAGTCGTTAGATGGAACAAACCAGCACTGTATGAACCAATACCCATTGCCATTACCATGTATCCCAGTTGGGAAACGGTTGAGTACGCCAGACCCTTTTTGATATCATTTTGGGTCAGGGCAATACTCGCACCGAGGAAGGCGGTAAATGCGCCAGTCCAGGCAATAACTGACATCGCCAATGGTACATTTTCAAATACGGGATACATCCGCGCAATCAAAAATACTCCCGCCGCTACCATGGTGGCAGCATGAATCAAGGCTGAGATAGGAGTAGGCCCTTCCATGGCATCTGGTAGCCACACATGAAGGGGAAATTGAGCTGATTTAGCTGCTGGCCCTAAAAAGACTAATATAGCAAATAAGGTCGCCAGAAACGCGCTGATCGCTCCCGAAGCAACTAATTCGCCCAGGCGATCGCCCATCACGCCAAATTCAAAACTTCCAGTTGCCCAATATAACCCTAGCATTCCCAAAAGCAGGCCAAAGTCACCGACACGGTTAACGACAAATGCTTTTTGACAGGCATCGGCAGCCGGTTGTCGATCATACCAAAAACCAATCAGGAGATAAGAACACATCCCTACCAATTCCCAGAAGATATAGATCTGGACTAAATTGGGGCTGATTACCAACCCCAGCATCGAAGAACTAAAGATACTCAAATAGGCATAAAAGCGTACATAGCCTGGATCGTGAGCCATGTACCCATCGGTATAGATCATGACCAGAAAAGCTACGGTAGTCACAATCACCAGCATCATTGTACTGAGATGATCGATGGTGTAGCCCATTGAAAGATGAAAATCTCCTGCTGAAGCCCACTCAATCGTACGAGTCACAGTTTCATGACCGTGAATTTGACTCCATAAAAGAGCAAAAGACAACACCATCGTGGCACCGAGGATAGACACGATAAATACAGCAACTATTTGACGTAGATTGTTGGTTGCCTTGTTGAGCGAAATTAAGCCAATTCCTACCAGCATTGCTCCTAATAAAGGTAGCGCGGGAATTAGCCAAGCATATTGATACAGCGGTTCCATGTTTAGATCTAAATATAAATTGCTTAACTACAAGAGATGATTAACGCTAATTATTGTTACATACACCATTCCTTAAGGATATATTTAGAGATGGATATTTTGTCTTGAGAAGTATATTTATTCTAAGAAGAGCAAATTTGTTTGTTTTAAGCTTTTAGCTCTTAGCTTTTAGCTAAAAAATGGATTTTCATTTTTGACTGACTTCTGACTTTTTAAGCTTGATCGTACTATAAAAGAAAATAGACTAGCTGTATCCGTGTTCAGCTAAAAACGAGAGGCTAATTGCTTCTGGTTCAGATTCGCTGGGTAGACGATGAGCAATTAAGCGATCAACGTATTTACCTAGGATATCGCTTTCGAGATTAACTAAATTTCCTACTTGTAGACAGCTTAAATTAGTTTCGATATAAGTATGAGGAATTACGGCGGCGCTAAACCAACTGCAATCAGGAGCGCATTCAGCGATTGTCAGGCTGATCCCGTTAACGGCAATACTTCCCTTGGATACCAAATAACGACCTATTCTTGACTGCCACTGCTCGTTCATTCCCGTAGGCATACCAAAACAAATTGACCAAGAAGTGGCAGTAGATACTGCTTCAACCAGACAACCGATTCCGTCGATGTGTCCTGTGACAAAGTGTCCGCCAATTTTGCTGCCCATACGTAAAGAAGTTTCTAGATTGACGTATTTAGCAGCGCGACCGCGATCGCCCAAAGTAGTTCTAGCCAAAGTTTCAGGAGAAGCAGTGGCAATAAAGCCCCGCTCTTTAATCGTTTCTACCGTTAGACACACTCCATCAACGGCTACGCTATCGCCAATTACCAAATCAGAGGTAATCACGCTGTAATTATGGTTAACAATGGATATGGCGAATGTATCCTGTCCATAGCTCTCAATTGTTCCTAAAGACTGTATCAGACCTGTAAACATTAGCGTATTTCTGAGACTGAAATAATTGAACTGTTATTTTTTCTTGAATAGTACAGGCAACAGTGAAAAACTGAGGCATACTGTGATTAAACAGTAACATTTAGAACATCATCGTTCTAGTTTTCAACCAGGTTCAAGGTTGAAAGATACCCAAAATATATTTACATTTAAGGGTAGATACGTTTAGATTTTGCTATCTATCGCTCTTAATAATCCTGTCAATCTTAATTACTTCAGAGGCTAAATCAATGATTGAAATGAAAGTTACAGGCATTGTCTTAAATGCTGCTAGTCGCAGTCCGATGATTTTACTCAAGGACAGTTCAGAGCGTAGAGCCTTACCAATTTTTATTGGTCAAGACCAAGCTGATGCTATTATTAAAGCTTTAGAAGGGCATCGTCCATCTCGTCCTCTAACTCATGATTTGATTGCCAATATTTTTAATGACTGCAATATTACGCTGGAGCGAATTATTATTCACTCTTTAACTGATGATATCTTTTATGCGGTACTTTGTATTGACGTAAACGGAGTTAAAAAAGAAATTGATTGTCGTCCTAGTGACGCAGTTGCGCTTGCTATACGTACTGAAAGTTCTATTTGGGTACTAGAAGAAGTTGTTGCTGATGCTTCAATTCCCGTTGATCGCGATGCTGATCTTGCCGAAAGAGAAGCATTTAGAGAATTTATCTCCAGCCTCAGCCCAGATCAGCTAATTAAGAAGGGAGGCTACAAAGAACAGCATTAGGATTGCTAATTTAGTCTAGCGAGTAAAATTAATGCGTCAGAGGCGGTTTGGTAAAACTAAGCTCAATTTATCGGTGTTTTCTTTGGGGACAATGCGTTGTTTAGCTTCTCCCCAAATCTATCGTCAAACTATCAATGATGCGATCGCCTTAGGAATTAATCATTTAGAAACTGCCAGAGGCTATGGTCAGAGTGAATATTATTTAGGACAGGCATTACAAGATTTGACAATCCCCCGTTCACAGATTCACCTCACCACTAAGCTATCTCCTACTCCAAATAAGCAGCAAATGAGCGACTGGATCGATGAATCTTTGGCTCGGCTACAGGTGGATTACATTGACTGTCTAGCAATCCATGGGATTAATACCTGGGAACATCTGGAATGGGTAACTGACCCCAATGGTTGTTTAGCTGAGATTCAGACTGCAACAGAGCAAGGCAAGATTAGGCATTTGGGTTTTTCGACTCATGGCAGCCTTGAATTGATCTTGGCAGCAATCACAACGGATTTATTTGAATTTGTTAACCTGCACTATTATTATTTTTTTCAGCGTCATCAGAAGGCGATTGCCCTAGCAGCAGAAAAAGACATGGGCATCTTGATTATTTCTCCTGCGGATAAAGGAGGCAAACTATACACCCCGCCTCAAAAGCTTGAAGAATTATGCGCTCCTGTTTCTCCTTTAGAATTAAACTATCGTTTTTTGTTTAGCGATCCTCGCATTACTACCCTGAGTCTTGGTGCTGCTAATCCAGAAGAATTAATTACTCCCCTACAGGTAGCCGATGAGGATCATCCTTTGTCAACTGAAGAACAGGAAATATTTAAAAGATTAGAAAAACAGTTAGAAAATAGTTTAGCTACAGATCTTTGTCGTCAGTGTTATCAATGTCTTCCTTGTCCCGCAGAAATTAATATTCCTGAAATTTTGAGATTACGTAACCTAACTGTTGCCTATGAGATGCAGGACTATGGACAGTACCGATATGGAATGCTAGAAAATGCAGGACATTGGTTTCCAGGTAAACAAGGCGATAAGTGTACCGACTGTGGTGACTGCTTACCTCGGTGTCCAGAAGAATTAGCTATTCCTGCTTTATTGCGAGATACTCATCAACGCCTTAAAGGTAAACAGCGTCGTAGGTTGTGGTCGGAGTGATTAGAAGTCAGAAGTCGTAGGGGCGATTCGCGAATCGCCCGTACAGAAATCAGAAGTCATTAGAAGGTTTATGATGACTGGCCATAGCTTTTGTTATTCGGCTGGTTTTTATTGGAAATGACTATAAGTTACTAAAGCGAATAAAAGCTAAAAGCTTTTAAAATATATTGGTTGACAGTCAAATTTTGCTCAATGGATGTATATTCTATTCTCAATCAAACCCAGCGTCAGCTTGTTAGTGATGGTGAAATCAAGCCGATCTTAGCTAATAGTGCTGGCAAAACTTTAGTTTTACTTTGGTCGCAGCTGGGAGATTTTGATAATTTAGAATATGCCTGGTGGCTAAAACGAGAGTCAGCAAAACTTGAAGCTAAAAAAATTGCGGTTAAAGCTGTGGGAATTGGCGATCGCAATTCGGGATGGAAATTCTGTGAATACACGGGGTTTCCCCCAGAGTGTTTATATGTCGATCCCACCGCCGAGATTCATCGACAATTAGGGCTTTATCCAGGATTAACGCGCAAATTCCCTTGGTTATCAGCAAAATACAGTGCTTTTCTCAATTTAATGCTGATGTGTGCGGGTATTGGTAGTCCAGGAACATTATCTGAGGTGTTGCGGGGGTACAAAGGCGATCGCTCTGCACCACAGTTAATTCAGAACGAAGAAGTGATTAAAAATACTCCTGTGCCGAACCTTAAAGGTTCAATGTTTAAGCTGGCAGGTGGAGAAAACTTTCAACGTCCGTTTGAACTTGCTACCCTCAGACTAAGGAACATGACGGAAGTGTTAAGTAACTGGAATACTTATGTTCCTGATGCGACTTACCTAACTCAGCGTGGCGGTACTTTTTTGTTTGATGCTGATGGGAAATTACTTTATGAACATCGCGATCGCCATATTCTCGGTTTTGCTGCTAACATGAGCGATCCCTTGTCATTTATCAATGAATATTAAACAGTTGGCGTTGCTGATTCATGTAATAAACTTGAGTTCGGGTTAAGACAATTGAATGGTTAAGGTAGCTCTGAGCTTTTATGTAGTTTTATGTTTTCAGTAGAGTTGAGCGATCGCACTTTTTATACTTGTAACTCAAATCCAGGTAGTATATCTTCTCCAGAAATAATTGCTGGCATTGGTATAACTTCTACAGCTTTTCCTATTCGGTAAATTTCCACCTTGGCATCTTGGGGATTAATTAACCAACCCAGACGCAGACCATTTTGGATATATTCATTCATTTTTTCTTGAAGCGTTGTGAGTCTGTCTGTTTCTGAACGAAGTTCGATGAGAAAGTCTGGTACAAGGGTAGGAAACTTTTTACGTTGTTCTGGGGTTAAATTTTCCCACCGTTCCAACTTTACCCAAGCAGCATCAGGAGAGCGTTTTGCACCGTTAGGAAGTATAAAAATAGTTGAAGAACTAAACACTTTGCCCAATTTAGCTTGACGATTCCAAATTTCTAAATCAGTAATTAGTTTAGCTTCTTGATTACCGCTTTCTCCTCCTACTGGCGGCACGATGATTAACTCTCCTGCTGCACTCATTTCGAGGCTTAAATCGCGATTAGCAGCACACAATTGATAGAATTGCTCATCCGTTAAGTGAGGAATTGGCTCTAAGTTTAACACCACAGTATTCATTCAAACTTTTCTCGTGCCGTTAATTTACCTTTGTTGCTAACATTTTAACAAAAGCTCAAAACTTTAAATTGATTGTATTATGCTCATGACTACAATTACTAGATACAAGTGGTCAATTGAAAAATGGCATGAATTAGTGGACTCTGGGGTACTAGAAGGACAACAAGTTGAATTGCTGGAAGGAGAGCTTGTCGAAATGAGTCCAGAAGGAATTCCTCATCGCAATACTAGCCATAAAATAGTTAAATATTTGCGTAAGTTGCTAGAAGATAGAGCAGAAGTTTATGAAGCTCATCCAATTACTCTCGATAATTCCGAACCAGAACCTGATGTCAGCATAGTTCGATTACCAGAAAGTACTTATGATTTGCATCATCCTTACGCAGAAGATATTTATTGGTTAATTGAGATTGCTAATCGTACTCTAGCGAAAGATTTGTCACAAAAAACAGTTATTTACGCTCGTAATGGAATACCCGAATATTGGGTTATTGACTTAGTAAATAAAAAGCTAATTGTTCACACTCAACCTAGTCAAGACAATTATTTGCAAGTAGTCGAATATAAATCTGAGACTATCACGCCACAAGCTTTTTCTGAAATAACAATTAGTCTAAATAATTTGCTCCTGTAATAAATGATGGAGCAATTTTAATTTTAACCCTAAAACTAAATTCACTAAAGTTCTACCAATTTTCATGCATTAGCTGTAGAGATAAAATTAAATTGTGGTGTAGGTTGGGTTTCACTATCGTTCTACTGATTTATAGTTATACGCTAATTCTTGTAAAAATTGTTTTTGAGCATCTCTTAGTTCGGCGGTTGGACGTGCTTGTTGTACAAGTGCGATCGCCTGGTCGGGATTTTCACCTTGAGCTACTAAATAAGCGGCTAGTAACGTTCCCGTTCTCCGATTACCACTAGTACAGTGAACTACTACTGCTTGATTGTTATTGATTAATGGTTCGGCAAATTGAACAAACTGCTTGACTTGTTCGACAGTTGGCGATTTACCCCCCGTAATGGGCAACCAAAGAGCTGCCAATCCAGCCTCTTGGTATTCTTTAATACCTGAAGGTTCATCCATGACTGAGACTATCCCTCGCATTCCTGCTTGAGCGAGTTGGGGTAAATCTTCTAAAGAAGGTCGGGACATTCCTGCTAATTTTCCTGGTATCAGCCACCAAACATAATCAGGATATGATATTTGCTCTGACATTATGATATATATATTTTCCTTTTGATTAATTGTTTTCCAACCAACGAGCTTCTAGAAAAGCGATCGCTTCTTCAGCATAGAGACGAAGTTGAGGAACATCTCCGACGATTAAAATCCAACGCTCGGCAATTTGTTGTAATCTCCATTTCTGATTTGACTGTTGAGGTAAAATGAGCCAAGAGTTGGATTCCTGGCGCTGACAGATAAATCCCCATTCTCTGGCTTGACTAATTACAGGATCAAGCAAATTGGCAACCTAGTATTAACTTCATTCTTTGTTAGCTAAGTTGGTCAATTAGTTTAGCCACTCGCTCTTTAATTTCATCTCTGACACGATGAAACGTTTCAATCGGTTGTCCGTCAGGATCATCCAATTCCCAATCTTCAAATACTTCTTGAGTCACCCATTTAGGTGGTAAACCCGCACCACAACCACACATGGAAATTACTGCATCGTAATCATCAGCCTGAAAATCACCTAAGGGATCGGAGGTTTGATTACTGATATCAATGCCAATTTCTGACATCACTTCAATAGCTGTCGGATGTACTCGGCTGGCTTCTAAACCAGAGGAGGTAACCTCAATTTTGCCCTCTCCTAGTGTTTTGGCGAAACCTTCTGCCATTTGAGAACGGCAGGAGTTTCTTTTGCAGACAAACATAACTTTTTTCATGATTTTTTCTTTTGGTAGTTTAAGACAATTAACGTCAGTTTTTATGAAGAAAATTAAAATAGTTATAGTTTCTATAACTATTTTAATTTTCTAGTTTTTTTCTGGGAAGTTGGTCGATAATTCAACTAAAATAGCTGAAAATGTCAAGTTAAATTTTAGTTAACCTTAGGTTATGTTATCGTTAAAAAACTAATTTAACGACGCTCTGGGTTTAAAGCCTTGTCCTTCTAGTACGACAGCTATTAGCTTAAATCACCGACCGTTCACGGCGATGAGCAGTCAAAAGTCAACTGTTGTGGTTCACCATTGTTGTACCCAACCTGGCAGCTTTTTTATTATTAACAAATATATTTTTAGCTGCTGTTTTAGACATTTGCAAACAAGCAGAATTGATCATACTGATCAAGGAAAATATTACTATTGATTTGACTCAAACAGGTTTTATAAAGCTTATGCAACAGGTTTACTATTAGCTGCTTCTTTTTCCTTACGTTCGCTGTAACGGTCGGTTAAATAATCCACCTGATCCCGTAGCAAGAGGGTGAACTTATAAAGTTCCTCCATCACATCGACTACCCTGTCTCTATAAGCAGAATCTTTCATCGTGCCATCTTCATTAAACTCCTGATAAGCTTTGGCTACGGAGGATTGATTAGGAATAGTAAACATTCGCATCCACCGCCCTAAGATCCGCAGCGTGTTGACCGCATTAAATGACTGCGAACCTCCACTAACCTGCATTACAGCTAGAGTCTTGCCCTGTGTTGGTCTTACCGAACCAATCGTTAAAGGTATCCAGTCAATTTGGTTTTTCAGAATACCCGTAACATTGCCGTGCATTTCAGGCGAAGACCAGACTTGACCTTCCGACCACAGACTTAACTCTCGCAACTCCTGGACTTTGGGATGGGTTTCTTCTACCTGGCCTCGTAGCGGTAGTTCATGGGGATGAAAAAATTTAACTTCTGCCCCCATATTGCTAATAATTCGGGCTGCTTCTTCTGCTACGAGACGACTATAAGAACGCTCTCTTAATGATCCGTATAAAAATAAAATTCTTGGTGGATGGTCGATGGTCATAATCAAATCTGGACTGAATTAAAACTATCTATAGGGACTGGCACAACGAGGATCGAGTAAGGTTGCTTTTTCAGGCTGTCTGGGAAACCAATTAGCAGTGCGTTTACAAACTTCCACCAGCATTAACATTACTGGTACTTCAATTAACACTCCTACCACTGTCGCTAAAGCTGCACCTGAATTTAAACCGAATAAAACTACTGCCGTAGCGATCGCTACTTCAAAATGGTTACTGGCACCAATTAAGGCGGCGGGGGCGGCATCTTCGTAATCTATCTTTAGTTTTAATGCTGCAACATAGGTAATTAAGAAAATAAAGTTAGTCTGTAAGAATAGGGGAACAGCAATCAAAAGAATGTGCAGGGGATTGTTAACGATTAGTTCTCCTTTAAAGGCAAACAATAGAACTAGAGTCAGAAGTAATGCGGCGATCGCAATAGGGGAAAGATAGTGCAAAAACTTTTCTTCAAACCAACGTCTTCCTTTATGGTGGAAAATCCATTGTCTACTAAGAATTCCTGCTAGTAAAGGCAACCCGACATAAATCAACACTGATAAAACAATGGTTTCCCAAGGTACAGTGAGATTATTAGCTGAGAGCAACCATTTCCCTAATGGTGCGTAGAGAAACAGCATTGCCAGGGAATTAACCGCCACCATGACTAAAGTATGTCCCTGATTACTATAGGAAAGGTAGCCCCACATTAGTACCATTGCCGTACAAGGAGCAATTCCTAGTAAAATTGTGCCTGCGATATAAGAATTGGCAAGAGTGACTTGTACACCTCGGATTAATTCGGTTTGCGATAGTAACGGCAGAAATAACCAACCAAGGAAAAACTGAGAAAACGCCACCATGGTAAAGGGTTTAATTAACCAGTTTATTACCAAGGTTAACAATACAGGTTTGGGCGATCGCGCTGCTTTCTTTGCCTGGGAAAAGTCAATCTTCACCATGATCGGATACATCATGAAAAACAGACAAATTGCAATAGGAATCGAGACGTTGTAAAGACTCATCGCATCTAAGGATTGAGCCACCCCAGGAAAGAGTTTGCCTAAAGCAATTCCTGCCACAATACAAAGAGCAACCCAAAGAGTTAGGTATTTCTCAAAAAAACTAAGCTGACTACCGGCTTTAACCGCGCGATCATTGATTTCTGGACTTTCAGGATTCATAACAGTTCTATCTAAAGGTTAAAATCGGGCTTGTTTACGTAATAGTTCGGGTATGGTTACATTGAACTGAGATTGACCATCAAAAACAGTCCCTACTTCACCTTTATAAAAGGTAACTTCATTGATTTGATAGGCTTCCTCTGGTAGAGGAACATAACCTACTTCACGAACTACCTCTGGAGCGTTTTTTAAATAGAATTCAGTTAATCTTACCAACGCTTCATTTTCCCTAGCAGCAGCAGCGTTAACATAGACAAATAAAGGACGTGCTAAAGGTTGATATTGCGATCGCTCGACGGTTTCTGTTGAAGGTAAAACTGCTCCTGATCCACTATCGACAGCTACGGCTTTCATTTGATTAGCTTTTTGCTCGTAGTAAGCTAAGCCAAAGTAACCTAGTGCATTAGGATCTTCACTGACTCCTTTGACTAGGACTTCATCATCTTCACTCTTGGTAACATCATCACGACTTGCCCCCGCTTCGCCGAAGATGGCTTCGGTAAAATAATCAAAAGTCCCTGAATCTTCACCAGGGGCATAGAGATTAAGCGGTTGATCGGGAAAACTCGGTCTTACCTGATTCCAGCGGGTGATTTTACCTTCTGCTTCTGGCGACCAAATTTGGGCTAATTCTTCGGTGGTAATGGTATCGAGCCAATTGTTAGTTGGATTAACCACTATAGTCAGTGCATCAAAAGCTACAGGCAACTCAATGTATGCCACCCCTGCTTGGCGACAGGCTTCCATCTCGTCTAGCTGAATTGGACGAGATGCGTTATTGATCTCGGTTTCCCCACGACAGAACTGTTCAAAACCGCCACTAGTCCCCGAAAAATTAACCTCAATCTCTACTGGGTTCTTTTGACTGGCTTGATAGTCTTCAACTATCTTCTGAGTAATGGGATAGACGGTACTAGACCCATCAATTTTGATTGATTGACTCTCTTGTGCAGTTAGAGAGTTCATAAAACCCACCAAAGCTGCCGTTAAACCTAAACCAATAACCCTAATCGATGTTGATTGTGTTTTGTCTCGAATATTCATTTTCACTTACTCCACTAAAAATTGCAGGAGTAGCTTTATCTTACATCAAATTTAATTGATGTATCAAAAAATATTGATGTGTTGATTGCGAGACTTGGCAATTGTAATTAAATCAGCACCAACTGGGTTTAGATGTTTAGTTGCCGCCTGATGGAGGTCGAAAAAACTACTTACAGCTTCTTGCTGGTAACATGTCGCCCCAACGTCGATATTGAGCCAAATACTGTTCAAAAGTGACGAATTGAGCCAAATTGAGACTATAGTACATCCAACGCCCCTGCTGACGAGCAATAATTAAGTTAGCTTCTTTAAGGTTCTTGAGGTGAAAAGATAATTTAGATTGGCTCACCTCTAGTTTTTCACATAGTTCGCACACACAGAGTTCTTGAGAACGTAGTAGTTCAATGATTTTTATTCTTAGAGGGTCAGAAAGTGCGCGGAAACCTGCCGAAATCTGAGTAGAGTCTTGAATAATAACTTGTTGCATCAAAGTCTATTGATATATTTTTCCTATTTTAAGAGATTCAACTCATCTTTGAGTAGATCATCAAAAGCTTTGATTCTAAGTGGAGTTAATTTAGGCTCAGCAAAAGCGCGATCGCTACTGATGTTTACTTAATTAAGTATTTAAGTTTAGTTATTGAATATTTTATTCCTGCGCTTAATTATCCAATAAATAAAAGTAATGAGAACTAACACTAAAACAAGCCCAGAAAATGGTTTGAGATATATCCCAACCCGTTGATAATTTTCGCCCAAAATATAGCCTGCATAGGTAAGTAATGTTACCCAAATAATTGAGCCTGCTGTTGAATAAATCAAAAAAGCAAGAAAAGGCATTTTACTAACACCTGCGGGAATAGAAATATAAGTTCTGATTCCTGGTACTAAACGACCGATCGCAGTTGCGGCATAACCTCGGCGATCAAACCAGCCTTTTGTTTTCTCCACATCTTCTCCAGATATTGTTAACCATCTGCCATACTTATCGGCAATTTTTTTGGTTCGCTTCAACCCCCAAGACTTGCCTAAAAAATACCAGGGAATTGTTCCTAATACCGAGCCGACTGTTCCAGCAATTATTACAAATATAAACTTTAGTTTTCCTTGAGTTACAGTAAAACCAGCCAAAGGCATAATCAATTCAGAGGGAATTGGCGGAACTATATTTTCTAATGCCATTAACAGAGCAATTCCGATATAACCAAGAGAATTAATTGTATTAACAATAGACTCGATCATTTAATTATTTTTTATAAGTTTAATTGATTTAAGTTTTAAAATAATCAAATTAAACAACTGACAATTATTTAATTTGATTATTTATGAATTTATGTTAAATATAAATTATCAGCAATATAGTGGGCAACAACTGAATTCATCTTAGCTAAAATTCAGGATGAAAAAATTATTAAAAACTCAGCTATTTAGCCTTTGACTAATAGCTGAGTTTTATTATTATTAATCTGCATAGTATATGGATACATCTCACTCTAGATGTATTAATCAATTTATCTGATGCGCCAAAATGCCAAAGCATGAGTTATTTACTTCAAGCGCAAATTAAATAGTATTTATGAAGTATAGCTGAAGATATTGTCAGAAAATACACGTAAACAGACTGCCAGTAAAATCGAATTAAGTAAGATCACGGTTGATTTTACTCTAAATAAAAAGCCTAATATAAATTATAGCTCGAAATAAAACCGAGTTATTACCGTAAAAATGCTCAAAGCTTTAGGTTATTGAAGAATATTGCTCAACTATCAGAGAAAGCAAATCATAACCTGATCTCGAAAAGATTCATTTTTACAGAGGTTTAATCGTCTAGAAAATAGGCAATTACTCCACAATTGTAGCTTGTTGCCAGTATTTACTGGCAATTGCAATCTAAACCAAAAGTGTTAAATAATTATTCTCCTACAGGAGTCGATGATGAAAATTCAGCATGTAATCGGAATTGATGGCTATACTTTGTTGATTTATCGTTCTTTAGATCAGCTTTATCGTTTCAGCATTATTGACTTTTCAGGAATTGCATTTAACTTCGACAGCATCTTTCTAACCGCAGAAGAGGCAAATGTCAAAGGACGCGCCGCGGTAGAAATTGCCTGTGAATTTGATAGCAATCTTCAATAAGCTTGAGACTTTGGTTAAAATTTTAGCTCGAATTTTTTGATATGGGTTTGATCGTTAAATATCGACCATCTTACAGGTAAACTATGGCGATCGCCAAGTCAGCTCATTTGCTGCTATGAGATAAAAAATCTTAAGCTTTCTCAACCGTAATTTTACCTATAATTAGTCGGTAAGAACCTTCCAATTGACTAGAACTCGCTGGCTATTGGGATTAATTATTACTTATTTAGTTCCTGATAGCGTTAGTATTGATGGTCAATATATAAGCCGTTTTCGCAGTTCGATTGAGAATCAATCAAATCCTACGTTTTACAACATGGTTTTTACGGTTAAAGAAGCTAAATCGATTGATTTTAGCCAAATACGCTTAGAAATACGCAACTTGCAGCAAAGCTTAGTAGAGTGGCGACGCAGACTACATCAGCAACCCGAATTGGCTTTTGAAGAGCAGATTACGGCAGAATTGATTCGGCAAAAACTGCAAGAATGGGATATTCCTCACCAAACCGAGATTGCTAAAACAGGCATTACTGCTACGATTGCCAGCAATCGGCCAGGAAAGGTCTTAGCAATTCGTGCTGATATGGATGCTTTACCAATTCAGGAGGCTAATGAAGTAGCTTATCGATCGCAACACGAGGGCAAAATGCACGCCTGCGGACATGATGGACATACAGCGATCGCCCTTGGTACAGCTTACTATCTCAATCAGCACCAAGACGACTGGCAGGGAACGGTAAAAATTATCTTCCAGCCAGCAGAAGAAGGGCCTGGGGGAGCTAAACCGATGATTGAAGCAGGGGTATTACGTAACCCTGATGTCGATGCCATTATCGGCTTACATCTGTGGAACAATCTGCCTTTGGGAACTATCGGAGTTCGTCCTGGGGCATTTATGGCGGCGGTGGAATGTTTTCGCTGTCAAATTTTCGGCAAAGGTGGTCATGGGGCAATGCCCGATCAAACCGTGGATTCAATTGTCGTAGCTAGTCAGATAGTTAATGCCCTCCAAACGATCGTGGCGCGGAATGTTAAGCCTTTGGATGCTGCTGTAGTTACGGTAGGAGAGTTACACGCAGGCACAGCTTTGAACGTCATTGCCGATACCGCTAGCATGAGTGGTACAATTCGCTATTTCAATCCAGAATTAGAAAGCCTGATTCGAGATCGGCTAAAGGCAATTATTTCTGGTGTTTGTCAAATGCACGATGCAAAATACGAACTCGATCATTGGCAGCTATATCCCCCGACGGTTAATGACAATGCGATCGCTGAATTAGTGCGCTCAGTAGCAGCGCAAGTAGTGGAAACCCCTTTGGGCGTAGTGCCAGAGTGTCAAACTATGGGCGGAGAAGATATGTCCTTCTTTTTAAATGAAGTACCTGGATGCTATTTCTTTTTGGGTTCAGCTAATCCAGCTAAGGGGTTGGCATATCCACACCATCATCCCCGCTTTGACTTTGATGAGACTGCTTTGAGCATGGGAGTAGAAATGTTTGTCCGCTGTGTCGAAAAGTTTTTGAATGATTAGATATTATTACTACTTGTTCTTAGCCAATTCTGAACTTTAAATCCTACGTCCTAAAATTACTAAGCTTCTCTCAATTCCATCAAGTTGCGCAATATCGGGCAGATAACCCCACTGGTTAAACCCGTAGTTAGAGAAGAGACTAAGACTAGGCTGATTGTGAGCGAAAATAAAGCCTAGCAGCGATGTCAAGTGTAGCTGAGAGCTTTGAGAGATTGCCTGTTGTAACAGCCTACTGCCAATACCCTGATGATGATATGCTGTCGCCACATAAATACTAATTTCGGCGGTACGCAGATATGCGGGACGACCATAAAAATTTTGAAAACTCAGCCAACCTAGTAGCTGATTGTGTTTTTCTGCTACCCACAGGGGACGATTAGCAGGGCGATGATGATACCAATCTAGTTTGTCATCAACAGTGACGGGTTCGAGATCCGCAGTTGCCAGACGACCAACAATACTTTGATTATAGATATCGACAATAGCAGTTAAATCTGCTGCTACAGCAGCGCGAATCTTCATTGGCTAAAATATTGAATAAAACCTAATTCAGTTCTACGGCTTGTTCAAGAAGGTCTAGCAATAAACCGTTATAATCGCCATATTCTATAAATCTTACGGCATTTATGAAAGAACGCATTGCTAAATCATTTGATCTCTACGCTAATAAATTAGTGCAGTTTAGCCAAACCAAAGGTCGTCTATCTTGGTGGATTTTCCTATTTATTTTGGCTCTTACCTTGGTGTCAATTACTCCTTTTCCTGGTCATTCCCAACTACCAACAGTTGAGCCTCCTGCAAACCAAATTTGCCAGAGCGATCAGACTAGAGAAATCCGAGGAGTATGGCTGACGAATATCGATAGCGATGTTCTGTTTGAAACCGATAAAACCGCCAAGGCGATCGCCCTATTAGCTGAATCTAATTTTAATACAATTTATCCGACAGTCTGGAATTGGGGCTATACTCTGTATCCTTCCAAAGTCTCAGAATCATTTACTGGATTAGCTCTTGACCCCACCGAAGGATTACAGAACCGAGATGTTTTAGCCGAAATTGTGACCGCAGGACATGAGCAAGGAATGAGCGTAATTCCTTGGTTTGAGTTTGGTTTTATGGCTCCTGCTGATTCGGAATTAGCCAAACGTCATCCCCAATGGCTGACCGCCAGAGAAGATGGTAGCACCATTTGGTGGGAAGGAGATGTACATCAACGGGTGTGGTTAAATCCGCTACGTCCTGATGTGCAAGAGTTTATGACGGATTTAATTGTCGAGATAGTCAGTAACTACGATATCGACGGCATTCAGTTAGACGACCACTTTGGCTATCCCTCAGAATTAGGCTATGACGAATATACCGTCAAGCTATATCAAGAAGAACATCAGGGAAAATTACCGCCGTCAGATCCTCAAGATGCAGATTGGGTAAGCTGGCGTGCCGATAAAATTACGAGTTATGTCGAAACACTGTTTCATGAGATTAAACGGCATAACCCTCAAGCAATTGTTTCTGTATCTCCCAACCCACAGGATTTTTCCCTTAATTCATTCTTGCTGGATTGGCACAAGTGGGAAAGAAAAGGCTTAATTGAAGAACTGATTGTCCAAGTATATCGCGATCGCCATGACAGTTTTATCAGAGAATTAGAACAGCCTGAAATCCTGGCAGCCAAGGAGCATATTCCCGTAGGAATCGGTGTTTTGTCGGGTTTAAAAGGTCGCCCAATACTGTGGCATAAAATTGACAATCAGGTTAAAATCTCTCGCGAGCGTAAGTTTGCTGGAATATCTTTTTTCTTCTATGAAAGTCTTTGGAATTTAGCAACCGAATCTCCTGAAAGAAGACAAGCTGCGCTTAAAAATTTGTTTCAACATCAAGCGCAACGACCTAATTTAGCTGACCACAAAATGGCTGACTGCAAATTCTTTTCCCAATAATGATGATCGACGAGATCATTTTGGGAACTATTACCTGGGGTGCAGCATGGAGAACCCATATATAAATGGATAGTAAATTAAAGTATCTAACTACTGAAGACTATAACGTTCTATTAGAAAAAGCCCAGGTGGAAACTTATAAACAGCATGAAGTAATTCTCAAAGAAGGTCGTTTGTCTCAGGCCATATACTTAGTCCGCAAAGGCATAGTCAGAGTCGAAAGAGCGGCCTCTGGTCGGGATGTGGCGATCGCTTTTTTAGAGCCTGGGGAAGTTTTTGGTGAGATGTCTTTTTTGGAAGAAGTTCCCACTAGTGTTGCAGCAATTGCTCAAGGCAATGTAGAAGTATGCGTGTTAGAGCAACATAATCTTTATGCGTTGTTAACTTCTGTACCTGGTTTATCAGATCGTTTTTATCAGTCTTTGGCTCATAACCTTTCTAGTCGTTTACGTCAGACTTCTTCTTTGGTGGCTCATTTGATGCGACGGGTAAGGATTGCTCCCAGGTATGACACTCAACGTACAGGACAAGAAGGACAAAATGCGATCCCGCCTGAATTAATTGGCGAAACCGAGCTATTTAAACGAAATATTTATAGTATTGAACAATCAATTCGCAGCAAAAAACTCAGCGAAGCTGAAACTCAAGAGCAAATTAATAAAATCTGTAATATGCTGATTAGCTCTTTACGAGAGCAAATTATCCAAGAACCTAAGATCCAAAATGCGATCGGGACTTATCTTTTCCGCGAAATGTTTCCGTTTTATATGCTCAGTAGCTTCTTTGATCGCGCTTTTCGCCGTCCAGGTGGCTATGTCAGTGATTCGTATATCACTGAAATTTTGTCGCAAAATGAGCCAGAAGGAGATGGACATCTAGGGATTTATTTAGATCGCTGGATTCGTTCTTTGCCTACCTGTTTGGCTTTAAAAAACCGTGGCGGGATCATTACCGCCACGATCAAAAAATTAGCAACCGATTGGTCAGCGGCAACCCCAATGCCTGTGACGAGTATTGCTAGTGGTACAGCGTCAGAAATCATGGATCTTTATTTTCAGACTTCTCCCCCCAACGTTCATGTTACCTGTATTGACTTTAATCATCAAGATCTATCCTCTGCGGCAAATGTGGCTTATAAATGGGGCTTTCGAGATCATCTGACCTTTATTCAGGATAATTTCTTTTTATTAGCTGAAGGCTACAGTCATATTGATATTCCGCCCCAACAAATGATTTATAGTGTCAGCATGGCAAATTATCTGCGCGATCGCGAATTTATTGGCATCTTGGACTGGATTTATGACCGTCTTTTACCTAATGGAACAGTAATTTTGGGCAATTTCCACGCTGCGAACCCCGACCGTGTTTTATTAGAACATATCCTAGAATGGCACTCAATTTATCGCTCCGCCGAAGATCTAGAAAAGTTGTTTTCTCATTCTAAATTCCGTTCTTTACCCGTTCAAATTCAGTCTGATGAATATGGAGTGGAATTATTTGTCGTCTGTACTAAAATTTGGCAAGATGAACCGTTAACCGTCAACAGCTAACCAAAGTTAAAGCTTTAATCGCGATCGCTTCTTAATAAACCATAAACTACATGGTCGACGTATCGATCACAAAGCTTCTCTGCCTGCCGAATAATGCCCTCGTTGTTAAAGCCTAATCTTTCTGACAGCGCGCGACTACGGTTATTGGCTACGGCACATCTAATCTCAACCCGATTTAACTCATAATAGTCAAATCCTAGCTCAATTAATTCTTTGGCACTTTTGGTCATAATGCCTTTGCCGTTATATTCTTCCCCCAACCAATAGCCGAGATGTCCGATCTGGTTTACTCGATCTATTTGGTTGTAGCCGACTACTCCTGCAATTCGATCTTGATAAAAAATGGTAACGTGTAGTGCCGATCCCTGTTGAAATCTAAGCAATTGAAGTTCGAGGAACTGTTGAGTATCTAAAGGTTCTTTAGTTCGATCTAACCAGGGCAACCATTGCTGAAGAAAACCTCTGTTTTTATCTGTCAGTTTAAATAATTCTTCAGCATATTGAGGTATAGATAAACTTAGCTTGATGTTATTATCAATCTGACGAAAAAACATATATAAAGCATCGAGGAATTTTGTTGAAGATTAACGTATTGCGATCGCTTTTTTCCAGCAATTATAATCAATAACCCCAGACAAATTTCTACTTAATACCGAATTAAATTGTGTTCCCTACAGATGTATCGTAAGGGCGAATCGCCATTAGCATGGGGCTGTGGCGTGAATCGCATTCACGCCCTTGTAAGCCCCGCCCCTACACAAACTATCTGTCATGTCTTCAACTTAAATTGGTATAACTATTTCTTCTGATCGTCCCCATAAAGCTAATCCACCGCCTCTACCTCTAGCGGCAATTAAATTGTCTTGAATTAAAAAATAACTAAAAAAAGCCTGATGCTTAAGTTTTTTTTGCTCAAACTCAGCTTCTTTTTTCAATCCGTTTTTAATATAGCCGTTATACAAATTAAAGCCTAATACGACAATTTTTAAATAGGTGAAGTCAAAAGCTAAAATTCCTTTGGGAGGCATAAATCTAACTGGGCCAGTCAGAGAAAGCTCAATAAAACCTATTTTGACTGAGTTGATTACTCTACCAATGTTGGCAGTTTGGTGTGTATCTTGTTGATAAGAAATTCTGATTTTAATCAGTCGAGGAATATATTTTCCTGCGCCTAAGACAATACCTGCTCTTTTTCTGGCTTTTTTAGTTCCAGTAACAAAGCACAAGTTCCAATTACCAGTTAAATCAGCCAAAGAATATTTAGTTTGTGCTTTTGCGCTCTTTTCAAGCTCAAGCAAAGCCTCAACTACTTTAGCTGAATTTGGCAAATTTGCTCGATCTTGTTGAAGATTAGCTGCTTGTTCTAGTAATGATAAATGGGTTGACATCACAAATTATCATTTTGGCTAAATAGCATTATATAATCATTCCAATTAATTGCCGCAGGTTTATTTATAATCAAAATTTGTATCATTCTTTTTTGTCTTTCATATAAAAAAGCGTTACTGGCTCTAATGAAAAGTAACGCTTTTGATGATCAATAAAATTCTTAGCAGCTTCAAATCTAAAACCTAAAGCTTAAAGCTGGTAGCCAATCTATAGATGACGAGAGATGACGGGAGCAGGAGTTGAGCTGGCAGAACTAGAACGTCTTCTTTTTCTAGCTGTTTTCGTTTTGCTCGGTTCTTGTTCAGGAGTTTGCATTAAAAATACTACCAAAGGACGACTGCGGAGTTCTCGCTTCATGAGACGCTGCAAACCACCTTCAATTTCTAAACGTACCTCTGTCCAGTTGATCTCGGTTTCTCCATCTTCGTGGCTAAAGTCGCTCCAGCGATCGCTCAAGATTCGCTCAATGGTTCTGCTGACTAACTGCTGTAGTAAAGATTGCTCGACTGAGGTTACTACTCCGCGTAAGTGAAGCGCAGGAGAGGCGACAAGTTTACCCGACCAGTCAATTGCCGCAGCTACGGTAACTACTCCATCTTCTGCTAGCTGTTGTCTTTCTTTCATGACATCATCTTGAACAATACCAGCGCGATCGACTAGTTCAATACCAGAAGGAACTTCTCCATTAACGCCAATACTATCTTGAGTAAGCTCAATGATATGACCGTTTTTAATAATGACAATATTTTCTTCAGGAATACCCATTGCTTTTGCCATTCCCGCGTGTTCGACTAACATCCGATGTTCGCCGTGAACAGGCACAAAGAACTTGGGTCTGGTCAAATTAAGCATTAGCTTGTGGTCTTCTCTGGCACCGTGACCCGAAACATGAATTCCTTCGCGACGACCATAGATTACTTTTGCTCCCTGCATCATCAGACGATCAATTGTGTTAACCACGCCGATAGTGTTACCAGGAATCGGGTTAGCAGAAAATACAATCGTATCTCCTGGTCGGACACTAACTTGGCGATGTTCTCCTCGCGAAATACGAGTCATTGCTGCGAGGGTTTCTCCCTGTGAGCCAGTGCAGAGAATTAAAACTTTGTTATCTGGTAAACGATTGACCGAGCGCAATGGTTCAAAGATATCATCGCGACATTGAATATATCCCAATTTACGAGCATGAGCGATTACGTTGAGCATGGAACGCCCTACTACCGCAACCTTGCGTCCATGTTTCTGAGCTAGATCTAAGATCATATTGACCCGATGTACCGAAGAAGAAAAGGTTGTCACCATTAAACGTCCTTCTGCTTGACCAAAGATTCGATCCAGATTGGGATATACAGAACGTTCTGAGGGTGTATGTCCTGGTACTTCGGCGTTAGTGGAATCACTCAACAAACACAATACTCCATTGGCACCATGTTCGGCCAGTTTTTGCAAGTCAAAGTGTTCTCCATCGACTGGGGTGTGGTCAATTTTAAAGTCTCCTGAGTGGATAATTACGCCAATAGGAGTGTGAATCGCGACGGTAAAGCTATCGGCAATTGAATGGGTGTTGCGAATATATTCGGCGCGAAAATGTTGACCAATCTGGACGATATCCCTAGGAAGAACACTTTTTAGCGTAGTGCGATCGCTAACTCCTGCCTCTTCTAGTTTATCGCCTAATAAAGACATGGCTAGTCTAGGACCATAAATTACTGGTATATCAAACTGCTTAAGATGATAGGCTATACCACCAATATGATCTTCATGACCATGAGTCACGATCATCCCTTTGATGCGATGGGAATTTTCTCTCAAATAGGTCATGTCAGGCAAAACAATATTAATGCCGTGCATCTGATCCGAAGGAAAGCCCAATCCTGCATCTAATAAAATAATCTCGTCTTCATATTCAAAGACACAGGTATTTTTGCCAATTTCGTGCAGTCCACCCAAGGGAATAATTTTAACGGTTGACTGATTATTTTTCTTGATTACTTTGCTCATTTGATTCATTTAATTTGGTTATATTTGGTTATTCGCGCTTTTTTATTTACTCAATAAAAACTGTCAATTCGCCTTAGAATCTTGTTTTGTAGAGCATTTTCTAAGAACTCTAAAACGTAAGAATTCAGGTA
>JAIMKV010000122.1 GCA_020692205.1 Myxosarcina sp. GA_180221_E-2-1-MAG-40_15
TGAGTATTTGCTTGACTTCCTTCTAAGTTATAGCCACCAGATTTACAATCACGAAACATTGCTTCTATTCCACCGCGAGAAGCAAATATATTTACATTGAATTCTAAGTCAATTTCACCGATATTTTTGTCAGGTTACAATCTCCTCTTGTATCCCTTGTCATATATTGATTCTGGAGGTTGTCCCCCCGTCAGCTCAGTTAACATCTATGGTCTAAATAAAGGAGAGTCAGAGCCAATCAAAGACTTCCCTCGTGATTATTACGATTATGCCCAATTAGATTTTCCATACCTTTACTTTTGATATTAACGAAGTTAGTTATTAATTCCTTGTAGCTGCGTATTACAACGAGTAAATTTACGAAATGCTCTTTTGAATTGACTGGAGACAACAATTTTACTCATTATTCATACTGAATAAATTCTTGTAACTCCCTAATGGCATCAGTAGCACTTTGAACTTTCAGCTTACCTTCTCTAAACTCAGCAAGAGATAATTTGGCATCTTGAGCAATTTTATCTCTGCGTTTTTTGATCGTCCGAAGTTGTAATATTTGTATCAACACTTTTTATTGTTCTATTGGCAAGTTTATTGCCTCATTTAAGACTTAATCTAAGTTTGACATTGTATTTATTTAACTTTTTTATTGATGGGTATTTTTATCTATAATGGTTTTAGAAATCGACTCCTGATTTTGTCTCATCATTCTAATCAAAAATCGTAGTGCTTCGTTAACGGAATTAGCATCAGGAAAAACTTCGGCAACATCAGGCTCTAAGTGAATATTTTTACTACCAAAGCCTTGACGATCGCTTCCAACTTTTCTTACTCGCAAATCTTTTAGATTATATTCAGGGCGTAAATCGTCTTCCATTGATAAATTATCCTTCTTCATATACTTCTCTCTCCGCTTTAGTTACTTTTCTCGCACTAATAATACGTATTGAATTTTCTCTTTCTGTATAAGAAACTATTAGTATCTTTCCTTGATTGGATCTACCTATAATAAGATATCTTTCGTCATCTTCAGAATGATCTGGATCATAAAAATCAATGTACAGAGGATCGTTAAATACAGTTTTAGCTTCATCAAAAGATACTTGATGTTTTGATAAGTTCTTTTCAGCTTTATTTGTATCCCAATTAAATATTATTATTTAATTTAGATCTTAGCATTTAGTCTTTTATTGTATCGGCGATTGCGCAGCTAGCCGTCTTAAAGGATTCCTAAAGCGATTGTCTTGATTGTCAAGTTTAATTTGTCTGAAAGAGCGATCGCCAAAAATCTTATTTTTAGATTTTCGTACATCGCAATTTGACATCAAAGTTTTTTTGATGTTTAAGCATTAATGAATTGATTTAAAAGTTAGTTAATTATTTGAAGTTATCCAAGTTTGATTATGTTTCATCATGGCATTTAAGATAATCAAAAGCTTGTGCATACAAGCTGTGAGGGCTACTTTTTTGAGCTTACCTTTACCAAGTAAACGCTCGTAGAAAGCTTTGATTACAGGATTAAAACGAACTGCCACCAAAGCAGCCATGTACAACACGCAACGAATTTTGGCTCGCCCAGCACAAATTCTTCGCTTGCCTCTAAACTTACCATATGCGAAGCGGTATCCTTTAGGACTCATGAGTTTTTTCTCTGATGATTGTGTTTTATTGTCATTTGTTTTGACTTTCGCTCATCTGACTCTTCCTGGCAAAAGGCGATTGTTTGAGCGAAAAGCCGTTGCCCTAAAGGACTAGCTTCGCGTCGCGGGGGTTCCCCCGTTGTCCCAAAGGGATACCGCAAGCATAAGGCTATTGAAGCTGTTGAGTTTATTTGAGGAGAGAGAACTAGTAGTGACCCAGCTTTAGGACGGTTTTGAACAACCTAGGATTAGACGGTCTACTACTTTCTCTAAACTATCAGGATTTAACATCCCAATTTCAAGATACAAGGATACCGCTTCGCAAACTGTCGACCCAAAAAGCTAAAAGCTAAGAGCTAAGAGCTAAGAGCTAAGAGCTATCCTAACAGTTTAATTGTGTTGACCTGAACTGAGGTTAAGTTAAACTTTTTTGACATTTAGCTCACAGAAAGATTAATCTACTAAATATTCTAGAATTGCATATACTGACAATTTCCTGTGAGCAAAGATCTTGGTAAAACTCTACTAGCTAAAACTGACACCATAATTGAATGCTGGATCGATTCTATTCGAGAAGATGAAGAGATCGAAAGTTCCAAAAATATGGCATACACAGCCGTACGCAACAGCATTCCTTTAGTGCTTGAGGCTCTTGCTACTTTGCTTTCTGAATCGATAACCTCTCGATCGCAAAAATTAAAAGATTGCAGCTGGGAACACGGACTTGTAAGAGCCGAACAAGGTTATGATATGGATGAGATTGTGCGCGAGTATAGTTTATTGCGCAAAATTATTTTTACTGCTCTTAAACCAGACTTGCTGGCTAATTCTAGTGCTGAAATATTAGAAACAGTTGAACTGCTCGATTCAGTGATTGATCGCGTTATCACTTTATCTTTAGAAAGTTATGTTGAAACGCGATTACAAGAACTAGAGCAGGTACGGAGTCAGTTATTACTGACTAATCAAGAATTGACTCGTCTAGTGGCAACGCAAAAAGAAGACGTGTCTCATCTGGCACACGAGTTAAAGTCTCCCCTCAACGCCATTATGGGTTTTTCTACCTTGTTACTACAACAACAGCAAAAAGCTGTACAAGGAAGCGATACAGCTTTAAGTCTACAAATGACTGAAAAAGTGATTAGAAATGGCAGACAATTACTGCGTTTAATTAACGACATCCTGGAAATTTCTCGCTACGAAGCAGGAAAAGTACCTCTCAATATACAGTCAAGCGACGTGCAGCCGCTGATTCAACTAGCAGTAGATACTTTGTCAATTTCTGCTGCTCAAAAAGATCTAGAAATAATCCTCAATTGCGATCGCGCTCCCCAAGAAGTACAAACAGACACGTTAAGACTACAGCAAATTATAACTAATTTAATCAGCAACGCAATTCGTTATACTGAGTCGGGGACTATTACAATAACTTGCACAACTAAAGCGAGGGATCAATGGTCGCTGATTGTTACCGATACAGGCATTGGTTTAAGTCCAGAAGCTCAAACGCAAATTTTTGAACCTTATTATCGAGTTGGCTCAAAAAATGATTACTCAACTGACAGTACTGGTTTGGGATTGGCGATCGTCGATAAGTTAGTCAAACTGCTTCAGGGGAAAATAGATCTAACTTCAAAACTGGGAGAGGGTACTACTTTTACGGTAACTTTTCCGATGAGGATTGTCGAAAGCAATTAAACCGCGAAGCGGTTAGCTATTAGCCGTTAGCTAATTAAAAGTAGATTTAGACTACTTTTAATTAAAAATTAAGCTAAAACTGTTTCCGATTCTGCTGTATGTTGTTGCGGTAATTCTGCTTGATTAAGCAAAGACTGTAGTTTTTCTCCTTCAATTACTTCCACCTCAAGAATTTCTTGCGCAATTTGTTCGAGCAAATCTCGATTGTGACTGAGGATATCCAAAGCTTGCTGATGAGCTGTTTCCACAATGTCCTTGACCTCTTGATCGATCGCTTTAGCAGTTTCGTCACTAACCATCCGCCGAGGGTTACCCATTCCTTGACCCAGAAAGTTTTGCTGCCCTTTTTCATAGGCTAAAGGCCCTAAAACCTCGCTCATGCCATAGGTAGTGACCATTCTTTCTGCTAAGTCGGTAGCCCGCTGTAAATCATTAGATGCCCCAGTGGTAATGCTGTTAAAGACTACTTCTTCTGCTGCACGTCCTCCTAACATAGTGGCAATCTGATCTTTTAATTCCGACTCAGACATCAAAAAGCGATCTTCAGTCGGCATCTGTAGGGTATAGCCCAAAGCCGCCATGCCACGAGGTACGATTGATATTTTGGCTACTTTGCCCCCGCCTGGCATGAGTGAACCGACCAAAGCGTGACCAACTTCGTGATAAGCGACAATTTGCTTTTCTTTCTCGTTAAGAACACGGCTTTTTTTCTCTAAACCTGCTACGACTCTTTCAATTGCTTCATTAAAGTCTGCCTGAGTAACTGATTCGCGGTTATTTCTTGCTGCCAGCAAAGCAGCTTCGTTAACCAAGTTAGCTAAATCTGCCCCCGCGAAACCTGGAGTACGGGTAGCGATTTGTTTGAGATCTACCTCAACATCTAATCTAACCTTGGCTGCATAGATTTCTAAGATCTTTTTACGACCAGATAAATCGGGACGATCTACCAATACCTGACGGTCAAATCTGCCAGGACGCAATAAGGCAGGATCTAAGACTTCGGGGCGGTTAGTTGCAGCTAAAACAATTACCGTAGCATCACCAGCAGCAAAGCCGTCCATTTCTGTCAGTAGCTGGTTGAGGGTTTGTTCTCGCTCATCGTTACCACCAACAAAACCGTTTCCACCACCACGAGATTGACCAATGGCATCTAATTCATCAATAAAGATAATACAGGGTGCTTTTTGTTTTGCTTGATCAAATAAGTCTCTAACTCTGGCTGCACCAGCACCAACAAATAATTCCACAAATTCTGAACCAGAGATACTAAAGAAAGATACCCCAGCTTCTCCAGCAACAGCTTTTGCCATCAGAGTTTTACCAGTTCCAGGAGGCCCTACGAGCAATACTCCTTTAGGTATTCTTGCACCTATGGCTTTATAACGTTCGGGAGTTTTGAGAAAATCAACAATTTCAGTTAATTCTGTTTTGGCTTCCTCTACTCCTGCCACATCGTCAAAAGTCACCTTGGTAGAGTCACCATCCACATATACTTTAGCTCGGCTTTTGGTCAGAGACAATGCACCCTGCGCTCCACCAGCACTACGGCTAATAAAAAACTGCCAGATAGCAACAAAGATTAACGGCGGTATAATCCAGCCCAAGATATTGCCTAACCAACCATTTTTAGGAGGTGGTGCAGCAGCAAACTCAACTCCTTTTTCTTCCAGACGTTTTGGTAATTCTAAATCAAAAATTGGATTAGTTTTTAAAACTTGAGATTCTTCTTGATTGACCTGTTTTAGTTCGTAGATAATTTCATTTTGACCGACAGATGCTCTAGCTACATTGCCATCTTCCACTTGGTCGATAAACATACTGTAGGGTACTTGAGGAATTGGCTTACCAAATAGCTGCGGAAAAAAGAGATTAACAAATAAAAATATTCCCGATAATATGAATAAGATATTAGAAATTAAACGCGATCGCGATCCTGGAGCTTGATTTTTAACACCCATAATTGTTGCGTTTACATACTTGCATTTATTCTTATCTTGATGCAATCAACAAGCCATTTGCTCTTACCTCAGACGGATTTTTAAACTTTTAGTATTAAGATTGGATTTATCTTTTCTTCATTCAATCTTAATGCCGATTTGGGATTATTAGCATTGAGTTCACAAAAAAGCAGGAAAAATTAAATGACTGGTAATAACTTGACTGTTGATACTGGAACAACCAGTGTTGCTCTAGATTTGGCCCTATTAGAATCAGCAGCTGGATTAACTTTTGCAGGTGCGGATACCACAGGTGAACCATTTTCCGAAGATTTTCAAGTTGGCTTCCCGATTACAGAAGAAACTGACTTTAGTTTTGTAGCAGAACCTTTTGCACCTGTTGGCGGAACTACTGAACATTCTGGAACTGTAACTTTTGCTTTAGAGAATGGAGAAGTAACTTTAGGTGACTTTTCTATTGGTTTTGATGATGCAAGAGTTTCTGAAACAGCTAGTGGTTTTTTTGTCGCCGATACTACAGAAGATCAACTTGGTTTAGAAGTTTTATTTGATGTTGGGACACCAGGAAATGTAGCTACAAATTCTGAAAAATTAACTATTTCTGAAGCAGATTTATTACTCGCTCCTGAATTTGCTGAGGCTTTAGGCTCTTCTGACTTAGCTGGTGCGGATGTTGGTGATACCCGTGTTGACGCTACTGTAGTTGAACCAGAACCTACTACAGCTAAAAACGTGATCATCATGATTGGTGACGGTATGGGTTGGGAAATTGCTCGTGCTGCTGCAATTCAAAAAGCGATTAATGAAGGTGCGGCAGGAAATACCCTTGCTGATTTTTATACTGAAGGTACTGGTACAGGTTTAAGTTTCCAAAATTTAGCAGGATATGCACTCTCTACTACTAGCGGAACTTACATCGACGGCGATAAAGAGAATTCTGCTTTAAAAGGAGACACTCTAACTCGCGAAACTGGAGTATCAACGATTCGCGAAGGTTATGAACCAGAAAACCTACCAGGAGAAAATGCTGACGGAGAATTTGATCCTGCTCAAATTCAAGGTTTTTTCCGTGAATTACGTAGTGGTGAAATTGCACCCATCTTAGGAGAATTCGATCCTAACTTTGACGAAGATGCTATCTATGCTCAAACGGAAGATGGCGAATTTATTCAAGTAGGCGGATTTTTAAACGCTTATGATACTACCAAAGGTCGACCCTTACCTTGGCTCGAGGATGCTGATCCTGATTACCCAAAAAACCTTTTTCCTGACTCGGCTAACACTGCTACTACTCTTTACTCTGGAGTAAAATCTTATAACGCAGCGATTGGAGTTGATATTTACGAAGAAGATATCGAAACTATTGGGGAGGCTGCCAGAGAATTAGGTAAATCATTTGGTGTTGTTAGTTCTGTTCCTTTCAACCACGCTACACCTGGTGCTGCGGTGGGTCATGTTGGTCATCGTGACAAGACAACCTCAACTGAGAGTGTAGAAAACTTTGAAGTTGCTCTTGATGAAAACGGTGTACCTCTTCATGAAGAACATGGTGATGGTACTCACGAAGGTGAACCTGTATTGGAACTAGATGAAGATGGTAACCCCATTCCTATCGAGGAGGACAACATTCTTTATCAAATTCTCAACGAAACTCAACCTGAAGTAGTGCTTGCTAGCGGACATCCTGATGGACTTAGTAACGAACGCTACATGGACTCAGAGACTGTCTTGAAAATAGACAATTAAGTTGAAGTTCAAAAACTCAGTGG
>JAIMKV010000033.1:0-26881 GCA_020692205.1 Myxosarcina sp. GA_180221_E-2-1-MAG-40_15
AATGGATAGCTTTTTTCTTCTCTCACCAAAAATTGTCCGAACTATTGAAACACAGAAAATGTAGCTTAACTTTGACCAAAGTTAAGCTACATTGCTTAGAAAATAATACTTATATATTAATCAAAATCCACTTCAAAGAATATTGTTGCCAACAGCCATTAGCTTAATAGTTAATCGAAGGAGACAACTTACATACTTGTTTGATTTGCCGTCTACGAGATCTATGCCATCCAGCTACTCAACCAAATAGCGATCGTGCTGATGCTCACTCCAATCACGACTGCTACAGGCAAAATAATTCCCGTGTTGGTCATTTTGACTATGGGAATAGAAATTGCCATCATTCCTGTAGCTAAACTCCAAATAATAGCTGTACTGCCAATTTTTGCACCTTGTCCTTCCATTAGTCTTGCTCTTAATCTAAGTCCACTGTATTTATTAAGTCATACATCAACCAAATCAGGTTCAGTTTTCGCCAAAAATTGTAGATTTTATTTATTCTTAATAAAATTGCCTGTCTGCTGTGCCAATAGCCACTTAGATATAGAGTTTTTTATTTATCATATCGTTCATAAGCAGCTACTATTTTCTGCACTAAAGG
The DNA here is from genome assembly GCA_020692205.1 of Myxosarcina sp. GA_180221_E-2-1-MAG-40_15. Taxonomy (GTDB): domain Bacteria; phylum Cyanobacteriota; class Cyanobacteriia; order Cyanobacteriales; family Xenococcaceae; genus Waterburya. The sequence goes on from JAIMKV010000033.1 coordinate 602, forward strand.
ATGACGTACTACATCTGCTTGAGTTAGTTCGCAAAAAGCAATCCCTTCAACATTACGTAAAATTCTGCGTGACACAATTAAGCCAGAATCTTGATTAGCAGGTAAGTCAGTTTGAGTAATATCCCCTGTCACTACCATTTTAGAACCAAAGCCCAAACGAGTTAGCACCATTTTTAATTGAGCAGGAGTAGTGTTTTGTGCCTCATCTACAATCACAAAAGCATTGGATAGAGTACGCCCTCGCATATATGCTAAAGGTGCAACCTCTATTTTGCCTCTCTCCATCAGGTCAGGAATTTTTTCGGCATCAATAAATTCATACAGTGCGTCATACAGAGGACGCAAAAAAGGATTCACCTTCTCTTGTAAATCTCCTGGTAGAAATCCCAACTTTTCGCCAGCTTCTACAGCAGGACGAGTTAGAATGATTCTTTCGCATTCATCACCAAGTAATGCCTTAACTGCTAATACCGCAGCCAAAAAAGTTTTACCAGTTCCCGCCGGACCAATCGCGAAAGTAACATCGTGTTGCTGAATTGCCTTAATGTATTGCTTTTGTTTAAAAGTCTTAGCTCGAATGACTTCACCTTTTTTGGTACGAGCCAGAATGTTCTTTTGTAAGTCGCTATATTCTTCTGTTCTGCCAGTATCGATCGCCACAAACGCAGTCAAAAGATCAGGCTCATATAAGGTTTTACCCATAGACCATAACGGCTCTAAAGTTCTAATTGCCTTGGCGCATCGTTCAACGGCTGTTGACTGACCTTTGATGAGTAAATCTTGTCCCCGCAACACCAAGGTTGCTCCTGTATGGCGAGATAGTAATTTAAGATTCTGTTCGTTGTTTCCTGCCAGGGCGATCGCGCTTTGGCTGTTGGGCAAATGAATAGTTTGAGACGTTTGGGTCATGTAATAATTTTGGACTTTAACTTTTATCTTACTAGTTCATTAACCAACGGTCACAGATTACTCCGTTGCTTGCACCCATCGCATTGGGGTGTAAAACGACGGAGTAATCTGTGACTAAACAATTCCAAAACGATAGCCTTTGCCATAAACCGTATGAATCAAAGTGCTTTCTCCCTTAATTTCAATTTTACGTCGCAATAGGCGTACCAACGCAGCTAAGACATTACTGCTAGGTTGTTCTTCTGCTTGCCACAGATAGTGATATATTTCTTCGTGGGTTAATAGTCTGTCTGGGTGCTGCATAAAATAAGTTAATAGCTTAATTTCTTTTTCCGATAGGTCGATCACCCTATCACCACGGTAGGCGATCTGATTTTCTCGATCTAGTTCTAAGTCTGCCACCTTCAAGCGATCGCTGTTGGGCGTTTCTAAAGTAGAGCGACGCAATAAAGCCCGCACTCTTGCTAACAGTTCCCGTAGTTCAAACGGCTTGACCAAATAGTCATCTGCTCCTGCATCCAACCCATCAACGCGATCATCTATGGTATCTTTAGCGGTTAGAAATAATACAGGAGTACTCAAAGATTGCGATCGCACTTCCCGACAGATTTCTAATCCTGACTTATGAGGCAACATCCAATCTAAGATCAGTAAATCGTATTGATTTTGTAAAGCTAATTTCATTCCTGCTGTGCCATCATCAGCTAGATCTACCTGATAGCCTTCTTGCAACAAAATTCGACTCAAAGGATCGCTTAGTTCAGTTTCGTCATCTACCAATAAAATTTTCATCTAATTTCCCTGTTGCTTCTGCCCTGCCCAAATAATATCTAAAATGATATTGATAAGAGGTAAGAAGAAATAAAAGATAGTAGTTTAATTATGCAATATCGGCGATTTGGTCGTACAGAATTACAGATGCCCGTTTTTTCCTGTGGGGGCATGAGATATCAATATAAATGGCAAGATTTACCCCAATCTGAAGTACCCAAAACTAATCAACGTAATTTAGAAGACACTATTCGCCGTTCGTTCGAGCTAGGGATTAATCACATCGAAACAGCACGGGGTTATGGTAGCTCGGAGATGCAGCTTGGACAAATACTATCTCAGCTACCGAGAGAAAAGCTCATCTTTCAGACTAAAGTTTCTCCTCAGCCCAAAGCTTTAGATTTTCGTCGTAAATTTAAGCAGTCGCTCAACTTTTGCCAACTGGAATATGTCGATCTGCTGGGACTACACGGCATCAATAACGAAGAGACATTTCACCTTAGTATGCGCCCTGGCGGGTGTTTAGACGAAGCCAAAAAACTTAAGGCCGAAGGTAAAGTTAGACATATTGGCTTTTCCACCCACGGCTCAACCGAAATTATTATCAAAGCAATTGAAACAGGCGAGTTTGATTATGTAAATCTTCATTGGTATTACATCAATCAGTGGAATTGGCCAGCGATCAAAGCCGCTCAACGTCATGACATGGGCGTGTTTATTATTTCTCCCACTGATAAAGGCGGACATCTTTATAATCCACCACCAAAGCTAGTGAAATTATGCCAGCCTCTTAGTCCCATGGTATTTAACGATCTGTTTTGTTTATCCCATCCTGAAGTACATACCCTGAGTTTGGGTGCAGCTAAACCGACAGATTTTGATGAACATCTGAAAGTTTTACCTTTGTTAGATCAAGCAGAAGTAATATTACCACCGATCTTACAACGTTTAGAACAAGCAGCGATCGCCGCATTAGGTCAAGATTGGCTTGATAATTGGCAAGTTGGCTTACCTAGCCACAATAATACTCCTGGTAACGTTAATATGCCCGTGATTTTATGGTTGCGTAATTTGGCTTTAGCATACGACATGATTGAATATGGACAAGCACGCTATAATCTCTTGACTAATGCTGATCATTGGTTTCCCGGGGCGAAAGCAGATCAGGTGACTCGCTTAAACCTCGAATCTTGCTTAACAGCTAGTCCCTATGCTCAGGAAATTCCTAGTTTACTAGCAGAAACCGACCAGCTTTTAGGAGGTGCGCCCGTTAAACGTCTGTCTCAAAGTTAACCCTAAACTTAAAGTGCTTCGATAGCTAGGACTATGGCTTAGATTGTTTTGGCTAACTAACAATTACCTAGGGCTAATCTGAGGTAGAGGGCTTCGCCCTAGCTCTTAGCCTGTAGCTTTTTAAGGTAATTTAATTAAATTTTTAGCAAAATTAAGTTAAAAAAACAGGAACTTATCTGGTGGGAATCAATTCCAAATAGGTAGTAATCTTTTTAATACTAGTTATTGTTATTGATGATGTTAAAAGCTAATTTGACTTTACCTAAATTAAATAAACTATATATTCGTATTTGGGGTAGTAGTGCTTTGGCATTAGTCAGCTTGGCGGGAGGGATAGTTCCAGAAATATCACTCTCGTCTGGTGTCAATCGAACCTCCTTAGCAACCGTCTCTTTATCTAGAGATGCCTATGGACAGCAATTTACCCCCGAAGAAACCGAAAATTATGCCAAAGCTGGTTATCAGGTAGAGTTGCTGAGAAGAAAAGTATATCAAGAAATTAAAAACCTAATGAATGAACCACCGCCAAACATAGTCTGCGATCGCCAAGAAACTATCAATAATCTCAAGCCACAAATTCGTGAAATCGCTAATCGTTATTGTAATCAATCTCAGCAAATTGTCCAACAAAACAACCTGACAATTAATCGTTTTAATCAATTAAAAGCTGACTATGATCGCCAAGATCGCTTTTATCAACAGGTACAAACTATTTTGCTCAAGTTACAAAACTAAAAAGCCAATATTCCTATTTCTAATTACTAGATTAATTGTTGATTATACACTTGTTTGAGAGCGAGAAATTGCCGTTGCTAAGTAAGTAATGATTGGCGGTAAAAAAGCGATAAAAGCTAATTGATCATTAGACAGAGATGCTCTAGAAAACCAATTTTTCTAGTCATTCTAAATAGAAACCAGATGAATAACTAAAGCGCTTGATAAGTCGCCGTAAAGTCTATGACTTCTGACTTCTGACTTCACTTTATGGTTCTATCCAATCCAAAAGTGCAGTAGCTAAAAAAATGACCTTAGCTTTTACGATCAAAATATCGAAAGCTAGGGTCGTTTAATTGAGGTCTATAAAATATATTCCCATCTTAAATCTTTAAGGTACATCTAGCATTACGTTTTTCCATTTATTACCCCAAATGGTCATGAGCCAACAGTAAGCTAAACAATAATTTTTGTTGATCGAATGGTTCAATCGGGAAATTCTAGTCACTAGCAATGAGATCATCTTCAGGTTCGACTAACCGCATCAGCTTTTGCTTTAGCTGAGTGTCAAATACTTCCCACTTCAGCTTGGTAAATTCAGAATTATCATTAAAGCCATTTAAAAAGCCGACAGGGATCTCAAACCCTCCAGCCATATAACGACCCCCACCAAAGAATCTTCCTTGAGCGTCTTTACCTAAGGTTTCTTTGATAAATTCGTCGGGATCTAGAGTTAGTTTAGTAGTTCGTAGCGAACCAATGACTAATTCCTTATCGTCATCTTCGTTATGGACAATACCATATACCACTGCGGTATGGATATCTTCTTCTGTTACCAAAAAATCTGCTGCTTGGGGAATAGCATCTCGGTCGTCATAGCGTAAATAGCCTACGCCAGAGATGGAGAAATTCTGTTTAGTGATGCGGTTTCTTAATGACCGTTCGATGACGTTCATCACCCGACGCGATCGCGCCGACTGTAATACCGCATTTAGTAACTGAGAATCATAGAAACGGCTCAAGTAAGCCGCAGCCATAAAGTCCTCTTCCTTCGCTTGCATTAAACGATTGGTATCAGAACGCAAGCCATGCATTAAAGCGGTGGCACATTTAACATGATTTTCATTGCTGGCATCAAACTCCAGCATTCCTGATTGAATATACTGAGTTAAAATTGTCGCTGTTGCTCTGGTTTGGGGGCGTAGATCAACAAATTCTGCTCCTAAATCACCCTGTTTACTATGATGATCGATCGCCACTATTAGGGGTATGCCAGCCTCTTGAACAACTGAATAAAGCTGACTGTTAGTTCCCTGGCTATCCACCAAAACGCAACCTTGATAAATTGATAAATCCTGGTCTTGCAGGGCGGTATCAACGTACCTGGTAGCAGGTAAGGCTGTTAGTCTAACTAAAGTGATATTTTCTTGATGAGACAAAGTACCGCCATAGACGATATCACAGCTAATATCGTAGTTGGCAGCGATTAATTGATAAGCCCAAGCACTAGATAAAGCATCAGGGTCGGGAAAATCCTGAATGACGATGATTTGTTTTTCTCCTCGATGCTGCTCTAAAGTTGTGCCTAGCTGATGGACTATTTTAGCCACATCATCGTCTTTTGGGGTTTCCGAACCAAATTGATTGTCAATGGCTTCTAGCTGTTTTTTAGAGGTGTGTTTTTTATTAGCAAGGCGACGTTCTAGAGAAGTGTTAAGGTTAGACGACATACGATAATATTATTGGTAATCAAATTACCGAGTGATGGAGTAAATATAATATTGATTTTTTTATTCAGAATTTAGAGTTTATCATCAACTAATTATTTTCTGTGACTGTCTAGAGAATTAAATCCCGATGACATATTTTTTCCATTCTTGGTTAGAGTTGCCCTGAGTGTACTTGACTAGTTCAAAATGTAGGCTACTATAGGGACGGCGGGGTTTAGTTTGTAGAGTCATCTCTGACTCTTTTGGGGTTCGGTTACCTTTTTTGACATTGCACCTGACGCAAGCTGCAACTAAATTTTCCCAAGTGTCACCACCCCCGCGCGATCGCGGTACGACATGATCGATCGTTAACTGGTCACCTTTTGCTTTACAATATTGGCAAGTGTTACCATCTCTTTCTAGTACATTGCGGCGAGTTAAAGGAATTTCTTTATAGGGAACTCTGACATAATATCTTAGACGAATTACCGTTGGTAGGGGGAAATCACTATAGACAATTTGACCCCGATGTTCGAGTTGTTCTGCTTTTCCTTTAAGAAGTAATACCACTGCTCTACGCCAACTAGTGATATTAAGGGGTTCATAGGAAGCATTCAATACTAAAACTTTACCCATAGTAAAGACTTATATGATTTACCTGAGATGGTAACACAGGGGAACTAATTGATGTAACTTGGGAAACATTGATTAAGCGGCTTTGTTAATGATGAAAGCAAGATCTTGGCAGCATCCTTGACCTTATCTATTTCTGGACTAAAATTTGTGAATCATCTTACTTAAGTTGGGACAGAAAATAAATTTAACTATGGTGGGTTGGCAACAGCAGCAAATAAATTTAGGGCAGGAACATCAAGAGGATTTATCTTTTTTGGTAAGCCGTCAACGCGCCTGGATCGAAATAGATTTAACCGCCTTGGCTCATAATGTCAAAACTCTTAAAGGTTATCTCGCGCCTCAGACCAAATTGATGGCAGTAATTAAAGCCGATGCTTATGGTCATGGTGCGGTTACTGTGGCTCAAACCGCCTTAGCCAATGGTGCTAACTGTTTAGCGATCGCCACCTTAGCCGAGGGAGTAGAATTACGCCAAGCAGGAATAACTAGTCCGATCTTAATTTTAGGTGCAATCAACGCCGTTGAAGATATCAAAGCTGTAGCAGCCTGGAAATTAGAACCAACTATTGGTAATTTGGAGCAGGCATTAGCTTTCGATGCTACCTTAGCCACGGTAGGGAAGTCGCTTCCCGTACATCTTAAGTTGGATACGGGAATGTCTCGTTTAGGAACTAACTGGCAAGAAGCTACTTCCTTGGTGCAGCTAGTTCGTACCCGAGCCAATTTAAAGATTGCCAGTATTTATTCTCATTTTTCGACTGCCGACGAAAGCGATCGCACGATCATGAACCTACAGCATCAACGCTTTAACCAGGCGATCGCTCAGTTAAAAACTACTGGTTTTGTTCCGCCACAGCTACATTTGGCTAATTCTGCTGCTACCTTAAGCGATCGCTCTTGTCATTATGACATGGTAAGAGTAGGACTGGCTCTTTATGGTCTATATCCTGCAACTCATCTGCATCAGGAGTTAGATCTCTGGCCTGTTTTGCAGGTCAAAGCCAAAATTACGCAGGTAAAAACTATTCCCGCAGGAGAAGGAGTCAGCTATGGTCGGAAGTTTATTGCCCCCCGAGATACTAAAGTTGCTGTAGTTGGTATCGGTTATGCCGATGGTGTTCCCCGCAATTTATCAAATCGTTTACAGGCGATCGTCTGTGGTCAGTTAGTACCTCAGATTGGTTCGATTACGATGGATCAGCTAATGCTTCAGGTAGATCATCTCCAGGATCTAAAGCCAGGTGAGGTTGTCACTTTAATCGGTCAACAAAATAATCTGAGCATTACTGCCGATGATTGGGCAAATAAACTTAATACGATCTCTTGGGAAATCCTCTGTGGCTTTAAGCATCGATTACCGCGGATCTTTAACTAAAAAAAGTCCTCAAACGGTAACTTTTATTGCTCAATTAGTAGCTCGGCAGACTCCCGTTCTAGTGGCTTAGAAAAAAGATATCCTTGACCAAGTTGGCAATTTAAAGCTTTTAAAACTTGGAGCTGTTTTAAATTTTCGATTCCTTCAGCGACAATATCTATTTTTAAAGTTCGAGACAAAGTAATAATCATCTTGACAATTTCAAAGTTTTCCCGTTCGTTTAACATGCCTTGAATAAATGAACGATCAATTTTTAGCATATTAATCGGAAAGCGTTTTAAATATTGTAGAGAAGAATAACCAGTCCCAAAATCATCAATATTTAATCTAATTTCTCTCTCCCTAATTTGTTGGAACACATAAATTGTCTCTGGTTTGTAATCCATCAACGTAGTTTCAGTAATCTCCAAATGCAAAGAGCGACCTGATAGTCCTGTATTGGCTATAGTTTGATCGAGAATATCTAGAAAATTAGAGTTTTTAATTTGTTGGCTGGCAATATTAACATTGATTTTTAAGTTAGCGGCACCAGAATATTTACTTTGCCACAGATACATTTGATTACAAGCCTCTTTTAAGACCCATTCTCCAATAGCCACAATTAATCCTGTTTCCTCAGCAACACTAATAAATTGATCAGGATAAACTAAGCCTTTCGTGGGATGATTCCAGCGCAACAATGCTTCAAAACCATATAGCGTGTCAGTGGTTAAAGATACAATTGGCTGGTAGTGCAACACAAATTGATCTTGTAAAATTGCTTGGTGTAAATCGTTTTCTATTTCTAATAGCCGCTTAGTTTCGGCATACATCTCTGGATGGAATACTTCATGTCTTGCTTTGCCTAGGGATTTAGCACGATACATTGCCAAATCTGCGTCCCGCAAAATTTCAGCACTGTCTTGATATTTGTAGTCAGCCACCACAATACCGATGCTGGCACTGGTAAAAACCGTATGACCTTGCAAAGAAAAGGGTGCAGCCAGCTGTTCTTTAATTCTTTGAGCGATCGCATTACCTTCTTCGACAGTTTGAATTTGGTGGAGCAAAATGGTAAATTCATCTCCGCCTAAACGAGCGACAAAATCGCGATCGCGAGAACAGTCAGACAAGATTTGAGCTACGGCAATTAATAGCTCGTCACCAACTAAATGACCTAAACTATCGTTGACAATTTTGAAGCGATCTAAATCAATAAATAAAACCGCAAATAAATATTGACGATCTCTTTAGCTTTGCCAGAGTGCCTGTTCAACTCGCTCGATAAAAGCAGAACGGTTGGGCAAATGGGTTAAGGAGTCATGCTTGGCTTCGTAGCTCAGTTCTGATTCAATTTTCTTGCGTTCGGTAACATCACTAATAATGCCATCTCGACGGCTAGCTGTGCCTGTATCGTCGAAAATTAAGCGACTACGTTCCCATACCCAGCGAATTGCGCCATTAGGCTGCACGATTCTGTATTCAAGGTCACTGAACTGGTTTAAGGAATTAGCTAAGGATGATTTGACGCGATCGCGATCTTCGGGATGAATTGACTCTAAACGTAAGTCAGGATTAGCCAATAACTCGTCAACTGGACGACCATAAACTTTTTGAGCTGCTGGATTGAGAAACAGCAGGTTGCTAGTAACTACATCGGTTGACCATACCACCTCTTCTAAGGAGTTAAGAATACTTTCTAGTTTCTCTTCGCTTTTTTGTAACAGCTTAGTAACTTCCCGACGCTCTTTGACCTCTTGTTTTAATTCTTGATTAGCTGCTTCTAGCTGAGCCGTGCGCTCTCGGATGCGCTGCTCTAATTCAGTATTAAACTTTAAGATCTTTGTTTGGGCAGTTTGGAGCTTTAACTGGTTTCTAATTCGCAACAGTACTTCATCGATTTGGAACGGCTTGTTAATGTAATCTACTCCACCAGCACTTAATGCCTTGATGCGATCAACGGAGTTGTTACTAGCGCTCAAAAAGATAATGGGAATATTGTGGGTTACTTCATTTGCCTTAAGCTGTTCACAAACTTGATAGCCGTCTAAGCCTGGCATCACAACATCTAAGAGGATTAAATCGGGAATGACCGTATTAGCTACCATCAAAGCCATTGTTCCGTTAACCACACCTTTGACATCGTATTCCTGGTTGCTTAAGGCATCAGAAAGGAGCTGAATATTTTCTGGCTTGTCGTCTACCACTAAAATTTTGGCTTTGGCTTGTTCCTCAGGGAATATGTTCATTAATCAGAAGATTTAGCTAAGTCAATAATTTTGTCACAGCGAAATTGTTCTGCCAAGCTTTCTAATCCCTTTGCTAAAGATTCATATTCATTGGGAATTTCGGCTAACAGCTGGAAGATCTCCTGATTATCAACCTGAGCCGCTGCTTCGTATAGCTGCGATCGCCAATTAGATGGCATGACGGACAGACTATCTCTGGTCAATTCTTCTAGCAGCGATTCCTGACTTAGAGGCACATCAACCGTATCTTCGTATAGATAATCAACATTCAAATACTGACCAATTTTTTCTAGTAGTTCAGCTTCTTTAAACGGCTTCCGCATAAAGTCATCACAGCCAGCAGATAAAATTACTACTCTCTCTTCTTCAAAGGCACTGGCTGTCAGAGCAATAATCACCGTTTTTTTGCCTTGAGCTTGAGATTTAATTCTTTTAGTGGTTTCATAACCATCAATTACAGGCATTCTCATGTCCATCAAAATCAAGTCAGGATGCCATGTCTGCCAAAGCTCTAAGGTTTTTTGACCATCTCCTGCTTCCTGTACCAGAAAACCAATTCCCGTCAATATTTTTGTTAATAACAAACGGCTAGCTGCTACATCATCCACCGCCAAAATACGATATTGTTTTTGATTTGGAGCTAGACCAACGATTCTTCGCGGTTGAGTTTCAGCGGCCCTAACTATCTGAATACCAGATGTTTCCTGTACTCTGACTAAAATACTAAAGAAGAAAACGCTGCCTTGACCAACGGTACTTTTTACCTTTAATTCTCCGCCCATTAGCTCAACAAATTTATGACAGATCGATAAACCTAAACCTGTTCCTTCATTAGAAACACGGCCGATTTTGGTCTGCTCAAAAGGAGTAAACAGTTGCTCCATTTCTTCTGGCTCAATGCCAGGGCCAGTATCTTCAACGGCAAAAGATAAAGAATAAGTATCAGAAAACAAAAATTCGATTTTGTCTCCTGCTGTCAAAGGATTAGCAATTAATTTAACGGTTAAATTAATTGCTCCCTTTTCAGTAAATTTAAGCGCGTTACCGAGCAGGTTGATCGCAATCTGGCGCAGTTTTCCTTCGTCGGTATAAATCTGCCGAGGCACATTACTATCTATATTAAAAGACAGATTTAGACTTTTGACCTCTGCCTTTAAACGCAACATTTCTTCAATGCTTTTGAGCATTAGATACAAATCAAACTGACTTTCATTGAGAGTTATTTGACCCACTTCTATTTTTGACATTTCTAAAATGTCATTAATTAATCTCAATAAATGTTCTCCGCTACGGTTAATAATCTTGAGATTTTCTTGTTGTTCAATGCCAATAGAAGCATCGCGAGTCATCAATTGAGTAAACCCTAAGATAGCATTAAGAGGTGTACGTAGTTCATGACTCATGTTGGCTAAAAATCTGCTTTTAGCTTTGTTAGCATTCTGTGCCTGCGCCAGAGCAATTTCAGTATTTTCGATACTTTCTTCTAGCTGAGCAGTTCTTTCCTCTACTTTGCTTTCTAGTTCCTTGGTAAAACCTTCGAGTATTTTGACAATATTACGATTAGTTCGGGCTAAATTGCTAATAATTTTATAGGCGATAAACACAACAATCAGCAGAAATAATAAGAAACTTATGAATCTATAATTATTGATTTTTTGCAATTTTTTTTGATACTGGTCGAGATAGTCTATTTCTATTGTTTGTAGCTGCTTATTGATAGTTTCTAATTTAATTTGGTCGTAAATAGCATCAATTACTTTGCTCTGCGCTAAAATACTTGTACTATGATTAGTCAATTCAGTAATAATAAATTGATTTTTTATTCCTGGCTGTTGTCGAAAAATAAGATCAATTTGTTCGAGATATTTTTGAATAGTTAAATCTAAATCTTGATCAGAATTTTGGCAATATTTAATCGAAGTATCCAATAAATTATTAACTAACACAAATAGATCACTTCGAGCAACAATATTAGTACCAAATATTTCAGGATTTTCAACTATTTCATTTTTTAGCTTAGGTATGCGCAAACAAGATTGAGCAAATGTTGCTTGCGCACTTTTGAACAAGTCTATAAGTTCAAACTGAGAAATTAATAATTCTTTTTGAGTTTCTAGCTGAATTTTAAACGCATTTTGCTGCTGTTGAGCAAAAAAATCAGGTATTTCTGGTAAAGTTTGAATAACTGCATTGAGAGTATCAATTTGCGAGCTGATCTTATCGCCTAGCTCTGCTGAAAATGAAGACTGGCTCTTAATAATGTATTTTTCTAAATCAAATACTTCTTGTTGAGCTGTTTGAATATCACGATGATATTGGAGAGCTTTTTGACTGTTAAGGGGTAAACTTTTCTGCCCTAAAAATAGCATCAGCAGGCTACCTAATCCACCAGCAATTATGTAGTAATATATTGATAACGAATTATAGGTTTTTTCTTGAGAAAATAAACTCAAACCTGTTTCCTCAGCTTGTGGCTAAAAATATAAGTTTAATTTAAGGATTTTTAGCAGTTGTATAGTTTAATCGGGCTATTGAAAAATAAACTTAGGCAAATAGATATGTACGTGCTAGCTGTAACTTACATAACAAACTAATCTACAAAATAACTCTTGTTTTTCCAGCTTGTAAATACGAGAAATCCCTGAAAACTACTTTTGTTGGATCAAATTAATGATGATTATCCTAGAAAATATTTGATTTATATTCAGCCTAAAAATAGGAGATTTTTGAGTAACAGACGCTATTTAAGAAATACAAATACAGGGCTAATTACCAGAAAAAAAGCTAAATCATAAGTAGTTATCTGCCTAGAGCTGAAGAGATTGCTACAGAAGGCGATCAGGTTTTCAAGATTAAAAAGTGGATTAGAAGTTTGCTGTTCAAACTAGCAATTAATCAAGGTTTTTGCCAGAATGCCAAGGGAAACGACTAATCCCTAATAACTAACTATAAAAATTTAGATATTACAGTGCGCCAGCATTGGCTAGTCCGAGAATTACCCCGGTACCCAAAAGATGACCAAGGCTAGTAGTACCTAACAAAGCGGGAAGTCCCATACCCCCAAACATCGCGGGAGAAGGCAGTTTAGGGCCAGCATTCTGATTTTTAATTGTAAATTTGCCAATGGCGATCGCGACAATATTGCAAGCAATCATCACAAAAGCCACTTTAGGACTCCAAGATACGGTATTGGGTACACTAGCAGCAGCTAATAAAGTTAAATAAGTCATTTTTTTCTCCTGAATGTTTAATGTATTTGCCTGGATCGATGATAAATTTATTTTTTTACATAACAGAAGTATGAAACGATGTTGCAATATTTATTAATCTAGTAAAGTTTTATATACATAAATATCACGATTCGTTTGGGCTTTGTTGTCTTGGTTTATGTTGATGATGGATCGGCTTTGAGATCAATAAGGGGCTGTGGCTCAGTCGGATAGAGCAAGCGCCTCCTGAAACATCGGGCATCATGAGGGAAACTTCATTGGTGAATGTGGTCAAATTCAAGGAAGCCTAAAGTTGCAGCGTGCAACCACGGTAATCTTGAGCCAAGCTCTATAATTCCTGGTAGAGAAGGTGCAGAGACTGGTTACAGATTTAAAAGCAGGAACAGCAGCTGAATCTAAATCAGCCCAAAAACTGTCTGTAACATAACGGCCACCGCCTAAAGGTATCTTGCCTAGGGTGAAGGAATAGTCCAGAGAGTGGGGAAACTCACACCAATCTGAAGCGCTAGGTCGCCAGTTCAAATCTGGCCAGTCCCGTGATCTCAAGTCAGACCAGTCCTTAAAATTTTATTGCGTAGTTGTGAAGTGGGTTGCGAGAAAATATACACTTCATTTAGATAAGGAAGAATTTTTGAACAAAATATTTTATGGCTTATTACTGGTATAAAACATTTCACTTAATCGGTATTGTGGTTTGGTTTGCAGGACTTTTTTATTTGGTGCGACTGTTTGTCTATCATGCAGAAGCAGAACAAGAACCCGAACCTGCACGCAGCATTCTTAAAAAGCAGTATGAAATCATGGAGCAACGTCTCTATAGTATTATTACTACTCCTGGAATGATTTTAACTGTGGTGATGGCAATTGGTTTGATTTCTACTGAACCAGAAATCCTCAAATCTACCTGGCTACATATCAAGTTAACCTTAGTTATTTTGCTGATTGGTTATCATCATTTTTGCAAAAGCATCATGAAGAAATTAGCGGCGGGAGAGTGTCAGTGGACAGGACAACAGTTTCGAGCTTTAAATGAAGCACCAACAATTTTACTAGTGCTAATTGTGCTGTTGGCAGTATTCAAAAACAATTTACCTTTGGATGCCACTACCTGGCTGATTGCCGCTTTAGTTTTAACCATGGTCGCAAGTATCCAGCTTTATGCCAAAAAGCGTCGTAAGGATAAGGAAAAGCTAGCTCAACTAGATAAACAGACATTTGCCTCTAGTCCTGTAGGAGAATAGTTTTAAAGGAATTGAGGAATCAATGATGAAGGATGAGAAAAGAGAAGTATGTTATTGAGTGGTAACTGGTTACTGAAATTCTGTTCTTCATCTTGGCTAATAAATGTATTTAAAAAGTTTGCATCTGCGCTCATTTCGCAATTATGTTGATCGCCAGATCGAATTTAAGGCTAAGAAAACCATTTTAGTTGGTAATAATGCTCAAGGAAAATCAAACTTATTGGAAGCGGTAGAGCTACTGGCTAGTCTCAAAAGTCATCGTGCTACTCGCGATCGCGAATTGGTCTTAGATTCTGCCAGTATGGGTCAAGTTAGAGCGATCGTGGAGCGTGCTTATGGAACTAGTGAATTAAGTATAGTATTTCGTAGGCAGGGGGGACGGACTGTAGCCGTAAACCGAGAAAATCTGCGCCGTCAATTAGATTTTTTGGGGGTACTCAATGCAGTACAGTTTTCTAGCCTAGATTTAGATTTAGTCAGAGGTGCGCCCGAGTCTCGCCGTAGCTGGATAGATGGCTTGTTAATTCAATTAGAGCCTGTATATTTGAGTATTTTGCAGCAGTACAACCAGGTATTAAAACAGCGTAATGCTTTGCTCAAGAAGATTCGACAGAATCAAGAGAATTCAACAGAATCGAGCGATGGTGAACCGCAGCTAAAATTATGGGACGAACAGCTAGCAGCAGCAGGTTCTAGAGTGGCACGCCGACGTGCCAGAGTTATTGCTAGACTAGCTCCCATTGCTCAATCTTGGCACAGGCGCATCAGTGGGGAAACGGAACTGTTAGAAATCAACTATCTTCCCAGCGTGGAATGGACAGAAGACGATCCTGTTCAAGTACAGCAGGCTTTTCTCGCTAAGATTCAAGAGCGTCGTGCGATCGAACAATATCAGGGAAAAACAGTCGTGGGGACACATCGAGATGAGATCGAGTTTACGATTAATCAAACCCCCGCTCGTTATTATGGCTCTCAAGGACAACAGCGCACCTTAGTCTTAGCTTTAAAGTTAGCCGAATTAAACCTAATTGAAGAAGTCGTGGGAGAACCACCTCTATTGCTGCTAGACGATGTATTAGCTGAACTAGATCCCAATCGTCAGCAACAGCTTTTAGAAGTAATTGGCGATCGCTTTCAAACTATTATTACCACTACCCATATCGATACCTTTAATCACGACTGGATCGAAGACTCGCAAATCCTAGCGGTGGAAGCAGGAAAGATTAGCGAAGTCTTATTAAATTGATTCTCAGACGTAAATAGAATTGATCGAGATGGGAAAATATCAAAAACTGCTGCTTAAAATATTAAATGGAACATCTGACGAAAATATTGGTTTTTCAGAACTGAGACAATTATTATTGCGTCTTAATTTTAAGGAGAGGATTAAAGGCGATCATCACATTCTTTTAATCACGACGCTTTGAGATGAAATTTCAAGTTAATAGCTAATAGCTACAAAAAAAACACGATCTAAACTTGTCAGATAACAGTAAGCTTGATAAGTGGCGTTTGTAGCAAAGAATCAATGGCAACCATAAACGATAATTATCTCAAACTTAAAGCAGGGTACTTGTTCCCAGAAATTGCCCGTAGAGTTAGTGCTTTTGCAGCAGATCATCCTGAGGCACCAATTATTAAGTTAGGGATTGGAGATGTCACCGAGCCCTTACCTGCTGCCTGTCGTGAGGCGATCATTGCAGCAACACAAGAAATGGGCGATCGCGCTACCTTTAAAGGATATGGGCCAGAACAAGGATATCTCTGGTTAAGAGACAAAATTGCCCAACATGACTTTCAATCTCGCGGTTGTGACATAGATGCGTCTGAAATCTTTATCTCAGACGGTTCTAAGTGCGATTGCGGCAATATTCTCGATATTTTCGGCAATGATAACAAGATTGCCGTTACCGATCCTGTATATCCTGTGTATGTCGATACCAATGTGATGGCGGGACATACAGGAGAGGCCAAAGACGGCAAGTATGAAGGTTTAGTTTATCTGCCGATTAGTGCCGATAACGACTTTACCGCCGAAATACCCAGCGAAAAAGTAGATTTAATCTATCTCTGTTTTCCTAATAACCCTACAGGTGCAACCGCTACCAAACAACACCTCAAAGCTTGGGTGGATTACGCCAAGCAACATGGTTCATTAATTCTGTATGATGCAGCTTATGAAGCCTATATTACCGATCCAGATTTACCTCACTCGATCTATGAGATCGAAGGGGCAAAAGACTGTGCGATCGAGTTTCGTTCTTTTTCCAAAAATGCTGGCTTTACAGGTACTCGTTGCGCCTTTACTGTAGTTCCCCAAAGCTTAATGGGTAAAGCAAGTGATGGTTCAGATGTGAAGCTGTGGCAACTCTGGAATCGTCGTCAAGCGACTAAATTTAACGGCGTGTCTTATATTGTGCAACGGGGTGCAGAGGCGGTTTATTCGGCAGCGGGGCAGTCACAAATCAAAGATTTAATTAGTTTCTATTTGGAAAATGCTAAAATCATCCGCGAACAGCTTACCGCAGCGGGAATTGATGTATATGGCGGCACAAATGCCCCCTATGTCTGGGTTAAAACTCCTAGCGGCTTATCTAGCTGGGATTTTTTTGATAAGTTGCTGTTTAACTGTAACGTAGTCGGTACACCTGGCTCGGGTTTTGGTGCAGCAGGGGAAGGATATTTTCGGATCTCTGCTTTTAATAGTCGCGAGAATGTTAATGAAGCAATGAAACGAATTATCGAGAATAAAGCTTAATGTTGCCCTCCCTATTCTCTGCCAAAATTGGGGAACACATCAACAAAAGCATCAGACAGCGATCGCTGATGCTTTAAATAAGAAATTAATATAATAGAAAATAGTTATGCTCAGCCAGGTAAAATTTTTCCAGGTGTAACTTAACTACAAATGCAGAAACTCTGGATTTATCAACGATTTAATCGCCGAATATTTTTAGCGTTAGTTTTCTCTTTATTATTCTTTAGAAAAAGACCTGTTTTGGGAAAACTAAACACTACTAGATGCAATTGGTGTTGGCTTGGTGCAGTAACAAATAACTCAATAACTATCAAAGCTAAACTGAGCGATCAAGTTAAACCAGAACAGAATTTTATTCAGGTTTTTTATGATCAAAGTTCTGACTTAAGTTTTAAGAATCAAGCAATAAAACAAGTCCTAGCAAGTTCACTTGATGATCAAATAGCTACGTTTAATTTATCTGATTTAAAAGAAGATACTATCTATCACTATGTAATTATTGCCGATGGTCGTAGATATCCTCACCAAGGAACATTACAATTCAAAACCGTAAAAGTTAATCAGCCATACAATTTTGCGATCGCTTGTTCATCCTGTGCAGGTGGTACTATCAGCCAGTTTTCTAGTTTAGGAGTAAGCAACAGCAAGGTATTTGATACTATTCGCCAATACAAATATCAAGCTGAAAATGGTCAAGCTGCTAATTTAGCTTTGTTTATTCACATGGGAGATTTACACTACCGCAACGATCTACCTTTTCTTGGTTTAAAAGAAAATGATCTTGACGATTATCGACATAACTATGATTTAGTAATGAATCAACCTAGACAGAGAAATCTCTATCAAAACATTCCTCTGGCTTATATCTGGGACGATCATGATTATGGAACGAACGATTCTGATGGTTCTTATCAGCTAAAATATATCGCTAGTCAGGCTTATCGGGAACAAGTACCCTGTTATCCTCTGGCAGAGACATTAGATGAATTAAAAGGTCAAGGTGCAATTTATCAGTCTTTTGTAATTGGCAGAGTCAGGTTTCTTATGACCGACAGTCGTTTCCACCAAGATCCAATAGATATTGAAAATAATCTCGATCAAAGTCTTCTCGGAAATGCCCAGAGAGAATGGCTGTTTGAACAGTTGAAAATTGGCAAACAGCAGCAACAAAATAACCGAGAAGGATTAACTATTTGGGTTAATAGTATTCCTTGGATAGCTGACCAAAATGATGCAAGTAACTCCTGGCATAAATTTGCGCAAGAGCGAAATAAAATTGCCAATTTGCTCAAAGAAAACAATATTGATAAATTATTAATGCTTTCAGGCGATGCTCATATGTTAGCAATCGATGACGGAACAGAGTCAACAGCTAATAGCTATGCCACTGGTGGTGGAGGTTCTTTTCCAGTAATTCAGGTAGCCTCGCTAGATAGTAGAGCCTCCTATAAAGGTGGTCCTTATAATGGCAAAAAATATATGATTAATTCAACAGTCAAAAGCAGCAATGGTGCAATTCCAGGTAAAGGACAGTGGGGATTATTAAATTTTATTGATGACGGTAAGAAAATCGAAGTACGAGTCGAATTAAAAAGAAGGGAAAATACCTTAATTCAACATACCTTTGTCTTTAATTAAAATGTATTTAGCTTGTATGAATAAAAATATTGTACAATTAAGGTAAGGAGCCAAAGTAAGGAATTAAAGTAATGGTACAAGCTCGGCTGACGGTAAAAGGACAAGTCACCATACCTAAAAAAATTAGAGATTATTTGCAATTAGATAATGGTAGCAAAATAGATTTTGTCATAGACGAAAAAGGAGATGTCAAAATAATCCCCTTAAATGTTTCGGTAGAAAAGCTTTCTGGCATATTACATCGTCAAGGAATAAAATCGGCTTCTTTAACAGATATGGAACAAGCAATTATCGAGGGTGCTAGTGATTGGACTTGATACCAATGTTTTAGTCAGGTATTTAACCAAAGATAATGAAGCGCAGTGGCAAAAAGCAACAGCAATAATTAACGATGCCCAATCTTGTTTTATTGCAGATATTGTCTTATGTGAACTAGTCTGGGTTTTAAGTGGAAAGCCCTATCAATACTCTAAATCAGAAATTCTTCAAGTTTTAGAGCTGATGTTACAAAGTTCCAAATTTGAATTTGCCAATCGGACTATTATTTATCAAGCAATCAAGCTAACTCAGACAGGTAAAGCTAATTTTGCCGATTATCTGATTGGTGCAACTCATCGTAATTATGATTGCAGTCAAACAGTTACTTTTGACCAAAAACTAAAGGGAGAAAAATGGTATCAAGTTTTAAAGCCGTTTTCATTTGAATAGACTACGTTTTTAATTAGTTAGTTCGTAGCTTTTAGCTATTAGCTCTTAGCTCTTAGCTTTTTTGAATTTCATTATTGTGGTCTACTCATTTAAAAAGCGCAGTAACTTAGAAATTATTTAATCTAAATTTTTTTACATCAACAATAAGAGACACGTAACCCAATTCACCATTTTTATTACAGCACATCTCAAGTATCCTCCAGGTTTCAGATATTGGTAGCATAGTTTAGGATATATTTGACATCATCCCCTGAGTAATACTAGGAAATAAGCGATTTAAAAAAGCAGGGACTTTGGCTGAACCCACTACCACTTCTGCTTGAGGATGTTTAACCACGTTCCAAATTGCTTTAGCAACGTCTTCAGATTTACTAGCCAGGGGACTAGTTAGCATTTTTTCCATCGACTGACGACGATTAGCCTCTGCTTCAGGATCGCTATCTTTGAAAATAGCACGTTCAAGAAAGTCAGTACTAGTTACGCTGGGGTGAATTCCTGAAACGTGAATACCTTGAGGTTCTAATTCCAGACGGAGAGTTTCAGTCAAACCAGTTATGGCAAATTTGCTAGTGCAGTATGCCGTCATTTTCGGCAGAGGAACTTTACCACCAAAAGAACCAACATTAATGATGTTGCCTTGTTTATGCTCGATAAAATGAGGTAACAGCGCGTTAATCGTGTAGATATATCCCCAAAGATTGACGTTAATGATTTTTTCCCAATCTTCGATGGTAGTTTGAGACATTGGCGCACTCATACATATACCTGCATTATTTACCAACACATTAATCTGTGAGAAGCGTTGGATGCCCAGATTGATTAAGGCTTCTATAGCCGAGCGATCGCTTGTATCAGCCGCAACAGCAATTACCTCTGAGCCTAAACTTTTGCTTTCCTTAGCCACAGATTCTAGCTGATCTTTGCTACGAGCCGTAATGATCAAATCGTAACCATTTTTGGCAAATAGCAAAGCGGTAGCTTTGCCAATTCCTTGAGAAGCACCAGTAATAAAAGCTGTTGGGGACATATTTTAGTAAGCAATCGGTAACTATCTATTTGTGATTAAATCATAGTCATTAGCAGTATATTTTGGCATCAATAGAAAGATATAGTCATTCGCTACTTTTAGTTTATAATTGCGGGCTAACCGAGGTAGTTGAATAATCGAGCGTTATTTGCTCTTATTTTAAGGCTGTTCCCGTTCAGACAGCTGTTTGGCAAATGTTGCTAGCTTCTGAAAAGATTCAGTAACTAATAAAGATTGTTGTGAGATTTGGGCTGATAAATTGCTAATCTCGCCAACAAATTGATTCATTAAGGTTAAATTTGGTGCTGATGGGGATGGTTCAACAAATTGTCCTGTAATGAGATCTAGTTCAAATTTTGTTGGTTCTTTCATATCGTTGACTAGATTTACCATTTGACCAAGATTTCGGTGAGACTGATTTAAGACCTTAACTTGATCCCCAGCTGCAACGATCGCCCCATTGGCACTGATAAGATCAGTTTCTCGCTGGGTATTTTGTGGTTGAGGTATCAATGCTCCATGATTGAGTTGCTGTCGTTGCTCGCGATCGCCATTGATGATTGCTTGAGATGTTTGACCCATTGCTGACATTTGAGTGAGAAAATCACCTGGTGCTGATAAGTAATGATTTTTAGCCTCAAGATGCCGAGTAGCCTGATTTTCGATTAGTGATTGTGACTGCTGTTGATCAACTCTATTTTGGGCAATATCTTTGGCTAAGTTCAATGCTGCTGTTAATTTAATTCGCTCCAAGGCAAATCCTAATTGGAGAGCTAATTGCGTCAATAGATCTATTTCCGACTGTGACCATAAGCGAGGCTGTTGACATTGATGTCCAATTAGTAGACCAAATAATTCCTCATTCTGCAAAATTGGTACTACCAGACTAGCTTTGACGGCTAATGTCTCTAGATGTTTAAAGCGATTAGTGGTTGAATTAGCCTGATGGATATTGGCGATCGCTTTCTTCCTCCCCTGCCGATATTTGGCTGCATATTCTTGAATTAAACAAAAGTCTTCCAGCTGAAAATTCAAGGTTCTAGGATAACCAGGAGCAACTGATTCTGCTACGATATTCCCGTGATCGTTAGAATCAAACTGATAGACGATCACGCGATCGAGCTTAATTACCTGACGAGCTTGTTCGACGGCAATTTGCAGTAGTTTTGAGCTGTCAATCCTTTCATTAATAGCCAGACTAAAATTATTCAATAGTTGCATTGGCAAACCATCCTGCTTTAATTTTTGTAGCAGTTTGGCATGATCGAGAGCAAAACCAACTTGAGTGGCAATCTGAGTTACCCAGCAAATTTCGTAGTCCTGCCAGGGACGCGGTTGACTACATTGATGCGCTACCAGTAAGCCATATAGCTGACCTTGGTTGAGAATCGGCGTGACTAAATTAGCCTTGACTGCTAGGGTTTCTAGCTGTTCGATGTAACACTTGCTCATGCCGGCGGCGTAGATATCATCGATCGCTCTGACTCTGCCATCGCGGTATTGGTCAAGGTATCTGGCGGCAAAACAGGGGTCGCAAATAGTTTTATTTAATGCCCTGGGATAGCCAGGAGAAACCGACTCAGCCACCACCACGCCGTATTGGTCTTGGTTGAGACTATAAACGACAACGCGATCGCATTCTAAGATGCGACGTACTTCTTCGACACTGATTTCGAGAATCTCCTCGGTTTTAGTGGACTGACGGATGTATTGAACCGCATCGCTCAGGTAATGCCCCCATTTTCTAGCTGTTTCTGCTTTAATCTGGCTCTTACTCGATGCTGCTAATACTTGAGCATGATCGAGAGCAAAACCAACTTGAGTGGCAATCTGAGTTACCCAGCGAATTTCGTAGTCCTGCCAGGGACGCGGTTGACTACATTGATGCGCTACCAGTAAGCCATATAGCTGACCTTGGTTGAGAATCGGCGTGACTAAATTAGCCTTGACTGCTAGGGTTTCTAGCTGTTCGATGTAACACTTGCTCATGCCGGCGGCGTAGATATCATCGATCGCTCTGACTCTGCCATCGCGGTATTGGTCAAGGTATCTGGCGGCAAAACAGGGGTCGCAAATAGTTTTATTTAATGCCCTGGGATAGCCAGGAGAAACCGACTCAGCCACCACCACGCCGTATTGGTCTTGGTTGAGACTATAAACGACAACGCGATCGCATTCTAAGATGCGACGTACTTCTTCGACACTGATTTCGAGAATCTCCTCGGTTTTAGTGGACTGACGGATGTATTGAACCGCATCGCTCAGGTAATGCGCCCATTTTCTGGCTGTTTCTGCTTGTGTTTCAAAGCGCACCAGATCATCTAGCAACTGAGCATTTTTAAGAGCTAAACCTGCTTTTTGAGCTAGCTGGCGTAAAAACTCAATTTCTCCTTGCTGCCAATGGCGCGGTTGACTACATTGATGCGCTACCAGTAAGCCAAATAGCATTCCTTCGTTGAAAATAGGCGTTACCAAATTAGCCTTGACTTGTAACTGCTCTAGCTGTTTTTGATCCCACAGAGTCATCTCAGCTTGGTTGAGATCATTAATCACCTTAACTCTGCCATCGCGGTACTGGTCAAGATATCTGACCTCAAAAGGGTCTTGGCTCGTTTTACCTAGTGCTTGTGCGTAGTCCGCAACTACGGATTCGGCTACGATCACGCTGTGTTGATCTTGATTGAGACTATAAACGACAACGCGATCGCAATTCAAATAAGTGCGTGCCTCTTCAACAATGGCTTTAAGTAGATCTTTTTGTGAAACTGACTGGTTTAAATTATCAATAAACTCTCCATATACTTGAGTTTCGGTTTCAGCCGCGGTTTTCTCCGTAGATCTGGGCGAAGCATTCAGTAGCCGTTTTGTCGCTAACGCAGCTCCCGCACCTGCTAGTAAAGCTGTTGTTCCAGTACCAATTAATAAAGCAGCCAGCAGTTTTTGTTGTCGTGCTAACTCTGTTTCAGCCAAACCAACGTTGTTAGCTCGTTTGACCAAGATGATTTGTTGACTAATAGCTTGACTACCAAAGTAGTAGGTTGCTGTCCCCACGGCTAATATGGGCAGCATGACCGCGCTACCGACTAAAGCTGCTGCTGTTTTAGCTGTCAATCGTTGAAAAATTGATTCTGTAGCGACATTCTTGGCATGAGAATTGATTTGCTCTGTGGCTAATTCAGAAATCACTAATTTAGAGGCTTTAAGTGAAATAGCATTGTCGTGTCCTTGTTGATCTGCTGCGCTGCGGAATGCGGTTAAAGCTGCCTCCGAATTAGGATTAGTCTCCGCTACCCGAGAACTAAATTCATTGCTGTTGTTGGGTTTCTTTGCAGACATTTTAGCCATTTATTCAATAAATATATCTGTTGGAACGAAATTAAATCTTGCTTAAATTAGGTATTGAGAACAAATTCTTTAAGAATAAGCGAGCGTCAGGCAGGCAAACTATTTTTGCTCAAGGCTACTAAAAAATTGTATGTTATCTACGTATTTTTACTTAACTTTTAATCTTACATTAGTTTTAGAAAACTGCAAGGTTTGTTAAATTTGAGCTTAAATTGAAGAGTTTTATTAGATAAGAAATTATCTCATTAATTGTCTTGATGATCGCAACACATCTTAGAACCAGCCTTGACTGACAAAATAAGAGACCAAAGAACCAGGTCTTCACCGTAAAAATGGTTAATTTACTCTTGAATATTGCCTATTACAGCGATAATTATAATCTTGATGTTAATGAGCTTAACTTTCAATTAATGAGTAAAATAGTTGCCAAAGAATGTGGGGGAAATTTTGGGACAAGTTTTGAGATATCTTAAATAGCTACTAGTATGAAAATTCTAATTGTCGAAGACGAACTGGAAATAGCGGAGATTATTCAAGAATGCCTGGAAGCGGAAGGATTTTCTTGTGATGTATGCCATGATGGTCAATCTGCCATACAACTTTTTGCCGAACAACAGCCAGACTTGATTATCCTCGATATCAGACTACCTGGCATGGATGGATTAGAAGTATGTACGCAAATCCGCCAAAAATCAGTAGCTAACGATCCTTACATTTTGATGTTGACTTCTAGGGGTGAAGAAATTGATCGCATCATTGGTCTATCAACAGGGGCAGATGATTATTACATAAAACCTTTTAGTCCTAGAGAATTAGTTGCTAGAGTAAGGGCTTTGTTGCGCCGTCGTTTAAGAAGCTCTGGCGATCGCTCTGGGACGATCCGAACTAAATCTTTTACCATCGATCTAGAGCAGCACTGCGTCACTCGTCATCTTGATGCCGACTCAGCAGAAGAATTGGATTTATCATCTTCTGAGTTTAAGCTCATGACTCTGTTGGTCAAACATCCTGGCAGAGTATGGGAAAGAGGACAGCTAATCGAAAAGCTGTGGGGAGATGATTTTTTCGGTGAAGAGCGAGTGATTGATACTCATATTGCCAGATTACGTAAAAAAGTAGAACCTTCTACTAGTAAGCCAAAATTCATTCAAACCGTCGTGGGCGTAGGATACAAATTTGAAGATTTATAGTCATTTCTTTATAGAACCGAGATGAATAACCAAAGCGATCGCTTCTCTTGCCATAAGTCCACTGAATTTTGACCGCGGAAGGCGGTGAACGCAGGCTCCGCCTTTTCAAGGCGGAGTACCGTTCACTTCTATCATAAATAAACCTGCGGAAATTAATTGGCATGACTATATAGGCAAGATTGCCATGGCTAAATTAAAGTTATGACAAACATTTAAAACCTCGCAAATGATCAATCTCAATCTGCAAATCCGACTTTTCCTGTCCCACATTTTAGTTACGATTGTCGGAGTAACGGCATCTTCTGTGGTCGGTAATTTTTTTTCGCCCCGATTTTTTGAATTCCAGCTCAGAACTATGGAAGGACAAGGCTTAACTGTTTTTACTGCTCACGATCAACTATTAGAAGTATTTAAGACAGCTTGGACGAGGGGAAATTTTTGGTCATTTTTAATTGGTACACTAGCAGCAGCAGTTCTTAGCTATTGGCTGGCCAAACGGATTGTCCAGCCTTTAAATCAAATCGAGACGATGATTGATCGATTTGCCAACGGTAAACTGGATGAGCGGATGTGCCATTTGGAAATTCCCGAATTAAATCGTCTAGCAATGGGTTTTAATCGCATGGCATCTTCTCTAGAAGAAGTAGAATCAAAACGAAGAGAGATTATTGACGATCTGACCCACGAATTACGCACTCCCCTAACCATCATTCGCGGACGTTTAGAAGAAATCGCCGACGGCATTATTATTGCCACCCCCCAAATCTATTCCCGATTAATTGTGGAAACTAAGCGTTTACAACGTTTGGTTAATGACCTACAAGAGCTTTCTCAAGCCGAAGCAGGCAATTTAACCCTCAAAAAAATGCCCACTAATCTGCGCTATATCCTCGAACCCTTAGTTGAAAGGTTTAGCGATCAACTACTTGACAGCGATCGCCAACTTGTTTTAGACTGCCCCTTTAATTTACTCTACGTCATGGTAGATAAAGATCGCCTGGAGCAGATTTTGATTAATTTGCTCAGTAACGCTATACGCCATACCCAAAAAGGTTCAATTACTCTCAAGGCATGGTTAGAAATTGATCGAGTTTGGATAGCGGTAATTGATACAGGCTCAGGAATTGTCGAAGCAGAATTACCTCACATCTTCAGACGCTTTTGGCGTTCAAAAAAATCCCGCTCTCAAAAATACAGCGGTACGGGAATTGGCTTGGCAATTTGTCAGCATTTAGTAGAACTACATGGAGGAACTATAGAGGTTGAAAGCAAGATCGAACAGGGAAGTACTTTTAAGTTCTGCTTACCACTCCAATAATTGCCAGTTGTTTGTCGAAATTCCTACCGAACTAGCATTAATTTAATATTTGTCAAAACTGACATAAAACTGTCATTACCTGGTAATGACAAACTGATAAATTCTTGCTAGTTAAATATTTATGAAAATCTATGACTATTAGTTTGTCTCAATTAAATAAAAAAAATAACGTTTTACATTTAGATGCTTT
>JAIMKV010000033.1:26900-28212 GCA_020692205.1 Myxosarcina sp. GA_180221_E-2-1-MAG-40_15
TTAAGAAATGAATCAGAGCTTTTGCGCCAGTCTTACGCAGCAGCGAAACCATATCCCCATTTAGTTATTGATAATCTCTTTGAACCCGAATTACTCGATCGCCTAGTAGCCGAATTTCCTCAAGCTCAAAATAGAGATTGGCTAGTTTGGGACACAGATCATGAGCTAAAAACTACTTCCCGGGGCATCAATGGCTTGTCAACGTTTACTCAAATGTTTTGCTTGTGGCTAAATTCTAGTGAAGTTATCAAAGCTATAGAGTCAATCGTTGGTATCGATAACTTGGTTGGAGATCCACTGTTTCATGGTGCAGGTTTGCATGAGATGCATCGAGATGGATGGTTAGAAATGCACGCTGACTATACCAGGCACTTTGATTTGCCTTTAATGCGTCGCATTAACATCTTGATTTATCTCAATCGAGATTGGGATTCTAGCTGGGGAGGAGAACTGGCACTGCAAGATCACCAAAACCAGCAGGATACAGTTAGCTATCCTCCTGATTTCAACCGCACAATTATCTTTCCTACCACAGCGAAAACTTTACATGGCGTTCCCAACTCTCTCTCTTGCCCTTTAGATCGCAGTCGTAAACTACTTTCGATTTACTACTGGACTCCAATTCCTATGCCTCTTTGGGCAAAAGCGGGAACTCCTTTACTCTGGGCATCCGAGCGTAAGAAAAAATTAAAAAATTTATTTCAGAAAAACTGAGAGTAAAAGTTAATAAATCTAGATAGATCCAGACACTTAAAAATACCAGAATGATCAAAAGTTGATCTTAAAAAAATCAAGAGTATATCTACTTGCTATGATGAGCGACTTTTGACTTTCCCATGTTTAACAGGAGTTACAAATATGGTTGCTAATTTATTACTTCAGTTAGCTGTTTTTATCTTTGTTGGACTTAATATATCAATTCTGTCCTGGCTTTTTCCTATACAACGCGATCGCCGAAGAAAACCAAAATCTAAAAAAGTTTAATTAGATCCTTAACAATTTAATGATCACAATGATAATTTTGCCAGAAGTGTAGATGTTTCAAGTTTGTTGCCATAGCTATTAATTAAATGTTGACTTCGTGACCGTTAATTTAATCACTTCATTTTCGCAATTTAACTAATCCTGACCAAGCTCTTATTCAAGCTGGTATCAGATGGTTCAACAATGGTAATATTAGCAGCTAAAGCTACAGCATAATCTGGTGGCGAGGGAATATCGATTCAGAACAGCTAACCCCTAATCAAAAAGTATGATTATATTTCTAACCTTGGGAGTAGTAGTAGCTGCTCTAATATGCTTTATTACCGAA
>JAIMKV010000033.1:28219-46868 GCA_020692205.1 Myxosarcina sp. GA_180221_E-2-1-MAG-40_15
CCGTAGATATTACCGCTCTTTGTGTGGCGGTAATTTTAATTTTGCTGGGGTTAGTTACTCCCGATGAAGGTATAGCAGGCTTTGGCAACTCTGCTACTATTACCGTGATGGCGATGTTTATTCTCAGTGCTGGTATTACCCGTACGGGAGTAATTCAAGTCTTTCGCGACTTGCTGCTGAAGTGGGGCGGTAAAAGCATTACGCGTCAGATCCTAGTCATGGGATTGCTAGTAGGTCCTATTTCGGGATTTATCAACAATACGGCGGTGGTAGCTATATTTCTGCCTATTATTGAAGATTGGTGCAAAAAACGGGGCATATCTCCCTCTAAACTGCTGATGCCGTTATCTTTTGTCACTATTTTGGGTGGTATGATCACCATCATTGGTACATCAACTAATGTTCTTGCCAGTGGCATCTCCAAGGATTTAGGCTACGGAGAATTTAGCTTATTTCAGTTTACGGGTTTAGGGATTATTACCTTCCTGGTTGGCTTAGCATATCTAGCTTTTATCGCGCCTCGTCTGTTGCCCGATCGCAAAAAACCGACTAGCGATCTAGTTAGTGAAGACTATGGCTTAGAAGATTATGTTACCGAAGTTATTGTTACACCAAGTTCTAAGTTAATTGGGAAGACTTTGCGTTCATCACAATTGCGACCAGATTTTGGTATTGATGTTCTAGAAATTATTCGCAATGGCGATCGCCAGCCTCAACCAGTCTCTAGCATTCCTTTTAATGCGGGAGATATTCTACTGGTGCGAGGCAAAACCGAAGATGTCTTAAACATCAAAACCGAACAGGGTTTAGATATCCTACCAGATCTAAAATTTAATCAAAAAAATCTGGCAACCGAACTGAGTTCCGAGGATGAAGGGATTGCTGAAGTTTTAATTTTATCCAACTCTCGGTTAATTGGTACAACTCTTAAAGACTTAAGATTTCGCCAACGCTATAATTTAACTGTATTAGCAGTTCGTCGAGGAGAAGAATTAATTAGAGACAGGTTAGGCAAGGTTAGTCTCAGATTTGGTGATCTACTGTTAGTACAGGGAGCAAAACAAAGTTTACTTGGTTTACAAACCACTAGAGAACTACTGGTTATCGAACAAAAAGAACCAGAATCTCTCCGCCGAGACAAAGCTTGGATTGCGGTAGGAATTATTCTAGGAGTAATAATTATTGCTGCCTTTGACTGGTTGCCGATTTTAGTCAGTGCTTTAGTAGGGGTTATGTTAATGATTGTTACGGGCTGTCTCAAACCAGGAGAAGTATATGGTGCAGTGCGTTGGGACGTAATTTTTCTCTTGGCGGGTTTAATTCCTTTGGGTACAGCCATGGAAAACTCGGGAGCAACTAAGTGGCTAGCAGATAATCTGATGGTAGCAGGAGGAAACTTCAGTGGCTATTGGATTTTGTTATTCTTTTTTGTAGTTACCTCTTTACTGACGGAAATACTTTCTAATAATGCCTCGGTGGTGTTACTACTTCCCATCGCAGCAGAAGTGGCCAAGTCTCTTAATCTCAACCCAATTGCGATGATGTTTGCCGTCACCTTTGCGGCTTCTAATAGCTTTATGACTCCCATTGGCTACCAAACAAACACCATGGTTTATACTCCTGGTGGTTATAAATTTGGAGATTTTTTCCGTGTGGGCGCGCCATTAAATCTCATTATGGCGATCGCCACACCATTGCTAATTATCTGGCTTTATGGACTGTAAGCAAAAGTAATCGATTTTTAAAAATCAACATGGAATCAATCTCCGAGACGATACACGAACCGATATTCACTTTTGCGCTTCTGTTAGCAATTATTTTCGTAGTACCGCCGATCTTTGAAAAATTAAAGTTGCCTGGCTTAGTTGGCTTATTAGCTGCGGGGGTAGTTTTTGGTAGCAGTGGGTTAGGTTTACTCGATAGCAAGTCAGAAACTATGGTGCTGTTGGCAGATATCGGAAAAATTTATCTGATGTTTGTGGCGGGATTAGAAATTGACCTCGAACAATTTAACCGCACTAGAAATCGTTCTCTGGGCTTTGGTTTTGCTACTTTTGCCGTTCCTTTAATTGGTGGCACAATTGTCGGTCGCTCATTTGGTTTTGGCTGGAATACTTCAATCTTGATCGGTTCGCTTTTGGCTTCCCATACTCTACTGGCCTATCCTATTGTCAGACGCTTAGGGGTAGTCAATGACGAAGCGGTCACAGTTACTATTGGCGCTACAATTTTTACCGATATCGGTGCTTTGTTGGTGTTGGCAATTTGTTTGGGAATAAATCAAGGCGATTTCACCGCCTTTGATCTGACCTTCCTACTAGGATCTTTAGCTATTTATACCGTAGTGGTGTTGTTTGGCTTAGATCGCTTGGGTAAAGCTTTTTTTCGGCGATCGCGCAACGACCAAAGCAACCAGTTTCTCTTTGTACTTTTAGCTTTGTTTGTAGCTTCAGTAGGGGCAGAAGCAATTGGAGTCGAAAAAATTGTCGGGGCTTTTTTGACTGGATTAGCGGTTAACGACGTGATCGGCGATGGTCCAGTTAAAGAAAAAGTGGAGTTTGTCGGTGCGGTTTTGTTTATTCCGATTTTCTTTGTTGATATGGGCTTATTGCTCGACTTACAAGCGTTTGAAGATATTTTTAACTCCGTTGGTATTCCGCTGTCAATTTTAGGAACGTTGTTTTTAAGTAAGTTTTTAGCAGCTTTCTTGGCTAAACTCGCCTATCGCTACAGTTGGCAACAAACCATAACCATGTGGTCGCTATCATTGCCCCAGGTGGCTGCTACCTTAGCTGCTGCTTTGATTGCTTTTCAAGCACAAATTATCAACGAGAATGTATTTAACAGCGTTATTTTACTAATGCTAATAACCTCAGTCGTTGGCCCTTTAATTACTTCCCGCGCTGCTGCCCAGCTTCCCTCCAGAGATGTAGAACAAGAAAAATCAGCAGTTAAATCAGAATTAAGCAAATTATACGTTAGATCATCCCCAAAACAATTTAAGGTTGTCGTTCCAGTTTACAACCCACAAACCGAACGCTATTTATTAGAGTTAGCATCTTTGCTAACCAAAAAAAATCAGGGGGAAATTGTTCCTTTAGCGATCGCCAAAGCTGAGGCACATTTAGATTCTCCTCAACTCGATCTAGATGTAGGGCGTTGTCAGGAACTACTTGCCCAGGCTCAAGAAATAACTCAAGAACTTGGGGTTATTGCTCAACCAGAATTGAGAGTTGAATATGATGTAGCCCAAGGTATTAGTCATGCTAGTCGCGAAGTTAACGCTAGTTTAATTGTCTTAGGATTTAACAACCTCAATAGCTTTCGCTCTATCTTATTTGGCTCTATCATCGATAGTGTACTATGGTCAGCTCATTGTTCTGTAGTCGTAGCTCGTCTTTTAGATTCGCCTTTGAAAATTAGACACATTCTGATCCCAGTAGAAAGTTTTAACCCGGTTGGCTTACGTCCAGTCCGTTTTGCTCAAACATTTGCTACCCAACCGGGAACGGAAATAACCCTGCTTCATGTCTGCCCCTTTGCTACTTCCAAAGAGCGTAAAACTTCTTTACATCAGCAATTAGAAACAATAGCCAACCAGTACTTGTCAGGAGTAACGGTAGATATTCACATTACCGCTCAAAACAATCTAGTTAAAGAAATTTTAACTGCCAGCGCAACTCACCAATTAGTCATCCTGCGATCGCAACGTCAGCGCGTAGGTGTAGATAGTTTAGCGATTGGGCCTAATGCTAAACCCTTAATTCAAAACCTAAACTGCTCGATTATTTTACTAGGAGAATTATAAACGCAATGCTTGACAATGTTCGACCTCATGGTGATTATAGTTTTAACCTCAATGTCTCTCAAGTTTTCCCAAGATATTAAGCTCTTACTGGCAAAATTGGCGACCCAACCTATAACCATTGCCGAAATTCTGCAAACAACATCCGAACGGGGATTTAGCTTGATTATTGGCTTGTTGGTATTACCTTTTTTGTTTCCCATGCCGCCTGGATTATCAGGGGTGATGGGTATGGGGTGCTTAGTACTGGGAACACAAATGGCATTAGGCAGAAAATCACCCTGGCTACCCAAGCAAATAGCTCGGTTCAAATTTCCTCGCAGCTTGAGTCAATATTTACTTAAGAATGTCCGACGAATTACGGTTTGGCTAGAAAAAATTGTGCGATCGCGCTGGAAACAAGTCGCTAATAATCCTTATATCTGGAGAGGGAATGGTTGTTGTATTGCTTGGCTATCTATTCTACTAATGTTGCCAATCCCGTTTACCAATCCTATACCTGCGGTAGCAATTTTACTTTTGGCGGTATCTACCACAGAATCTGATGGCTTGTTAATGTGCTTGGGCTACCTTTTAACTTTAGCTAACACCATCTTATTCGGTTTTATTGGTTATGCTCTTTGGCAAGCGCCCGATTTACTACCTAATTTATTTAAATAATTACTACTCTAGCAAGCGATGAATTTTCCTACTACCTCTGATACAGCTGCCGTACCTCAGACTGAAGAACATTGGCATACTTTAAACGAGGAACAAACCACCGAATTACTGCAAAGCGATCGCGATCGCGGATTGAGAGCCGAACTGGTCGATCAACGACAACAATACTTTGGTACAAATGAACTAAAAGAATCTGGGGGGCGCAGTGCTTTAACTATTCTCTGGGATCAGTTTACCAATATCATGTTAATCATGCTGATTGCCGTGGCGATAGTTTCAGCTATTTTAGATTGGCGTCAGAATAACTTTCCCCAAGATGCGATCGCCATTTTTAGCATTGTAATTTTGAACGGTATCTTAGGTTATTTCCAAGAAAGTCGCGCCGAAAAAGCCCTAGCTGCCCTGAAACGTCTGTCTTCGCCTCAAGTTCGCGTAATTCGCGATGGTGTTACTCAAGAGATTGAGGCTAAAGAATTAGTCCCGGGAGATATTATGCTGCTCGAAGCAGGAGTCCAAATTGCTGCCGATGGGCGTTTATTGGAAACCCGTAACCTACAAATTGCCGAGTCTACCCTGACGGGAGAAGCTACTGCCGTTACCAAAGATGCGACGGCGATATTAAGCGAAAATGCCTCTTTGGGCGATCGCCTTAATTTAGTGTTTCAAGGTACAGAAGTAGTTCAAGGAAGAGCTAGAGCGATCGTCACCAAAATCGGGATGGAGACAGAGATCGGGCGTATTGCTTCGATGATTCAAGGCGTGTCAAGTGAACCTACCCCTCTACAACAGAGAATGACCCAACTAGGCAATGTACTGGTTAGTGGTTCAATGTCATTGGTGGCTTTAGTAGTTGTGGTTGGGGTAGTACGCTCAGGATGGTCAGCTTTTGCTGAACTGCTGGAAATATCTTTAAGTATGGCGGTGGCTGTTGTCCCTGAAGGATTACCTGCGGTGGTCACCGTAACCCTAGCGATTGGCACCCAAAAAATGATTCGTCGTCATGCTTTGATCCGTAAACTGCCTGCGGTGGAAACTTTGGGTTCAGTAACTACTATTTGTTCCGATAAAACGGGAACTTTGACCCAAAACAAAATGGTCGTGCAGAAAGTTTATACAGGGTCATATCACTTTAGCGTTACGGGGGAAGGCTACGAACCATCGGGAACATTTTACTGTCAGAATAATAACGAAATTGAAACAGAAACAGAAGTCCAAAAGTTATGTTTAGCTTGTGTCTTATGTAACGATGCTTTGCTGCAACACTCGCGTAACATTGCCGAAAAAACTACAGATTGGACAATTTTGGGCGATCCAACTGAAGGTGCATTATTAACCCTAGCGGGCAAAACAGGCCTATTTAAGGAAGACATACAGGATAAAATGCCTCGACAGGAAGAATTTCCTTTTGATTCGGAACGCAAGCGAATGTCCGTGATCGTGACCGATGACCGCGAAAGGCAAGGAACGCTTGAGCAAAATAATGAATCACCCTACCTGATGTTTACCAAAGGTTCGACGGAGCTAGTTTTAGAACGGTGCGATCGCATTTTAATTCAAGAAGATACCCCATTAATTAACGATTCCCAGAGACAAGAGATTCTCGATACCAATGATCACCTAGCAAGTATCGGTCTGAGGGTATTAGGCTTTGCCTACAAACCCCTGACTGAAATTCCCCGCACAGGTACAGAAAACACTAGCGAACAAAATTTAGTTTGGTTAGGCTTAGTCGGCATGCTCGATGCACCCCGCATAGAAGTAGAATCAGCCGTACAAAAGTGTAAACGAGCGGGTATACGTCCAGTGATGATTACTGGCGATCATCCTTTAACCGCTATGGCGATCGCAGCTAAACTAGATATTACTGGTCTTAGCGACTCTTCGGTGACAGGACAAGAATTAGAAGCAATGTCTACAGAAGAGTTAGAACGAGTAGTCGAACAAGTTAGCGTCTATGCCCGCGTTGCCCCCGAACATAAATTACGCATCGTCAAAGCCTTGCAAAAGCGTGGTGAATTTGTAGCAATGACGGGGGATGGAGTCAACGATGCTCCCGCTCTCAAGCAAGCTGATATTGGTATTGCCATGGGCATTACGGGAACAGATGTTAGCAAAGAAGCCAGCGATATGATTTTGCTAGACGACAACTTTGCTACCATCGTTGCGGCCACAGAAGAAGGTAGAGTAGTTTACGACAATATTCGTCGCTTTATTAAATATATCTTGGGTAGTAATATCGGTGAGGTGCTAACCATCGCCGCAGCGCCTTTGCTGGGTTTGGGGGGTGTTCCTCTTTCTCCCTTACAAATTCTCTGGATGAACCTAGTCACCGATGGTTTACCTGCCCTAGCTTTGGCCTTAGAACCAGCTGAACCCAACGTCATGAGCCGTACTCCCTATAACCCCAAGGAGAGTATTTTTGCTCGCGGTTTGGGCTGGTATATGGTTAGAATCGGGATTATCTTTGCCCTAATTACCATTGTCTTAATGGTTTGGTCTTACAATTACAGCCGTGTTGATGGTAATCCAGCGCGTTGGAAAACTATGGTTTTTACTACCTTGTGTCTAGCGCAGATGGGTCACGCTCTGGCGGTTCGCTCCGATACCCGATTAACGATTGAAATGAATCCTTTTTCTAATCTGTATGTATTAGGTGCAATAACTTTGACTACTGTTTTGCAGCTGCTACTAATTTATGTCGCGCCTTTGCGCAATTTCTTTAGCACTCATTTACTTAGCCCTACCGAGCTAGCAATCTGTTTTGGCTTTAGTCTGCTGATGTTTGTTTGGATTGAAATGGAAAAACTTTTTCAACGCTGGTTTTTATCTCGTAACAAGCATTAATTCGGATTAATTGACTTAGGATTCTGGTGAGGCTGACTAACAACTAATTAAATCTATTAATCAAAAAATTTCATTCTGATCAGTTTAGACGTTTGAGTAGCGATAACTTCTTAATTCACCATGTGATCATCCATTGGCGAGAGTTAAATCCTTGATAACATTATCCCATCATCGTTACTTAGTTCCAAGCCATAATCTTCTGGCTCGTCCAAGTTCAAATCTTTGACCTGACAAGAACTGTGATAAATAGCTTTACCCATAAAATCAAGATGATAAATATTCATCCATTGTTCGGGATTTAGTTTGTCAGCTTCGTCTGTGCCTTCTGATTGCGGTGTTGGGCGAGAAGTTGATGAGCGATCGCTGTCATAGTCTGGATTTAGATTTGTACTATATATTTAGACTATTAAAGGTTTAACTTTTTAACCCTTAAAGGTATTAAATGTTTATAGGTTTAGACATATTTAGTATTAACGGCTTAACCTTTTAAGGTATCGATGCTAGGTTTCGTTGTGTTAGTTGGATTTGTTGGGTTCAGAATTTTTACCAATAATACAATTTAAACTCTAATTGCTGAGAAGTAAAAGTTGCCTTACTATCAGTGAGATCGCTGGTGCTTTTTCCACCCGTGCCAACACCCGCTTGGGAATATAACGAGATTTTTTAGTCAAGCGATCGCCCTGATCCCCAATCTCATAGTGATATCAATACTGCTGATACTCTTTGCCACTGCGTTGTTCCCCCTCTACTTACGGAAATTAGTTCGTCATGTTTAGTTGGAATAAATTTAAGAGTTTAACTACTCGATCTATATAACTTAGTTCGTTTGTCAGATGGTTGTCTAGCTAAACAAACTAAGTTACAACCTGATTAAGATAATATTTGGTCAATCCTAATCTTAGTAGCTATTTATTGTTAGTTGGCTTTCAAGAAACTTACCCTTTTGCCAATTACAGCACATAATTGCTATGAGTAACTAAACACCTAACTTAATCTTAACATGAGTATTTTTGCGGCTTTTTCAGTAACTTCTGAACCAATTCGCGATCCTGTAGCCGTTTTTTTGCTAATTTTGGCAATTATGCTGGTTGCACCTCTATTATTTGAAAGATTGCGACTTCCTGGTATTGTTGGCTTAATTTTAGCTGGAGTAATCGTCGGACCAGAAGGCTTAGGACTCTTAGAAAGAGACAGCAACATTATCTTACTAGGTACGATTGGTCTATTGTTTTTAATGTTTATGGCGGGTTTAGAAACCAGCCTGGACGATCTCAAAGACAATGGAGATAAAGCAATCGTTTTTGGTTTAGCTACTTTT
Source organism: Myxosarcina sp. GA_180221_E-2-1-MAG-40_15 (assembly GCA_020692205.1). GTDB lineage: Bacteria > Cyanobacteriota > Cyanobacteriia > Cyanobacteriales > Xenococcaceae > Waterburya. The sequence continues at coordinate 36,847 of JAIMKV010000033.1, forward strand.
CTTGCCCCGATGGCATTAGGTACGGCTGCAATGATGCTGTTGGGATACGGTTTGCTAGCAGCAGTGCTGGTGGCTTCTTGTTTTGCTTCTCATACTTTGCTGGCTTTGCCTGTGCTAAACAAATTAGGGATTATGAGGGCTTCTGCGGTTAATGTCACCTTAGGGGGGACTCTAATTACCAATGTTTTAGCCTTATTAGTTTTAGCAGTAGTAGTCAAAGCTTATGAAGGAGAGCTTACTTTAAGTTTTTGGTTGTTTCTGATTCCTGCTTTGGCTATCTATACTTTTGCTACCCTATGGGGTGTCCCCAAAATTGGACGATGGTTTTTTCATAAATTCGGACATGATGAAAGTGCCGAATTTATCTTTGTTCTGGCTACTTTGTTTGTAGTTTCTTATATTGCAGGTTTGATTGAAATTGAGCCAATTATTGGCGCATTTTTGGCAGGAATTGCTTTAACTCCTCTGATTCCTCAATTAAGCCCCTTAATGAATCGAATTCAGTTTATTGGCAACACCTTATTTGTGCCATTTTTTCTGATTTCGGTAGGAATGTTAATCGATCCGCTGATTTTAATCAATGAACCTCAATCTATAGTTATTGCAGCGGTCATGATTGTAGCAGAATTAATCAGTAAGTTTGTTGCTGCTTGGGGTGCGGGAAAATGGTTTGGCTATAAATTCCCCAGCATTATGGTCATGTTTGGACTATCGATCGCTCAGGCTGCTTCAACTTTAGCTGCTATTACGGTGGCCTACGAAATAGGATTGGTTGATCGTACTACGGTAAATGGTATTGTGGCGATGATTCTTTTTACCTGTATCGCTTCTCCTTTGGTAACAGAAAGATGGGGACGGCAAGTCACAACTGCTGAAAAAGTTCCTGATTCGCAGAACCGAACTAAAGTTTTGGCCCAGAGGGTTTTAGTTCCTGTAGCCAACCCCAACAACGAAGATAATCTATTAAATTTGGCACTTATTTTAGCCAAAACAGCCGATGGAACTTTGTTACCCTTAAACGTTCTAAGCGATCGCGAGGGAACTGTTTCTCCAGAAGCGAGAATCCAGCAGCGACAGCTACTAGAAATAGCTGAAACCCTAGCACATGCTGCGAATGCGAAGGTAGAAACCATCGGCAGAGTAGACGATTCCATTGATCGCGGTATTGTCCGCACGGCGAGTGAACGGGATGCTAGTCTGGTAGTCTGCGGTTGGAAAGGTTATTCTACTTATCAAGACAATTTCTTCGGTAGTACGATTGATAATGTGGCATTAAAGTTATCAATCCCTGTTCTAATCGCTCGCTTTGTTCAACCCATTGCCAACACTGCTAGAGTATTTTTAGCCATCACTAAAAGACAAGCAATGTCAGAGGAATTTGCGCAAACTTTAAATATTGCCAAAATGTTAGCTAGCGAACTTAAAACTAGTCTCGAAGTATTAATAGTAGTCAGCAAAAAGCAAGCGCAACTGTCTCCCCCAGAATTATCTCAACTAAGTTCTAATACGGTAATTGGTCAAGCCCAGGGCAACTTTATCAAAGAAGTTTCGCAAAAGATTTACCAAAATGACTTACTACTTTTACCTGTCAAAACTGCGGAGGCAAGAATTCGCGGTCGTTCCGCCCTTGGCACTATTCCTGAAGCGATCGCTCGTTCCCATGAGGATATTTCAGTGGTGATCATTCACTTCCCTTAAATAGTTAAATTAGCTTTCAGCGTAGCGATTGTCTTGATTTGAGGATTTATCAAAATTGACATCAAAAAAACATGCAAAAGATAAATACCTAGTGTATAATGTTACTTAATAAAATTCAGAGTTCAGTCAGCCTAGTCCTCTAGTTGAACTTTAGTCAAAAAAGCTAAACAAAACTAAGGAGCGGGGGAACCGTTTATGGGGCTTATTACTACAACCCAGTAGTGAAGGACATCTCTCAGTCCTAGCCCGTCAGCTAACCTCGTAGGCATTGAGAGGAGATTGAAGAGAAGGCATTGTATATAGAATATAATTGCTCTCATCAGTATCCTTGGTTACTAACTGCTCTCTACATTCAGTTGCTGAGGTTGCTAGCTAGGAGCGTAATATTGCGAGTTTTCCTGATAGCGATCGCCGCAGCATCACTAGTCACAAAGGAGATATCTAAATTATGTTTAGAATTAATGAAATTGTTCAGCATCAAAAAACTGGAAAAATCGGTAAAGTAACTGGTTATGGATGCCAAGAACAGGGTGATAATTACTTTCCAACTATTAAAGTTCAGATATTCAAGAAAAAAATTTATAACAAATTGATTATGGAAGACATCATGAGCGAATGGTCTTCGTGGCGTAATGCAACCCAAATTCCGCCTCAAAAGTCGTCGAATCAGAGATTATCTCGCTCTCGCTCCACAGGAATGCGTTGTCATCTCCAGCAGGAGAAAAGACTTGCACAATTGAATCGCATTTAGCCTAATGCTCTGACCTCATTACGCGCTCAAACGACAGCTTAAACTAATACTTTAAAGCTGATTTTAACCAGGGCAAGTTTGCCAGGTAACTTGCCCAAGCAATCAAACGAGCCAATCCACTTTCAAGGATCACTAGCTAATAACTACTTTATACAAGACAGCCAGTAAATTTCTACCTGACTGACATTTTGATGAATCCAACTGCTATTAGTCTTGGTTGAAACAATATACATATTATTCAATAAAATCGTGGAAATAACATTTGCTAATATGCCAGCTATTGTGGCAGCAACTACCTTTACTGTCGTCATTGTATTGATACTTACGGAGCGACTGCACCTAACGGTTGCTGCTTTTTTGGGAGCATTAGTACTAATCTTTGCTCATGTAATGACTCTTGGTCAGGCAATTGGGTATATCAACCAAAGTCATGCTACTTTAGCTCTGTTTTTTGGAGTTATGATTTTAGTCAGAGCTTTTGAGCCGACTAATATTTTTGCTTACTTAGGTACGCAAATGGTGGTAATGGCAAAGGGTGAAGGTAAACGTTTGGTATTAGCAGTAATTGGCATTACTACCCCAATCTGTGCTGTTTTACCCAACGCAACCACAGTAATGCTACTAGCACCTTTGCTGCCGCCGATCGCTCAAGAAATAGGTATAGACTTTGTGCCTTTGCTGATTTTGATGGTCTTTGTAGCCAATAGCGCAGGATTATTAACTATCGTTGGTGATCCTGCTACTTTTATTGTCGGAGATTCGATAAATCTCAGCTTTAACGATTATCTCATGAGATTGAGTTTGGGTGGCGCGATCGCCGTTGGGGCGATTTTGATTATGGCTCCCTTTTTGTTTCGTGATATCTGGAACAAAAAGCTGGATGACATGAATACTTTGCCTCATCCTAAAATTAATCACCCAAGAGTATTGATGTTAGGTGGATTATTGGTAGCAACAGTTCTATTATTTTTTGTCATTGGTGAAACTTTGCCGACTCCTATTCCTCCCGCTTCGGTGGCTTTATTAGGTGCCGCAATGGCTTTATTGTTGGCTAGTCAAAGTAAAATCGATACGGTAAACAATATACTCAAAGACGTTGACTGGAGTACTCTGTTATTTTTCATGTCTACCTTTGTCTTAATTGGTGGACTAGATAAAACGGGAGTTATTAATAATATTTCAGGAATATTAGCGGTGATCTTGGGTAAAAATATTGCCCTTGGTTCAATTGCTTTACTATTTTTAGTTGGTATATTATCAAGCGTTGTACCCAATATTCCTCTAGTGGTGGCGATGGTGCCTCTTCTTAAGCAATATCTGGTTAATGTTGGCTTGATCGGTGCAGAGTTCTTAAATCCTGGCTTTCAAGGACAATTGCCTCCAGAAGTCCTGCCTTTATTCTACGCCATGATGTTTGGTGCGACGTTAGGGGGTAATGGAACTTTGATGGGAGCATCTTCTAATATTGTGGCAGCAGGGGTGGCAGAACAGCATGGTGGCAAGATTTCTTTTAGTAAGTTTCTCAAATATGGAATTCCTGTAATGCTGGTGCAGTTGGTGGTGGCCGCTTTGTACATTGCTATTCGTTTTCTATTTTAGGGAATAGACTGGCGTAAATAGTCGGTAAATAATCATGAAAATGAATAATATTTTGTTGTGTATAGTAATTGTGCTTTATTCCTGGTTCGGTTTTGGTATTCAGGCAGCGGCGGCTAGACAAGTGAAGTCTGAAGTCCCTCCAGGAACAATTGCCTGTTTTTCTGGCGGTAGAGAAATTCTCAGAAATGAGCTGGTATCAGGGCCATTTGCCGATGAATACAAATTCGCCCACGAAATCAGGGTAAAAGATGAGACGGGAGAACGCAGTTTAAACTTTACAGGGGGATTGTGCATTATTGATCGCGTCACCTCATCCGTGCCGAAGGATTTAACCAAATCCGATACATTAAGCTGCTATTCGGGAGCAGATGAGATTGTTACCTTTGAGGTTTACGGTAGAGAAACCACGGTAGATGAATATGTAGAAGGGAGAACTTTTTTGGCAAAAGCTAAAGGCAATGGTTTTGATTTTGACTCCCTGCATGAATATTTAGTGTTTGGTAGCGGAGCTTGTATCGGCTTGGAAACTAGCTAGAGAATTAGGATGAGATTAATTAAACATGAGTCAAGCTAAAAACGTTTAGCAATTCACGATAATTAGTTGGCGAGAAATATGGGCATACTCATTAAATGTCAATTCTCGTCAATTTTTTTGGCTCTAAAACAGTTAGGCGATCGCTAATAACCGTCAAAATTTAATTCAGGAAATAATTCAGATGAAAATTGCTATTTTGTCTCAAGATGCTTCATTGTATTCCACCAGAAGATTGAAAGAAGCTGGAGAAGAACAAGGGCATCAAATGCGCGTCATTCCCTACCTGCGCTGCTATATGAACATTACTTCCAGTCGTCCTAGCATCATGTTTAATGGTAATCTGCTCGAAGATTTTGATGCCGTCATTCCTCGCATCGGTGCCTCGCGAACCTTTTACGGTACGTCGGTAGTACGTCAGTTTGAAGTGATGGGAGTGTTTAGTAGTAACGAATCCCAGGCAATTTCCCGTAGTCGCGATCGCTTACGTTGTTTGCAGATTTTGGCGAAAGCAGGAGTTAATCTACCTGTAACTGGTTTTGCTCACGCCACCCAAGATATTGATGGTTTGATTGAAACCGTCGGCGGCGCACCACTAGTGATTAAGCTTTTGGAAGGAACTCAAGGCATTGGCGTAGTTTTGGCCGAAACCTATCAAGCTGCCAAATCAGTAATTGAAGCGTTTAGAGGTCTTGATGTCAATATTTTAGTCCAAGAGTATATTAAAGAAGCCGAAGGGATAAATTTACGCTGTTTTGTAGTTGGGGGTAGGGTAATCGCCGCCATGAAGCGTCAAGGAGCAAAAGGAGCATTTCGCTCTAAATTGCATCGCCGCGGCAAAGCTGAAAAAATTACCCTCTCTCTTGATGAGAAAACAACGGCAATTAAGGCAGTAAAGGCTATGGGATTGAGTGTAGCAGGGGTAGATTTACTCCGTTCTCATCATGGCCCTGTGGTCATGGAAGTCAATTCTTCTCCTGGCTTAGAAGGAATCGAAAAAGCGACAAAAATAAATGTGGCGGGCAAAATTGTTCAGTATGTGGTCACAGGTTCACCGCCTTCCGCGGTGCAAAACGCGGCTCAAAGTAATATCAGCGATCGCGTCAAGTACTAGTTGCTGCATTTTAGCTCTTAGTTCGGGAAACCCTACTTGTAAAGGAGTTGTCAGTCAAAAAAAAGTTTTGCTAAATTAGCATTCAGAAGTCCAGAGTGCTAAATTGTCAGCCTAAAACTGATTTAGCCCTGGTTCTAAATTTATTTCAGTCAACTTATATATTCAACGGTTTGTTGAGTTGCATTAATGACGGAGGAAATTTCGTTATGAAAATTGTGAGCTTTTCACCCTTTGAACAGATGGATTCTTTACGCGGTCAAATTGATCGAGTTTTTGCCGACATCGAGGAAACTGCATGGCAGCCCGCAGTAGAACTACTAGATGATTCTGACAACTTAATTTTGCGGATGTTCCTTGCTGGTGTTGATCGCCAAGCTATTAACATTGAAGTAACCAGAGAATCTGTCACTATTTCTGGAGAACGTCATCAGTTAAAGCCAGAATCATCTCACTGTCTACACTCAGAGTTTAAGTATGGTAAATTCCATCGCCAAATTTCTTTACCTATACCTATAGTTAATACCCAGGCAAAAGCTAATTATCAAGACGGTATCTTAACCCTGGTATTGCCGAAAGTTGAAGAAGCCAAACAGCAAGTAGTCAAGATTGCGCTTGAAGCTTCAAGTTCAACAGCTTCTTTACCAGAAGATTCAACCGAATCGGCTGAGTTAGCCACAGCAGCTACAGCTTAGTATCGACAGGGAAAGTAGTTTAATGCGCTTTCCCTAATTACTAATAAGTTAATTTTTTTGTCTGGATTAGTTAGGAGGATTTATCATGAAGACTTTAACCTTATCAACATCCACAGTCAAGCCTCTAGGCGATCGCATTTTTCTTAAAGTTCAAGCAGCCGAAGAAAAAACTGCTGGCGGCATTTTCTTGCCCGACTCGGCACAAGAAAAACCCCAAATTGGCGAGGTGGTCGAGGTTGGGGCTGGCAAAAGAAACGATGATGGCTCTCGCACACCAATTGAAGTCAACGTTGGCGACAAAGTACTTTATTCCAAATATGCTGGCACAGAGATCAAACTTGGTAGTGAAGATTACGTACTACTCTCAGAAAAAGATATTTTAGCCACTGTGATCTAAAAATTGCACCCATGCAATGATTGAATGCCAACTTTTAATGGCGTTGCTGATTTGAAGTATGACGCAAAAAGTGTCTCTGTTTATAGCTTTTAGCTTTTAGCTTTCAATTTAATACAATATAACAGTGTTAAAAAATCACATTGTACCCTTTTGGTATACCTCGATTCAGCAACGCCCTTTTAATTAGTAAATTCATCGCAGATATCTAAGGAGTAAACTAAAAATGGCAAAACAACTTCGTTTTAATGATGAAGCTCGTCGTGCTTTAGAACGCGGTATCGATACCTTAGCTGAATCAGTAGCAGTTACCTTAGGACCTAAAGGACGGAATGTGGTCTTAGAGAAAAAATTTGGCGCACCCCAGATTGTCAATGATGGTGTAACTATTGCCAAAGAAATCGAACTAGAAGACCATATCGAAAACACTGGTGTAGCTTTAATTCGTCAGGCTGCTGCCAAAACCAACGATGTGGCAGGGGATGGTACTACCACTGCAACCGTCTTAGCTCATGCAATGGTCAAGGAAGGTTTACGCAATGTGGCAGCAGGAACTAACCCGATTAATCTCAAGCGAGGTATTAATAAAGCTGCCAACTATCTGCTGGAGAAAATTGCCGATCGCGCTCGTCCCGTCAATGATTCTTTAGCTATTAGCCAAGTGGGTGCCATTTCGGCAGGTAATGATCAAGAAGTCGGTAACATGATTGCCGAAGCGATGGAAAAAGTCGGCAAAGAAGGTGTCATCTCCCTAGAAGAAGGAAAATCAATGACTACCGAACTAGAAGTTACTGAAGGGATGCGCTTTGACAAAGGCTATATTTCGCCTTATTTTGCCACTGACACCGAGAGAATGGAAGCGGTACTTGATGAACCAAGTATCCTGATTACCGATCAAAAAATTTCCTTGATTCAGGACTTAGTTCCAATTCTCGAAAAAGTAGCTCGTGCTGGTAAATCCCTATTAATTATTGCCGAAGACATCGAGAAAGAAGCCTTAGCTACCTTAGTAGTTAATCGGATGCGCGGGGTAGTTAATCTAGCTGCGGTAAAAGCTCCAGGATTTGGCGATCGCCGCAAAGCGATGCTGGAAGATATTGCTACCCTCACTGGTGGTAAAGTTATCACTGAAGATGCAGGTTTAACTCTAGAAAAAGCTGAATTAGACTTTTTAGGAAAAGCCCGTCGCGTAACTATTACCAAAGACCACACCACTATTGTCGCTGAGGGTAATGAAGTAGCGGTTAAAGCTCGCTGCGAACAAATCCGTCGTCAAATAGCCGAAACCGACTCAGAATACGACCAGGAAAAATTACAGGAACGCTTAGCTAAACTAGCTGGTGGCGTGGCAGTAATTAAAGTTGGTGCAGCGACTGAAACCGAAATGAAAGATCGTAAGTTACGTCTAGAAGATGCCATCAACGCGACAAAAGCAGCCGTAGAAGAAGGTATTGTCCCTGGAGGTGGTACTACCTTAGTACATCTAATTCCCGAACTAGAAGCTTGGGCAGCCGACACACTAATAGGAGAGGAGCTAATCGGTGCTGGTATTGTTGCCCGTGCTTTGGCTGCTCCCCTCAAGCGCATTGCCGATAATGCAGGTCAAAACGGTGCGGTAATTGCTGAAAGGGTCAAGGAACTTGATTTTAACGTCGGCTATAATGCTGCTAGCGATGAATTTGTCGATCTGTTTGAGGCAGGGGTAGTAGATCCAGCCAAAGTAACCCGCGCTGTAGTGCAAAATGCAGCTTCTATTGCCGGTATGGTAGTGACTACTGAATGTATTGTTTCTGACCAACCAGAACCTAAATCCGCTGCGCCTGCGGGTGCAGGTATGGGAGGAGATTTTGATTACTAGCATCCTGATGGCGTAGATCAGTTGAACCAAAAGACCACAATCACCATGGGGTTGTGGTCTTTTAATAACTATCAGCTATAACTTATAGCTAAACAAGTAAATAAGTACGCTCGCTTTAAAATCTAACAGCAGAAATTATGGAGCTGAATTTTAAGTTGGTACACCAACAAAATTACTAGAATATAAGTATATTGAATTATCACTAATAAGCCATGACTGACACCAATCATACTCCTAAAGAGCGAGAAACAGAAATAGTTCACGTAAGTCCTGAAACTAATGCTCTAGTTGAACAAGAAATGACGGGACAAGATGAACAAATAAAAGCCGAAACCAAAGCCTTGGTAGAAGCAATTAAAAAACGAGCGCAATCGGAAATTGAAAACGCCCAAACTATCACCCAAGATGCTTATTTAACTGCTGTTCGCAGTGCCAGAGAAGCTGTGGAAAATAACCAACTACTTGACCCCAAAAGAATTGAACATTCTGTGGAAATGATTCAAAGAGATGTTCAAGATAATTGGCAAAAAACTGTCGATGAAATTGCTGCTTTAGGCGATCGCCTTCAAGAAGCTGCTCAAGTAGCCTGGGATATTTTAATGGGGGAAGATTATTCGGGCAAGAAATGATTATTGAGAGAAGACGCTAGAACTAACCAAACTTAAACTTAGAGTAACTTTAAGTTCTACTTGTCTTTGGCAATGTCGATTGTTTTATGTCCTAGTTCAAGAGCGTTAATCTGGCAATGACAACTAAAAACTTGTGAGGTAAACAATTGCTGTCTTTGTTTCAAAGAGAGAATCTAGTTAAGAACTTGGAAAAAATCCAAGATTTTATCATCATTTCTCTTTGTATTGGTCTTTTTTGCATCATGATAATTCGCTTAGGAGAAATGTTTCTCTCCTTATTAAGACCGTTAGATTTTCAGGCAATTACGGCGCTAAAGCTAGCAAATTCTTTTCCGACCGAACAATATCCTTTCTGAATTTATTGTTAATCATTTTATAGATCGCTCTAGGAGGAAACTGCCATGAACCTTCAACCAACTTCCAAACCTCTCCGTCAAGCTAGTATTTATGCCGCTGTTGTAACTGTTAGTGTTGCCTTGACTTTGGGTTCGCTGCGAGCATTTCCCCAATTATTATCTCCCGTTTTAGTACCTGAGAACACAACAGCAGTTGAAGTTATTCCTGCTCAAGCTGCCGCCTTGCCGAATAACCAATCTCGTAACTTTGTCGCTGCTGCGGTTAATCGCGTTGGGGATGCCGTAGTGCGGCTAGATACTGAACGAACCATTGCGACCAATAATCAAAATCCCTTTTTTGACGACCCCTTTTTCCGTGATTTTTTTGGCAGAGATGTTTTTCCGCAAATGCCTCAAGAG
>JAIMKV010000033.1:46907-48777 GCA_020692205.1 Myxosarcina sp. GA_180221_E-2-1-MAG-40_15
AGTCAAGGAATTATTCTAACTAATGCTCACGTAGTTAAAGATGCAGACCAAGTAAGCGTTAAATTACGAGATGGTCGTACTTTTAAAGGCGAAGTTAGAGGAGTTGATGAGCCTTCTGATTTAGCAGTCGTCAAAATTCAAGGAAAAGATCTTCCTGTTGCACCTTTAGGAGATTCTAGCCAGATCCAGGTAGGAGAATGGGCGATCGCTGTAGGCAATCCACTGGGTTTAGACAACACGGTTACTTTAGGTATTATTAGTACTCTTAACCGATCTAGCGCACAAGTCGGTATTCCCGATATGCGTCTGGACTTTATTCAAACTGATACGGCGATCAATCCTGGTAATTCGGGTGGTCCTTTGTTAAACGATCGCGGTGAAGTAATTGGCATCAATACCGCTATTCGTGCTGGTGCAGAAGGGATTGGTTTTGCTATCCCCATCGATAAAGCCAAGGCAATTAAAGATCGCTTAGCTCGTGGCGAAGATATTCCCCATCCTTATATTGGCATTCGAATGTTGACTCTTACTCCCGAAGTCGCTCAACAGTTTAATGACGATCCTAATTCGTTGATGCTTGTCCCCGAAATTAACGGGGTACTGGTAGCACAAGTAGTTCCTGATAGTCCAGCAGCCAAAGGCGGTTTGCGACGAGGTGATGTAATTACATCTGTGGCAGGAACTGAGATCAAAACTGCCGAACAGTTACAGAAGGCTGTCGAAGAAAGTCAGATCGGCAAAACATTGAGTATGACTGTGCGACGCAAAGACCAAACTCAGCAGCTATCTCTACGTCCTCAAGAGTTACAGCAAGCTAATAAATAACTCAAACTACCAGAGAATTTTTGCTCAAGACGACATTTATTCTCTGGTGATCCAGTTGAGTAGTCCTAGAGAATTGATAGTTCCTAAAATATGTGCGCCTAAGATAGTTACATTAACAAAATCTAAAAATAAATCTGCGGTTTCAATCGCCTGTTGTGGCTCGTATACTCTCGCTCCTTGCGGTTGAGCGATCGCCTCGGCGATTATTGTCACTACCGTCGCCTCAGAAGCGATAAAAGCTAAGATTAAGCCTAATAAACTGACTGACAGACCAACTGATAAAATATACTGGAACTTTTCGAGATATGGAGTACCCGCGATCGACTCTAGCTAAGATTACTGGTGTTGCTAAAGAGATTCAAGTTACTACTCAACCAGAGGGAACTTTACTGATTCAGACTCCCCCCCCTCGCATTCCCAAATAAGGTAAATAACGTTAAGTTAATTTTTACTGCCGAACCAGGTTTATTTTACCGCGATCGCGATGATGCCTATACTTATTTTGTCGCTGACGATTCGGGAAAAATTACTCATGTTTCTAATCCTCTATATCCCAAAATCGGCACATATCAACGAGTGTCTTGGTATGAAACAATTAAATTACATCTAGGAGTATTAATTTTCTGCCTGCTGCTGTTCCTCACGGCTACGATGGCAGGTATAGTTCGCCCTTCATTGCGGGTTTTACAACAGAGAAATAGTCATCTGCCACAACTAACCTGGGTTCGCAGTATAGCTGGTTTGGTAGGAATACTCAACCTGACTTTTATCGTGGGATTACCTCTATATCTCTGGCGGTGGGGTGCTTGGAAACTAGTTGATGGCGTTGGGCCTGTAGCAGTTGGTTGACTCGCTATACCAATATTAACCTCAGTCTTGTCTGCGATCTTATTAATCTTGATGATAGTAGTTTGGCAAAAAAACTATTGGTCTTGGCAAGGGCGATCGCACTATACGTTAGTGACTGTAGCTGCGATCGCTTTTATATTTTTACTAGCTTACTGGAATTTACTCGGCTGGCAATCTTAAAACATTATTGAATAAG